>CAZJFH010000030.1:0-55505 GCA_964545205.1 uncultured Rhodospirillaceae bacterium
TGGTGGCGATGACCGGCGACGGCGTCAACGACGCACCGGCGCTGAAGCGCGCCGATGTCGGCGTCGCCATGGGGCGCGGCGGCACCGAGGCGGCGAAGGAGGCTGCCGAGATGGTGCTGGCCGACGACAACTTCGCCTCGATCGCCCGCGCCGTGCGCGAGGGCCGCACCGTCTACGACAACCTGAAAAAGGCGATCGTGTTCCTGTTGCCGGTCAATGGCGGCGAGAGCCTGGCCATCATCGCCGCCATCCTGCTCGGCTTCACGCTGCCGATCACGCCGCTGCAGATTCTTTGGGTGAACATGGTCAGCTCGGTGGCGCTGGCGATGGCGCTGGCGTTCGAGCCGACCGAGCCCGACGCCATGCGCCGGCCGCCCCGCGATCCGGCCGAGCAGATGCTGTCCGGCTTCCTGGTCTGGCGCATCCTGTTCGTATCGCTGCTGTTCCTGGCCGGAATCTTCGGCATGTTCACCTGGGCGCGGCAGACCGGCGCCAGCATCGAGGAGGCGCGCACCTACGCGGTCAACACCCTGGTCGCGATGGAGGTGTTCTACCTGTTCAGCGTGCGTTACCTGCGCACGCCGTCGCTGACCTTCCGCGGCATCCTCGGCACGCCGGCCGTGCTGATCGCGGTCTCGCTGGTCACGGCGCTGCAGTTCGTCTTCACCTATGCGCCGTTCATGGAGCGGTTCTTCGACACCCGTCCGATCGACGTGGCGCATGGCGTGCTGATCGTTCTGGCCGGTGTCGCGTTGTTCGTCATCCTGGAACTCGAGAAGGCGGTTCGGCGCCGTCCGCTCGCGGTTCCCCACCGCAGGAGGAGACCATGACCATCCTTGTCGCCACCGACCTCACCGGACGGTCCGATCGCGCTCTCCACCGGGCGGCCCTGGTCGCCAATGCCGCGGACGAGCCGCTGGTCGTGCTGCATGTCATCGAGGAACAGTGGTCGTCCGCCGAGCTTGCCCGCAAGAAGACCGAGGCCCAGGAAGCCCTCGCCGCCATGGTCGACGCGCTCCCGCGAAGGCCGCGCGAGGTGGTGCCGGTCGCCGCCGAGGGGTCCGCCCCGGAAATCGTTCTGCGCCACGCCGCACAGCACGAGGCCCGGCTGATCGTCCTGGGGACTCGCCACCAGCCGAGCGCGACCGAGCGGTTCCTGGGCACCACCATCGACAACGTCGTTCGCGGCGCCCGGCTGCCGATCCTGCTGGTGCGCAACTCCGCCGGGCGCAGTTACGCGAGAGCCGTCGCAGGCATCGACTTCTCGCCTCATGGCGTCTGCGCGGCGAAGTCCGCGATGCAGATGTTCCCGGACTGCGCCTTCACCCTCGTTCATGCCTATGACGTCCCGTTCGCCGGCTTTCAGCAGGGGGCGCGCCCGAGGGAACAGGCCGAACAGGATCATCGCCAGCGGCTGCAGGCGCTGGTCTCGGAGGAGATGGCGCCGCCGCAGCCGTCGACCGTCGATCTGGCCGTGCGCCGCGGCGAGGTGCTCGAGGTGCTGTGTCATGAGGTTCGCGAACGGCGGGCCGACCTGCTGGTCACCGGGACGCACGGCCGCACCGGCCTCGCGCACGCGATCCTCGGCAGCGTCGCCGAAACCCTGTTGAGCAATCCCCCCTGCGACGTCATGGTGGCGCGCAGGGTGTCGTGAGGAGGACGACGGTGACGCGCATCCGCCGCTGACGAGCCGATCATGGCCATCATCCACACCTCGATCTTCTACGAAATCGCCGCGCTGCTGGCCTTGGCCTCGGCGGTCGGTCTGGTCGGGCTGTGGCTGCGCCAGCCGCTGATCGTCGCCTTCATCGCGGTGGGACTGATCGCCGGCCCCGACGTGCTGGGACTGGTGCAATCGTTCGAGCACGTCGAACTGCTGGCGGAGATCGGCATTGCCGTGCTCCTGTTCCTGGTCGGTCTCAAGCTCGACCTGCAACTGGTCCGCACCCTCGGCGCCGTCGCCGTCGCGACCGGACTGGGCCAGGTGCTCTTCACCTCGGCGTTCGGCTTCGTGATCTGCCTCGCCCTGGGACTCGATGCCGTCACCAGCGCCTATGTCGCGGTGGCGCTGACGTTCTCCAGCACCATCATCATCGTCAAGCTGCTGTCGGACAAACGCGAGATCGACGCGCTGCACGGGCGCATCGCCCTCGGCTTCCTGATCGTGCAGGACCTCGCCGTGGTTCTGGCGATGGTGGTGCTGTCGGCCGTCGGCCTGGGCGCGGCGGGCGCGAGTTCCGGGCCGGGCATGGTGGCCGTGGCGCTGAGCGGACTGGCGCTGCTCGGGGCGGTCGGGCTGTTCATTCGCTACGCGGCCGAGCCGCTGATGGCGCGCATCGCCGCGGTCCCGGAACTGATGGTGACGTTCGCCATCGCCTGGGCCGCCGTGCTCGCCGGCATCAGCGACTGGCTGGGATTCGGCAAGGAGCTGGGCGGCCTGCTCGCCGGCGTGTCGCTGGCGTCGACCGCATACCGCGACACCGTCGCCGCGCGCCTGTCCAGCCTGCGCGACTTCCTGCTCCTCTTCTTCTTCATCGGCCTCGGCGCCCGCCTCGACCTCGGCGGGCTCGGCGACCAGATGGGGGCTGCGATCGTGCTGTCGCTGTTCGTGCTGATCGGCAATCCGCTGATCGTGCTGGCCATCATGGGCTACATGGGCTACCGCAAGCGCACCGGCTTCCTGGCCGGCCTGACGGTGGCGCAGATCAGCGAGTTCTCGCTGATCTTCATGGCCATGGGCCTGAGCCTGGGCCATGTCGGACCGGCGTCGCTGGGGCTGGTCACCATGGTCGGCCTGGTGACGATCACGCTGTCGACGTACATGATCGTCTATTCGCACCGGCTCTACGGGTGGGTCGAGGACTTCCTGGGGCCGTTCGAGCGCCGCGTGCCCTATCGCGAGGAGGCCGAGGAGAAGTTCGACCCGGCCACCGCCTTCGACGTCGTCCTGTTCGGCCTGGGCCGCTACGGCCGCGAGATCGCCAAGGGGCTGCACCAGCAGGACTTGCGCGTGCTCGGGGTCGATTTCGACCCCGAGGCCATGGCGTTGTGGCGCAGGCGTGGTCACCACGGCATCTTCGGCGACATCGGCGACCCCGAGCTGCCCATGCAGCTGCCGTTGCGGCAGGTCCGCTGGATCGTCGTCGCCGTTCCGGCGCCGTTGCAGGTGGTCGGCACCCACGATGCGCGGCTGTCGCTGATGCATTCGCTACGCGAGGCGGGGTTCGCGGGCCGCATCGCGATGACCGCCCGGGATGCCGTCGATGCCAAGCATCTGCTGCACGCGGGCGCCGACCTGATCATCAGTCCCTTCAAGGATGCGGCCAGTCGCGCCGTCGAGCGCATTCTCGAGGCGCCGGCGGGCAGCATCGCCGATCCCGATCCCGTCGCCGAGGAGCACGAGCGATGACCGACCCGATCCACGCCATCGTCGCCACCGACCTCACCGAGCGCGGCTATGCCGCGGTGTCCCGCGCCGTCCGGCTGGCCGGTGAGCTAGGCATGCCCCTGACCGTGGTGCATGTGGTCGACGACGAGCTGCCGGTCGAACTGGCGTCGGTGATCCTGGACGAGGCCGGAGGCATCGTGAAGGCCCAGGTCCGTCGCGCTTGCGCGGCGCTGGGCGCCGCAAGCGATGGGTTGCCGGCGCCGGCACTCGAGCTTCTGCGCGGCCGACCGCATGCCGTTCTCGCCAAGCGCATGGAAGATGCGGGGGCCGGTCTGCTGGTGATCGGCCGCCATCGGCACGACCGGGTCGTCGACGTGTTCGGCGTCACCACCGCCGAGCGGGTCCTGCGCCTCGTCTCCAAGCCGGTGCTGGTCGTCGGGGAACCGGCGCGGCGACCCTATCGCGAGGCGGTGGTCGCGGTGGACTTCTCGCCGGCTTCGGAACAGGCGGCCATCGTCGCCGGGGCGATCGCCCCGGCGGCGCGACGCACGCTCCTGCACGTCACCGATGTGCCGTTCCAAGGCTTCATGAGCCAGTCCGTCGCCGCGGTGCAGGCGAGCGAGGCGGAAGCGGAGCTTCAGGCCGTCGCGACCAGGCTCGGCTGGGACTGCGAACGCGCCGTTGCCGAGGGCGCGGTCGCCGATGCGGTGCTGCACGAGGCCGAGCGCCGCGTCGCCGACCTCGTCGCCATCGGGACCAGCGCACGCTCGCCCAGCATGAACTGGTTCTTCGGCAGCGTCGCCCAGGAGCTCATCGAGCGAGCGGGCTGCGACACCCTGATCGCGCGGTGCCACGGCCCGGCGGCGACCGGTTGATCCGGCAACCCAGGGGCGCTGAAAGCCGGATGGCGCCGGCCTGGGCTGTCGGCCGTCGGCGGTCACGCCGGAACCCCGACGGTGGCCAGCGGCACGTTCACTTCGAAGCAGGAGCCCCGGCCAGGCGCCGAGCGCACGTCCAGCCGGTGGTCGAGCATTTCGGCGGTGCGCTGGACGATCGACAGCCCCAGGCCGAACCCCTCGCGGCGCGACGGATCGATCTGGTGGAACTCGCCCCAGATCCGGTCCAGCGCATCCTGCGCGATGCCGATCCCGGTGTCGCAGACCTGGATGCGCAATGAATTTCCGGCCGGGCGGCATCCGACCAGGATGCCGCCGCGATCGGTGTAGCGGATGGCGTTGGCGAGCAGGTTGCCGAGAATGGTCGCCAGCATGTCGCGGTCGCTGTCGACCAGCCGCGAACAGCGGACGACCCGAAGGCGCAATCCCTTCTCCGCCGCGGCGAGCCGCCACTCGTCGCCAAGTTCGGCCAGCAGTTCGCCGATTTCGAACGCCTGCCGGTGCGGCTGCTTCAGGCCGGATTCCAGCCGCGACATCTCGACGAGGACGTCGAGGGCGCGGCCGAGCTTCGTCACCGCCCGGCGCGTCATGGTCACCAGCTTCTTGCCGGACTCGCTGGTCTGGCTCTCCAGCAGCGACGCGGCCAGGCCGATCGCCTGCACCGGTTGTTTCAGGTCATGGCCCGCGGCCGCGAGCAACCGCCCCTTGGTGCGGCTCGCCTCGGCGGCGGCGGCATGCGCCGCGACGAGTTGGGCCTCGCGTTCGGACAGACGGCGCGCCATGTCCTCGAGCTGTTTGGCGAGTTGACGGAACTCGGCCGGTGCGTCCCGCAGTCCCGCGCTCGCGCGGAGATCACCAGCGCCCCAGTTCCGCGCCGCCTCGCCAAGGTCTCTAACGGGCCGCAGAAACAGCCTTTGGGCGCCGTACAGCGCGAGCAACGCCCCGACGGCGAAGCCGGCGACGATCAGCACGAGATTGCGCATCGTCACAATCCAGACCTCGGCGAGCGCCGGGCGAACCGGCAGTCCCACGACGGCGGTGACACCCGACAGACCCTCCGAGAGCGGCACGATCGCGTGCATGCGCGTCACTCCGTCATCTCCACGCGTCAGAACACTCCGGGGCGAGTCGTCGAAAGGCACGGCAGACCGGGTGGGGATGCGCTCGCCGGTCCAGCGGGCGTGCCCGGGCCAGCGCGCGAGGACGGTGCCGTCCCGGTCGGTCATCTGGATGAAGGCACCTTCGGGCAGCGGCCGGTCCTTCAGCCAGTCGGCCAGCCATTCGAGATCGACGAGCGCGAACAGCGTGATGCGCTGTCCCTCGACCCTGGTTGGGTACAGCAGTGGCAGGACGCCACCGCTGCTGCTTTGGGCATGGCGGCCGAGGAGGAGAGCGTCGGTCACGCCGGTGGTCAGGTCCAGTGATCCGATGGCATCGAGGGCCTTGGCGGCTTCGTTGGCACAGAGCAGCCTGCCATCGGCATCGACGGCGCCGATGGCGTCGAAGCGCGAGTAGACGGCCGCCAGCCGGGTGGCGAGCGCGTCGCAGGCCGCCGGATCGGAGATCAGGGCCGGCGTGGCCTGCGACAGCGCGACGAACAGGTATTCGGCGCCGGTAAGAACCTCGTTCTTCTCGGCGACGACCTGCCGCGCCTTCAGCAATGCCGTTTCCGCGATCCCGGAGAGCGCCTGCCGTCGTTGTTCCGCCAATCCGAGCAACTGCACGGCCAGTCCAGGCGCGACGGCCAGCGCGACCACGAGAATCAAACGCGGCAACAAGCCCACAGCCATCTTCCTTCGAGACGAGCCCTGGAACTAGGTATGACAACTGTGCAGGATCACAATTTCTCGGCCGAGGTACCCAGCTCCAAAAGGCTAGTCTCACCGATCTCCCATCCATCGGCCCGCCTGCTGGCATCAGCACCAGCCACCACGACGCCTTCCTCACATTTGCGAGCCGGCCGCACGGACGCGCGAACGCTTGACCAACGTCATGGTCGGGATGGGGCGGTGTTCCTATCAATGAGCTTGCGAATGACTTGCATTAGCGGAGAAAGGCCTTGGCGGACGTGGATAGGTCGAACGACGGCAGCGGCGAGCGGGCCGCAGCAGGGGCGCCGGACAATCGCGTGATCGCCAGCGAGACCCTGTTCGGTGGTGGCAACGAACTGGTGATCCGCCACGGCACCGAGGTCTACCGCCTGCGCATAACCAGGCAGAACAAGCTGATACTCAACAAATAGCGGGAACGTACAGTTCGGCAGCCACCGACGGCCTCCGCGCCTAGGCAGCCAGCCGGCTCACATCCAGCGAGCCAGGTTCGGAGGTTTCATGTCGAAGGTTGCCGGCGGCCGTCGCGCCGCCCTTGCCGCATCATGCGCGGCGCCATTGCTCGTCCTTGCCGCCGGCGCGGCGGCGCAGACGGCGGAATCGCCGCTGCTGCCGGACGAGCCGTTCATCCCCAAATTCGCCCAGCACGACAAGCCGTCGCCGTGGCCGATCCTGCCGATGGTCGATTTCGGCACGGCGCCGGGCGAGATGCCCTACCGCCAGTCGCGCGTCGCGCTGCCGCCCGGCGCGCTGGGATCGGTGCTGGAATCGGCGCGGCCGGTCAAGCTGGGCGCCGGGCTGAGCGGCGCCGGCAGCGCCAAGCAGGTCCATGCCCAGGCCGCCCAGCGCGAGGCCAACTACCTGGTGATGGGCGCCGCCGCCTACGAGACCGCCGGCGACTACGACGACGGCTCCGGCGACGAGGTGCGCTTCGGCTACGACCGCCACACCGAACAGCTCGTGCTGGGCTGGATGCCGGCCGGCCGCTCGCTGAAGGCCGTGCTGGTCAACGACATGATCACCGACCACAAGCAACCGCTGGCGGCGCCGGTCACCCAGGACGGCGTCACGCTGATCGAGGGCTGGGGCGCCGATCCGGTCGAGACCCACCGCATGGTCGGCAAGGTGATGTTCGAGGACACGGTCAGCTTCGAGGCGCTGGAAAAGCTCAAGATCGAGGCGTCGTATATCGGGCTGGACCGCATCGCCGACAATTTCTCGCTGCGGCCCTCGCCCGTCGCCAACCGCATGCGCGCGACGCCTTCGGCCGACATCCTCGCCGCGTCGGCGGCGGCCGATTTCCGGACGGCGGGGCTCTACAACCGTATCGGCGTCGAAGCGCGGCATCTCGGCTACGAGGGCGTCCGCCGCGGCGGACCGAACGTCAACAACCTCGACCAGGTCACCGGCCGCCAGTATCCCGGCGTGTCGATTTGGGAAGGGCGCCTCTTCGCCGAGACCGCCCACGACTTCACGGCCGACAGCCGTCTCGTCGCCGGACTGGCCTACGACGTCGTCACGGCGGATGCCGACAAGGCCGGCGACGCCATGCGCTTCGGAAACTTCGCCGGCACGCCGCTGGACCTGTACCGCGCCTATCACGGCAACGACACCGATGCCGACGCGGTGAACCACGGCCTCAGCGCGCGGGTCCGCTACGCCCACGATTTCCTGGACGACCGCGCCGAGGCCCATGTCGCCGCCGGCCGCGTCTTCCGCCCCGCCGACCCGCAGGAGCGCTATTTCGCCCTGGCCTCGCCGAACGCGCCGGCGCCCGCCGGCTTTCCCGCCCGCCAGGTCGGAAACCCGCAGCTCGACCCCGAGTACCACAACCGCCTCGACATCGGCGGCGAGCTGCACGGCGACGGCTGGCTCGAATGGGGCCGCAAGGGGCCGGCCGGCGGCGAGTGGCTGGGCAGCTCGGCCTGGCGGCTGGCCGCCGCCGGCTACGTCGACTACGTCCAGGACTTCATCAGCCGCGACCGCGCCCACGGCCAGGACGGCGTGCTGCGCAACGACAATGCCAGCATCTGGCGCAACGTCGACGCAGTTCTCGCCGGGATCGAGCTCGACGCGCAGTGGAACCTGACCCGCAACTGGTCGACCCGCCTCAACCTGGCCTACAGCTACGGCGAGAACCTCTCCGACGACCGGCCGCTCTACGGCATCGATCCGTTCGAGGCCAACTGGATCGTCGACTACCACGACCTGCTCGGCAGCATCGGCACCTGGCATGTCGGCGGCAAGCTGCGCCTGGTGGCGGCGCAGAACCGCGCCGACATCAGCCCGGCCACCGGCAGCGGCTTCGATCCGGCCGAGACCGACGGCTTCGGCGTGTTCGACCTTTATGCCGGCATCCAGCTTCACGACCGCATCGGCCTGCGCCTGGGCGTCGACAACGTCTTCGACCGGACCTACGCCGAGCACGACCCGCACAGCGCGACCGACGAGACCAATCCGGGGCTGGTCAACGCCCCGGGCCGGTTCTTCTACGCCCGCGCCGTCGCCAATTTCTGACAGGAGCCCGAGCATGACCACCTTCTCCCGCCGCGCCGCCCTGCGCACCGGCCTCTCGGCCGTCGCGGCGCTCGCCCTGCCGCCGGCGCTGCTGCTGCCGCGCCGCGCCCGCGCCGTCGAGGACGCCCTGACGATCCACGGCATGCCGGCGACGCCCTCGCTGATGCTGGCCCATCTCGTCGAGAGCGGCGCCCTCGAAGGCGCTGTCGGCCGCGTCGACTTCCGCATCTGGCGCACGCCCGACGAGATGCGCGCCGGCGTCGCCTCGGGCAGCATGTCGGTCACGGCGACGCCCAGCTACGCCGCCGCCAACATGTACAACCGCGGCCTGCCGGTGCGGCTGCTCAACGTGATGACCTGGGGCCTGCTCTACGTCGTCTCGCGCGATCCGTCGGTGAACGGCTTCGCCGACCTCGCCGGCAAGTCGGTGGCGCTGCCGTTCAAGAACGACATGCCCGACCTGGTGTTCCGCCACGTCGCGGCCAAGAGCGGCATGGATCTCGCCAAGGACATGAACGCCCAGTACGTGGCGACGCCGATGGAGGCGATCCAGCTTCTGCTCGCCGGCCGCGTCGACGCGGCCTTGACCTCCGAGCCCGCCGCCACCGCCGCGGTGATGCGCGGGCTGAAGGGCGGCGTCGAGGTGCGGCGCGCCGTCGACCTGCAGCAGGAATGGGCGCGGGTGACCGGCCGTTCGGCGCGCATCCCGCAGGCCGGCCTCGCCGTGACCGCCAAGGTCGCCGAGGAGCGCCCCGAACTGGTCGCGGCGCTGCAGTCGGGCATCGGCCGGGCGCGCGACTGGGTCGCCAACAACCCGTCGAGCGCCGCCCGCATGGGCGCCGCCTACATGGACCTCAAGGCGCCGATCATCGAACGCGCCATCGCCACCTCGAACCTCGCCGCGACGCCGGCGGCCGAGGCGCGGGACGAGTTGGAGTTCCTGTTCGCCACCCTGGCCGAGGACAACCCGGCGATCATCGGCGGCAAGCTGCCCGATGGCGCCTTTTATCTCGGCTGAGCCATGCGCCTGACCGCCGCCGTGCTCGGCTATCTGTGGGAGGTGTGGGGCGCGGCGACCGGGCTGTTGCTGCTCGTCGCCGCCTGGCAGCTCGGCCACGACCTCTACGGCTCGTTCATCCTGCCGTCGCCGGCCGAATCGGTGGCGGCGCTGCTGCGCATGGCCGAGGACGGTCGCGCCGTGCCGGCGGCGGCGGCGACGGCGAGTCGGGCGCTGGCCGGTTTCGTGCTCGCCGGGTTGGTCGGCAGCGTGCTCGGGGTCGCCGCCGGGCTGTCGATGGCGGCGGCGCGGGCGGTGCGGCCGGTCGTCACGGTGCTGCTCGGCATTCCGCCGATCGCCTGGATCGTGCTGGCGCTGCTGTGGTTCGGCACCGGCGGGCTGACCCCGGTGTTCACCGTCGTCGTCACCACCTTCCCGATCGCTTTCGCCGGCGCGGTCGAGGGCACCCGCACGCTCGACCGCGGGCTCGAGGACATGGCGCGGTCGTTCGGCGCCTCGGGCCCGCTGATGCTGCGGGACGTGCACGTGCCGCACATCCTGTCCTACCTGTTCCCGGCCTGGGTCACCGCCCTGGGTACCGCCTGGAAGGTCGCGGTGATGGCCGAGTTGCTGGGCAGCACCAGCGGCATCGGCGCCGAGATGGCCGCCTCGCGCGTCAACCTCGACACCGCCGAGGCGATGGGCTGGGTCGTCGCCGTCGTCGTGCTGCTGCTCGCGGTCGAATATTTGCTGCTGCACCCGGTCAAGCGCCGGGTCGAGCGCTGGCGCGCGCCGTCGACGGCGCCGCGCGCCGGCATGCCGGGAGGCTTCTGATGCTGTCGTGGATTGGGGTCGGCCACAGCTACGGGCCGAAGGTCGCGGTCGCGGGCATCGACCTCGCCGTCGAGCCCGGCCAGGTCCTCAGCCTGGTCGGGCCGTCGGGTTGCGGCAAGACGACGCTGCTGCACATGGCCGGCGGCCTGACCGAGCCGAGCGAGGGCCGCATCGCCAACCGCTTCGCCCGCACCGCCTACGTGTTCCAGGAGCCGCGGCTGCTGCCGTGGCGCACCGCCGCCGACAACATCGCCTTCGGCCTCAAGGCGGCCGGCGCCGGCGTCGCGGCGCGCGCGGCGACGGCGCGGCTGCTGGCGGCGCGCATGGGCCTGCATGCGGACGACCTCGACAAGTATCCGCACGAGCTCAGCGGCGGCATGCGCCAGCGCGTCGCCCTGGCGCGGGCGCTGGCGGTCGAGCCCGACCTCTTGCTGCTCGACGAGCCGTTCAGCGCGCTCGACGTCGGCCTGCGGCGCGAGCTGCAGGACCTGCTGGCGGCCGAGATCGCGGGGCGCGGCCTCGCCGCCGTGTTCATCACCCACGACCTCGCCGAGGCGATGCGCCTCAGCGACGAGATCGCGGTGCTGGCGCCGGCGCCCGGCCGCCTGGTGCGCCGCCTGGCGCTGGAGCGGGCGCGGGCGGACCGCGACGACGGCTTCGTCTACGAGAGCGTCGCCGCGCTGCTGCGCGACCCGGTGGTCGCCGCCGTGTTCCGCACCGTCGCCGAGGAGGACCGATGACCGCTTCCTGCCTGGTCGAGACCGTGGCGCCGAGCTTCTGCCGCGCCACCATCTGGGCCTACGCCTTTCGGCCGTTCTTCCTGCTGTCCTGCGGCTACGCCCTTGCGCTCACCGTCGCCTGGGCGCTGATCCTGGCCCTCGGCCTCGACCTGCCGGCGCCGATGCCCGCCTGGCAGTGGCACGCGCACGAGATGCTGGCCGGCTTCTTCGGCGCGGCGCTGGCCGGGTTCATCCTGACGGCGGTGCCGAGCTGGACCAATTCCGCGCCGGTCATCGGCGGCCGGCTGGTGCTTCTCGTCGGCGTGTGGCTTGTCGGGCGGCTGGCGATGTGGTCGGCGGATCTGTTGCCGGCCTGGGCCGTTGCCGCCGCCAATCTCGCTTTCCTGCCGCTGATCGTCCTCTGGGTGACGCCGCAGATCCTGCGCGACGCCGGACGCCGTCACCGCGCCTTCCCGCCGGTGCTGACGGCGTTGTTCGCCGCACATGCCGCCGTGCACTGGGGCTGGCTCGCCGCCGATGCGCCGCTCGCCGAACGCGGGCTCGAAGCGATGCTGGCGATTTTCGTGCTGCTGATCGTGCTGACCGTCACACGCATCACCATGGTGGTCATCAACGCCGCCCTCGACGAGCTCGGCGAGAGCCGCCGCTTCCGCCCCAATCCGGCGCGCAACGGGCTGGCCTGGGCCACCGTCGCGCTGTACGCCGCCGCCGAGTTCGTCGCCCCCGAGACGGCGGTCACCGGCTGGATCGCGCTCGCCGCGGCGGCGGCGCAGCTCGACCGGCTCACCGACTGGCATGTCGGCCGGGCGGTGCTGAAGCCCTACGTGCTGATCCTTTACGCCGCCTACTGGTGGATCGCCATCGGCCTGGCGCTGATCGGGCTGCATCACGTGTTCGGGCTGGTACCGGAATCCGCCGGCCGTCACGCCCTGGGGCTGGGTGCGGCCGGCGCCGCCATCCTGGCGGTGTTCGTGATCGCGGGCATGCGCCACACCGGCCACGAACTGGTGGTGCCGCCGCTCGGTGCCGCCGCCTTCGCGCTGATCAACGCCGCCGCCGCCGCCCGCGTGGCGACGCCGATCCTGGCGCCGGAATGGTACCTGCCGGTGGGGCTCGGCTTGTCCTCGGCGCTGTTCGTGGCGGCGCTGCTCGCCTATCTGGTCGCGTTCACCCCGAAGCTGTTGCGTCCCCGTGTCGACGGGAGGCCGGGCTAGATCGTCGCCGTCCGGGCCCGGACCCGAGACCGATCCAGCCGGACGGAGAGCCCCGGATCGTCAGCTCCGCAGCCCGGGCGCCTCGTGGCCGGTGCGGGCCACGTATTCGGTATAGCCGCCGCCGTACTGGTGGATGCCGTCGGGCGTCAGTTCCAGCACCCGGTTGGACAGCGCCGCCAGGAAGTGCCGGTCGTGCGACACGAACAGCATCGTGCCGTCATAGGCGGCCAGCGCCGCCACCAGCATCTGCTTGGTGTCGAGGTCGAGGTGGTTGGTCGGCTCGTCGAGGACCAGGAAGTTCGGCGGGTTGAACAGCATGATCGCCATGACCAGCCGCGCCTTCTCGCCGCCCGACAGCACCCGGCATTTCTTCTCGACGTCGTCGCCGGAGAAGCCGAAACAGCCGGCCAGCGCCCGCAGCGAGCCCTGGTTGGCCTGGGGAAACGCCGATTCCAGCGATTCGAACACCGTCAGGCCGCCGTCCAGCCGTTCCATCGCGTGCTGCGAGAAGTAGCCCATCCGGACGCTGGCGCCGATGGCGACCTCGCCCGCGTCCGGTTCCGCGGCCCCGGCGATCAGCTTCAGCAGCGTCGACTTGCCGGCGCCGTTGACGCCCATCACGCACCAGCGCTCGCGCCGGCGGATGGTGAAGTCGAAGCCCGCGTAGATCGTCCGGCTGCCATAGGCCTTGTGCACGTTCTTCAGCACCGCGACGTCCTCGCCCGAGCGCGGCGCCGGCGGGAAGTCGAAGGCCACCACCTGGCGGCGCTTCGGCGGCTCGAAGCGCTCGATCTTGTCCAGCTTCTTGACCCGGCTCTGCACCTGGGCGGCGTGCGAGGCGCGGGCCTTGAAGCGCTCGATGAATTTCAGCTCCTTGGCCAGCATCGCCTGCTGGCGCTCGAACTGGGCCTGCTGCTGCTTTTCGTTGAGCGCCCGCTGGCGCTCGTAGAACTCGTAGTCGCCGGCATAGCTGTTGAGCGAGCCGCCGTCGATCTCGATGACCTTGGTGACGATGCGGTTGAGGAACTCGCGGTCGTGCGAGGTCATCAGCAGGGCGCCCTCGTAGCCCTTGAGGAAGGCCTCGAGCCAGATCAGGCTTTCGATGTCGAGGTGGTTGCTCGGCTCGTCGAGCAGCATGGCGTCGGGGCGCATCAGGAGGATGCGGGCCAGCGCCACGCGCATCTTCCAGCCGCCCGACAGGGTGCCGACGTCGGCATCCATCATCTCCTGGCTGAAGCTCAGGCCGGCCAGCACTTCGCGGGCGCGGCCCTCCAGCTCGTAGCCGCCGAGTTCGTCGAAGCGCGCCTGCACCTCGCCGTAGCGCTCGACGAGCGCGTCGATGTCGTCGCGTTCGGGATCGCACATCGCCGCTTCGAGTTCGGCCAGCTCCGCCGCGACGGCGCTGACCGGCCCGGCGCCGTCCATCACCTCGGCGACGGCGCTGCGGCCGGCCATCTCGCCGACGTCCTGGTCGAAATAGCCGATCGAGACCCGCTTCTCGATCGCCACCTGGCCGGCGTCCGGCGATTCCTCGCCGGCGATCATCCGGAACAGCGTCGTCTTGCCGGCGCCGTTGGGACCGACCAGCCCGACCTTTTCGCCGCGGTTGAGCGCCGCCGACGCCTCCAGGAAAAGAATTCGGTGGCTGTTCTGTTTGCTGACGCTGTCGAAACGGATCATCGCGGCTGGGTTCCCGTGGCGTGGGCAGCCTTATGCCACAGATCTCCGCCAGCGATCTAGAAAAGAGCCGTCGCAGGCGAACGAACGTCTCTCAATGCCGGAACCGTCCGGCCTCGCCTGGCGTGCCGCCGCGTCCGGTCGACTGAACCTGCCCCCGGCCGGCAAATTCGGAGGTTCTGCAAAGTTCCACCCCGGCCTGCACCATTTCTTGGATCGCCGCGGCGTAGTCTGCGCCGCGGGTGATGGCCCGGCAGGCGTCCTCGACGACGAAGGCTGCGAATCCGAGTCGCACCGCGTCAAGGGCCGAGTAACGAACGCAGTAGTCGGTCGCCAGTCCAGCCAGCCAGACCCGTTGGACGCCGACCTCCTTCAGATAACCGGCCAATCCGGTCGGCGTGGAGCGGTCGTTCTCGACGAAGACCGAATAGGAATCGATCGCGATGTGCCAGCCCTTGCGGACGACCAGACTGCAGTGCGGAATGTCGAGGTCCGGGTGCAACGCGGCGCCGGGCGATTCGTGCAGGCAATGGTCCGGCCAAAGCCTCTGCGCGCCATATCCGAGCCGGATTTCCTCGAACGGTTGGTGTCCGGGATGCGTGCTGGCGAACGAAATGTGTCCCGGTGGATGCCAATCCTGGGTCAACACCACGCGCGCGAACTTCCGCGCCAAGGAATTGATCGGCGAGACCACCTCGTGGCCGCCCGGGACCGCGAGGGCGCCGCCGGGGCAGAAGTCGTTCTGCACGTCGACGACGACGAGCACGTTCTCATGGCTGTCAGTATAGTTCATCGTGCCGTGCTCCGGTCGCGCGTCGTTGGTCGGGTGCCGTGGCCGGGCGGCGGACAGGCACGCTCCATCTTCGGCGAATCGCCGCCGCGCGGATTAATCCAGGTCAATGCCGGTTGCATCGGTGGGCGCAAAATCGCGATCGCGAAAACGCGTCGCCAAGATTGCCGATGCCCCGCCCCGTTCATCGCCGGATGGTCGAGCGCGATCGGCGGCGTCGACCAGCGCCATCGAGATGCTGATGGCCCGCGGCCTGTCGCCGGACGCGGCGGCCGACGCCATCGTTCTGGGCCTGTTGCGCTGAGGTCGCGCCGCGGCGCGACGCAGCCGTGGCTCGGTGCCGGCCGGGCGGCATGGTGGCGACGGCTTAACCTGGATCAGCCGTCAGGCACACGGGCGCTGTAGGCTCTGTTCGGAGGTGGCGATGTACGCAGATCGCAGCGAGGCCGGCCGCGCATTGGCGGCGGAACTCGGCAGCTATCGCGACCAGGACCCGGTGGTGCTGGCGCTGCCGCGCGGCGGCGTGCCGGTGGCGTTCGAGGTGGCGGCGACGCTCGCGGCGCCGCTGGATCTGGTGCTGGTGCGCAAGATCGGCGCACCCTGGCAGCCGGAACTGGCGGTCGCCGCCGTCGTCGACGGCGGTGCGCCGGAGATCGTGCGCAACGACGAGATCATCGCGCTGTTGCGCGTCGACGATGCCTACATCGCCCGCGAGGCCGAGCGCCAGTTGACCGAGATCGAGCGGCGGCGGGCACTGTGGCTGGGCGAGCGGCCGCGCGCCACGCTGCGCGAGCGCACCGTGATCGTCGTCGACGACGGCATCGCCACCGGGGCGACGATGCGCGCGGCGTTGCGCGCGGTGCGCCGGGCGTCGCCGCGGCAGGTCGTTCTGGCGGTTCCGGTGGCGCCGCCCGACACCCTGGCCGCGCTGCGCGGCGAGGTCGATGCCGTGGTCTGTCCCCTGGTGCCGGAAATCATGGGAGCGATCGGCGCCTTTTATCGCGACTTCCACCAGTTGGGCGACGAGGAGGTCCGCGTGCTGCTGGAGCAAGCCGCGGCCGAGGAGGAGCAACGGGAATGACCGACAAACACGAGAATGCCGCGCCATGGCTGTCGGCCTGCCGGTTGGTCGCCGAGCAGCAGTATCTGGCGTACCGGATCACCGAGTCCTACTGGCTGACCTGCTTGGGCATGCAGGAGCGCATGATGCACGAGTGGCTGGGCCTTCTCTCGGAGCACCACCCGTATCGCCGCTGGCACGCCGAACTGGCGCGCGGGGCGGATATCATGGACCACTACGGCCGTCGCGCCCACGACGTCGATCCCGAGCGCATCTGACGCGGTCAGGACTCGGCCTGGTCGGGCGCGAGCCAGGGCTCGACGCGGAAGCGAGCGAGGCGGTCGGGGCCGACGACGAGGAAGCTGCGGCCGTCGTCGCACTCGGCTTTGGCCGTCATCTGCCAGACGCCGCGAACCCGCCGTTCGTCGACGTCGAGCAGCGCGGCGACCCGGCAGTCCAACTCGTCTCGAAGCTGCACGGCGAGCGTCTCCTCCCAACGCTCGCGCACGGCGCCCTGCGCCGCAAGCGTGACGGCCATTGCGGCAGCCGCCAATGCCTGGATGCTCGCGAGCGCCATGGTCCCGTCCCTCTCCTGGATGACCTGAACCGACCCTACGCGCCACCCACGGTGCGCCTCTTGATCCAGGTTAGTCCGGATTGCTGGGCGCTCCGGGTTCGATGCGGTGATGGATGCCGCCAACGTCGACCCGAAGGCGTTCTCCGACGAGTTCCACCACCGCATCCGCGGCGCCGCGCTCGCCCCGGTGCTCGACACGCTGCGGCGGCTGTTGATCTCCGAATTCAGGCACCCCGCGCCCCGGCCGCCCTGCCGGCCGGCAGCAGATACAGCGGCTCCTCCGCCGCCGGCAGGTCGAGCAGTTCCCTCACTTCGGCGTCGCCGAAGGCGCCTACGATCCCTGCCGCCAGGCCCAGCGCGACGGCCTGCAGGCAGAGGTTCTCGGCTGCGTGTCCCGCCTCCATTGCGACATAGCGGTGCCCGCGGCGGCCGTACCGAAGCGTCGTTCTCTCCGGGCGCGCCGCGATTACGACGATCACGGGCGCCGCCGCCAGCCATTCCTGATCAAGCGCGGTAGCGGCCAGATCGTGGCGGCGGTCGCCTTCCTCGAGCAGGGTGAGGTCGTGGCGTTCCGGATCGTACCGATAAATGCCCGCGGCAAGACCCGAGACCGCTCCGGCCATGAGGTAGAGTTCGAGAGGATAGAGGGCGCCGGCCGAGGGTGCGGCGCGGGCGCCATCGGTGCCGGTGATGCCCTGAGCCGCCCACAGTAGCTGACCGATCTCGGCCAGCGCCAAAGCCTCGCTGGCGAAAGCACGCACCGTGCGGCGGGCGCCGATCGCCTCTTCCAGCGAGATCGGTCCGTGTTCCCGCGCCGGCGGCAGGGGCACGCCCAAGGGGCCGGGCATCGTCATCTGCGCCTACTCCGACGGTTTCACCACCCAGCTTACCCGAGCTGCAGCTCGTGCCGATTGATGCAGGTTAGCGGCTTGTCCCATGACGCGAACTATGGATTCTCCCCATACACTTTTGAGCTATTGCTAAATTAGAATAAGGTTAGGAATGTGGTGGCGTGGTGAGGAGTGGGGACGATGCACACGGCACCAGGCGCACCCGTCGAGACGGCCAATACGGCCTCGGTCCGGCATCACCGTGAATGGTTCCTGCAATGGCTCGTCTACACGATCGCGGTCGCCGCGGTCGCGATCGTCGGGCTTTGGGGACATGCGGTCTGGCGCGAATATTCCGGCGCGGTGGTCGAGCGGTCGCGTCTCATGGACGGTGCGGCGCGCCTGATCGAGGAACGGGGCACGCGCACCATCAGCGCGACCGACATCGTCCTGCAGCGGATTGCCGAGCGCGCGAGCGACGGCGGCATGGATTGGTTCCGGCAGCCCGCGGGGGCGGCCTGGCTGGCCGAGATGGCCGAGGCGCTGCCCAGCCAGGGCACGCTGTGGCTGCTCGATTCCGCCGGCGACCTGAAGGCCACCTCGACCGCACACCCGGCGCCGCCGCACAACTTCGCGGACCGGGAATACTTCCCCATGCATCGAGACGCGGCCGCGCCCTACCACGTCGGCCCCATGGTCAGGGGCCGCATCCTCGAGGACTACTATGCCTTCACCCTGTCGCGACGGATCGAAGGCGCTGCCGGCAGTTTTGTCGGGGTGGTCGTCGCGGCCATCGAGACCCGGGCACTCGTCCAGCTATCGCGCACTTTCCAACTGCCGAACGCCGTTGCCGGCATCGTGCGCACCGACGGCGCCTTGGTGTTCGCGGAGCCGGTGGCCGATGTTCCCGGCGGCAATCGTCGCCGTGCGGCGACTTTGGCGGACTTGCGCGGCGCTGCCGGCGAAATCGATTATCTCAGCGCCTACGACGGCGTCGAACGTCGCGTCGCCTATCGTCGCTTCGACCAATGGCCGATGGTCGCATTCGTCGGATTGCCCCATGCCAATCTGTGGGCGGGGATACGGCAGGAGATGCTCTGGCCGACCATGATCTCGGCCGCGGCGCTCGCCACCGTGTCGGCGTTCGGGCGGCTGGCGCTCGGTAGCATGCGGCGCGAACACGTGGCGCTCGAACTGGCACGCCAGGCCCGCGACGCCGCCGAAACGGCCGACGCCGACAAGACCCGCTTTCTCGCGACGATCAGCCACGACATCCGCCAACCGGTGCAGTCGCTGGTACTGCTTCACTCGATGCTGGCCAACGCTCGTCCGGAACAGGCCGCGCGCGTCCACGAACTGATGGATCAGTCACTCGGGTCCCTGCGGACGATCCTGGAGGAACTGCTCGACCTGTCGCGCCTCGACATGGGCGCGGTACAGCCGAACCTGGGCGACGTCGCGTTGTCATCCCTGATGCTCCGGCTCCACGGTGAATACGGCCTGCGCGCCAAGGAGAAGGGCCTCGAGCTGCGCGTCGTGGCGGCCCGGTTGACGGTGCGGACCGATCCGACATTGTTCGAGCGCATGCTGCGAAACCTGATCGAGAATGCCCTCAAATACACCCCATCAGGCCGCATCCTCGTCGGCTGCCGTCGGCGGAACGGCCAGGCCGTGGTCGAGATTCACGATACCGGACCCGGAATTCCGGACGAAGCGCTGCAGACGATCTGGCGGGAGTTCCATCAGCTCGACAACCAGGAGCGCGATCTCGCCAAGGGACTTGGCCTCGGTCTCGCCATCGTCCGCCGCCTTGCGGCGGCCTTGGGTCATGATGTCTCGGTCGCGAGCCGGCTCGGGCGCGGTTCCTGCTTCCGCATCACCCTTGCGCGGGCGGCGAACTGACTTGGGTGTCGGCCGAGGCTCGACCGCGACCTGCGGCACCTTAGGGCACGGCATGGCGGGCTGTGGATAGCGGAAAGATCACCGTCGCGCCGCGGAGACCTTGATCTGGATCATCTGCGCGACATCGCTCCGAGGCCATGATGGGACGGACAACCAGGGAGCCCGGCGATGGATAGGCGGCAAAAGCCTGCTCAAGGGCATCTGGCGCGGCGACTGATGACGCTGCTCCGCGACGGCTCGCTGCCGGCCGAGCTGGTCTCGGCGGAGGTCCGCGGCGGCACGGTGCGGCTCTGGGGGCGGCTGGTGCTGCCGGAGGATCGCGCCACGATCCTCGCCGCGGTGCGCCGACTGCCAGGCGTTACCGCGGTCGAGGACCATCTCGAACTCGGGCCTTGAGGTTTGCGCGCGGCCGGGCCCGGCGCCCGCCGAGGTCGAGGACGGATGCTCATTCAGTTGGCTCGTCGTCAGGCGCCGGAGGTGTTTCGGCCGGCTCCGCAAACCCCGGCTCCTCCTCGGCGGGAAGATTGTCGAAGAACTCGGGTGACGGCTCGTCCGGCCGCGACGGCGGCGAACGGGGTGGCTGCTGCACGGTGCTCATTGCCCACTCCTCACGTGTGGTAGGTCCATAGGGTCACGCTGCGCCGGTGCCGGGCGATGTCAACTCCGCCCGGGTTCCGGCCATTCCTCGTCGCGCATCAGGATCTCGTAGAGCTGCTCGACCCGGCCAGAGCGGGGCTTGTCGGCCGCGATCAGGCTGTCGGCCTCGTCCGACGCCCAGACGAAGGCTTCGGTCAGCTCCTCGAGGTCGGCCCCGGTCGCGATGATGGCGGCGACGAGATCGTCGTCGAGTTCGCCGACGACGCCGATGACGTCGTCATGCGTAAGCGGATGGTGGTGTTCTGTCATGGCTGGTCACCCCTTGATGCAGATCATCGGCCGCAGCCGCGCGACGCGGCGGGCCAGGCCGGCGCGTTCGGCGGCCTCGACCACGGCGTCGACGTCCTTGTAGGCCCCCGGCGCCTCTTCCGCGACGCCGCGGTCGGACGGGCTCAGCACCGTGACGCCGGCGGCCGCGAGGTCCTCGACCACCGCGCGGCCCTGCCAGCGGCGCGTCGCGGCGTGGCGGCTCATGCTGCGCCCCGCGCCATGGCAGGCGGAGGCCCAGGCGGGGCCGCCGCTGCCGCACAGCACCCAGGAGGCGGTGCCCATGCTGCCGCCGATCAGCACCGGCTGGCCGACCGCGCGCAGGGGTGCGGGCAGGTCGGGATGGCCGGGGCCGAAGGCCCGCGTCGCCCCCTTGCGGTGCACGAACAGCATCCGGGTTTGGCCGTCGACGGCGTGCGGCTCTTGCTTGCAGGTGTTGTGCGAGACGTCGTAGAGCAGGTCGAGGCGGGCGCGCGGCAGCACCCGGGCGAAGGCCTCGCGGCACAGATGGCCGAGGATCTGGCGGTTGGCGAGGGCGCAGTTCACCGCCGCGCGCATGGCGCCGAGATAGCGCTGGCCGAGCTCGGAGGCGATCGGCGCGCAGGCCAGCTCGCGGTCCGGCAGGTCGATGCCGTGGGCGCCGGCCGCCAGCGCCATCTCGCGCAGGTAGTCGGTGCCGATCTGGTGGCCGAGCCCGCGCGAGCCGCAATGGATGCTGACCACCACGGCGCCGCGGCGCAGGCCGAAGGCGTCGGCCGCGTCTGGATCGAACAGCTCGGCGACCTCCTGGACCTCGAGATAATGGTTGCCGGAGCCCAGCGTGCCCATCTCCGGCGCCTGACGGTTCTTGGCCTTGTCCGAGACGCAGTCGGCGCGGGCGCCGGCCATGCAGCCGCCTTCCTCGATGCGCTCGAGGTCGTGGGCCTCGCCCCAGCCGCTGGCCAGCGCCCAGCGCGCGCCGCCCGCCAGCATGGCGTCCAGGGCCTCGGCGCCCAGGCGTATGGCGCCCTTGCTGCCGATGCCGGCGGGGATGGTCGCGAACAGTTCCTCGGCGAGGCGGTGACGGGCAGCCTCGACTTCCGCCCTGTCCAGGCCGGTCAGCAGCAGCCGCACGCCGCAGGAGACGTCGAAGCCGACGCCGCCGGCCGAGACCACGCCGCCGGAGTCGGCATCGAAGGCGGCGACGCCGCCGATCGGGAAACCGTAGCCCCAGTGCGCGTCGGGCATGGCATGCGCCGCGCCGACGATGCCGGGCAGGGCGGCGACGTTCGCCAACTGCTCGGCCACCTTGTCGTCCATGGCGGCGAGCAACGGCGCGTCGGCGTAGATCAGCCCCGGCACCAGCATGGCGCCGCGTGGCGGCAGCCGCCAGACGCATTCGTCGAGCCGCTCGAAGCGGGCGATGTCCATGGCCGAGGCCCTTTCATCAGACGTCGATCACGCATTGCGCCACCCAGTCGCCGCCGTCGCGGTGCACCGACAGGGCGGTGAAGGTGGCGCCTTTCGGCTCGGCCGCCGGCGCGTGGCGGCCGGCGTCGACCGGCTCGCCCCACGCCGTCCCGACGAGCGCCCCCGGTTCGGTGCCAAGCTCGAAGCGCGCGCACAGCATGCGCCTTGTCGCCATCTCGTATATGACGGCGTTGAGCCAGTCGAGCAGCAGCAGGTCGTCGGCGCCCTCGTCGGCGCAACGGATCGCCACCGGCGTCGACGGGCGCACGGCGTCGGGGTCGGTGATCGCCGCGGTCAGCGCCAGGGCGGCCTCGGCGAAGGCCGCCTCGCGGCTCGGGCCGCGACCGCGGACGCCGACGTCGGCGCCGTGCGGGAAGTGCTCCCAACCGGTCATCGCGACCTAATGCGCCGGGCGCCGGTCATGCTTGCGCTCGGCGGGCTCGATCCGAGCCGAGCGCTCGAGCCCCTCCATGCGCCGCACGATGGCCCGCAGGGCGTCCCTGTCGCCGGCGGCACGGCACTGCTCGAGGACCGTCTCGAGATTGCGGACGGCCTCCTGTCCGCGACGGATCAGCTCGTCGGTGCTCGGTTTGCGGAACATCGGGTGCCTCCTTCGGTCAGTGGTGGACGAACAGCGGGATCGGGCTGTCGCGCAGCAGCCGGCGCGTGCACGAGCCGAGAAACAGGTCCCGCAGGCGCGGCGTGCCGTAGGCGCCCATGACCATCAGGCCAGCGCCCAGTGCATGCGCGCGTTCGCACAGGATGTCGCCGGGGTGGCCGTCCAGGGCCACGCCTTCGATGGCGACCCGGGCGCCGTAGCGGCGCAGCAGCCGGCCGGCGGTCTCGGCGCGGGCCTCGGCCAGGGCGGCGTCGCCGGCGACGATGCTCATCGCGGTGATGTCGCGATTTCTGGCGAGGCCGAGCAGGCAGAACATGTGAACCGCGCGCGCCGCGCCGAAGCTGCCGTCGAACGCCACCAGCGCCGTGGGCGACGGGTGGTGCGCCGGCGGAACGACGATCACCGGACGCGGATCGTCGCGGATCAGCCGGGTGACGAAACCGCCGACCCCGTCGACGGCCTCGAAGTGGAAGTTCGCCGTGCGGCCGGTGACGACCAGGTCGCAGTCCTGCGCCTCCTCCTCGATGATCTCCCAGGGGGTGCCGTCGCGGATCGTGGTGCGCACGGCAAGGCCCGAGGCTTCCGCCTGGCGCCTGAAGTCGGCCAGCAGTTCGGCGACGCGCTGTCGGGTCTCGTCGAGCACCACGGCGTCGCGATGCGCTTTGTAGGCGCTGGCGCCGATCGGCACCGCCCGCGGCGCGGTGATCCAGGCGGTGTCGACGATACCCGCGGCCGTCAGTTCGCCCGGGGTATGCCATGCGAGATCGCACGCCACGCGCCCGGCGGTGAAGCCGCTTTCGCTGGCGTCCAGCGCCGCCAGGATCCTCAGTTTGGTCATGAAGACCTCTCGCCGCGAATGTCGGCTCCATCGTTCGGCTCCATTGTAGGGGCCGCGGCGTGGGGGCAGGTTTATCCAGGTTAAGACGCTCGGTGCCGATCCGACGACAATTGCGGATGGGATGGATCGGAGGGCTTGCCATGAGCACGACCGGACTGCGCGTCTTCGATGAGACGATCCACGTTACGAATACCTGGCTGAAGGCGGTGATGGAGCGCATGGGGACCGATGATCGCCATCGCGCCTACGCGGCCCTGCGCGCGGCCCTGCATGCCCTGCGCGATGCCCTGCCGCCAGACGAGGCGGTGCACTTGGGCGCTCAGCTGCCGATGCTGATCCGCGGCTTCTACTACGAAGGCTGGAAACCGGCGGCGAGCCCGACGCGGTCCCGGCATCGCACGGATTTCCTGGACCAGGTCGCGCAATGGCTGCGCGACGATGCCATCGACCCCGAGATCGCAGCCCGTGCCACTTTCCTGGTCCTGTGCGAGATGATCAGCGCCGGCGAGACGGTAAAGGTGATCAACAGCCTGCCCAAGGATGTCCGCGATCTTTGGCCGCATCTGAGCCGCGCGTGAGGTTGATCTCCACAAGCGAAGACGGACCAGGCGCCGCTCGCCGCGCAGCGCCGCTGTTCGTCGAGGACGAACCTGTGCCGCGATCAGCGGTGAACGCCGGACAAACTCGCCGGTCATCCGGCCCGGCCGTCGAGCTTCACCGATCCGTCACGTGCCACTTCGCATGCAGCGCTTATCCTCGTGCCGCCATCGACACGGGAGGACGGGATGAGTGGCGGTCAGCTGGACGAAGCCCCCTGGGTCGATCCGACGGCGGTGGTCGTCGACAGCGAACTCGGGCCCTGGACCGCGGTGCACGCGCGCACGCAGATGACCGAGACGGCGCTCGGCGCCTACAGCTACGTCATGGAAGACTGCGACGTCATCTACGCGGCGGTGGGCAGGTTCTGCTCGATCGCCTCGCGGGTGCGGCTCAATCCCGGCAATCACCCGCTGCACCGCGCCGCCGCGCATCATTTCACCTATCGCAGCCTTGCCTACGGTCTTGGCGAGGATGACGACGCCGCCTTCTTCGACTGGCGCCGCGCTCATCCGGTGACGCTCGGCCACGACGTGTGGATCGGCCATGGCGCCACGGTGATGCCGGGCGTGACCATCGGCACCGGCGCGGCGGTCGGCGCCGGCGCGGTGGTGACCAAGGACGTGGCGCCCTACACCGTGGTCGCCGGCGTGCCCGCCAAGCCCTTGCGTCGCCGCTTCACCCCGGAGGTGGAGGCGGCGATGCTGCGCATCCGCTGGTGGGACTGGGAGCACGAGCGGCTGCGCGCGGCTTTGGCCGATTTCCGGGCCCTCGACGGCGCCAGCTTCGCCGCGAAATACGACCGATGAGCCGCCGCGGCTGGCTGGTCCTGGTGGTCGGCCCCAGCGGCGCCGGCAAGGATTCGGTGATCGACGGCGCGCGGCGCCTGCTCGCCGGTGAGGCCCGCGTCCGCTTCGCCCGACGCTGCATTACCCGCCCGGCCGATGCCGGCGGCGAGGACCACGTCGCGCTCGGCGCGGACGAGTTCGCCCGCCGCCGTGCGGCCGGCGGCTTCGCGCTGTCCTGGCACGCGCACGGGCTCGACTACGGGCTGCCGGCGGAAATCCTGGACTGGCAGGCCGGCGGCGCCACGGTCGTCGCCAACGTCTCGCGCTCCGTGCTCGACGAGGCGCGCCGGCGGCACGCGCCGGTGCGTACCGTCCTGATCACCGCAGCGCCCGAGATACTGGCGGCGCGGTTGGCGGCGCGGGGCCGCGAGGACGCCGCCGACATCCGGGCGCGGCTGTCGCGCAAGGACTTCGAGTGCGGCGGGGACGACGTGTTCGTGGTCGACAACGACGGGCCGCTGCAGGCCGCGGTGTCCAAATTCGTCGAGCTGCTGCCGGGTGCGTCGCCCGAACGAGTGCAGAATTGGTCAAGTACCAAACTGGCCGACATTAGACCTCTCGGCGGAATGTCTTAGTACCTGGATGCTGTTTCACCAAACCGTCACGTAGGGACAATAAAACTGTCGCCTCAACTCGGTAGAGTCCCGACAACTCATCCACGCAAGGAAGCCCCATGGCCGCGATCCAGATTTCTGGCCTCACGAAGACCTTTGCGCGCCGCCAGGCACTTCGCGGCGTCGACCTGCACATCGCGCCCCGCGAGATGGTGGCGCTGATCGGCGCCTCGGGTTCCGGCAAGTCGACGCTGCTGCGCCACGTCGCCGGTCTCACGGTTTCCGATCGCGAAGGCGGCAGCATCGACGTGCTCGGCCGGCGCGTGCAGGAGCGTGGCCGACTGGCGCGCGACATCCGCCGCGCCCGCGCCCGCATCGGCTTCGTGCATCAGCAGTTCAACCTGGTCGGCCGTCTGCCGGTGCTGACCAACGTGCTCGCCGGCACGCTCGGGCGGCTGCCGGGCTGGCGGACGCTGCCCGGCATCTTCACGGCTGCCGAGAAGCAGATGGCGATGGAGGCTCTGGACCGGGTGGGCATCGCCGAATGCGCCCGCCAGCGCGCCTCGACCCTGTCGGGCGGCCAGCAGCAGCGCGCCGCCATCGCCCGCACCCTGGTGCAGCAGGCCGAGGTCCTGCTCGCCGACGAGCCGATCGCCTCGCTGGACCCGGAATCGTCGCGCCGCGTCATGGAAAGCCTGGCGCGCATCAATCGCGAGGACGGCACCACCATCGTCGTGTCGCTGCACCAGGTCGATTTCGCCATCCGCTACTGCCCGCGCACCGTCGCGCTCAAGGACGGCGCCGTGGTGTACGACGGCGCCAGCAGCGAGCTGACCCCGGAACTGCTTCGCGAACTCTACGGCGCGCAGGCCGAGGAGATGGGCGATCTGACCATGGGCGCCAATTCCTTTCTCGGCGGAGCGCCCGAGCCGGACGCCGGCTTCCGCCCCGCCGTCGCGTGGGGCTGACCTTCTTCAACGCACTAGGAGAGACCAGAACATGATCGCCAGAACCGCGGCCGCCCTGGCCGTCGCCGCCGGCCTCGCCGCCGCCCCGGCCCAGGCCGAAGAGCTCAAGGAGCTGAATTTCGGCATCATCTCGACCGAGTCGAGCCAGAATCTGAAGCAGCAGTGGCTGCCCTTCCTCGCCGACATGGAGAAGGCGCTGGGCATGAAGGTCAACGCCTTCTTCGCCCCCGACTACGCCGGCGTGATCGAGGGCATGCGTTTCAACAAGGTGCAGATCGCCTGGTTCGGCAACAAGTCGGCGATGGAGGCGGTCGACCGCGCCGGCGGCGAGATCTTCGTGCAAACCTCGGGCAAGACCAAGGAAGGCGAGATCGAGTTCGGCTACTGGTCGCTGCTGGTCACCCACAAGGACAGCGACAAGCTCAACGGACTGAAGGACGTGCTGAAGTGCGACCAGTCGCTGAACTTCGGCAACGGCGACCCGAACTCGACCTCGGGCTTCCTGGTCCCCAGCTACTACGTCTTCGCCCAGAACGACGTCGACCCGAAGAAGTGCTACAAGACCGTGCGCAACGCCAACCATGAGACCAACCTCATGGCCGTCGCCAACAAGCAGGTCGACTTCGCCACCAACAACACCGAGAGCCTGGGCCGCTTCGCCATGGCCCATCCGGAAGAGTTCAAGAACATCAAGGTGATCTGGAAGTCGCCGCTGATCCCGAAGGATCCGATCGTCTACCGCAAGGACCTGCCCAAGGACCTGAAGACCGACATCAAGACCTTCTTCCTGTCCTACGGCCGCATGGGTCCGAACAAGGACAAGGAGCTCTCGGTGCTGCAGGGCATCGGTGCCGACAACTGGCTGTACTACGACAGCTCGGATGCCCAGCTCATCCCGATCCGCCAGCTCGAGCTGTTCAAGGCCAAGACCAAGCTCATCAACGACGACAAGATCGCCGCCGACGAGAAGAAGGCCAAGCTGGCCGAGATCGAGAAGAAACTGAAGGACCTCGACGTGCTGGCCGCCTACGCCGGCAGCTAAGGTCGCACCGGCGGGGCGCTTCGGCGCCTCGCCGCCTTTTCCTTCGTCGGTACTGCGAGACATGACCTTTTCTTCAAGCTCCGTCGTCCTGCCGCCGCCCGACCTCAAGCGGTCGCTCGTCCATTCCGCCGGCTGGGCGATAGTCCTCGGCCTGCTGGTCTGGGCGTGGGAAGGCGCCGACATGCGCCCCTGGGACCTTGTCGCCTATTCCGGCAACATGGCAAAATTCGCCTCCGGCTTCTTTCCGCCCGACTTCAGCCAGTGGCGGCTCTATGTCGACGAGATGCTGGTCACCATCCAGCTCGCGGTGTGGGGCACCGCCTTGGCGGTGATCTGCGCCGTTCCGCTGGGCATCCTGTGCTCGGCCAATGTCGTGCCGTGGTGGGTCTACCAGCCGATGCGGCGCCTGATGGACGCGGCGCGCGCCATCAACGAGATGGTGTTCGCGATGCTGTTCGTCGTCGCGGTCGGCCTGGGCCCGTTCGCGGGCGTGCTGGCTCTGTGGATCCACACCACCGGCATCCTGGCCAAACTGTTCTCCGAAGCCGTCGAGGCCATCGATCCGCGTCCCGTCGAGGGCATCCGCGCCACCGGCGCCACCAGCCTGCACGAGATCGTCTACGCGGTGATCCCGCAGGTGCTGCCGCTGTGGATCTCGTATTCGCTGTACCGCTTCGAGTCCAACGTGCGCTCGGCGACGGTCCTGGGCATCGTCGGTGCCGGCGGCATCGGCACCCTGTTGTGGGAGTACGTGCGCGGCTTCTACTACGCCGAGACCGCGGCGGTGATGATCATCATCGTGCTCAGCGTCTCGATCATCGACGTGCTGTCATCGCAGTTGCGCAAGATCTTCATCTGAGGCGCCGATGTTCCGCATCGACTGCGGCGAGCCCGCCGATCCGTGGACCGGCGGCCGCCGGGTCTCCGAGACGCCCGAGATTCACCCCAGTTCGGTGGTGCGCCGGTCGGACTTCGGCCGCTTCACCTATCTCGGGCCGCGTTCGACCGTCGCCGAGTCCGAGATCGGCGACTACGGCTATGCGATGGGCGACAACCAGATCGCCCATGCCCGCATCGGCAAGTTCTGCAACATCGCGACCGGCGTGCGCATCAACCCCAGCAATCATCCCTGGTGGCGCGCGACGCTGCACCACTTCACCTACCGCTCGGAATCCTACGGTCACGCGCTCGAGGACGACCCGACCGTCTTCGCCTGGCGCCGCCAGGACCAGGTGGCGATCGGCCATGACGTGTGGATCGGGCACGGCGCCACCGTGATGCCCGGCGTGACGATCGGAACCGGCGCGGCGATCGGCAGCGGCGCCGTGGTGACGCGCTCGGTCCCGCCCTATGCCATCGTCGCCGGCGTGCCGGCGCGCGTGCTCCGCTGCCGGGTCGACCGGGCGACGGCGGAGGCGCTGATCCGCATCGCATGGTGGGACTGGAGCTTCGAGCGGCTCGACGCCGCGCTGCCCGACTTCCGCGCGCTCACCGCCGAGCAGTTCGCCGCGAAGTACGCCGTCTGATCACGCGGGAATGGCGCGCAGACCTTCGCGGCGAGCCCATTCCGCGTAGGATTTGAACTTGACGTCCCAGCGCACCAGATGGTCCGCCAGCATGACCTGGATCGACAGGGCATCCTCCACCGCGAATTCCGGGCGGCGGAGCACCCCCTGGATTTCGAGCTTCAGGCGGTTGTGTTCGTCGACATGGGCGGTGAACGTCTCGGGATCGTATTCGGCGTAGCCGATTCCGACAAGCACCCGTTCCTCGCTGGTGAAGTGGTCGAACGCGTGGCGGACCAGCCGACCGACGATTTCGGCGACCGCGGCCGCAGGTTTGCTGGCGGCGACCGCGCCGATCAGTTCCGCGGCCAACGAAGCGAACTCTTCGTGCTCGCGATCGATCTCGGGCAAGCCGACCGACAGCGAGCCTCGCACCAACTCACGGAGCATCCGAGCCTCTCCTCAACCGTTCAACGCGGGAGAGATACCACGGCGGCCGGAGAGGCGGGGTGACGTGTTTGTGAAGGTCTTCCTAGGCCGCGACCCGCCAGGCCGAGATCGGCGTCCGGCTCAGCCGCGAGTTGCCGTAGCGGGATTCCTCGGTGATCTCGCGGCCCACCCAAGGGGGAAGGATCACCGGCTGGTCGGCTGCGTCGAGTTCGATCTCGGCGATCACCAGCCCGGCATTGGCGCCGTGGAAGTGGTCGACGTGCCAGATTGCCTCGGCATGGGCGACGTGGTAGCGCGTCTTGCGGATCAGCAGATGATGCGGCAGCCGGGAGAGCATGCGGCGGGCGATCAGCATCGGCAGCGCTGATTCGTGCTCGGTGCGCACGCAGCCGCGGCGCGGACCCTTGACGGTAAGGAACGCCAGATCGCCGGCGATTCGGATCCGCACGGACCCGCCCGAGTCGCCAGGGACGTAACCCTGGATGATCTCGACACCGTCGCGACACAGCTGGCGGATGTCCTGCTCGACGAGGAACCGGCGTTCGATTTCCAGCGGCATGGGGCTCGTTCGGTCGTGGCTTCCTAGCCGAGTCGTATAAGCCGTTCGGATGTATATCAACCCTGAAGTTGGCAGGGGACGCATGCGCAAAACGCGGTTGCGTCGACAAATTCAGGCGACGCGCCGCCCCTCGCGCCAGACGCCGCGCACCACCGGCAGGCCGTCGGCGACGGCGACGCGGATCAGGTCGGCGCGCTTGCCGGCGTCGACGACGCCGCGGTCGTCCAGCCGCGCCACGGCGGCCGGGTTGGCGGTGACGGTGGCGACGGCGGCGGGCAGGCCATGGCCGCGCTCGGCGAGCAGGAACGCGCCGTGCAGCAGGCTGACCGGCACGTAGTCCGACGACAGCACGTCCAGGCAGCCGTGGTCGGCGAGTTCGGCGGCCGAGACGTTGCCGGAATGCGAGCCGCCGCGCACCAGGTTGGGCGCGCCCATCAGGACCTTCATGCCGCGCGCGTGCGCCGCCTTGGCCGCTTCCAGCGTCGTCGGGAACTCCGAGAAGCGGATGCCGAAGCGCTCGGCTTCGTCGACATGCGCGATGGTGGCGTCATCATGGCTCGCCAGCACGACGCCGCGCCGGTTGGCGATCTCGGCCAGCGCAAGGCGGTGGCGGTCGGAATGCAGCTTCTGCGCCTTGATCTGGCGGGCGATGAACACTTCGAGTTCGGCGTCGGTGAAGCGGTATTTGCCCTGGTAGTATTCGCGGTACTTCTCGGGCTTGGTGAACTGACGCTGGCCGGGCGTGTGGTCCATCAGCGAGACGATCTCGACCAGCGGGTTGTCGAGGAACGGCATCGACAGCGCCATCACCTGCTCGTGGCTGACCTCGCAGCGCAGATGGATGCGGTGGTCGGCGCGCAGCATGCCGCGGCCGCGCGCCGCGACGATGGCCTCGACCATGTCCTTCAGGTTCTGCAGCCGGGCGCTGCCGTCGATGACGTCGCCGCAGGCGATCGCGTCGTAGACGGTCGTGATGCCGGCCGCCGCCATCTGGGCGTCGTGGGCCAGCACCGCGGCGGCGCCGGGCCAGCGTACGCCCGGGCGCGGCGCGACGTGCTTTTCGAGGTTGTCGGTGTGCAGCTCGACCAAGCCGGGCAGCACGTAGTCGCCCTCGCAGTCGATCGCGCAGGCGACGCGGCTGGGGCCGCGCGACAGCGCGACGATGCGGCCTTCGACGGCGTGCAGGCTGCCGGCGAACACCTCGTCGCGGGCGACGATGCGGGCGTTGGTCAGGATCATCTCGTTCATTGGGCGGGCTCGGGCGAAAGGGTGTGCAGACGGTCGGCGATTGCGGCGCGGACGTCGTCGTCGTGGAAGACGCCGACCAGGGCGGCGCCGCGGGCCTTGGCCTCGCGCATCAGCTCGATGACGACGGCACGGTTGGCGGCGTCCAGCGAGGCGGTCGGTTCGTCGAGCAGCAGCACCGGCAGCTCGGCGGCGAAGCCGCGGGCGATGTTGACGCGCTGCTGCTCGCCGCCCGAGAAGGTCGCCGGCGGCAGCGACCACAGCCGTTCGGGGATGCGCAGGCGGGCGAGCAGGGCGCGGGCGCGCTCGCGCGCCGCCTCGGCAGGGACGCCAAGCAGCCGCAGCGGCTCGGCGACGATCTCGACGGCGGGCACGCGCGGCACGACATGCAGGAACTGGCTGACGTAGCCGAGCGTCCTGCGGCGAAGTTCGAGCACGCGCCGCGGCTCGGCGCCGACGATCTCGACCGCCTCGCCTTCATGGCGGATGCGGATCGATCCGGCCTGCGGCTTGGCATTGCCGTAGAGGCAGCGCAGCAGAGTCGATTTGCCCGAGCCGGACGGTCCGTGCAGGGCCAGGCACTCGCCGGCAGCGACGTCCAGCGCGGCGTCCCGCAGCACCGGCAGCCGCAATCCATCCTGCAGGTGCAGGGTGTAGGTCTTGGTCAGGCCGGAGACGGAGATCATCGCGGTCATGGCTGCAGCACCGAGGAGACGAGGAGCTGGGTGTAGGCGTGCTGGGGATCGTCGAGCACCTGGTCGGTCAGGCCCTCCTCGACGACCTCGCCGCGGCGCATCACCATCAGGCGATGCGCCAGCAGCCGCACCACCGCGAGGTCGTGGGTGACGATCACCGCCGCCAGGCCGAGATCGGCGACCAGACCGCGCAGCAGGTCGAGCAGGCGCGCCTGCACCGAGACGTCGAGGCCGCCGGTCGGCTCGTCCATGAACACCAGGCGCGGGCCGCTGACGAGGTTGCGGGCGATCTGCAGCCGCTGCAGCATGCCGCCCGAGAAGGTCATCGGCAGGTCGTCGACGCGCTCGGCGTCGATCTCGACCTTGCCGAGCCAGGTCGTCGCCTCGGCGCGGATATCCCCGTAATGGCGGGCGCCGACCGCCATCAGCCGCTCGCCGACATTGGCGCCGGCCGAGACCGTGACGCGCAGGCCGTCGCGCGGGTTCTGGTGGACGATGCCCCATTGCGTGCGCATCAGCAGCCGGCGCTGCGGCTCGGCCATCGCCCAGACGTCGGCGCCGTCGTAGAGCACGCGGCCGGCCGAGGGCTCGAGCTGGCCCGACAGGCAGCCGAGCAGCGTCGTCTTGCCCGAGCCGGACTCGCCGACGATGCCCAGCACCTCGCCCGGCCACAGGTCGAAGGCGACGTCGCGGCAGCCGATGCGGGCGCCGTAGGACTTGGAAAGGCCGACGACCGAGAGGAGGGGGGCGGTCATGCGCGCTTCCTGTCCGCGCACGAGCGCTGGTCGCTCTCCAGCCTCCGCTGCCGGCAGAAATCCGTGTCCGAGCACACGAACATCCGCCCGCCGCGGTCGTCGGTGACGACCTCGTCCAGGAAGCTTTCCTTGGCGCCGCACAGGGCGCAGGCGTGGTCCCAGCGCTGGACCTCGAAGGGATGGTCCTCGAAATCCAGGCTCTTGACGGCCGTGTGGGGCGGCACGGCGTAGATGCGCTGCTCGCGGCCGGCGCCGAAGAGCTGCAGCGCCGGGTTCATGTCCATCTTGGGGTTGTCGAACTTGGGGATCGGCGAAGGGCGCATCAGATAGCGGCCGTCGACCATCACCGGATAGTCGTAGGCGGTGGCGATGCGGCCGAAGCGGGCGATGTCCTCGTACAGCTTGACGTGCATGACGCCGTAATCGGACAGCGCGTGCATCTTGCGGGTCTCGCTCTCGCGCGGCTCCAGCCAGCGCAGCGGTTCGGGGATCGGCACCTGGTAGACCAGGATCTGGCCCTCGCGCAGCGGCGTCTCGGGAATCCGGTGACGGGTCTGGATCACCGTCGCCTCGCCCGTGCGCTCGGTCGTCGCCACGCCCGCGGTGCGCCCGAAGAAGCGGCGGATCGACACGGCGTTGGTGGTGTCGTCGGCACCTTGGTCGATGACCTTGAGGACGTCGTCCTTGCCGATCACCGACGCCGTGACCTGGATGCCGCCGGTGCCCCAGCCGTAGGGCAGCGGCATCTCTCGGCTGCCGAAGGGCACCTGGTAGCCCGGGATCGCCACCGCCTTGAGGATGGCGCGGCGGATCATCCGCTTGGTCTGCTCGTCGAGGTAGGCGAAGTTGTAGCCGGCGGTCATGCGCCGTCCTTTCGTTGGTGAGCGGCGCGCAGGCGGCGCAGCAGTTCGAGTTCCGACTGGAAGTCGACGTAGTGCGGCAGCTTCAGATGCTGCACGAAGCCCGACGCCTGCACGTTGTCGCAATGGCTGAGCACGAATTCCTGGTCCTGCGCCGCGCTCGCCACCGGCTCGCCGAGTTCCGGCGCCCGCAGGGCGCGGTCGACGAGCGCCATCGCCATCGCCTTGCGCTCGGCGCGGCCGAAGGCGAGGCCGTATCCGCGGGTGAAGCGCGGCCCCTCGGCGTCCTCGCCCTTGAACTGGTTGATCATCTGGCATTCGGTGACGGTGATCTCGCCGATCTCGACGGGAAAACCGAGCTCTTCCGGCATCAGTTCGACCGCCACCTCGCCCATCCGGATCTCGCCGGCGAAGGGGTGGGTGTTGCCGTAGCCGCGCTGGGTCGCATAGGCCATGCCCAGCAGGAAACCTTCGTCGCCGCGCGCCAGCGCCTGCAGCCGCAGGTCGCGCCCGGCCGGGAACTCCAGCGGCGCCCGCGTCAGGTCGGCAGGGGCGGCGTCGGCGATGCGCTCGCGCTCGATCAGGCCTTCGTGGCCCAGCACGTCGGCGACGCGCGGCACCGGGCCGTCCTCGGGCGCCGCCATCTCGACCGGCGCCGGCGCCGCGGGCTCGGCCAGGTCGAAATCGAGCAGCCTGTGGGTATAGTCGTAGGTCGGCCCCAGCACCTGGCCGCCGGGCAGGTCCTTGAACGCCGACGAGATGCGCCGGCGCACCGCCATCCGCGCCGTGTCGACCGGGACGGAGGTGCCGAACCGCGGCAGGGTGGTGCGGTAGGCGCGCAGCAGGAAGGCGGCCTCGCCCTGGTCGCCCTGGGCCTGCTTGATCGCCAGCGCCGCGAGTCGCCGGTCGTGGACCGAGCCCTCGTTCATCACCCGGTCGACCGCCAGGCCGAGCTGCTGCTCGATCTGCTCCAGGGACAGCTCGGGGACCGCCGGATCGCCGCGCCGCTCCTCGGCCAGCAGCCGGTGGGCGTTGTCGATGGCCTTCTCGCCGCCCTTCACCGCGACGTACATCTCAAACCTCCAGCCGGGTCGAGCGCGGCAGCGCCACGATATCGCGGCCGCAGGCGAACAGGACGTCGACGCCGCACGGAAACAGTGCCTGGTTCGCCGCCGCCCAGTCCCAGAAGTCCGCGGGCAGCCCGGCCGGCGCGAAGACGCCGCGATCGGCGATCCCCGCTCCGGCGGCCACCACGGCGCGGCCGCCCTGCAGCGCCGGAACCTGCACGATCACGGTCGCCGAACGATCCGGATAGTCCTCGCGGCCCAGGGCGAAGGCGTCGAGCGGCGGCATCGCCGCGGCATCGGCGACCACCGCGAAGGCCGCGGCGGCGGCGTCCACGACCAGCGGGCAACCGGCATGGAAGCGCAGATGCGCGGCGATCTCCGGCCGGCGCAGCGGTGGGTCGAGCCATAGCGGCGTGTCGGAATCCGCGAGCGCCAGGCACACGGCCAGCGCCGCCGGCGCGAACGGTTCGAGCGGCGGCAGGTCCAGCGGCAGCGAGACGATGCGGCCGGGGTGGGACACGGCATCGAGCACGCCGCGGAACGTCGCCTGGGCGTCGTGGACCGGATCGGCGAAGCCGGGGCGGGGCTGCATCAGTCCTCTCCCCGCACCATGGCGAAGAAGTCGACGCGGGTTGCCGCGGTCTTGGCCGCCGCGGCGCGCCGGCGTTCGGCCTGCGCCGCGGCCAGGGGCGCGATCACCGCCTCGGCGAGCGCGGCGTCGCCCTGCAGCAAGGCGTCGAACGCCGCCGCCTGCTCGGCATGGGCCGGATCGCGGCCGGCGACCCAGGCGTGGCCGACCCGGCCGTCGGCCAGGCGGATGCTGCAGCGGGTCACCGTCATCTCGCCGAGATTGAACGGCGCGCCGTCGCCGCCGGCGCGGCCCTGCACCATCACCAGCCCGGTTTCGGGCCCGCGCAGGCGCTGGTGGTCGCCGCCGCCGTGGCGGGCCCAGGCCGTCGCGATCTCGTCGGGGCGTGCCTTCGCGAGCACCCCCATCCAGCGCCGACGCTTTTCGATAGAATCCATCACTCGACCACTTGCAGATTTGTCTAGACGTCTAGAACTCATGGAGGCAAAGTACCGCTGCGCGACCGTTGCGTAAAGCGGACATGGATGAACTTTAGATGACCAACGAGACGCTTCAGCGTGGTGCGGGAACGGCCCTGTGGCGGCAGATCGCCGAGGGCCTGGTGAAGGAAATTCTCGGCGGCGGGCGCCAGCCTGGCGACCGCCTGCCGACCGAGCAGGAGCTGTCTGGGCGCTACGGCGTCAACCGCCACACCGTGCGCCGTGCCCTGGCGTCACTGGTCGAGCAGGGGCTGGTCCGCGTCGAGCAGGGGCGCGGCGCCTTCGTCCAGGAGGCGGTGATCGACTACCGCGTGCGCAAGCGGACCCGCTTCAGCGAGAACGTCGCGGCCGAGAGCCGCGCGCCGGGGGGCCGCCTGCTTCGCGCGCTGGAACTCAAGGCCGAGGACGCGGTGGCGCGGGCGCTCGAGCTGCGCAAGGGCGGCCCGGTGATCCTGCTGGAGACGGTGGGCGACGCCGACGGCCGGCCGATCAGCGTTGCCGCGCACTACTTCCCCAAGGCGCGCTTTCCCGACCTCATCGCCGCCTATCGCGAGACCGGTTCGGTCAGCAAGGCGCTGGCCCGCTACGGCGTTCCCGACTACACGCGCAAGGTCACCCGCGTCACCGCGCGCATGCCGCGCGGCGCCGATGCCCGCACGTTGCAGCAGCCCGCCAACCGGCCGATCCTGATGGCCGAGAGCGTCAACATCGGCCCCGATGGCCGGCCCGTCGAATACACCGTGGCCCGCTTCGCCAGCGACCGCGTGCAGATCGTGTTCGAGCCGGGGCATTGAGCACCGCCGCGAAACTGTCACGACCGCCGCCGCGCCGGCCGTGCTACTGACGATGCCTCGAACCGAAGCGGAGGAGGCATGAGGCTGAGCATTTGCGGCGGCCGGGTCCTGACGGCCCAAGGCGACTGCCGGGCGACGGACGTCGCCGTCGTCGACGGGCTCGTCGCCGAGGCCGACGGGGCCGGTGCCGAGGTCTGGCGCGCGGACGGCCTTCTGGTGCTGCCGGGCATCGTCGACCTGCACGGCGACGCGTTCGAGCGCCAGCTCATGCCGCGGCCGAAGGTGCATTTCCCGATCGATCTGGCGCTGCTCGACACCGACCGCCAGCTCGTCGCCAACGGCATCACCACCGCCTATCACGGCCTGACCTACTCCTGGGAACCGGGCCTGCGCGGCCGCGACGCCGCCCGCGCGTTCCTCGCCGCGATGGAGCGCCGGCGCCGCGACCTGCTGTGCGACACCCGCGTGCACCTGCGCTTCGAGACCCACAATCTCGACGGTGCCAGCGAGGTCGAGGCCTGGCTGCGCGACGGCGCCGTGCAGCTTCTCGCCTTCAACGACCACGTGCCGCACATCCGCGAGAACGCGGCGCGTCCGCACGGCCTGACCAGCTTCGCCGACCGCGCCGCCATGACGGTCAACGCCTTCCGCGAATTGTTCGAGGACGTGCAGCGCCGCGGCCACGAGGTGCCGGCCATGGTCGAGCGCCTCGCCGCTTCGGCACGCGCCCACGGCGTGGCGATGGCCTCGCACGACGACGAGACGCCCGAGATGCGGCGCTGGTACCACGCGCTGGGGGCGCGGCTGTGCGAGTTTCCGGTCGACCGCCGCACCGCCGAGGCCTCGCGGGAGCTCGGCGACCCGATCATCCTCGGCGCGCCCAACATCGTCCGCGGCGGCAGCCATTGCGGGCGGCTCGACGCGGCGGCGATGGCGGCGGCCGGGCTGTGCGACGTGCTGAGCTCGGACTACTACTACCCGTCGCTGCTGCAGGGCGTGTTCCGGCTGGTGCGCGAAGGCGCGCTGCCGCTGGCCCGCGCCTGGGCGCTGGTCTCGTCGAACCCGGCGCGCGCCGCCGGTCTGCACGACCGCGGCGCCATCGCGCCCGGCCGGCGCGCCGACCTGGTGCTGGTCGACGATTCCGATCCGGTCCTGCCGCGCGTGGTCGCCACCTTCGTCGCCGGCCTGCCCGCCTATGTCGCCGGGACGGCGTTGCGGCGTTGCGCATGACCCGCTACGCCGTCTACTTCGCCCCGGAGCAGGGCACGGCGCTGGATCGCTTCGGCTGGGCCTGGCTGGGGCGCATGCCGGACAGCCCCGAACACGGTGCGCCGAGCTGCCCGGAACTGGAGCCGCTGATCGCCGCGCCGCGGGCCTACGGCTTCCACGCCACCCTGAAGCCGCCGTTTCGGCTCGCCGACGGCCGCGGCCGCGATGACCTGGTCGGGGCGCTGCGCGATTTCGCGGCGCGCCGTTCGGCCTTCGTCTGCGCGCCGCTCGACATGCAGCCGCTGGACGGCTTCCTGGCCCTGCGGCCGAGCGCCCCGGCGTCGCGCCTCGACGAACTCGCGGCCGACTGCGTGCGCGCGTTCGAGCCGTTCCGGGCGCCGCCCAGCGAGGACGAACTGGCGCGCCGCCTGGGCGCCGGACTGACGCCGCGGCAGCGCGAGTACCTGGCGCGCTGGGGCTATCCGTTCGTGTTCGAGGAGTTCCGCTTCCACATGACCCTGACCGGGCGCCTCGACGACGGTCAGCGGCAGGCGGTGGAGGCCCTGGCGCGGCCGCTGCTGCAGCCGGTGCTGCACGAGCCGCTGCTGGTGCGCTCGGTGTGCCTGTTCGAGCAGGAACCCGGCGCGCCGTTCCTGCTCGCCGAGCGCTTCGTCTTCGCGCCGTGACGGCGCTGAGGCCTCTGCTCGCCCGCCGCCCCTCCGCACGCGGAGGGGGTATGCCGCATGCGAATTGGCAGCGCTTTCAGCACCGGAGAATCCGCGAAATTTCGGCAGAGCGAAAGAGGTTGGGCGAGAATATCTCGCTAACCCCTTGAAAGGGCTGGAGCGGGTGAAGGGAATCGAACCATCGTCGTAAGCTTGGGAAGCTCGGCAGCGGCCTCTGCTAACGCGCTGAGTCAACAAGAAAAAATAGGAATATCAAAGGCCTGACGGCATTCGGTTGCGCCACTTGTTCCTCCCGGATCCCACGCATTCCCCTGGCGCAGTGGCGCAGATTTGGCGCAAGCGACCATCTACAATGTGTCGGCACTGCCGGCGGCTGACGCACGCCATCGCCGCGCCGGCGATCACCGGCGACAGGAAAGCCAAGCGATCCAGCGCGTGCGCTCGCGCGGCTTCGCTGTCAAGGGCGTCGGCAACCTGCTGGCGCTGTGGCGCGACCGCTCGCGCGCCAGCGCCGACGTCAAGCGGGTGGCGCTGGATCATGTCGACGAGATCGAGAAAAATCCATGCGCCGCACCCTGGTGCAGTTCACCCACTGCCCGGTCCTGCATGAACTGGCGAGCGTCGAGGAGGCGCCGGCGTAGCGGTCGCGGTCACCGGATGTGGACGACGATATTCGCCGACGATCCGCGGCCGCCGCGGTGCTGCCAAGTCTGGCTCTGGAAGGCGGTGCCGGCGAGCGGCCGCACCGATATCTCGCCCGTGTTGGAGTCGGCGTAGCTGCAGCGCCCCTTGTGGCCGGTGCCGTTCAACGCGAGCAGTTGGATGGCATTGCGGCCCGGATTCAGTTCGATATCGCGGCATTGGGCTTGGTTGGTGATCTCGCTGCGGATGATCGTGCGTCCGTTTATCTTCAGCGCCACGGCGTCGCCGTCCTCGCATTCGTGGTCGCGGATGCACACCCGTGCAGTGGTGTAGGAAGCCGGCGCGGTCACGTGGAAATCCTGCAGCGGCTTCGGCCGGAATGGTTGGTTTTCCGACCAGTTCGCGGAATCGCGTGGCGTGCGGCGCCCGCGATCGTCGTCCTCCATGGGCAGCGAGCCCTTGTAGCCGGTGGAGAGGCAGAACAAGAGAAGCTTGTTGTAGTAGTTGGGGTTTTCGGTGGCGAGCTTCATCGTGAGATTCAGGTCGCCGAGGTCCTCGCAGCTAAAAGCCATCGCCGGTGAACTCGGCAGGGCGAGGCTCAGGGTGGCGGCAAGCAGGGTGCCCGCCGCAGTGGTCCTCCGGTTCATCGTTGCTGTCCCGTCGTTGCGTCGAGGCGCCGTTCCTGCTCTGCAATCAGCCGCTGGAGAACGTCGTAGAACTGCTTGCGGTCGACGCCGCCCGCCCAGGGCGGATCGGCGTTCTTCCGGGAGAAGGAATGGACTCCGAGAAGCGTCCAGTGATCAGCGCCGTCGGCAAAGAAGACGGGGGTTCCTGACGAGCCGCCGTAGGTTTGGCAGTTGTCGCGGAAATTCGGTCCCGCGACGACAAAATCGCAGCCCCAGTGGGCGGTGATGTAACGGCCATCGTTGAGGTCGCCGGAATGGCCTGCCGTCACGATATGGTCGGCGTATCCGGCGGCGTCGACGGAGGGCGGCAGCACGCCGAAATAGCCGCGTCCGATTGGATGGCGATCGAGAATGGCGAAAGCCCAGTCGTCGGTGAAATCGCCCTTGTAGCGGACGTTCCAGCGGGTGCCATTCGCATGGGGCAGGATGGTGCGCACAACATTGACCCGGTCGGGTCCGTTCAGGCCTTCGAAGGTGATGTGGAAATCGTCCGTCCGGCGCGGCCAGGAGCCCTTGGCGACGGACGGTACGTCGGGGTGGTCGGCCAGGCAATGGGCATTGGTAAGGGCGATGCCGGGGCCGACCAGGCCGGCGGTACACGATCCCCCGTTTCTCACCAAACGGCCGATGTTCATGAACGGCCCCATCGAAGGCAGCGCAACGAACCGGTACTGGTCGCCGACCGCGCCGGTCGGGAGAAGCTGCGGCGCCTCGGGTGCGCCCGGCGCCTGCCGCAGTTCCTTGGCATAGGTGTTCAGGCCGGCCTGCGCCGCGGACGAGAAGTCGCCCGACATGGCGTAGCCCATCTGAAAGTTCCACATTCCCGCCACGAACGAGGCCGTCTGGTCGCCGGTCGACGCCTTGTCCTGGGCATGCTTTTGGCGGATTTTCTCGTGTCGCTCAAGTTGCTCGATCAATGCCTCGTAGCGCTTCACGCCGGACGGAACGTCACCACCGGCGAGCGTCAGCCAAGCGAGGTCGGCTTCGAGTTCCATCAGGGGGTACAGCAGGTTGTGATCGTACAGCGCCGTCTCGGTGTGGGGGATCAGCGCCTGGGCCGCCGTGATGGCGTCCTTGGCCGCCGCGACGTCACCGGCATAGTATTGGTCGAGGGCTTGGCGCTTCAGGGCGCCAATCTGCTGGTGAAGGGGGATGATCTCCTCGCCGGCGGGATTGGCCGAGCCGCAGCCGGCGAGGGACAGGGCCAGCAGCAGCGCCGCAATCGTATTCCTCATGGCCTGCACTCCCCGGTCCGGACCTTTTGGGCGGCGTAGTACATCGGCCCCCACATCGTGGCGATCTTGATGAAGGCGGCGTCCTCGGTTTTCCGGTGCATGATTACCTCGACGCCGTTGGTCAGCCCGGGGCCCTGCCACGACGCCGGCACCTTCAGAACGCCCGACGCGGCATCACGCGGCAGTTGCTCCATGAAGTCGAACCGTCCGGGCGTGGCGAAGGCGTCCTGGCCGAAGGTGAGGAGACGGCCCTCGACCCAGCCGGCGTCGATGCGGATCTGCGCGGTGCCGAAATTGTTTATGAGCCAGTCGCCGGCGAAATAGCAGGGTCCGCCATGGGCGGCGGCGATCGGGGATGTTTCGTGGCGTGCTTCGGTGGCCTGAACGGGCCAATACAGACCAGCACTCAACAGTGCCGCCGTAAAGTATTTCGTCTTCGTCATAGTCCTGCATGACCCTTGTTATAAATGTTGTGTCCTGGTCGAGGATGGATGGAGCGTGGTTGAGAGGCAGAATGCGATGGGCCGGCCGGCCTGTCGTCCCCCCGTTGAGGGATGAAACATCTGCGAGATGTCTGATGGGCGCCGGGGGCGCGACCAGAAGGGCCTGCGCCGGTCGAAGCAATTCGATCGGGAGGTAATGCTTGGCTTTAAGCACGGCTTTAGCAGCTTTCCGTCCCGCCAACGGATCTCGAATCTGTCGTCGATGGGGATCGTTCGCGTCGGCGGCACTCCTCGGCTGCTCGCCCTCGCGGGGGCAGGAATCGTCTGCCCGGCTGCTGGAGCGGCTCGGCCGGAGGACCCGCGAACGACCAGCGGGCGCGGAAAGCGTCGATGTTCTCGGCATAGCCGGGGGCCTCGACGTGTTCCGCATTGCCGCTGCTTTCATACCCGGTGCAGCCGTTTTCGACCACGAGCCCATCCGGCTGCTCGGTGATCCTGGCGCATTGTCCGCGAACGGGCGCGCTTCCGATCACCTTGCGGTCCGTCAGCGAAAAGGCCCGCACGTCGTCGCTGTACCACCCGGTCGCAACAAAGTGGTCTCCGCCGGGACAGAAGAAGGATCGCCAATCCGCCTCGAACTCGCGGTGCCAACCATCCGTCAGGGAGACGAGGAACAGCCTGTCGTCGGTGCTGGGGACGGCGGCCGCATAGTCGAGGCCCGGCGAAAACTCGACATGCGCCCCCGCCATGTCCAGCGGCAACTCGCCCGTTTCGGTCCAGCGTCCGTTTGCCGCGGCAAGCAGGGTGCCGTCGGCCGCGGCCGCAAGCACCGTTCCATCCCTGCCGATCGTGAACCCGACCAGCCGCCGGTCTGTAGGCGGCGAAGGAATCAGGTAGTTGGAGAGCGCATGGGCGTGGAGTCCACGCAAGAGCTGCTCAGGCACCTCCTCCATGCCGCGGGCGATCTCGAACGCGTTTCGGTAGTGCCGCAGGGCCTGCTCGAGATTGCCGTCGGCGCGCGCCAGCCGCGCCAGCTCGAGCTTGTTGCGCGCGTATGCGAGCTGCGTTACGGGCTCGGACACCGCGGGCACGGTGGTGACGACCACCGCAACGGCGATCAATCGGCGAATGAGGCCGATCACCGGTCCCTCCTCGTTCAGGCTGGTTCGGTCACCGAACCGGAGGCCAGAGGCGACGGCCGGCTTCCCCTCCCAAGCGGCACGCTCCTGGCGGGAAACCGGTCCTCAGGCGCCGGCGAATGCGACGGCTTCCATTCCGCGAAAGCTAGCGGAACAGCTTTGCGGCCGAACCTCCCAGATGGGAGGTGATGGACGGCCGGGTTCCAATTACTGGTGGCTGCTAGTCGTGGCACCTGCAGCGACATCTTCGCAGCGCAGCGCCGGGGACGGAAACTGGGAGGTATCAGATGAATCGCTCTGTATCAGCTCCAATGCGCGGCAGCCGACCGCTGTCGCTCGTGGTCGCCGCCGCCATGGCAATGTGTACCGTCGGCGCCGCGCAGGCGTCTCCTGCCGCGCCGAGCCAAGCCGCGGCCCCGCCCCGGATGGAACTCGAAACGCGACTGGTGGCCGACGCGGGATGCCGCTTCGACACGTTCGGAGCGCTTGCGCGATGGATGTCGGCCAAGGTGAGCGGCACTCTGGACACGTACGGCAACACCATGCAGGCACTCAACCACACACAGACCTACGCCGAGGAATGGGGCGACCAGTGGTTCTCCTGCGGGGTCTCCGACCTGCCTGGCCATCTCGAAACCGCCTTCAACACGATGGTCGAAACGGGCGACTTTTCGCACCCGCTGGCGCGGCGAGCCACCAACTCTGCCCAAGCCATGACCGAACAACAGCGCTCGATGAAGAGCTGCGCTCAAGCGATGGGCCAAGTCGAGGAATACCGCCGCGCGATGTCGCAGATCGACTCCTCTTTCGCCTCCCACCGGGAGCTTGGGAGCATGCTGCAGAAGGGCATCGACGAGAACCAACAGTGGATTCGCGAGAACTGCGGGTGACTGTGCGATATCTCATCGCCCCCATCGCCGCTCTTATCGTGTTGGCCGCGAGTGCACCTGCCTCGGCCAACACGGCCTATGAAGCCTGTCGTCCGCACCTGAGCGACGTCACCGTGTTCCAGCAGTGCCTCAATAACTACGTCCGCGGCGGAGCCGAGGCCGGCGGCAGACGGGGCGAAAAGACGGAAGCCGCACGTCCGGAGCCGCTTCCATCGCCGCCACCGCCGCCATCGCCGCGCCCGCAGGCGACGCAGCGGCAAGAGCGTCAGCCACAGCAAGGCGGCAATTGCGATCCGGTGGATCTGGCGACAGCCGACCGGGAGTGGAAGGCCGCGGTGGAGCAACAAAGGATCTTTTCGGAAGCTCTCGTGGACCTCAAAGACGCCCACGATCGGCTCACGGACGGCGCCTGGCGCTATAGCACCGCGAACGAGTTGTTCGTCTACATCATCACGCCGCTCGACATGGCCGGCAGTCTGTTTCAGAACCTCCTCAGCGCTACGGGGGCTGGACCGGCATCTATTGCGGCAGCGGGCCTCTCTTCTACGCGCGCGGCCATCACAGCCTACCGCGACGAGTCGATCGACGCGGTGCTCGAAGAGGCGCGTAAACAGGCGTGCATAACGATGCAGCGGGGCTGCGCTTTGCTTTACGCCGTCACCGAGCTGAAAACCCAAGTCGAATTTCTGGCTTCCGCGCCTGAATCGTTCCGGGAGACGCGCGGTGAACTGGAACGCGCCTCCGAACGCCTTATCCGCCAAACGGAACAGCTGAAGCAGAAGGTGGAAACCAGCCGGCGCAAGGTCGAACTGCTAGAGCAGGTCAACCGAGCACTCGAGAAAGGCTGCCAGGACAAAGGACCGGCAGAACCGACGCAGGAAATTCGCCTTCGCTAGCGCACGTCGAATAATCGAATCAAAGGAGGGATCTTATGAAGAGCTTCTTCGCCGCACTTCTGGTTGCCTGCTTGCTGATGTCGCCCCTTTTGGCAAGAGACGCATCTGCGGAAGAGACGAACGCCACGGCGCAGGTGATCGCCATGCTGGGCCTGGACAGCTCTGCCAATGAATTCCCGCGGTCCCGGCTGCTGGAAAAGGTCGCCTGCGAGGACTTCGACCGGCAGCATTGTGCGGGGCTTCGCAGCATTTGCATGAGCCCATGTTCCGCGATAATGGACGCGGCTGATCAGGACCGCTGTCGCAGCCGGTGCAACGACGATTTTCATGCCTGCCTAGTAGCGAAAGGGTGTCGGTAACGGAGCCGAGCGAGCCTGCGGTGTCGACGACTCCGCAGCTCGCTCGGCAGCCCCAGGCTCTCCACCGAACGAAAGGAGGCAAGATGAAGATTGCTCTGCAAGCAGCCGCATTGGCCTTGGCTGCCGCCCTGCCTGTGCCGGCGCAGGCGGAGAACGAGCTGCAGCCGTTTCTCGGAATGTGGGAAACGGAAAGTGGCTCGATTTTCGAGGCGCGGCAGCTCGATGAATCGAGCGTCGAGTTCGTCTATGTCTATCCGAGCCCTGTGGTGCGGAGCGGCGGAGCTCAGGCCGGCATGGTTTTTGGACAATTCGAAGATATGGGCTGAGAGGCAACATGACTGCGTTTAGTCCCAACGGTCTCTGTCGACCCATACAATTCAACAGTTACATCACCCGGCGCGCGTTCAATTTACTTAATAAAACTGAGGAGTCCAACTGTAAGCATGGGAGCTATACGCGCAGTAGGTCAACGGTGAAGCGATATCAGCGCCGTTAGCTAAGGCAGCTGTGTCCTGGTCCACGACGCCGGACTCCCGGCCGCCAGCCGCACCAGATCGCTGATCCGACGCTGGTCGGTCTTCCTGCGGAGCGCCTTGATCTGGGCTCGCACGGTGTGCATCGAGACGCCGGCGTTCTCGGCGATTTCCTCGGGGCTCATGCCTTCGCCCAGATGGGCGAGCACCCGTGCCTCCGCGGGCGTCAGCCCGAACAACTGGGCCAGGAGAGGACTGGAATCCGAGCACGAGCCGGAAGAGTCGCCGACGAACAGGGCGGCGGCGCCTGTCCGTCCTCCGGTAAGTCGTCCCGTCGCCGGGGCCACCAGGACCTGGTAGGGAAGCTCCGTCCCCTTCCGGGAAACCGTCATGCCGCCGCCACCGTGCCCCGAGACGGCCCGATGTACGAGCAACCGGAGGCGCTTGGCATCGTCGGCCGTCCACGCCGAGACGACGTCTCCGCGACCAAGCGAAAACCCGTCCCGCCGGTCGAGAACGGTCATTCCGGCGCTGTTGCCGTCCAGCAGCCGGCCCGCACCATCCACCACCAGGACGGCATGGCTCAACTGGTCCAGGGCGGACATCGCGAATTCGTGCCGCCGCGTCAGGGCCTCCAGCCGCCTGCTGATGGCCAATGCCCGCTCGATGTGGGGACAGAGAACGCGATAAGCCGCCAGAGCGTCGTCGCTGAACGGACCCTCGCGGGGGCTGCGGACAGCGTTGATGACCGTGAAATGGCTGGAAGCCCGAAAGTTCACGCCGCAGCCGTGAAGATCGTCCCACCGCCGCAGATAGTCGGCGTAGAAGGGGGTGTTCACCAGTTCCTCCGGTGAGACGAGCTCTTCCGACAGGACGGGGGCTCCGGGCCTGATCAGTTTCCGCTGCGAGGCCAGCGTCCATTCATCGATGGTCGCGAACTGGCGATGGTATTCGGCGATCTGGGCAGGGGCGAACCCGCTGTCCAGAAGTAGGTCGGGTGTTGCGCCCGCGTCCGGCGCCGAGAACATCACGATCTTTCGGCAGTCGATCGCCTCGCGAAGTCCTTCGAGCACCACCTCCCAAGCGGCCGGATCCTGGCTGGCTTCGTAGATGGCGCCGATCAGTTGCTCAATCTCCTTCATGTCCCTTCCGCCGGTGCCCTCCCAGCCATCCACCTTGGCGGACAGTCGCCAGAGTCGCGACTTAGACGGGAAGCATCAATCCCCCATTCGTTAGTGGCGCCATACGGCCCGCAGCGGGCGGCAGGCAGGAAGGAATGTCAAGCGGCACCCCGAGACACCTCGTCGGTCTGGAGCCCGATAGGGCCCCTCCAGGCGCACGTCGTCAGCGGCGTTCAAGGTCATCGCATGTTCATCGGCGATCAGTGCCGCGCAAAGGGGGACGGAGAGCCGTTTGCTTTTCCCTTCAATTGGGGATGCCGGCACCGGCTCCCGAAGGTCAATGTCTCCCCGACGACCCTCGGGAGCACGCGGGTCGCTGGAGAAGGGATAAGCTAATGCCTGCCGCAAATGCGCAGCACGCCACAGTTCCCCTGCATATCCAGGCAACGGAAATCGGCGCCGTGGCGGACGAGGTCCCAAACCTCGATCGCGTGATCGAAGCCGTGTATGCGGCAGGGGTCGGGGAGATCAGATGGGAAGACGCCCTGGCCGACCTCGGCGCCGTTATCCGCGCGCATTGCGGCGCGCTCGTGAAATGTGATCGCAAGGTAGGTGAAGTCGTCGCCGTCGCGTCAGTGCACCCGAAGGGACGATCCTGCCGCGCATGCTCCAAGTGTTCGCAGGCTTCATCCGACCACCTGCTGGAAGTCCTGCTGTCGAGAGAGGATGGACTGGCCCACTCGCTGCTGTTTCGAAGGGCCGCGGAAGACAGCGGCTTTCGAAAGCAGGAGATGGATCTGCTGGAGCGGATCGCCATCCACTGCAGACGCGCATGGCGGACGACGCAGCGGCTTGGGTTCACGGACCGCTCGAACGTGCTCTGGAGACGGCTTCTCGACAGGGCGACCGATGGTCTCGTGGTCTGCGACCCGAACCGGCGTGTCCTCGCGAGCAACGAGCCCGCCGCCAAGCTTCTGGGGCGTGGGGCGAGGCTGATCGCGGTGGAGAACAGGCTCTGCACGCGGGATTCCCGCATCGGCACGGTCTTCGCGCGAATGATCCGCCTGGCTTGCGATCCGGGCGCGGGCAGCCACATCGAGCCGATGGTGCTGCGGGATGCCGCCGGCGAGCCAAGGGAAGGCATAGAGGTCTCGCCGCTCCCATCCGATCTCGCGGCCGGGCTGGGCACCTCTAACGCCGCGGTCGTCCGCATCATTCCGTTGTCGTCGCCACGCCCGCCATCCGTCCCCCTGCTGCGGGCTACCTTCGGCCTGACCACCGCCGAGGCGAAGCTGACGCAGGCTTTGGTGGCCGGCGACAGTCCCGCCGAGTACGCCGAAGCAGCCGGCCTGTCGGTCGGCACGGCCCGGTGGACAGTGAAGCAGGTGCAATCGAAGTTGGGCGTGCGGCGGCAGTCCGAGATCGTCAGGATGGCACTGGCAGTTGCGGCTCTGAACGGCGGTCCGTTGCGAAGCAACTCCCAAGGCGGGTAACTCTAATTCCGTCCGTGCGATGACGCGATCATTTGGAAAGCCGACAACCTCGGCGTCGGCGATCCGCAGGCGAACCGTCGTGGCCGAATGGCGCTGGGACGGCAGGGCGAGACGCAGGGCGAGTTGATGGTTGGCTGGGCGGAGATGCCGCGCTCGCCCGGCCACGTCTTTTATGACCGGCTGCAGGAAATTCTCGTGGCCGCCGGCTTCGAACGGATTCGTCGAGCAGCAGTGCGCCCCCTACTACGCGGCGCGGCCGGCCGTCGCTGCCGCCGGGGCGCTATTTCCGCATGCATCTGGTCGGCTACTTCGAGGGGATCGACTCCGAGCGCGTCCTGGAGTGGCGCTGTTCCGACAGCCTGTCGCTGCGCGAATTCCTGCGCCTGGCGCCGCTCGAGCGGGTGCCGGATCATTCCTGGCTGAGCAGGACGCGGGCACGGCTGCCGTTCGAGGTGCACACCGCGGTGTTCGACTGGGTCCTGGCGCAACTGGCCGAGCGCGGGCTGGTCAAGGGCGAGCGGACCGGCGTCGACGCCTCGACGATTGAGGCCAATGCCGCCCTGCGCACCATCGTGCGGCGCCACAGCGGCGAGACCTATCGCGAGATGCTGCGCCGCATGGCCGAGGACAGCGGCATCGCGACGCCGACCACCGACGACCTCATCCGCATCGACCGCCAGCGCAAGGGCAAGAAACTGTCCAATGCCGACTGGACCTCGCCGGTCGACGCGGATGCCCGCATCGCCCAGATGAAGGACGGCACCACGCATCTCGCCTACAAGCCCGAGCATGCGGTCGACCTCGACACCGGCGCCATCGTCGCCGCCGAGATCCATCCCGCCGATCGCGGCGACACCGCCACCTTGCCCGACACCCTGATGGCGGCCGAGGCCAATCTGGCGGCGGCGCTGGGCAAGGGTCCCGACGCCGAGGTGCCGGCCGAACTGGTCACCGACAAGGGCTATCATTCGCGCGAGGTCCTCAAGGCCCTGGAGGACGGGCCGTGGAAGAGCCGCATCGCCGAGAAGAAGCGCCCCGAGGTCTCGCGCTGGCACGGCGATACCGCCGCCCGCCGAGCCGTCTACAACAACCGCGCCCGGCTGTTGTCCGGGGTCGCCAAGGCAGCGTTCCGGCTGCGGGCCGAACTGTGCGAACGCAGCTTCGCTCATGTCCTGGAGCGCGGCGGCATGCGCCGGACGTGGCTGCGCGGCCGCGAAAATGTGCACAAGCGCTACCTCCTCCATGTCGCCGGCCACAACCTCGGGCTGATCATTCGGGCGCTGATCGGCCACGGAACCCCGCGGGAGGCGGTCTCGGCTCTTCTGGTAGGGCTTTTGCTTGTGGTCATGCCGCAAAGCGCGCTGAGTCTGCTCGCCATAGTCATCGTTGACGACGAGGGGGCCGGCGCCGTGTTCGCCGGCGCCATCATCGTGTCGGGCTGAAACGCCACTTCGTCAACGGGCTGCTAGGATAGTTCCGAGGATGCCGATGGCGAGCGCTACTGTTACGACGCCAACGCGCCGGCCGGTTCGACGCCGCCGCGTCGATCGCTCGCCAAGCGGGTCGATGCCGATGCCGAGGCACTCGCCATTGTCGACCAGCCAGTCGACGAGGAGTCTGCCTAGCAGGGACGTGCGCGTGCTCCGGGTGTGAAGATTGTCGACGAGCGCTGGCAGCAACTGGCGAATATCCCTGTCAAGCATCGGCGTTCTCCCTGACGAGCCGATAGTGATCGGCTGGCGCGTCACGATCGGACGCATTCGCCGCAAGCCGGCAGTGCGCCGCACGGCGGCACGTTCAGCAGGCACATATAAGCATACCGCACAACGAGCTTGCGCCGAAAGCAAAAACCCGTTATAGTTGTGCTATGGCCGTCGCGGTGGCACCAGCACGCATCACGACTGCCAACGCTCGCCGGCGCACATCAGGCCCGCGCCGGGTGGGAGACGCATGCCATGAATCCTCCACCGACGCAGCGCACCTTTCAGCAGGGGGACCTCGACGCCCTGTGCGGCGTCTACGCGATCGTCAACGCATCCTGCCGAGCCATCGGCGATTGGTTGCCGGCCGGCAGTCAGCCGCGCGCATTGTTCCGACACGTGATCAGGCATGCCGATGTCGACGCGGTGACCGATGGCATCGACGCGGAAAGTCTGGTCGAACTGCTTGCATGCGCGCGGGACTGGATCGCCCGCCACTGGCGCATCGCCATAGCGATCGAGCGGCCGTTCGCCAGCGAATCGGCCGTCGCGCCAAACCGGCTGCTCGGCCGGCTGTCAACCCATCTGGCGCAGCCACGCGCCAGCGCCATCATCGAAATGAGCGGCGATCTCGAGCACTGGACCTGCATCGACGACGTCGCCGGCCACCGCGTGCTGGTGCGCGACAGCCACCGGCGGCAGTTCTTCCGAACCCGCACCTTCCGCCGTGCCGGCCGGCCCGGCAGCCGCCACCCAGTGCCGCAGAGCCTGTTCCTGATCCGCGCCCGCAAGCGACACGGCTAGCCGGCGCTCAGACGGTGCGTCAGTGCACCGACAGCCCTCCTCAGACCACCAACACGAGGACCGCATGATCCACGAATCGCGGCAGTCGGCGCTCGCCGACGCCATCTTCCGCCATGACCTCAGCCAACCGCTGACCTCCGCGAAGCTCTTCCTGCACCTGCTTGCCGAAGCACACACCGACGACAGCCAGCGTGTGCTGCTCGCGCATGCAATGGCGGCGCTGACCGCCGCCGAACGCCTGCTCGATGCGCCGACCCAGACCGCCGCCGAAGCCCTGCAGCCGATCGCACTGGCGCCGCTGCTCAGCGAACTGGTCGACGAACTGCGGCCGTATGCCGCCGCCAAGGGGCTAGAGATCAGGCTGCTGCCGGCACGCGTGAGCGTGATCAGCCAACGCCCGATGCTCGAACGCATCCTCCGCAATCTGCTGCACAACGCCATCACCCACACGGACCGAGGCCGCGTGCTGGTCGGCTGCCGGCGCCGCGGCGCGCACACGCGCATCGAAATTCGCGACCAGGGACCCGGCCTGGCGCCGGCCGACCTGCCGCGCGTCTTCGCCCCCTACGTGCGGCTGCGCGATAACGAGGCGCCGGGACAGGGCCTCGGCTTGGCGAGCGTGCTGCTCGCGGCGGAGATGCTCGGCCATGGCGTTGAAGTCAGCTCGGTGCTCGGCCGCGGCGCTTGCTTCGCCGTCGTTGCCGCCCAGGCAACGACGGCCATCCCCCGGTCGGCCGCATGCATGCCGACGCCGCTATAGGCGCCACGGTGCTTGCCACGCACGGCGACAACAAGGAGACGAAGATGTCAGGACGCCAAGCTAAGACGTTGACGGCAACGGACCTCAAGCGCGTGCTGGCGCTGGCCGGCCGCGGCCGGCATGGTGCGCGCAACCGCGTGATGGTACTGTTGTCGGTCAAGGCTGGACTGCGCGCCGGGGAGATCGCGGCGCTGCGCTGGCCCATGGTTTGTGACGCGCGCGGCCGCGTCGGTCGCGTGATCGAGCTTTGGGATCAGTCGGCCAAGAACCGCAAGGGGCGCATCATTCCGATGCATCCGGCGATCCGAATCGGACTGACCGAACTCGGACGGGGCGGGCGGTGCGGTCCGGTGATCCGGTCGGTGCGCGGCGGGGCGCTGCGCGCCGATAGCATCGTCAACTGGTTTGCCGCCCTGTTCCGCCAGGCAGGGTTGCACGGATGCTCGTCGCATTCCGGCCGCCGCACCTTCATCACCAAGGCGGCGCGCGCGGTCGGGCGCACGGGCGCCAGCTTGCGCGACGTTCAGCAGCTGGCGGGGCATGAGTCGATTTCAATGACGCAGCGCTACATTGACGGCGACAGCCAAGCGCAGCGTCGGCTGGTGCGGCGGCTGTAGCGATGGCTTGCGCGGGCGTCCGGAATACAGGGACGACGAGGCGGAGGCCCTGAGCGAATGATCTTCTTTTCGAGCACGTCAGCAGCCCGTCGTTCAAGCATAGTTCGCGATCCCCGCGCCACGACGAAGTCTCGCATGCGATCCTGCACGTTGTTTGCTGCGGCCAGTGGTGCGCTGCTGGCTACTAACTGTGCTGCAGGATGAGGACATGGCCTACCCTGCAGCGATTTTACTTGGCGGTTCGCAACCTTGCAGTTAACGTAGAGCGATTGAACCAACATTTTGGTATGGCGCCATGAGCAGCGATACGCTGAACCTCTATGAGGTCGCGCGGGACTATTGGAAAGTGGCGAAGCGAGGCGAAAGCGAAGTGCTGAATGCGCTTCGGGAGGGGCGTCTAACCGCTGCAATAGCCTTCCCCAGTGCTTCCTCCGCTCTGATCGATGTACCAGCGGACTTCTGGAAGGGCTTCCCCGCCGAAAAGTTCAAGGTGCGCTACAAGCGAGGCGGCAAATGGAGGAAGCCCAAGGGGGAGTTCGCAATCCAAGCCCCTTTCGCCGTGGCGGCTGCCATTGCAGCGGTTGCGAGCCACTCGGTCGCCGAGGCGGCCGACGCCATCATGGTCGGGCAACGCGTCAATTTACAATTTTCTGAGGAGCCTAACGACTTGGTTTTTTTGCATAATCCGCGAACTACCGCCGATTTCCTCCTTGCTGGCGCCTACTTGGCCCGGCTGCAAGCGAGGACGTTCCCCGTCGTCGTGCGCAATAGCGACTTCGAAAAATTCATCGAAGACGAAGTCGGGTCCGCCACCAGCGGTAATCCACCACGGCGAAGCCTAACGCTGCACGACAAATTCTGGGTAGAAGCCGTAACATTCGCCCTGAAGCAAGTGCCGGGTCGGAAAAACAATAACTTACGCAAGCACATGCAGAACTGGTGTGCAAAAAACGAATATTGCTACTCATTACAGTGGATATCTGATAGAATTGTTGAGGTCAACAGAATCATTAAGAATCTGTAGTGCACACGATTTTTTACAAATCTTTTCCGTACCATGGCGCCATTCTTGTTGCTTCAATACCCCTCATAGGAGGGCGCGATGAAGCACAAACTGACGCACAACAAGCGCAGCGAATTCTTGAGCGAGTATTCACTCGCCGACCGCTGGAACATCTCCATTAAGAAACTTCAGGCCGACCGGCAGAAGGGCACTGGCTGTCCTTACGTCAAGTTCGGCCGCTCGGTTCGCTATCGGCTCGATGACGTCATCGCGTTCGAAGACAGCTGCCGCCGCACCGCCACTTGGGGGGCCGAGCGGTGATCACGCCAGCACACCGCAACGCGCCGTTCCCCTGGGACTGGCCGCTCAAGAAAAAACACGACCCGCAGCGACTCGATGACCGGTTCGAATCGCCCGGCGAAGCCAACCGGCGCCTAGCTGACATGATTCGCCTTATGGCGCGGGGAGGACTAGCGGAGCGACGGCTGGCACTGCAGCTTGAACCCTGCACAGGCCGCCGGCGCTGCGGCCTGCCGTGCTGCCCTGTTTGCTGGCGCCGGTTCCGGCGCGCAATGGCATCGTCCGTTGGCGAGATGCTCGAGCGCGAGGGGTGGAAACCTGACACCGGATGGGCGGTCACCGCAGTACCGAGCTGGGCCGCAACCGCCAGCCTCGCCAATTTCGACATCAGGAAGGCCAATGACCGCGTTCGCGCCGTGCTGGTGCGGTCAGCGATGCGTGATGCCGCGGTCATCGGCGGTTGGGACTTCTCGTACAATTCGCACGGAGATAATCAATGGCAGCCACATTGGCAGCCGCACCTCTACTTGATCTTTCCCTTCGTCCCTGCGTCAGCGCCGCTGGTTTCGGCGCTGAGCAAAGCGTTCGTTCCGTCACCAACCGTGAAGAAGCCACTCAAAGTCAAGAAGCTAAGCAGCCCCGTGACGGCAGTGACATATGCGTTCAAGGGCATGTTCTTTGGCCGGTCGAGCTATGTCGATGCAAGCGGCGCATTAAATTCGAACGTGAAGCCGCTCAAACCCCGCGAGCAACGCGAAATCGTCAGCTACCTGAGCACCATCGGCATGACCGACCGCTGCTTTACGCGTTGGGTGCGTCGGTATGGCAGTCGGCTGATGCTGTGTCAGCGAGGCCGTTTGAAGTGATGGGTCTGCGCTACGAGATTTGCTGCGAAATCATCGAAACGAGGCAGATCCATCGAATTTTGGCGGCAACACTGTAGTACTGATCAATGCGCTTATTGTCAGCTCAACACTTCGGTGTGTGCGGTGTGCTTCGTGTGCCGCACACGAAGCACACGTTTTTTAAACAGAGGCCCTGATGGACAGGCATTTGTCATTGCGATTGGTTGGCATCGGCACAGACGCTGATGGCGACACTTACAAGATCGTCGGCTTCACGGATTGGCAGGGCGTCGAGCGCCTTTGCCCCGTTCACACCAGCGTGCTGGCGAAGGGCCAGGCGGCCGTTTTCGAGCAACTGGCCAAGCACGGCTATATCGCGCCCCAGCAATCAGCCCTGCGGGCGAAAGTCATCGCCGCGCTGGACGACGATGGCGGCGGCCGCCAAGCTTGGCGCGTCGCCAATCGCGTTGGTTGGCTGGACGACACCTTCATTCTTCCCGGCAGCGACGTCCTGCCCAAGGGCATCGTCTCCGCGCTTCCGATAAACCGCAGCCACTTCGCAGTGGCCGGCACACTGCGCGAATGGCAGGAGCATGTGGCGGCGCTGGCACGCGGCAACGCCCTGCCGATGTTCGCCATCATGGCGGCGTTTGCCGGCCCCTTGCTGCGCCTGACCCAGAGCGAGAGCGGTGGATTTCAGTTCGTCACCGAGACCAGCAACGGGAAGAGTTCGTGCGCAATTGCCGCGGGATCCGTCTGGGGCGGCGGCGGGCCCAACGGCTTCGCCGACACGTTCCTCACCACGGCGAACTCTCTTGATGATGTCGCGGCGGCGTACAGCGATACCTTTCTTATTCTCGACGAAACGGGCTTGGCCGGGGATGAGCGCACCAAGGCCAGGACGCTGTGTGACGCCGCTTATCGGCTGGCCAGCGGCCAAAGCAAACGCCGCCAAACCGATGTCACCCGGCCGATGACATGGCGCATTCTCTACCTCAGCACCAGTGAACACGACCTCGACACCCTGGCCGAACGCGCGAAAATCGCCATTGACGGCGGTCAGCGCGTCCGCCATGTCGACATTCTCGCGGATGCGGGAAAAGGGCTCGGCGTGTTCGATGCTCTCGGCACTCTGCCGAGCGCTGCGGCACTGGCGGAGTGCTTGGTAGATCATGCGAAATGCTATTACGGCACAGCCGGTCGCGCTTTCATCAAGCGGCTATGCGCGCACCGCCGTGATGATGACGCGGCCCTGCGCGAGTTCCTGAACAAGCGTATCGGTCGAATGATCAAACTGCTGAACGTCGACCAGTCCGACGGACGACGCGTGCGCATCGCGCGTCGCTTCGCCCTGGTCTACGCAGCCGGGCGTCTGGCCAACGAGTACAAGATTTTGCCATGGAAGATGGGCGAAATGCAGTGGGCGATCGCGACGATTTATGAGCGCGTCAATTGGGCGGCCCTCCGCGAGTGCGATCCAGCCCTTGGCCTCGCGCAGTTGATCAGAGATCAGGCGCAGTCGTTCCCGCCACCAACCACAGCCGCAGCCGCGGCCATGGCCACCGGTGCCGTGATGGGCTTCAAACACCAACGCGCCACCGGCGCGCACGAATACCTGATCCGCAGCGCCGCCCTCGAACGCTACGCTGGGAGCAAGGGCAAACTGGACCGGCTCATCGCGGCGCTGAAGCGCAGGGGATTGCTGAACATGCAACGCGGCAACAAGACCACGGTCACCCGCGCCTTGCCCGGTTTAGCGCGGCAGCGCTATTACAGCATCAGTGCGCGCATTTATGACTTGGCGAGTTGACCTCGCAGATGGGACTCGCTGCGATGGTGATTGCGGCATGCGGTCCCGCCACTCATGGCAAAATGCCGATTTTGCCATGAGTGGCGGGGGATGCGCGCGCGAGGTCGTCAGATGTGACTTGTTGCCATAGCGCGAGATCCCCGGACGGCCCCGCCCTACTGGCAAAAACTCGGTGATGGATCCTTGATCGATGATCTGCGGTGCCGATAGCGACTGCCGGCCGCAGAGTGAATCGCGCCATCGCCTCCACACAGTTCCGTGCGTCAAGTTCTGCAAATTGGCATGCCGGAAGTGTCGCCGGGGGCG
>CAZJFH010000031.1:0-54624 GCA_964545205.1 uncultured Rhodospirillaceae bacterium
ACGCCGAGCGGCGCACCCAGTTCTGGCGTCAGCAGGTCAAGGCGCCGGGCGAGGCCCGCTCGGACCTGTGGCAGGTCGTCGAATTCTCGAAGCGCTTCAAGGTCGAGGAGGTGTGGCCCGAGGAGCTGCTGGCCCAGAAGCCGGAGTACCGCGGCAAGACCCTGTTCGACATCCTGTACGCCAACGGCGAGGTCGACAAGTTCGGCCTGGAGGAACTGCAGAAGGGCTACGACAACGACGAGTCGAGCCATTTCGGCTTCTACCTGCAGAAGGGCATCTTCGAGGAATACGGCAAGTTCAACCGCGGCAAGGCCCACGACCTCGCCGACTTCGATCTCTACCACCAGACCCGCGGCCTGCGCTGGCCGGTGATCGACGGCAAGGAGACGCTGTGGCGCTTCCGCGAGGGCTACGACCCCTACGTGAAGCAGGGCGAGGGCGTGAACTTCTACGGCAAGCCGAACGGCAAGGCGTTCGTCATCGCCGCGCCCTACGAGCCGCCGGCGGAAAGCCCGGACAAGGAGTTCGACCTGTGGCTGGTCACCGGCCGCGTGCTCGAGCACTGGCACTCCGGCTCGATGACCCGCCGCGTGCCCGAGCTGCACAAGGCCTATCCGGCGGCGCAGGTGTTCATGCACCCCGACGACGCCAAGGCCCGTGGCCTGCGCCGCGGCCAGGAGGTGAAGGTGAGCTCGCGCCGCGGCGAGATCGTCACCCGCGTCGAGACCTCCGGCCGCAACAAGCCGCCGAAGGGCATGGTCTACGTGCCGTGGTTCGACGAGGGCCAGTTGGTCAACAAGCTGCTGCTCGACGCCACCTGCCCGATCTCGAAGGAAACCGACTTCAAGAAGTGCGCGGTCAAGGTGGTCAAGGCGTAAGGATGCGGATCATGAAAAAGATCGTTCTCGGCGGCCTGATCGCCGCCACCCTGGGGCTGGGGGCGTTCGCCGCCTCCGCCGCCGACCTCAAGTCGCTGCGCGGCGACAACCCGATCGACGCCCTCGACCAGGCACCGCCGGTCTTCAGCGTGCAGGAGAGCGGCAAGATCGAGCGCTCGTTCCGGCAGCAGCCGCCGATGGTGCCGCACGTCACCGAGAAGTACCAGGTCGACCTCAAGGTCAACCAGTGCCTGAACTGTCACGACTGGACCACCGCCGCCAAGGAGAAGGCGCCGGAGGCCCCGAAGAGCCACTATCAGGACCGCGAGGGCAACGAGTACGAGGTCGTCAACGGCGGCCGCTGGTTCTGCACCCAGTGCCACGCGCCGGTCACCGACGCGGCGCCGCTGGTCGGCAACGACTTCGAGGCGTCGCGCTGACATGACCGACAGTCGCAAACCCGGCCTGATCGGCCGTACCTGGCGGGCGCTTCGGCGCCCGTCCACCACCTTCTCGCTGGGCGGGCTGCTGGCCGTCGGCATCGCCTTCGGCGTCGCCGGCTGGGGCGGCTTCAACTGGGCGATGGAGGCGACCAACAACGAGGAGTTCTGCATCTCCTGCCACGAGATGAGCGCCACCGTCTACGCCGAGTACCGCGGCACGGTGCACGACGCCAACGCCTCGGGCGTGCGCGCCACCTGCCCCGACTGCCACGTGCCGAAGGAGTGGCAACACAAGGTCGTGCGCAAGATCGTCGCCTCGCGCGAGCTGTACCACAAGGTGCTGGGCACGATCGACACGCCCGAGAAGTTCGAGGCCAAGCGCCTCGAGCTGGCGACCCGCGTCTGGACCGCCATGAAGACGACGGACTCGCGCGAGTGCCGCAACTGCCACGAGTTCGAGTCCATGGACGTCACCGCGCAGGGCAGCCGCGCCAGGCCGCGCCACATGGAGGCGTTCGACGCCGGCCAGACCTGCATCGACTGCCACAAGGGCGTCGCCCACAAGCTGCCCGAGGGCGCCTTCGAGGCGGCCAAGGAGCTGGACGAGAAGCTGGGGCGCGCGGGCTCGTAGGCATGAGGGCAGCGCCCCCCGGGAGCGCCACGCCAGCAGAAAGGCCGCCCGGGTTTGCCCCGTGCGGCCTTTTCGCCATTCCTGGCCCGGTGACCTTAAGCCCGGCCCGGCTCGTGGTGGGTCGGCTGCGAGATGCCCTTCAAGGCCTGCGCCGTCACGCCCTGCTCGTGGCGGGCGAGGTCGGCCGTCGCCAGGACGCCGACCAGCCGCTTGTCGCGGTTCAGGATCGGCAGGCGGTGGATCTGGTGCTCGGCCATGAGGTCGGCGGCCTCGGCCGTGTCCTGGTCCTCGAAGCAATAGATCACGTCGGGCGTCATCGCGTCGCGCACGCGGCAGCTCTTCGGGTCCTTGCCCTCGGCCACGGCGCGAACCGCGATGTCGCGGTCGGTCAGCATGCCCACCAAACGGTCGTTCTCACCCACCGGCAGGAAGCCGACGTCGAGATCGCGCATCTTCATCGCGGCCTCGCTGACGGACATGTCGGGATCGATGATCTGGACGTCGGTGCTCATCGCGTCTCTGATCTGCATGGCGTCCTCCTTGCAGCTAGCTTGCCCCTCGTAAACCCGTTCGGCGGCGAATGGTTCCGAACGGCTGAGGCCTTCGCCGAAAGTGGAAGAAGGAGGGGACATGCTTCGAGACGCGCTCCTGCGGAGCGCTCCTCGGCATGAGGTCTGGAACATCGCTAGATTAGCCTCACCCTGAGGAGGCGCCAAGGGCGCCGTCTCGAAGGGCGAGGCGGGCCGGCTAGAGCAGCAGGGCCACCTGTTCGGCGGCGAAGGCGATCGCCTTGCCGCCGGCGAGGACCAGCAGAAGGTTCCAGGCCAGCGCCATCAGGCCGGCGACGAGGCCGAGGACGGTGAAGACGCCGTCGCGCTCGATCAGGCCCAGCGCGATCACCACCAGCGCCCAGGCGACCGGCGCGTTGCCCATCGGGATCGGCAACGACATCACCAGGGCCAGGAGAAGGCAGATCAGGCCCAGGATGCGCTCGGCGCGGGCGCCGGTCAGGGCGGCGTGGCGCGGCCGCAGGCGGTTCTCGATGCGTTCGAGCAGCGGCCCGGCCCTGTTCAGCATCTGGCTCAGCCGCTCCTGCGACACCGACATCCGCCGCAGCCGCGCCGGCAGGCGCGGCCGGTCGAGGCCCAGCACCATCTGGGCGGCAACGAAAATCAACGGAATCGCCAGGATCGCCGAGACGCCCGGCGGCGCCGGCACCGGCACCGCGTTGGGCAGCGTGAAGACCAGCAGCAGCAGGCCGAAGCCGCGCTCGCCCAGGACGGCCATCACCTCGGCGAGGCTGATGCGATCGGCCCGCTTGCGCGTCAGGGTCATCAGGCGGTGGGACATGCGCGCCGGGAGGGCGACGTCGTCGTTCATGCGGGTGGTCGGCCCGAACTGTTCGTCTCGTGCGCTACATCGCCCGAAAACGCCTGCCGTTCAAGTGCTCTCGTGGGGAAAGCCGCGGCGCGGAGCGCATAGGAAAGGCGGCCGAAGCCGCCTTTCCGTACGTCGCGTTGACGGAAGCGCTCAGGCCGCCTGCTTCTTGATGCCGAGCTGCGACCACACGTCGATCAGGGCCGCGACCAGGCGGTCCATCATGGCGTCGTCGTGCAGCGGCGTCGGCGTGATGCGCAGCCGCTCGGTGCCCTTGGGCACGGTCGGGTAGTTGATCGGCTGGACATAGATGTTGTGCTTGCGCAGGAGCTGATCCGAGGCCTGCTTGCACAGCACGGCGTCGCCGACCATCAGCGGCACGATGTGGCTGACCGACGGCATCACCGGCAGGCCGACCTGGGCCAGGCGCGCCTTCAGGGTCGCCGCGCGCTCCTGGTGGCGCTCGCGGATTTCCGGATGCTGGCGCAGGTAGCGGACGCTGGCCAACGCACCGGCGGCGATGCCCGGCGGCATCGCCGACGAGAAGATGAAGCCCTGGCCGTAGCTGCGCACGAAGTCGACCATCGCCGCCGAACCGGCGATATAGCCGCCGATCACGCCGACCGCCTTGGCCAGCGTGCCCTGCATGATCGTGATGCGATCGCGCTGGCCGTCGCGCTCGGCGACGCCCGAGCCCTCGGCGCCGTACATGCCGACGGCATGGACCTCGTCGAGGAAGGTCATGGCGTTGTACTTCTCGGCGATGTCGCAGATCTCCTTGATCGGCGCGATGTCGCCGTCCATCGAGTAGACCGACTCGAAGGCGATCAGCTTCGGCGCCGCCGGATCGGCGGCCTTGAGCAGGCTCTCGAGATGCTCGACGTCGTTGTGGCGCCAGATGTGCTTGGCCGAGCGGCCGTGGCGGATGCCCTCGATCATCGAGTTGTGGTTCAGCTCGTCCGAGAAGATGATCATCCCCGGCATGTTGCCGCCGAGCGTCGACAGCGTCGTCTGGTTGGCGACGTAGCCCGACGTGAACAGCAGCGCCGCTTCCTTGCCGTTGAAGTCGGCCAGCTCCTTCTCGAGCAGCACGTGGTAGTGGTTGGTGCCCGAGATGTTTCGGGTGCCGCCGGCGCCGGCGCCGCACTGGTCGATGGCCTGGTGCATGGCGGACAGCACCTCGGCGTTCTCGCCCATGCCCAGATAATCGTTCGAGCACCACACGGTGACGTCGAAGACGCCGTCATCGCGGTAGTTCTTGGCGCGCGGAAACTCGCCGCACTTGCGCTCGAGGTCGGCGAACACCCTGTAACGGCCCTCGGCCTTCAGTTCGGCAATCCGCTGAGCGAAGAACTTTTCGTAGTTCATAGGCGGCCTCCCACCGCAACCTGTCGCCGCTGCCCCCCGGTCTCGGCTCCAATCCACCCGCCGCCCGTCATTGGACGGCGGCCCCTCTCACGATCCGATAACACCTTCGGCCCGCAACGAGCCATGAGCTTCGTCAAGGGCGCTGCCGAAGCGCGCGAACATCTGCGCGATCTCGTCCTCCGAGATCACCAGGGGCGGCGAGAATGCGATCGCGTCCCCCATCGCCCGCACGATGACGCCGTGCTCCTGCGCACGGGCCGCCACCTTCGGCCCCACCGCCGCCGCCGGATCGAACGACGCGCGGGAGTCCTTATCCTTCACCAGTTCGAGCGCCCCGATCAACCCAATTCCGCGCGCCTCGCCCACCAACGCGTGGTCGGCGAAGCCGCGCAGCGCGGCCTGGAAGGCCGGGGCGACGGCACGCACGTGACCGAGCAGGTCGCGCTCGGCGTAGATGGTCAGCGCCTCCAGCGCCACCGCCGCCGAGACGGGATGGCCCGAATAGGTGAAGCCGTGCCCGAACAGCCCGATGCTGTCGCTGTAGTCCGCGATGGTGCGGTAGACGCGCTCGTTGATCAGCAGCGCCGAAATCGGCAGGTAGCCCGAGGACAGGCCCTTCGCAAGCGTCATCATGTCCGGCTGCAGCCCGTAGGTCTCCGACCCGAACATGTTGCCGGTGCGCCCGAAACCGCAGATCACCTCGTCGGCGATCAGCAGCACGTCGTACCTGGCGAGCACCGCCTGGATCTTCTCGAAATAGGTCGCCGGCGGCACGATGACGCCGCCCGCGCCCATCACCGGCTCGGCGATCAGCGCCGCCACCGTGTCGGGCCCCTCGGCCAGGATCAGCTTCTCGAGGCTGTCGGCGCAGCGGGTGGCGAACGCCTCCTCGCTCTCGCCGGGCTCGGCGCAGCGGTAATGGTGCGGGCAGTCGGTGTGCAGGATGCGCGCGATCGGCAGGTCGAAGCCGCGCTGGTTGAACGGCAGCGCCGTCAGGCTGGCGGTCGCGATCGTCACGCCGTGATAGCCGCGGGTGCGCGAGATGATCTTCTTCTTCTCGGGCCGGCCCAGCGCGTTGTTGAAGTACCACACCAGCTTGATCGCGGTGTCGTTGGCCTCCGAGCCGGAATTGGCGAAGAACGCCTTCGACATCGGCACCGGCGCCATCTCGACCAGGCGTTCGGCGAGCTCGATGACCGGCGGATGGCTCTTGTGGCTGAAGCCGTGATAGAACGGCAGCTCGCGCATCTGCCGCGCCGCCGCCGCGACCAGCCGCTCCTCGCCCCAGCCCAGCGACGTGCACCACAGCCCGGCCATGCCCTCGATGTAGTCCTTGCCGGCGTCGTCGAACACGCGCACGCCCTTGCCATGCGTGATGATCAGCGGCCCGACGGTCTCGTGGCGCTTGAGGTTCGTGTAACCGTGGAGGTGATGGGCGATGTCCCGGCTGGCCGGGGAATTTCCGCGCTGATGCATTCGCCGTCCGTGCCACTGCACTTTCGAGGGAGCCGCAGTTTACCCCCAAGTGCTACCGCTTCGGCAAGCACGCAGATGGGCGGCTCAGGGACGCGTGTGCGACTTCATGCGATAGGCGTACACGTAGACGTGGTTCAGCGACTTGCCAGGATTGCCGTTGCGGGTCTTGCGGACGCTGCGGAAGAAGTCCTCGACCTCGGCCGCCTGCAGATCGTCGAGGGCGCGCCGGGTGATCCAGGCGTCGCCGTTCGAGCGCAGCTTGTGATGTCCGAACAGCGTGCGCCTGGGATCGTCCGTCACGCCGACGAACCACTCCGCAAAGCTGCCGCCGTGCTTGCCGATGTGGCCCTCGATGTCCTTGATGATCGCGGAGCGCGGTTTTCCTGCCATGGTATTCCCCTCCTTGGAAAAATGTAATCCGAAGGGGAGGATTGTTCAAATCATTCGAACCAGGTGCGGTATCGGCCCTCGTCCAGCCTGATTTCGACGATGCGGTGGTTGTTGGTGTCGCTGAGCAGCAGCCGGTCGCGGCCGGCGACCGCCACCCCGGCCGGCTCGGCGAAGGGGCGGCAGGGGTCGTCCGCGCAGGCGCCGGGATCGAGTCCGGCGACCGTGCGCGCCGCCAGATCGAGCACCCGCAGGCGGTCGTTGTAGCTGTCGGCGACGACCAGGCGGCCGTCGCTCGCCGCGACGTCGAGCGGATGCTGCAGCAGCGCCTCTTCCCACGACCCGTCGCGGTGGCCGAACGCGAACAGGCCGCGCCCGACCAGGGTCGAGACGCGCCCCTCGGGCAAGGACAGCGCGCGGATCGCCGAGGTCTCGCTGTCGGCGAAATACAGCGTGGCGCCGTCGGGCGACAGCGCCAGGCCGCTGGGCTGGGCCAGCAGCGCCTCCGGCGCCGCGCCGTCGACGATGTCCTCGCCGCCGGCGCCGGCCAGCGGCGCCACGGCGCCGGTGCGCAGGTCGACCACGCCGAGCTGGTGGCTGCCGGCGTTGGCGAAGTACAGCCGCCCGTCCGCCGCCGCGACGTCCCAGGGCGAGGCCAGCGCGCAGCCGCGGCCGGCGGCGCGGCCTTTGAGGACGCCGCCGCGGACGCCGATGCCGGCGATCGTCGTCACCGCGCCGCTGGCGCGGTCGATGCGGCGCAGGGCGTGGTTGCCGGTGTCGGCGACGTAGATCGCCTGGGCGGTGCAGGCGAGCCCCTGCGGCCGGTCGAAGCAGGCCGTCTCGGCGTCGCCGTCCTCGAATCCGGCGATGCCGCTGCCGTAGCGCCGCAGCCGGGCGCCGGCATCGTCGAGCAGCACGATCTGGTGATGGCCGGCGTCGGCGACCGCCCATGCGCCGCCGCCGGCCGCCCGGATCTTGCCGGGATGGCTCAGCCGGCCCTCGGGCTCGGCCATCGCGTCGAGCGGCAGCGCGGCGGGCCGCAGCTCGCCCAGCTCCCGGAATTCGCGCAGCATGTCGCCGACGCCCTCGATCAGGGCCTCCGGCTGCGGTTCGCCCGAGATCTGGCCGATGACGTGGCCGTCCGGCGAGACGAACACCAGGGTCGGCCAGGCGCGGACGCCGTACTCGTCCCACAGCACGCCGTGGGGGTCGTGCGCCACGGGATGAAGCACGCCGTAGCGGCGGATCGCCTCGGCGACCTTGGCCGGATCGCGCTCGGCGTCGAATTTCGGCGAATGCACGCCGATCACCGCCACCTCGTCCGGATAGGTCTCTTCCAGGCGGTGCAGGACCGGCAGCGCGTGGATGCAGTTGATGCAGCAGAAGGTCCAGAAGTCGAGGACGACCAGCCGGCCGCGCAGGTCGGCGAGCGACAGCGGCCGCGTGACGTTGAACCAGTCGAGCCCGGCGCGGTCGAGCTCGGGGGCGCGGGTGATGCCGAACATTCCTGGTCGTCTCCCGGTTTGGCGTCGTCGTGATATTGGAGGTTTTCCGGGATTTTCACCACGCCGCGGCGCCCGGAACACGACCTTGGGCATAAATTTCACGACGTTGCGCCTATTGACCGGTTGCCGCCGCGAGTCATCCGCCATAATGCCAAAGAACCCACAGTACATGCCGTTGCGGGACTGAAAACCAAACCCCGAAAGTGTTAATCATTATTGGCAAGGGTTTTTGCCTTTCGTGGGCGACCCCGCGATTAGACGACGGACTTGGCGATGACCGCGTTCGAGATCAGCGAGGCCATGTTGCTATTGTCCGCCGCCGCGTCGGCGCTCGCAGCCGGCGGCTGGTGGCGGGAACGGCGTCGGGCGGATGCGGCCGAGCAGCGGCTGCGGCGCAGCGAGGCCGAGCGCATCCGTCTCGATGCGGAGCTGCACCGGGCGTTGCGCGCCCGGGCGACCTTCCTGGCCGCCGCCAACCACGATCTTCGGCAACCCCTGCAGGCGTTGTTCTGCTTCAGCGACATCCTCAAGCGCCGGCTGCGCGGACGCTCGCGGGCCATCGTCGACAACCTGCAGCACGCGTTGCGCATCCTCAACGGCCATATCGAGCCGCTGGTCGAACTCTCGCGCCTCGACGCCGGCGTGGTGACGGCGCGCGTCGCGCCGGTCGCGGTGGGGCCGCTCCTCGAAGAGGTGGCCGCCGGACTGCGCATGGCGGCCGAGAGCCAGGGCCTGTCGCTGCGGGTGGTGCCGACCGCGGCGGTGGCCGAGAGCGACGCCGCGCTGCTGCGCAAGGTGCTGGCCCAGCTTGCCGCCAACGCGGTGCGGTTCACCCGCACGGGCGGCGTGCTGATCGGCTGCCGCCGGCGCGACGGCCGCCTGCGCATCGAGGTGTGGGACACCGGCATCGGCATCGCCGCCGAGGACATCGAGCGCGTGTTCGACGACTTCCTCCAGATCGGCAATCCGCAGCGCGACCGCGCCAACGGCCTCGGCCTCGGGCTGGCGGTCGTCGAACGGGTCGTGCGGCTGCTGCCCGGGCATTCGGTCGAGGTGCGCTCGACGCTCGGCAGGGGATCGGTGTTCGCGCTCGACCTGCCGCTCGCCCTTGCCCCGGCACCCGCCCGCGAACGGCCGGCGCCGGCTCCGACGGTGGCGCCGCCGCCGGCCCCGGCCGCCGTGCCCGCGGCGCTCGTCCGCTTCGCCGGCCGGGCGTGATCCCGAGTCGGAATTCTTTACACCACGCCCCACCGAATCGGACATATGCCCCATAACCCGTTGATCATTCGGGTTTGGTCCCGGTCTTGCTGACACTCCGGCGGAAGGAAAACGGAGGAGAGCGATGACCAGGACGAATACCCATGTTCTCAAGGCCGCCACGGCGGCGGCGGCGTTCGTCGCCGCGACGGCGGCGGCGGGCGGAGCCCAGGCGACGCTCGTCAGCCTCGGCGACTGCAACGGCGCCAACGCCTGCACCATCACCGACACGCCGCCAAACCCGGTCGCGGCGAATCCCAACGACGGCATCCTGCTGGCCTGGGACGAGCGCCAGAACATCACCCTGACCGAACCGCTCAGGGTCAACCGCGTCTTCGATCCCGACGCCGATTTCATCACCGACATCGGCGGCGGCGAGTTTCTCATCGACGCCGGCACGGTGGTGTCGAGCCACTACCTGCAGTGGGATCCCGGCAACGGCAGCGACACGACCGTCGAGACCACGATCTCGCTCGATTCGCAGGTCTTCGCCTTCATCACCTCGGACCAGAACCTGTTCGACAGCGACGACGCGCTCGGCCTGCCGGGGCTCGACTACGCCGACTTCGGCCTGCGCGGCCTCGAAGGCGCCGACACGACCGCCTTCAACGGCCCCGACGTCGACATCCGCTGGACGGCAAGCAACCCGGGCGACTGGACCCGCCTGATCACCGCCTTCTCGCCGGGCGGCAACGGCGGCAACGGCGGCCAGATTTCCGAACCGGCCAGCCTGGCCAGCCTGGGCTTCGCCCTCGCCGGCCTGGGCTTCGCCGCGCGCCGGCGCCGGCGCGGCAAGGCCTGAACCTCGCCTCGAACCGGAGAAGCGGCGCCGCGGCGGCGCCGCTTCTTTGCGCAAACCTGCTGCCAGCCATTCACAAGAGGTAGTACCGCCTGCCCGGGGCCTGGGTTATAGTGCGGCGCGTCAAAACGGCGGCGTCGACCGCCCGCACCAGGAGCAACGCATGTCCCTCAAGAACATTCTGGTCCACGTCGACAATTCGAAGCAGTGCGAGCAGCGGCTGGCCGTGGCCGCCGACATGGCGGCGCGCCACCAGGCCCATCTCGCCGGGATTTTCGTGCGCACCTATCCGCGGGTGCCGCAGTTCGTGCGCGCCCAGTTCGGGCCCGAGGTCCAGGCCCTGCAGCGCAAGTTCGCCGACGAAGCGGCCGCCCAGGCCCAGCAGATCTTCGAACGCAAGCTGCGTAGCGCCGGCGTGAACTACGAATGGCGCTGCGGCGAGGGCGACCTCTACGACGTCGTCGCCCTGAACGCCCGCTACGCCGACCTGACCATCGTCGGCCAGCGCAACCCCAACGGCGACGACGAACTGCCGCTGGCCGACCACCTGGTGCTCGACGCTGGCCGGCCGGTGCTGGTGGTCCCCTATGCCGGCAAGTTCAATCGGCAGATCGACTGCGTCATGGTGGCCTGGAACGCCAGCCGCGAGGCGACGCGCGCCGTCAACGACGCCATCCCGCTGATGCAGATGGCCAAGAAGGTCGTGGTGATGGCGGTCAACCCCGCCGGCGGCCTGTCGGGCCACGGCGACGTCCCCGGCGCCGACCTGTGCCTGCACCTGGCCCGCCACGGCATCAACGCCGAGGCGCAGATGGTCAAGGCCGACGACATGAATGTCGGCGAGATGCTGCTGTCGCGAGCCGCCGACGAGCAGATCGACCTGCTGGTGATGGGCGCCTACGGCCGCTCGCGGGTGCGCGAGCTGGTGCTCGGCGGCGCCACCAAGCACCTGCTCGACCACATGACCGTCCCGGTCCTGATGTCGCACTGACCGGGCGCATGCGGCGCGGCGGTCACCGTCGCGCCGCCATTCCCAGCGAGAACAGCGCCGCGCCGACGCCGAGCGCGCCGGCGACCACCACCAGCGGCAGCGTCGCCTGGTCGACGCGCACCGCGCCGCCGCCGCTCGCGCGGTCGTCGAAGCGGCCGTGCGCGCCCCAGTCGCCGCGCCGCGGCTCGTAGAGATTGTCCGGCCGCGGCAAGGCCGGCTCGTCGGTCGTCTGCCCCTCGTAGCCCTTCTTGGCCAGCATGCGGTCGAGCAGCGACGGCGCCAGCATGTTGCCGAGGATGATCTGCAACGACGGGCCTCCGACCCACAGCTCGCGCGGCGCCCGCTCGGCGGCCTCAAGGATGCTGTCGGCGGCGACTTCCGGCTGGAAGATCGGCGATACCGGCTGCGGCCGGTGGCTCATGTGGTTGCGGTTCCAGTCGAATTGCGGCGTGTTGTGCGCCGGCAGCTGGACCATGCTCAGCCGCACGCGGCAGCCGTCGTGGATCAGCTCGCTGCGCAGGCTGTCGGTGAAGCCGCGGATCGCGTGCTTGGCGCCGCAATAGGCCGACTGAAGCGGAATGCCGCGATAGCTCAGCGCCGAACCGACCTGGACGATGGTGCCGCGATCGCGTTCGCGCATCCGCTTCAGCGCCGCCATCGTGCCCCAGACGTAGCCGAGATAGGTGACCTCGGTGACGCGGCGGAACTCGTCGGGGGTCATGCGCTCGAACGGCGAGAACACGGTCACCATGGCGCAATTGATCCAGACGTCGATCGGCCCGAACTGCTGCTCGACGCGCTCGGCCAGCTCCTCCACGGCCCGCGCGTCGGCGACGTCGGCGGGGCAGACCATCGCGCGGCCGCCGGCCCGCTCGATCTCGCGCTTGGCCGCCGCCAGGCCATCCCGCCCCCGCGCCACCAGCGCCACCCAGGCGCCCCTGGCCCCCAAGGCCCGTGCCGTCGCACGGCCGATGCCGCCCGAGGCGCCGGTGACGACGACGACGTTTCCTGGTCCGATGCGCATGAGGGCTCCTCCATCGCTTCCAGCCCATTCCAACAGGGCCGGCGGCGGCGAGGTTCCAGCTTCAGTGGTAGCCCTCGTCCGGGCGGACCTTGCCGCGGAAGACGCGGTAGGTGTAGGCGGTGTAGCCCAGGATCAGCGGCAGCAGGATCAGCACGCCGATCAGCAGGAATCCCTGACTGCCCGGCGACGCCGCGGCGTCGTGGATGGTGACCGCGCGCGGCACGATGAACGGCCACAGACTGACGCCCAGGCCGACGAACGACAGCACGAACAGCCCAATCGCCAAGGGGAACGGCGCCCGCTCGCGACCCGCCGACACCGCCCGCCACAGCGCGGCGACCATGGCCGCGGTGATCAGCGGGATCGGCCACAGCACGACGATGCCCGGCCAGCCGAACCAGCGCTCGACGATGTCCTCGGCCAGGAACGGCGTCCAGGCGCTGACCACGACGATGAACAGCGCCACCGCGACGGTCAGCCGGCGGGCGGCGGCGAAGCACCATTCCTGCAGCGGGCCCTCGGTCTTGAGGATCAGCCAGGTGGCGCCGAGCAGGGCGTAGCCGGCGACCAGGGCGAAGCCGGTGAATATGCTGAACGGCGTCAGCCAGTCGAACAGGCCGCCGGCGAAGCGGCCGTCGGCGACCGCGAAGCCCTGCACGAACGCGCCGAGGACGACGCCTTGCGCGAAGGCGGCCAATGTCGAGCCGACGAAGAACGAGGTGTTCCACACCGCCTGCGAGCGATAGGCGCGATGGCGGAACTCGAAGGCGACGCCGCGGAACACCAGCGCCACCAGGAACGCCATCAGCGGCAGATACAACGCCGGCAGCAGGATGCCGAAGGCGAGCGGGAAGGCGCCGAACAGCGCGGCGCCGCCCAGCACGAGCCAGGTCTCGTTGCCGTCCCAGACCGGCGCCACCGACGAGATCATCGTGCCGCGGTCCTCGGGTGCGGGGGCGAACGGGAACAGGATGCCGATGCCGAGGTCGAAGCCGTCGAGGATCACGTACATGATCACGCCCAAGACGATCACCACCGCCCAGATCGCGGTCAGGTCGAGGCTCACGGGCGCCTCCCTTCGTGGGGACCCGGCCGCCACGAGGTCATGCCGCCGAGGCCGGGCCGCGGCGGCGCCCGCCCGGGCAGCGGCTCGTCGTGGTCGGGCCCGGCGCGGACCACCCGCCACAAATAGTACAGGAAGGCGACCAGCAGCAGATTGTAGATCACCAGGAACGGCCCCAGCGACGCCCACACCGCGCCGCCGGTCAGGTTGGGCGACACCATGTCGGCGGTGCGCAGCAGGCCCTGAACCAGCCAGGGCTGGCGGCCGACCTCGGTCACCGTCCAGCCGGCGAGGATCGCGATCATGCCCAGCGGGCTGCCGAGCACGATCAGCCAGTGGAACCATCCGGTGCGGTGCAGGCGCCGACGCCAGATCAGCCACAACCCGGTCAGCCCGATCACCGCCATCGCGACGCCGCAGCCGACCATGATGCGGAACGACCAGAACACCCAGGCGACCGGCGGCCGGTCCTCCGGCGGCACCTCCTTCAGGCCCTGCAGCACGGCGGCGCTGTCATGCTTGAGGATGAAGCTGGCGCCGCCGGGGATGCCGATCTCCCAGTCGTTGCGGGCCGCCTCCTGGTCGGGCCAGGCGAACAGCAGCAGCGGCGCCGCGGCCCGGGTCTCCCACAGCCCCTCCATCGCCGCCACCTTCATCGGCTGGTATTCCAGCGTGTTGAGCCCGTGCAGGTCGCCCGCCACGATCTGCAGCGGCGCCAGCACCCCGGCCATGCCGACCGCCATCGCCAGCCCGCGCCGCGCGAAGGGCACGTGCTGGGCCAGGATCAGTTGCAGCGCCGAGACGCCGGCGACCACGAAGGCCGAGGCCAGGAAGGTCGCGATCACCATGTGGACGAAGCGGTAGGGAAAGGACGGGTTGAACACCACCGACCACCAGTCCTCGACGACCAGGATTCCGCCGACCTCGGCATGTCCGGTCGGCGTCTGCATCCAGGAATTCGCCGACAGGATCCAGAAGGCCGAGATCACGGTGCCGGTGGCGACCAGGCAGGTGGCGGCGAAATGCACCCGCGGCGAGACGCGGTTCCAGCCGAACAGCATGATCCCCAGGAACCCCGCCTCGAGGAAGAAGGCGGTCAGCACCTCGTAGCCGAGCAGCGGCCCCAGCACCTCGCCGGCCTGTTGCGACAGGCCGCTCCAGTTGGTGCCGAACTGAAACGACATCACGATGCCGGTGACGACGCCGACGCCGAAGGCCAGGGCGAAGACCTTGGCCCAGAACCGGTACAGCCGGAACCAGGCGTCCTGGCGGGTGCGCAGCCACGCCGCCTCGCAGGCGACCAGGAACCACGCCAGGCCGATGGTCAGGCTGGGGAACAGGATGTGGAACGCGATCGTGAACGCGAACTGCACCCGCGAGAGCAGCAGCGGATCGTCCATGGATCCCCCCGGTTGGGCACGTCTCGGTGCCCAAGACGTGGGCCGGGAGCGGAGATGATCAACCCCCGGCCACCGCCCCCTCCTCTAATGCCGGGTGTCGCGGGCGCGCCCCGGACCGGTCGACAGGTCGCCGGGCGTGCCGCCCAGACTGGACGAGGCGCCGGGCTGCTCGCCCTTCAGCGGCGGCGCGACCGGATTGACGCCCTTGGTCGCGTGATGGGGGTGCTCGCCCTCCGACGGCGGCCCGCCCAGCACCTCCTTGGCGGCGCGGTCCCAGTGGTGCTGCTCGCGCCCCTCGGGCCGGCCCTCCTGCTCCCAGATCTCGTAGGCGCGCTGCTTGATGCGGTCGTGCAGGATTTCGCGGTCCTCGGCCATGACGCCCTCCGTTCGCGGTGCTCGATACGCCGCTGCAACGTTTCCCTGCGCCGGTTGTTCCAGGCCCGCGCCGAGGAAATCTTTTCACGGCCGGCCGCTAGTCGAATCGACGCACCACGGCACAGTCGCCGCGAAAAATTGGCTGTCGCCGGGAGACTTCGTGTAGTAAACGATTATGCGGGGACTTTCTTCACGACGAGCATGTTGCCATGAGTGAACTCAGCCACGCCGCCGAACCTTCCGCAGACGTTTCGGAACCCGACGGCGCGGCCGTGGAATCGGCGGCACCGCTGCCGCCGCCCCTGCCGATGCGCCCGCTCGCCCAGATGCCGGCACCGCCGCGCGAGTCGTCGCGCTGGCCCGGGGTGCTGCGGGGGCTGCTGGCGCTGGCCGGCTCGGCGGCCTGGCTGGCCTTCTGCTGGCACTATCTCGAGACCAGCATCGGCTGGGACAATTTCGTGATGCTGCAGCCGCACGAGTTCGGCTCGTTCACCGCCACCGCCTTCGTGCCGCTGGCGATGCTGTGGTTGTTCGTCGCCTATCTCGACCGCGGCGGCCAGCAGCGCCGCGACATGCTCGACCTGCGCCGGCAGCTGGCGCTGCTGACCTATCCCGCCGAGGGCGCCGAGGGCCGCGTCGCGCAGATCGGCGAGGCGCTGCGCCGCCAGGCGGCCGAACTGTCCGAGATCAGCGACGGCGCCGCCCAGCGCGCGGAGGCGTTGCGCGCGGCGCTGCAGTCCGGAGCGCGCGAACTGTCCGAGGCCGCCGGCCGCGTCGCCGGCGAGGCCGGCGGCGCCGTCGAGGCGCTGCGACGCGAAGTCGACCGCTTCGGCGAGGTCAGCCGCGAGGCCGGCGGCCGCGCCGACGCCGTGCGCGAGGCGATCGGCGGCCAGATCGACAAGCTGGCCAGCGCCACCGAGACCAGCGAGGCCAAGGTGCGCGAGATCGCCGAGGAGATCGGGCGCCAGGCCGACGTCATCGAGGGCACCAGCGCCCGCGCGCTCGACCGCACCGTCGCCGCCTCCGAACGCCTGCGCGCGACCGCCGAGGGCGCCGAGGAGTCGAGCGTCCGCGCCGCCGCCACCATGGGCGAGTCCAGCGAAAGCCTGAGCCGCAGCGCCGAACGCCTGCAGGAACGGGTCGACGCGATGAGCCGCCACGGCGACGAGGTCGGCGGCGCGCTGTCCGAGCGCGGCAAGGCGCTGGAGGCGCTGTTCGGCCGCCAGATCGCCGGCCTCGGCGAAGCCACCGAGCGGCTCAACGACCAGCGCCAGCGGGTCGAGACCGGCCTGCAGCAGCAGGCCGCCGCGCTCGACCAGGTCGCCGACCGCATCCTGGCGCGTTCGCGCATCGTCGAGGAGGGGCTGGCGATGCAGGCCCGCGACCTCACCGCCGCCTCGGACCAGGCGATGGCCAAGTTCCGCGAGATCGGCGAGATGATCTCCCGCCACAACCAGGCCCTGCACCAGGCCTGCGCGGAGGCGGCCGAGGAACTGCAGGCGATCGGCGACGGCTTCGAGACCCGCCGCGGCGAGATGGATGCCGGCAGCCAGCAGGCGATGGCGCGCATGCGCCAGGTCTCGGACGCGTTCCAGGAACAGATCCGCGCCATGACCTCCGCGCAGGAGGGGATGGGCGCCCGGGTGCGCGATCTGACCGACGTGCTGCGCCAGCAGATCGAGGAATACGGCCGCAGCGGCGAGCGCGCGGCGGCCAGCGCCGATTCGATCCGCCAGTCGCTGCGCAAGCAGGCCGACGAACTGGCCGACGTCGCCAACCTCGTCACGACGCAGTCGCGGCTCAGCGAGGCCAGCATCGGCCAGCAGACCCGTCATCTCGCCAGCACCACCGAGCAGGTGCTCGGCCGCGTCAAGAGCATCGGCGAGACCTTGCGCCAGAGCGTCAACGATCTCTCGGTGCTGTCGACCCGCGTCGCCGGCGAGCTGGAATCGGTCGGCGAGGTGCTGCGGGCGCGCACCGAGGAAATCGGCGAGAGCTCGAACCACGCCACCGCCGCGATCGAGAAGGTCGCCAAGGGCCTGGAACGCCAGGCCGGGGCCCTCGCCGGCACCGGCGAGCAGGTGGCGCAGCGGCTGCGCGGCGCCAGCGACGAGCTGCGGCGGCATTCCGCCGACATCCTCGCCGCCGCCGACCAGGCCGAGACCAATATCGGCGGCGTCGGCCAGGCGCTGTCCGATCAGGTCGAGGCGGTGGGCCGCGGCACCGACAGCGCCAGCGAGACCCTGCGCGCCTTCGGCGAGGCCCTGCGCGCGCAGGCCGAAGATGTCGACGGCATCGCCCAGCGGGCGATGACCCAGGCCCAGAACGCCGGCGACCTGCTGCACCGGCTGGCGCACGACTTCGAGGAGGCCTCGTCCAAGTCCGCCGCCCAGGCCACCGCCGCCGGCGACAGCCTGCGGCTGGGCATCCGCGACCTGTCGACGACCAGCGAACGCATCGCCGGCCAGGTGCGCGGCGTCGGCGAGACGCTGCGCCGGCAGACCCAGGAGCTGGCCGAGTTCACCACCCGCAACGGCGAGAAGCTGGAAGGCCTGCTCGACACCCTGCGCCAGAAGGCGCTCGACATCGCCGCCACCACCGACCGGCTGTCGAACCAGGGCGAGAAGATCACCGCCGGCCTCGGCCGCCAAGCCGAGGACCTGCTGACCGTCTCGCGGGCCGTCGAGGAGCAGATGGAGACGATCGAGGCGCGCCGCGCCCAGGTCGGCGTCGAGCGTTTCCTGCGCGACGCCGCCGCGATCATCGAGCGGCTGCAGTCGATCTCGGTCGACATCGCCCGGGTCTACCAGGCCGGCGTCGACGACAAGACCTGGAAGGAGTTCCACGGCGGCGACCGCAGCGCCTTCCTGCGCAAGGTGCTCAAGAACCTCGACCGCCACCAGATTTCGGCCATCCGCGCGCGCTACGAGGACGACAGCGAGTTCCGCGACTACATCAACCGGTACCTGCTGGAATTCGAGAACCTGCTGGGCCAGGCCCGCGCCAGCGAACGCGCCGACGTGCTGACCGCGGTGTTCACCAGCGCCGAGGTCGGCAAGCTGTATCTTGTGCTGGCCCGCGCCCTGGGACGGCTGGAATAGGCGGACGCCCCTGGCCGCTCAGCGGCCGACATCGGCGATTTGCGGCGCCCGGGCGCCGTCGCCGATCGTGTGCCAGTGCCCGTCGGCGCCGCGGCAGGCGGTGCGGCTGATCACCGCCGGGGCGCCGTCCGGCTCGTCGACGGTGACGATGTAATGGCGGCACCAGGCGCCGCCGTCGCTGCGGAACACCCGCAGCGGCACCACCCGCCCCGAGAGGCCGGTGGCGTCGTCGTCCCAGGCCACCGCATCGCCGCTGGCCTCGTGCTCCAGCGCGATCGCCCCGGCCTCGTGGATGGCGGGGGTGTCCAGGCTGATCTCGACCGGTTTCTGCGGCAGCAGCGCCAGCACCAGCAGCGCTGCGCCGGCGGTGACGGGGGCCAACCCGTTCCAGTTTCCGATGCGCATCACCACCCCCCTCCGACCGTCGTGCTTCTTATTGCGGGACCATCCCCATGGTAGCCGCCAGCCTCGTCTGGCGACAATTTGGCTTCGTGGATAGCGGCGGGGTCCTTTGGCATAATCGCGCACCTACCGATGGCCGGGGCGGACTCCGAACGTAGTTGCCGCCGGCCGATGGTCGTTACCGAAACGGAACGGGCGCGCGCGGACGGTGACAATGCCGGCCGCTTGCCCAATTCTAAGGGCATCGTCACCCGCCGAGATCCGACCCCGAGGACAAGAGGATGGACGTCGCCAGCGCCGCCCAGCAGTACCGCCGCTTCATCGAGACCCTGTCGCCGGAGACCATCGCGCGGTACGGCGAACTCGCCGCGGCCAACGTCCATTTCCGCGACCCGCTCAACGACGCGCACGGCGTCGCCGCCGCCCGGCGGGTGCTGGCCCGCACCTTCCGCGACGTCGACGACCCGCGCTACACCGTCACCCACGCCGCCGTCGACGGCGACACCTGCTTCCTGCGCTGGAAGTTCACCTGCCGGCCGCGCATGTCGGGCCTGGGCCAGCCCTGGATCATCGACGGCATCACCGAGGTGCGCTTCAACGCCGACGGCAAGGTCATCGAGCACGTCGACTACTGGGACGCCGGCCACTACGTCTACGAGCGGCTGCCGCTGTTCGGCTATCTGATCCGCTTCCTGCGCAAGCGCATGGCCACCGTGCCGCATTGAGCCGCGGCGCGGCCGGTCCCGCGCCGCGGCCGCTCCACGCCGTCTGATCGTTTCGGGCGCGGGCTGGCATCACTTCGCGCTGGCGACGTTCGGCTGTTGCGGCCTCTCGCCGACCGGCATCATGACGTGCGCGAAGGGCGTGCCCGACCACATCACATAAGGCCCGCCGGTGGCGCTCTCGGTCGGCAGGTGCGAGATCATCTGCTCGTCGGGGACGATGATCATCACGTGCGGGCCCTCGACGACCCATTCGTTGTCGGCGCTCGCCGCCCTGGCGAAGGGATCGGTGTTGCTGGCCCCGCCTTCGGGCGCGTCGCCGGCCAGCATGTAGGCCAGGCCGACCGCCTGCGGGCCCTCGTAGGGCTTGTTGCCGACCCAGGCCTCGGCCCACGGCATCCAGGTCTGGTCGGCGCACATCGGCGCGCCGCCGGTCGGCTCGGCCGGGGTCAGCATGCAGGTGAAGCCGCCGGCGCCCTCCTTGAGCACCTTGCCGTCGGGGCCGACCACCGTGGCCTCGGCCCGCAACTGCGGCGGCGCCGCGCTCAGGGCCTTGTCGATGATCTGCTGCTCGGTCATCTCGGCGGCGGCGGCGCCGGCGACCAGGGTCCCGGCGAGCATGATCGCCGTCTGCATCGCGATCTTCATTGGGTTCTCCTTCGGATTGCGACTGCGGTTGAGAGGCATTCGAATTGGCAGCATGCGCGTTTGCACCCATGCGCATCAAGTTCAGCGGCTGTACCATTCGTTTTCGCCGCAACCGAGTGCCGGAGGTGACGATGGACACGAACGGGTACGGCCAGTTCTGCCCGGTGGCGATGGCGGCCGAGGTGCTGTGCCAGCGCTGGACGGTGGTGCTGCTGCGCGAGCTGGTCGCCGGCAGCACCCGGTTCAACGAGTTGCGTCGCGGCGTGCCGCGCATGTCGCCGGCGCTGCTTTCGAAACGGCTGAAGGAGCTCGAGGAGGCCGGGGTGCTGATCCACGTCGACGGCGAGTACCGGCTGACCGAGGCCGGCCAGGATCTGCGCGAGGTGGTGATGGCGATGGGCATGTGGGGCCAGCGCTGGGTCCAGGCCCAGCCGAGCCTGCGCAACCTCGACGCCGGCCTGCTGATGTGGGACATGCGCCGGAACCTCGACCCGACGCCGCTGCCCGGCCAGCGCATCGTGATTCAGTTTCTGTATCCGGAACTCCCCGTCGCCAAGCGGAACTGGTGGCTGATCGTCGACCCGGGCGAGGAGGTCGACCTGTGCTCGGTCGACCCCGGGTTCGACGTCGATCTTTACGTCGTCACGGACCTGCGGACGATGACGGCGGTCTGGATGGGGCTGGATACGGTGGTCGAAGCCGGAAAAGAGGGACGGCTGCGCTGGGAGGGCGACGGGCGCCTTGCCGAGGCGATGCAGACCTGGCTGGGCCTCAGCCCCTTCGCCCAGGAGCGCAAGCGCGCCTGAGAAGCTGCTGCGGGCGCCCTCGCTCTCCCGGCGAGGAGGACGTGCCTAGGCTCCGCCCTCCTCCTCGCGGGCCTTGGCCTGGGCGACCTCGTCGCCGATCTCGTCGAGGCGGTCGTCGGGCAGCACCTGGCGGGCGTGGTGGAACATCTTCTGTTCCTCGTCCTGGATGTGGTGCTCGACGCAGTCGCGCAGTTCGCGGGCCTGGCGCATGAAATCGTCGCTGGCCGGGTCCATCGCCGCCAGGCGATCGAGCATCTCCTCGATGTCCTGGTGCTCCTCGAGGCCGTCCGCGACGTCCTGGCGGGTGTTGCGCATGTTTTCGAGCTTCGAATAGAAGGCCTCCTGCTCGGCATGCGCGTGCACGGTCAGCTCGTGGCGCAGGCGCTCGAACACGGGGGCGCGCTCGCGTTTGTCGACGCGCTCCATCTGGGCGAACAGGTCGCGGGCGGTCTGGTGGTCCTGCTTGAGCAGCTCGAAGACGTTCATCGGGCGCTCCTCTCGTTGGTGGATGTCCGAAAGGAGAAACAGCGCCCCGCCGATCAGGTTCCGCCGCCCGCCAACATCGCCTTCAGCCGCAGCGCGTCGCGCACGGCGTGGCTCTTGTCGTCGTTGTCGAAATAGAAATGCACCCGCCTGCCGGCCGCCCGCCAGTCGCGCACCCGTCCCGCCCACTCGCCCAGCACCGAATCGGAGTAGGACCCGGCATAGGCGCCCTCGGGCCCGTGCAGGCGGACGTAGACCAGGTCCGAGGTGACCTCCAGCGGGGACTGCACGCCGGAAAGATGCCAGATGCAGAAGCCGGCGCCGTGGCGGCGCAGGATGTCGTAGACCTCGTCCGAGAACCAGGTCGGGTTGCGGAATTCGAAGGTCGTCGACAGGCCCTCGGGCAGGCCGGCGAGGAAGGTGTCGAGCCGCTCGGGGTTGACCTGCCAGGCCGGCGGCGTCTGGAACAGCACCGGCCCCAGCTTGTCGCCGAGATTGGCGATGGCGTCGAAGAACAGGGCGTAGGTCTTCGAGCTCTGGGTCAGCTTGGAATAATGGGTGATGTAGCGGCTGGCCTTGACCGCGAAGACGAAGCCGTCGGGCACCTGCTCGCGCCAGGCGCGGAAGGTCTCGTGCTTGGGCAGGCGGTAGTGGGTGTTGTTGATCTCGACGGCGTCGAAATGGCCGGCGTAGTAGCGCAGATGGTCGCGCGGCTTGAGCTCCGGCGGGTAGAAGCCGCCGACCCAATGGCCGTAGTGCCAGCCCGAGGTGCCGATGCGCAGTTCGCCCATGGCCGGCAATGTGGTGCGCGGCCCGCGCATTCACAGGAAAAACAGCAGGAAGACGTACAGATTGGCGATGGCGACGGTCGCCAGCATCACGGGGATGCCGACCGCCAGGAAGCGGCCGAAACTCATCGGCGTGCCGGCGCGCTCGGCCAGTCCGGCGACCATGACGTTGGCGGCGGCGCCGATCAGCGAGCCGTTGCCGCCGAGGCAGGCGCCCAGCGCCAGCGACCACCACACCGGCTCGATCGCCGCCGGCCCGCCCAACGCCCCTTCCATCGACTCCACCACCGGAATCATCGTCGCGACGAAGGGAATGTTGTCGAGAGCGGTCGAGACGATCGCCGACAGCCAGAGAGTCGTGAAGGCGGTGACCATCGGATCGCCGCCGGTCAGCAGCATGATCTCTTCGGCCAGACGCTCGAGCAGCCCGGTCGCCTCGACGCCGCGGACCAGCACGAACAGCCCGATGAAGAACAGCAGCGCGTTCCACTCGACCTCGCCCAGCGCCTTGCGCACCGTCTCGGCCTGGCCGCGGCGGTCCTGGCCGAGGCCGGCGAGCAGCAGCAGCAGCGCCGCCCCGAACATCGCCGTGGTGCCGGGCCGGATGTGGAAGTGCTCGCCGATCACGAAGCCGGCCACGACCAGCCCCAGCACGGTCAGCGACTTGCGCAGCAGCGCCCGGTCCTGGATCGACGCCGCCGCGTCGAAGGCCATCACGCGCTTGCGCAGCGCCGGCGCGGCGCTCATGCCGCGGCCCCAGGCCAGATGGGCGACGACCAGCACCACGGCCAGCGACAGGGCCGCGGCCGGGCCGAGGGTCAGCAGGAAATCGTTGAAGCTGTACCCGGTCGCCGAGCCGATCAGGATGTTGGGCGGATCGCCGATCAGGGTCGCCGTGCCGCCGACATTGGCGGCGAGAATCTGGGTGACCAGGAACGGATAGGGCGACAGCTTCAGCTTGTCGGCGATCAGCAGCGCCACCGGGACCACGAGCAGGACCGTGGTGAGGTTGTCGAGCACCGCCGAGAACACCGCCGTGATCAGCGTCAGCACCAGCAGGATGCCGGCCGGTTGCGCCCGCACCGACTTTGCCGCCCAGATCGCCACCATCTCGAAGACCCCGGTCTGGCGGGTGACGGCGACGATGATCATCATGCCGGTGAGCAATCCGATCGTGTTGAAGTCGATGCCGGCGACCGCCTCGTCCTGGTCGATCACCCCCGAGAAGATCATGACGCCGGCGCCCAGCAGCGCGATCACCGTGCGATGGAAGCGTTCGCTGAGCAGCACGACATAGGTCGCCGCCAGCACGAAGCTCGAGACCCAGAGCGGCTCCGTGGCGCCCATCACCCCTCCTCCGCCGGCCCGTCGGCGCGCAATCGCGCCAGCACGGTGAAGAACGAGATGGCCCCGAGCAGGCGGCGGTCCTCGCGCGCCACCACCGGCACCACGAACTGGGTCCCGGCCAGCACCTTCAGCGCCTCGATCAACGGCGTGTCCGGATGGACCAGCCGCGCGCGCGGATCCATCACCTCGGCGATCGGCCGCCGGCCGAGCTCGTCCAGGCGCTCGACCAGTTCCTCGCGCGATTCCCGCAGATAGCTCATGCGGTCGAGGCCGCGGATCATCGTCAGGTGGCGCGGCAGCAGGAAGTGCATCAGCCGCTCGCCGCCGACCATGCCGACGAAGTGCTCGCCGCGATCGACCACGGGCACCAGGCCCATGTGCCGGTCCATCATGAAATCGATGGCGGAGGCGACCGGCTCATCGGCATAGAGCCGCACCGAGATCGGCCGCATGACGTCGCCGCAGGCGAGCATCGGCACCTCCCAGCCCGTGACATGGCCCATTATCCTCCCGGCCTCGCCGCGCGGCGAGGCCACGGAGGACGGGGACGGCATGCGACTTTCGGCGAACAAAGCCGCCAGCCCGGCTGTTGACCGATTTGTCCCAGGAACCGAGACCCGGAGGCGAGCCGTGTTCAGCAAGAAAGATCTCGACGTCCTGATCGGCGAGGAGAAGGACCCCGCGATCTCGATCTTCATGCCCACCGTGGTCGCCGGCCGCGAGACGCGCCAGGGGCATATCCGTCTCGACAACCTGATCCGCGAGGCCAGCAAGCGTCTGATCGACGCCGGCCTGCGCGACAGCGAGGTCGACGCCATCACCCGGCCGGCGCAGGAGCTGGTCAAGGACACGCGGTTCTGGCGCCTGACCGACAAGGGCCTGGCGATCTTCCTCGCCCCCGGCGTGTTCCACTGCCATCGCGTGCCGCTCGACCTCGCCGAGGAGGTGGTGGTGGCGCACCGCTTCCATGTGACGCCACTGATCCCGCTGCTGCTCGACGACGAGCGCTTCGCGCTGGTCGCGGTCAGCGCCGCCGGGGTGCGGCTGTACGACGGCAGCAAGAGCGGCCTCAGTCAGGTCGAGACCCCGGAGATGCCGGACGGTCTGCAGGCGGTCATGGACGAGAGCCAGTACGAGCTGAACCAGAACGTCGCCTCGCCGGCGCGGCCGCAGCTCCATCGCGGCAAGAGCGCCGCCCAGGGCCACGGCTTCCCGGCCGAGACGCCGGGCGACCAGGCCCGCGGCCCGTCGCCCGAGGAGACCCACCACGCGATGCTGGTCGAGTACATTCGCCGCGCCGCCGGCGTCGTCGACAAGCACCTGTCGGGCTTCACCCACCCGGTGCTGCTCGCCGGCACGCCGGAGATGGTCGGCGAGTTCCGCGCGGTTGCGCGCGGCAAGACCGTCATGGACCGCCACCTCGACGTCAATCCCGACGGCATCGGCGTGGACGAGCTGCACGGCAAGGCCTGGGAGATGATCGGCGCCGCGCGGCGCAGCGACGCCGACCAGGCGGTGGAGCAGTTCGAATCGCTGTTCAACGACGGCGACGACCGCGCCACCGTCAAGCCCGAGGAAATCGTCAAGGGCGCGCGCTACGGCCGCGTCGACTGCCTGATCGTCGCCGAGGGCGAACATCTGTGGGGCCATTACGACGAGGGCCGCGACACCGCGGTGTCGCGCGGCGGCGCCCCCTCGCTCGAGGACGAGGACCTGATCAATTACGCGGCCGTCCACACGATCAAGAACGGCGGCGTGGTGCGCCTGATGCCGAAGGACCGCATGCCGCGCGGCGGCGTCGCGGCGGCGATCATGCGCTACGGCTTCGATCCGGATCGGCCGTTCGAGAAGAGTCCGGAGTGAGCAGCCGCCGGTAGGGTCGCGCCAGCAGCGCCGGCAGGGTGTAGATCGGGAACTGGGCCAGCGCGAACCACAGCAGCATGTGCGGATCGGCGTCGGGCGGCAGCGCCGCCAGCACCACCGCCATGTTGCAGTTGCCGGCCGCGAAGCCGACGGTGAGCGCCCGCCGGCGGCCGAGCCGGCCGAAGGCCAGGGCGGTCGCCGCCTGCAGTCCGAGATTGGCGGCATAGGAGCCGGCGACCAGCGCCGCCACGAAACCGGGCCGCTCGAGCAGCAGCGGCCCGACGCCGTCCATGATGGCGATCGCGAACAGCACCAGCAGCACCACCGAGGCGGCGTCGATCGGCGCCGCCCAGCCCGCCAGCCGCGCCGGCCCGGCGAACCGACGCGCGACAAGCGCCGCGGCGAAGGCGCCGAGGATCAGCGCCGCGACCCGCAGCCCGAACTCCCAGACCGGCAGCGCCAGCGCCTGCCCGGCCAGCCAGGCGGCGGCCAGCGGCAGGGTCAGCGGCGCCGCCAGCGTCGCCGCGGCGACCAGCACCAGCGCCAGCCCCATGTCGAGGCCGAGCAGCAGCGCCATCGCCGGTGCCGACATGATCGGCGGCGCCGCCGCCATCAGCACCAGCGCCGCGCCGACGCCCTCGGGCAGCCGCAACGCCGCGACGACGGCCGCCATCAGCAGCGGCGAGGCGATCAGCAGCCACAGCACGCCGAGGCCGAGCATGCCCGGCCGGCGCACCGTTTCGGCCAGTTGCGGCCACGCGACGCGCAGCATCGACAGGAACAACAGGCCGGCGACCGCATGCGGCAGCCACGGGCGCAGCAGCGCGGCGAGTTCCGGCAAGGCGAGGCCGAGGAACAGCGCCAGCGCCAGCAGCAGCCGGGCGTGGCGCGCCAGCAGCGCCGTCACGCTCAGAACCGCATGTTGGCCGGCAGCCAGGTCGCCAGGCCGGGAAAGGCGGTGATGATCACCACGGCGATCAGCAGCAGCAGGAAGAACGGCGCCGCGGCGCGGGCGATGAACAACAGGTCGCGCCCGGTCAGCCCCTGCAGCACGAACAGGTTGAAGCCGACCGGCGGCGTCACCTGGGCCATCTCGACCACCAGCACCAGATAGATGCCGAACCAGATGCGGTCGATGCCGGCCTGCTCGACCATCGGCATCACCACCGAGGTGGTCAGCACGACCAGCGAGATGCCGTCGAGGAAGCAGCCCATCACCACGAAGAACACCGTCAGCGCCGCCAGCAGCCCGAACTTCGACAGCTCGAAGGTGCCGATCCACGCCGCCAGGGTCCGCGGGACGCCGGTGAAGCCCATCGCCACGGTCAGGAAACTGGCGCCGACCAGGATGAAGGCGATCATGCACGAGGTGCGCGTCGCGCCCATCAGCCCGTCGGAAAAGCTCCGCCAGCTCAGCGCGCCCGACCACCACGACAGCAGCAGCGACAGCAGCACCCCGACCGCGGCGGCGTCGGTCGGCGAGGCGATGCCGCCGTAGATCGAGCCGATCACGCCGGCGATGATCAGCACCACCGGGGCCAGCAGTCGGATCGCCGCCAGCTTCTGGCGCAGGCTGGTCGGCGGCTCGCGCGGCGGCACCCGCGACGGGTTGAGCAGCGACCAGGTGCCGACGAAGCCCATGAACAGCACCATCAGCATCGCCCCCGGCACGACGCCGGCGATGAACAGCCGCGCGATCGATTCCTCGACGGCGACGCCGTAGACGATCAGGATGATCGACGGCGGGATCAGCAGCCCCAGCGTGCCCGATCCGGCCAGCGTGCCGATGCTCATGCGCTCGTCGTAGCCGCGCCGCTCCAGCTCGGGGATCGACATCTTGCCGACGGTGGCGCAGGTCGCCGCCGACGATCCCGAGACGGCGGCGAAAATGCCGCAGCCCAGGATGTTGACGTGCAGCAGCCGCCCCGGCAGCCAGCCCAGCCACGGCGCCAGGCCCTTGAACATGTCCTCGGAGAGCCGCGACCGGAACAGGATCTCACCCATCCAGATGAACAGCGGCAGCGCCGCCAGCGACCAGGAACTCGCCGAACCCCAGGTGGTGGTCGCCATCACCGCGCCGACGGGCGCGTCGGTGAACAGCGCCATGCCCAGAATGCCGACGCCCAGCAGCGCGAACGCCACCCAGATGCCGGAGGCCAGCAGGACCAGCAGCGCGACCAGCAGCGCGAGGGCGGTGCCGATGTCAGGCATCGGTTTTCTCCCCTCTCCCGCCTGCGGGAGAGGGGCCGGGGGTGAGGGCCGCGGCGATGACGCTCACGACGCCTTCGACATTCTCCAAGACGTCATTGTTCCAGAACCGCAGCACGCGGAAGCCTTCCCGTTCGAGAAACGCGGTACGCTTCGCGTCGTATTCGAGACCGTCGGCCGTGTTGTGCTGCCCGCCATCGAGTTCGATCACCAGCCGCGCCTCATGACTGACGAAATCCACGACGTATGGCCCGATCGGTTGCTGACGGCGGAACTTGGTCCCGAACTGGCGATTGCGTAACGCACGCCACAGCGTGCGCTCGACATCGGTCGCGTCCGTGATCCGGAGTCTCCTCGCGACGCTCAGTTTCTGACCCTCACGCATGGCCCTCACCCCCCAGCCCCCTCTCCCGCAGGCGGGCGAGGGGGTGATCGCACTCCCCTCTCCCTCCTGGGGAGAGGGGGCTGGGGGGTGAGGGTTGAGCCGCCAGTCAGCGCTCGAAGACATCCCCCTCCTCCTCCTCGTAGGCCGGCGTCCGCCCCGCCAGGACCCGGACCAGCTCGTCGGCCAGCGCGATGGTCAGAACCGCCAGCCCGACCACCAGGGCGCTTTGCGGAATCCACAGCGGCACCGGCACCATGCCCGGGGCGCGGTCGTCGAATTCCAGCGACTCCAGCACCAGCAGCGCCGCGTAGCCGGTGAAATAGGCCGCGGTGGCGGCGCCGGCGGCGCAGCACCAGGCCTCGATCCACATGCGGACGCGGCCGCGGAGGCGGCCGATCGCCAGGTTGACGCGGATATGGGCGCCGCGCTTGAGCGTGTGGGCGAGCGCCAGGAAGGACGACGCGGCCAGGAAGAAGCCGGTGAACTCGGCGTAGGACGGCACCACCAGCCCGATCGGCGTGCCGGTCACCGCGCCGACGATGGCGTCGATCAGGTTGGCGCCGACCTGGGCCAGCACGGCCAGCGCGATCAGCACCAGGAAGACGGCCGCCAGCACGCCGGAGGCGGTGTAGAGGGCGTCGAGGGCTCGGCGCATGGCCCTCACCCCCGCCCCCTATCCGCCGCCCGCACCGTCACTTCCGGTACTGCTCCAGCACCTGCTTGCCGGCGGCGCCGGCGTTGGCGGCCCATTCCTCGGCCATGGTGTCGCCGATCTTCTCCAGCCCGGCCTTCAGCGCGGGGCTGGGGTCCTGGACCTTCATGCCGTTGTCGGCCAGCACCTTCTTCTTGGCCTCGTTCTCCTGCTTCGAGGCCTCCAGCCCGCGCTGGCCGGCCTTCTCGGCGGCGGCCAGGATCGCCTTGCGGGTGTCCTCGTCGAGCTGGCGGAAGGCGCGCTTGTTGACCACGACCGCGTTGTAGGGCAGCCAGGCCTGGGTGTCGTAGTAGTGGCTGACGAAGTCCCAGGCCTTGGCGTTGGCGCCGGTGGACGGGCTGGTCATCATCGCCTCGACGCGGCCGGTGGTGAAGGCCTGCGGGATGTCGGGCACCTCGACCTGGGTCGGCACGGCGCCGGCCAGTTCGGCGATGCGGGTGGTCTGCGGGTTGTAGGCGCGGAACTTGACGCCCTTGAGGTCGTCGACGCTCTCGATCGGCTTCTTGGCGTACAGGCCCTGCGGCGGCCAGGGGACCATGTAGAGGACCTGCATGCCCTGGGCGTCGAGCGCCTTCTCGATCTCGGGCCGCGCCGCCTGCATCAGCTTCTGCGAGGCGTCGTAGCTGGTGGCCAGGAACGGGATCGAATCGATGCCGAAGATCGGGTTCTCGTTCGACTGCGAGCTGATCAGGAACTCGCCGACCGGCACCTGGCCGCCGCGCACCGCCTTCGGGATCTCGGGATGCTTGAACAGCGAGCCGCCGGGATGGACCTTGATCTCGACCTTGCCGCCGGTCGCCTGCTTCACGTCCTCGGCGAACTGCATGATGTTCTGGGTGTGGAAATTGGCGTCCGGATAGGGCGTCGGCATGTCCCAGGTCACCGCCCACGCCGGCGCCGCGCCAAAAGCAATCGCGCCCGCCATCGCGAGCCCGGCCAGTCTGGTCATCGTCTTACCTCCCGCGTCGTGCGAAAAACGTTGTTTTGTCGAGTCTTGGCGCGACGGCCGGTCGTGTCAAAAGGCCATGCGCCGAGACCGGACGGCCAATGGTGATACCGCACGGCCCATCCGTCGACCCGTCCGTAGGTAGGGGGCGCCGGCGTGGCTGGTGGCCTGTCCATGGCCGTCGGCTTCGCCTACATTGCCTGCAGGCCCACCATTTCGGACGCACCCCATGACCGGCTGGCAATTCTGGATCGACCGCGGCGGCACCTTCACCGACATCGTGGCGCGCCGGCCCGACGGGGCGGTCCTGACGCACAAGCTGCTGTCCGAGAATCCCGAGCAGTACCCGGACGCGGCGCTGCAGGGCATCCGCGACCTGTTGGGCGTGGCGAAGGGCCGGCCGATCCCGGCCGAGCAGGTCGACGCGGTCAAGATGGGCACCACGGTGGCGACCAACGCGCTGCTGGAGCGCAAGGGCGATCGCACGCTGCTGCTGATCACGCAAGGCTTCGCCGACGCCTTGCGCATCGGCTATCAGAACCGGCCGCGGCTGTTCGACCGCCACATCGTGCTGCCCGAGCTGCTCTACGAGCGCGTCGTCGAGGTGCGCGAGCGCATGAGCGCGCGCGGCGACGTGCTGCTGCCGCTGGATTCGGACCATGCCCGCGCCGCGCTGCGGGCGGCGTTCGACGACGGCATCCGGGCGGTCGCCATCGCCCTGATGCACGGCTACCGTCACCACGGCCACGAGCTGGCGCTGGCCGAGCTGGCGCGCGAGGTCGGGTTCACGCAGATCAGCGTCTCGCACCAGGTCTCGCCGCTGATGAAGCTGGTCGGGCGCGGCGACACCACCGTCGTCGACGCCTATCTGTCGCCGATCCTGCGCCGCTACGTCGACCGGGTGGCATCGGAGCTCGGCGACACGCGGCTGATGTTCATGCAGTCCAACGGCGGCCTGACCGACGCGCGGCTGTTCCAGGGCAAGGACGCGATCCTGTCCGGCCCGGCCGGCGGCGTCGTCGGCATGGCGCGCACGGCGGCGATGGGCGGCTTCGACCGGATCATCGGCTTCGACATGGGCGGCACCTCGACCGACGTCTCGCACTTCGCCGGCGAGTACGAGCGCGCCTTCGAGACCGTCGTCGCCGGCGTGCGCATGCGCGCGCCGATGATGAGCATCCACACGGTCGCGGCCGGCGGCGGCTCGGTTCTGTTCTTCGACGGCAGCCGCTTCCGGGTCGGCCCGGAATCGGCCGGCGCCAATCCGGGGCCGGCCTGCTACCGCCGCGGCGGGCCGCTGGCGGTGACCGACTGCAACGTGATGGTCGGCAAGATCCAGCCGAAATACTTCCCCAAGGTGTTCGGCCCCGAGTCCGACCAGCCGCTCGACGACGGCGTGGTCCGCGCGAAATTCCAGGATCTCGCCGACGAGATCGCCGCCGCGACGGGCAAGCGGCAAGCGCCCGAGGAGGTCGCCGAGGGCTTCCTGAAGATCGCCGTCGAGAACATGGCCAACGCGATCAAGAAGATCAGCGTCCAGCGCGGCTACGACGTCACCGAATACACCCTGGCCTGCTTCGGCGGCGCCGGCGGCCAGCACGCCTGCCTGATCGCCGACACGCTGGGCATGAACACCGTGTTCATCCATCCCTTCGCCGGCGTGCTGTCGGCCTACGGCATGGGCCTGGCCGACCTCAGGGCGATGCGCGAGCGCGCCGTCGAGGCGGTGCTCGACCAGGCGCTGGTGGTCACTTTGCGCGGCCATCTCGACCTGCTGGAGGCCGAGGCGCGCGACGAGCTGCGCGCCCAGGACCTGCCCGAGTCCGCGATCACCGTGCTGCGCAAGGCGCATCTGCGCTACCAGGGCACCGACACCGCGATCGTCGTCGACTTCGGCGGCTTCGACGACATGGTGGCGCAGTTCGAGACCCAGCACCGCCAGCAGTTCGGCTTCGCCATTCCCGGCCGGCCGTTCATCGTCGAGGCGGTGTCGGTCGAGGGCATCGGCGCCACCGGCCGGGCCGAAGATCCGACCTATCCCCGCCCGGACGCGGCAGGCGCGCCGCACGTGCTCGACCGCGTTCGGCTTTTCTCGGGCGGCGCATGGCACCAGGCCTGCGTCTACGACCGCGACGCCATGCATCCCGGCGACGCCGTCGCCGGCCCGGCGGTGATCATGGAAGCGACCGCGACCACCATCGTCGAGCCGGGCTGGCGCGCCGAGCTGTCGCCGAAGCGCCATCTCGTGCTGCGCCGCGCGCTGGCGCGCCCGAAACAGGTCGCCGTCGGCACCGAGGCCGATCCGGTGATGCTGGAGGTGTTCAACAACCTGTTCATGTCGATCGCCGAGCAGATGGGCGCCGTGCTGGCCAACACCGCCTATTCGGTCAACATCAAGGAGCGGCTGGACTTCTCCTGCGCCATCTTCGACCACGACGGCAACCTGGTCGCCAACGCGCCGCACATGCCGGTGCATCTCGGCTCGATGGGCGAGAGCGTGCGCACGGTGATCCGCGAGCGCGCCGGCAGGATGACGGACGGCGCGGTCTACGTGCTCAACGCGCCCTACAACGGCGGCACCCATCTGCCGGACGTCACGGTGATCACGCCGGTGTTCAACACCCTCTCCCGCCTGCGGGAGAGGGACGGGCCGGGGGAGGGTGAGGGTTCACCCGAAATCCTGTTCTTCGTCGCCTCGCGCGGCCACCACGCCGATCTCGGCGGCATCACGCCGGGCTCGATGCCGCCCAATTCGACCACCGTCGAGGAGGAGGGAATCCTGCTCGACAACCTCGACCTGGTGCGCGACGGCCGGTTCCTCGAAGACGAGATTCGCGCCGTGCTCGCCGCCGGCCCCTACCCGGCCCGCAATCCCGACCAGAACGTCGCCGACCTGCGCGCCCAGGTCGCCGCCAACGAGAAGGGCGTGCAGGAGCTGCGCAACATGGTCGCGCATTTCGGCCTCGACGTCGTGCGCGCCTATATGGGCCACGTCCAGGACAACGCCGAGGAAAGCGTGCGCCGGGTGATCGACCGGCTCTCGGACGGCAGCTTCGCCTACGAGATGGACAACGGCGCCGTCGTCAGGGCCACCGTCACCGTCGACCGCGCCGGCCGCTCGGCCCGCATCGACTTCGCCGGCACGTCCGGGCAGTTGCCGGACAACTTCAACGCCCCGTCGGCGGTGTGCCGGGCCGCCTGCCTGTACGTCTTCCGCACCCTGGTCGACGACGACATTCCGATGAACGAGGGCTGCCTGAAGCCGCTGGAAATCCGCATCCCGGCACGCTCGATGCTCAATCCGCATTACCCGGCGGCGGTGGTCGCCGGCAACGTCGAGACCAGCCAGGTCGTGGTCGACGCGCTCTACGGCGCGTTGGGCGTCATGGCGGCGGCCCAGGGCACGATGAACAACTTCACCTTCGGCAACGAGCGCCACCAGTATTACGAGACGATCTGCGGCGGCTCGGGCGCCGGGCCGGACTTCGACGGCACCGACGCGGTGCACACGCACATGACCAACTCGCGCCTGACCGACCCCGAGGTGCTGGAGTGGCGCTTCCCCGTCCTGCTGGAGAGCTTCTCGATCCGCAGGGGCTCGGGCGGCGGCGGCGGCCACAAGGGCGGCGACGGCACCGTGCGCCGGGTCCGCTTCCTCGAGCCGATGACCGCGGCGATCCTGTCGAACCGCCGCCGCGTGCCGCCCTACGGCCTGAACGGCGGCGACGCCGGCGCGCCGGGCCACAACACCGTCGAGCGCGCCAACGGCGCCACCGAGACACTGCCGGCCACCGGCAGCGCCGAGATGGCGCCGGGCGACGTGTTCGTGATCGAGACGCCGGGCGGCGGAGGGTTCGGCACGGCCTGAACGCGGCGCGGAGCAGCGCGCATGGGATCGCGGCGGGAGCGGAGGCGTGATCCGCCTCGCCGCGCCTATGGCTTTTTGACCTTTATCAATTCAAGTATGATGCCCGGACCGAGGCATGGGGCGGCATCATGCGCCTGTCATTGAGCGAACATCGTCTGATCGCGCAGATCGCCGTCGTCATGGTTCTGGCGACGCTGGCGCTGCTGCCGGTCGTGCTGTTCACCGAGCGCACGCTCGAACGCTCGATCGTCGGCAGCCATCTCGACGCGCAGAAGCGGCTGGAGGCGGAGCGTCTGGCCCGCTTCAACGCGCTCGCGGCCCAGGCCAAGGCCAGCGTCGTCCGGTTCGCGGCCGCCATCTCATACGAGAGCGCCACCCTGGCCGCCGCGGGCGAGCCCTTCGACGCCGTCGTCGGCCGCGACCCCGACGGCGCCTGGCGGACGCGGCGCGAGCGTTTCGACCCCGCCGCCGAGGCCGGCATCTGGATTCCGGCCGACGTCGCGATCGACGACGAGATGCGGCGCTTTTTCATGCGCGGGCGCCAGATCGCCAGCCTGTACGGCCAGGGCGCCTACAACGCGATCTTCTTCGACACCTGGGTGCTGCCGCTGACCAACGGCGAACTCGCGCACGCGCCCGAGATGCCGAACTTCATCTACGACGCCGCCGCCGATCACGACTACCGCCCCACCGACTGGGTGCAGCTGACCAATCCCGAGCGCAACCCCGACGGCACCCCGCGGTGGACGTCGGCCAGCTTCGACCCGGTGCCGAAGAAATGGATGATCAGCGTCGTCGCCCCCTTCTACCGCGACGGCGTCTGGGCGGGATCGGTGGGCCACGACATCCTGCTCTCGAAGCTGATCGAGGTGCTGCTCGGCGGTCGGCCCGACGCGGCCCGCGACCGCCTGTACGTCGTCGGCGCCGGCGGATTGCTGCTGGCTTCCAACGCGATCGAGGACGCCATCGTCCAGTCCGGCGGCGCGCTGACCGTCGACGGCGCCGACGACGCCGTGCTGACGCGCCTGTACCGGACCGGCCTGACGGCCGCAGGGGCCGAGCCGCTGGTGGCGCGGCTGGGCGAGGATTTCGCGGTGATCACGCCGCTGGCCGAACTCGGCGGCATGGTGATCCGGATCATTCCGCATGCGGTGATCGAGAGCCAGGTGGCGCAGCCGCTGCGGCTGCTGCGCGCGGTGCTGTTCGGCGGCATGCTGTCGACGCTGGCCCTGGTGGTGGCCTTCGTGCTGCGCGAGGACCGCCGGCGCCGCTCGGCCCGAGCGGCGCTGGAGCGCCACAACGAGGAGCTCGAGCAGCGGGTGGCGCAGCGCACCGAGGAACTGTCGGCGGCCAAGGAGGCGGCCGAGGCGGCGAGCCGCGCCAAGTCCGAGTTCCTGGCCACCATGAGCCACGAGATCCGCACGCCGATGAACGGCATCCTGGGCATGGTGCGGGTGCTGCTCGACACCAGGCTCAGCCCCGAGCAGCGCGACTGCGTCGAGACCGTCAACCATTCCGGCCAGGCGCTGCTGACCATCCTCGACGACATCCTCGACCTGTCGAAGCTCGAAGCCGGGCGCATGCTGGTGGTCGTCGAGAACGTGGAGCTCGGTCGGCTGGTGCGCGGCGTCGCCGGGCTCATGGCCTCGCGCGCCGTCGAGAAGGGGCTGGAGTTGCGGATCAGGATCGCGCCCGAGGTGCCCGACTGGGTGCGCACCGACCCGTTGCGGCTGCGCCAGGTGCTGCTGAACCTGGTCGGCAACGCGCTCAAATTCACCGAAGCCGGCGGCGTCACCATCGCGGTCGCCTTGGCCGAGGGTCCGCGCCCGCTGCTGCGCTTCGCCGTCGCCGACACCGGCATCGGCATTCCCGACGCGACGCGCGGCAGCCTGTTCGACGACTTCGTCCAGGCGGACGGCTCGATCTCGCGCCGCTACGGCGGTACCGGGCTGGGCCTCGCGATCTGCAAGCGGCTGGTGACGTTGATGGAGGGGCGGATCGGCGTCGACAGCGAGGCCGGCAAAGGCTCGACCTTCTGGTTCGAGGTGCCGCTCGAGCGCGGCGAACCGGTCGTCGCGGCGCCGCCCGAGCCGATCCAGCAGCTGGCGCCCCTGCGCATCCTGCTCGCCGAGGACAATCCGGTGAACCGCAAGGTGGCGCTGGCCTTCCTGCGCCGCGACGCCCACCACGTCTCCGTGGCCGGCGACGGCGCCGAGACCGTCGACATGGCCGCGTCCGAGCCGTTCGACCTGATCCTGATGGACATGCAGATGCCGACCATGGACGGCCTGGAGGCGACGCGCCGCATCCGCGCCCTGCCCGGCTCCGCGGCGCGGGTGCCGATCGTCGCCCTGACCGCCAACGCGCTGGGCGGCGACGCCGAACGCTGCCTCGCCGCCGGCATGGACGGCTATCTCGCCAAGCCGTTCACGCCCGAGCAACTGAACGCGACCATCGCCCTGCATGCCCGTCGCGACGGCGCAGGCGCCGACGGCGCCGCGGTCGAGGCCGACCCGTTGCGCCAGCTCGCCGAGATCGTCGGTGCGGCGCAACTGCAGGCCCTGCTCGCCGATTTCGCCGATTACGCCCGCGACAGCCTGCGCGAGATCGGCGACGGCAGCGATCTGGCCCGCTGCGGCCGCGCCGCGCACGACCTCAAGGCGCTGGCCGGCACGTTCGGCGCCGCCGCCCTGGCGCGTCTGGCGACCGCGCTGGAGGCGGCCTGCCGCGACGGCCGCGACGACGAGGTCTCGAGCCTGGCGACCGAACTGCCGGCCTGCGTCGAGCGCACCCTCGCCGATCTCGCGCCCGCCGGCGACTAGTTCAGCGGCGGCGGCTCGCCGGCCAGGCGCACGGTGACCGGGCCGGACGGCTGCTCGGCGGCCCGGGTCATCAGCGTCGTCATCATTTCCATCGAGGCGTCGACCGCCCAGCGCAGTTGCGTCGCCACCTCGTCGTGGCCGGACGCCACCGCCTCGGGCAGGATCTGCTGCTGCAGGAATCCGGCGACGCCGGCGAAGGCGCGCGCCGTCTGCGGCAGCGCCTCCACGGCCACCGTGAAGCTGCCGCCCGAGGCCTCGATCTCGTCGGCGGCGGCGACCAGCTTGTCCATCATCGCGTCGATCAGCGGGTCGGAGCGGTCGGCGCGGCTGGCGACGAAGCGCAGGACATTGGTGTAGAAGGTGTACATCGCGGCTCCTATTGCCCGGCCGAGGCCGCTTCGAGTTCCTCGTGCAGGGTCAGCCAGGCCTCCTCGACCTCGGCGATCTCCTTCTCGACCTGACCGAGTTCGACCTGCAGCGCCGTGGCCTTGTCCGGCGGCCCCTCGTAAAGCTTGGGATCGGCCAGCCGGTCCTGCAGCCCCTTCTGGCGCGCGTGCAGCGTCTCCAGCTTCTTCTCGGCCTGCTGGACCCGCTTGCGCAGCGGCGCGAGCTGGGCGCGCAACTCGGCGGCGGCACGGCGCTCGTCCTTGCGGCTGACCGCCTCGGACTTGTCGGGAGCCTTGTCGCGCCGCGCCTCGCGGGCTTGGTCGAGCAGCAGCCTGCGGTAATCCTCGAGGTCGCCGTCGAACGGCTTGCAGGCGCCGTCGGCGACCAGCCACAGCCGGTCGGCGACCAGTTCGATCAGGTGCGGATCGTGGCTGATCAGGATCACCGCGCCCTCGAAGACGTTGAGCGCCGCGACCAGCGCCTCGCGGGAGTCGATGTCGAGGTGGTTGGTCGGCTCGTCGAGGATCATCACGTGCGGCGCGTCGCGGCTCATCAGCGCGAACAGAAGCCGCGCCTTCTCGCCGCCCGACAGGCTGGCGACCTTGACGTCGGCGCGCTCCTGCTCGAAGCCGAAACGGCCGAGCTGGGCGCGCACCTTGGCCTCGGGCGCGTCCGGTATCAGCGCGAGCATGTGGTCGTAGGGGGTGCGGTCGAGGCGCAGCTCTTCGGTCTGGTGCTGGGCGAAATAGCCGATGCGCAGCTTCGGCGACTTGCGAAGCGCCCCCTCCAGCGGCGCCAGCCGGCCCGACAGCAGCTTGGCGAAGGTCGACTTGCCGTTGCCGTTGGCGCCGAGCAGGGCGATGCGGTCCTCCTGGTCGATGCGCTGGTTCAGCCCGCGCAGCACCGGCTTGCCGGGCGCGTAGCCGGCCTGCACGCCCTCCAGCGCGATCAGCGGCGGCGACATCGGCTCGGGGTCGGGGAAGTCGAAGGCGATCGAGCGCTCCTCGACCACCGCCACCGGCACTTCCATGCGCTCCAGCATCTTCAGCCGGCTCTGCGCCTGGCGCGCCTTGGTCGCCTTCGCGCGGAAGCGGTCGACGAAGGCCTGGATCTTGCGCCGCTGTTCGAGCTGCTTGCTGATGGCCTTGGCCTGCAGCTCCAGCTTCTCGCGCCGGGTGCGCTCGAAACGGTCGTAGTTGCCGCCGTAGGCGTTCAGCTTGCCGCCCTCGAGATGGATAATGCGGTCGGGCACCTTGTTGAGCAGGTCGCGGTCGTGGCTGATCAGCAGCAGCGTGCCGGGGTAGCGCGCCAGATAGTCCTCGAGCCACAGCGTCGCCTCGAGATCGAGATGGTTGGTGGGCTCGTCGAGCAGCAGCAGGTCGGGCTGGGTGAACAGGGTCGCGGCCAGCGCCAGGCGCATGCGCCAGCCGCCGGAGAACGAGTCGACGGGCCGCGCCTGCGCCTCGGCGTCGAAGCCGAGGCCCGACAGGATGGCGCCGGCCCGCGCCGGCGCCGCATGGGCGTCGATCGCCGTCAGGCGCTCGTGCACCTCGGCGATGCGGTGCGGATCGGTGGCGGTCTCGGCCTCGGCCAGCAACGCGGCGCGCTCGGCGTCGGCGGCCAGCACCCAGTCGAGCAGGCTGTCCTCGCCTTCGGGCGTCTCCTGGGCGACGTGGCCGACGCGGGCGCGCGGGCGCACCGAGACCTCGCCGCCGTCCGGGTGGAGATCGCCGAGGATCAGCCGGAACAGCGTCGACTTGCCGGCGCCGTTGCGGCCGACCAGACCAACCCGCTGGCCGGCGGCGACGTGGACGGTGGCCTGGTCGAACAGGACGCGGCCGCCGTAGCGGAAAATTAGGTCGTTGACGTGCAGCATGCGCGGGCGTCATAGCACATCGCGGGCCGCCGATGAAATCGGATCACGGTTGCCTCGCCCGCATTCTCGGTTTATAACCCGCCCCCGCATCCGCTCCGAACCGGGGACGGTGATCGTCGCGCCTGCGAGGGCCGCGGCGCGCGCTACACGGCCAAAGGGAATTCAGGACATGGCTACCGAACGCACTCTGTCGATCATCAAGCCCGACGCCACGCGGCGCAATCTCACCGGCAAGATCAACGCCCGGTTCGAGGACGCCGGCCTGCGCATCGTCGCCCAGCGGCGCGTCCGCCTGACCAAGGAGCAGGCCGAGGGCTTCTACGCCGTCCACGCCGAACGCTCGTTCTTCAACGACCTCGTCGCCTTCATGATTTCCGGCCCGGTCGTCGTCCAGGTGCTGGAAGGCGACAACGCGGTGGCGCGCAATCGCGAGATCATGGGCGCCACCAACCCGGCCAACGCCGCCCCCGGCACGATCCGCGCCGACTTCGCCGAGTCGGTCGAGGCCAACTCGGTCCACGGCTCGGACAGCCAGGAGAACGCGGCCAAGGAAATCGCCTTCTTCTTCGCCCAGACCGACATCGTCGGCTGAGCCGCGAGGCGCTCGCGAGAAAGGGCCGCCGGCAGCCGCCGGCGGCCCTTTCCGTTTGACCGCCGACGGGCGGGTCAGTCCATGCGCTCGTACTCGAACGGCTCCATGTCGGCGACCTCGCCCTCGCCGTACGGCATCTCGTAGTAGTCCAGCCCCGGATCGAAGCCGCGGCCGTAGCCGTAGAACGGATAGGCGTACGGGCCGCCGACGCCATAGGCGACGTCGCGGTTGACCAGCACCGCCTGCAGCCTGCCGTCCTGGCCAAAGATCGCGTCCTCGACATAGCCATAGCCGATGCCGCCGCGCAGCGTGACGTAGTCGTCGACCAGCTCCGAAAGCTTCCAGGTGCGGCCGGCGGTGGCGAGATCGTCGTCGACCTCCGCGAGCTGCCCGGCCTGGCGGCGGGTCAGCAGGTTGTTCTCGCCGAACAGGCCGAACTCCTCGACGTTCTCTTCGGTCACCGGAATGGTCACCCGCTCGAAGTTCGGGGCGACCTCGACCTGGTTCCACGGCACGTTGATGTGCGTGTCGCCGATGTCCCAGAAGCCGCCGATCTCGGCGATGATGCTGACGATCCGACCCTCGCCGTCGAGGATCACGTTCTCGACGTCGCCGATCTCCTCGCCGGTCGGTCCGTAGACCTCGGCGTCGAGCAGCTGCTCGCCGCGCCAGCCCTGCTGATAGAGCTCGTCATAACGCCACTCGGTCAGCGCGACGACCGGCACGCCCAGACCCTGGACCGTGGCGCGCTGCTGGCCCTGCTGCTGCCGACCCTGTTGCGCCCGCATGCCCTGCTGGTCCTGCTGCTGCATGCGCTGCTGCTGCATGCCCTGCTGGCCGGTCTGGCCGCCCTGCGCCTGGTTCTGTGCGGGCTGGGCGACGGCCCAGCCCGGGGCCGCAACCGCCAGGGCGACCGCTGCGGTCGAAAGAATCTTCATCATGGCGGGTGCCTCCATCTCGGTTGGTGTCGCCTTCATTCCAACAGGCGCGAGCGCGCGATGTTCCGGCCGCGAACCCCGGCGCCTCGCCGGTGTTGACGCTTGGTGTTGCCACCGATGGAGAGCGATATGACCGACGACAGGAAAACCCGGCGCGACGACCTTCCATCGAAGGAGGAATGGCTGGCGCAGTCGAACAAGAGCCCCGACGACTTCGACGCCGAGGAGGCCCGGCGCGACGCCGAGCGGGAGGGATCGGGGAAGGAACGCGGAGCCAAGTAGGCGGCTAGGACCTCAGGATGAAGTGGCGCGGCGGCCCGTCCTCGCCCTGACGCTCGATCACGGTCAGGAACGCGTTCTGGTCCTCGACGCAGTGATAGGGCCGGTCCTGCTCGATGTCGCCCATCGAGGACACCGGCACCTGGGCGACGGCCACCGCCCGCGTTCCGTGGGCGAACACCAGCAGCCAGTTGTCGCCCTCTCCGCGCAGCTCGATCACCTCCGGGAACCGGATGCCGGTCTGGCTCTCGAAGTCGGCCGGATAGACGTCGGCCTTGACCGCGCAGGCGAGATCCCACTCGAAGGCGCCGGACAGTTGCGCCAGCGACACCCCGCGCGGCCGCCATTTCAGGTAATGGTTCAGCTTGCCCAGAACCTCGACCGAGCGCCCCTCTTCCAACCGGTGGGGCATGGCGGCCTGCAGCGCCAGAACCAGGCCGACCACGGCGAGGCCGTAGAGTGCGTAGCGCGCGCGCATCGTTCCTCTCCGCTCATCGCATCCCTCCGAGATGTCGGCGACGGGCCGCGACGGCAATCACCCATTCGTTTATTCGCCGGCGCGAGAGAGACCGCTGACTTCCGTCCGCCCGGTGCCCGAACCGACCGGGACCCCATACTTTGGTCGCAGGCACGACCCGCTCAGCCATACGGATTCCGCATATTAGATCCCACTAATACCGCGCAGCAAAGAACAGCGGATCCGGGGTAGTATCGACAATTATCAAGCCCCGGCAAAGGGGGGGAGCCATGATCATCAATCGTGCCTTGGCCGCACTGGCGTGCCTGGCCGCCATCGGCATGGCGGAGCCGGCGGCGGCCGAACCGGCTGCCAAGGCCAAAGCCTCGACCGCCGACCACAGCAAGTTCAAGGAGCTGGAGGGTCCGTTCGCCACCGGCCCGGACGTCACCAAGGCCTGCCTGGCCTGCCACACCGAAGCCTCGAAGCAGATTCACAAGACCAAGCACTGGACCTGGAAGGTCGACAGCCCGAAGACCGGGCAGCCGCTGGGCAAGAGCCTGGTCATCAACAACTTCTGCGGCAACGTCGAGACCAACCTGCCGCGCTGCACCAGCTGCCACATCGGCTTCGGCTGGAAGGACGCCAGCTTCGATTTCGCCAACGAGACCGCCGTCGACTGCCTCGTCTGCCATGACACCACCGGCGCCTACAAGAAATTCCCCGCCGGCGCCGGCCACCCGCCGTACCAGGACACGCCGTTCATGGGCAAGACCATGAAGGCGGTCGACCTGGTCAAGGTCGCCAAGGCCGTCGGCCCGACCAGCCGCGCCTCGTGCGGCGCCTGCCACTTCCTCGGCGGCGGCGGCGACGCGGTCAAGCACGGCGACATGGACAGTTCGCTGGCCAAGCCCGACAAGGCGCTGGACGTCCACATGGACGCCGAGGGCCTGAACTTCACCTGCGCCACCTGCCACACCGCCGACGAGCACGAGGTCGCGGGCAGCCGCTACGTCACCCGCGCCGTCGACACGCATGGCGTCGACATTCCCGGCAAGACCGACGGCGACCGCGCCACCTGCGAATCCTGCCACGGCATGACGCCGCACGAGCACGAGGCCAAGCTGAACGACCACACCGACGTCGTCGCCTGCCCGACCTGCCACGTGCCGGAATTCGCCCGCGGCGGCAAGAAGACGAAGATGTGGTGGGACTGGTCGACCGCCGGCAAGCTCAAGGACGGCAAGCCGTACAAGGAGCACGACGCCGCGGGCGACGACGTCTACGACAGCCTGAAGGGCGACTTCGTCTGGGAAGCCAACGTCGTGCCCGATTACCTGTGGTTCGACGGCACCGTCCGCTACACCAACTTCGAGAAGATCGATCCGACGTCGGTGGTGCCGATCAACAGCTTCGGCGGCGCCTACGGCCAGCCCGACTCCCGCATCTGGCCGTTCAAGGCCATGCGCGGCAAGCAGGCCTACGACAGCGTCAACAAGAACCTCGTCTACACCCACACCTTCGGCAAGGACGACGCCGCGTTCTGGGGCAACTTCGACTGGCCGAAGGCGATCGCCGCCGGCATGAAGGGCCAGCCGGTCCCCTACAGCGGCGAATTCGGCTTCGTCGAGACCGTCTACTACTGGCCGATCACCCACATGGTCGCGCCGAAGGAGAAGGCGCTGGAGTGCGAAAGCTGCCACGCCCGCGACGGCCGTCTGGCCAAGCTCGGCGGTTTCTACATGCCCGGCCGCGACACCTATCCCTGGCTCGACCTGATCGGCTGGGCGGCGGCCGGCCTCACCCTGCTCGGCGCCGTCGGCCATGGCCTGCTGCGGCTCGCCAAGTCCAAGAAGGAGTAGCGCCATGAAACGCGAAATCGTCTTCACCCGTTTCGAGCGGTTCTGGCACTGGACCCAGGCGCTGCTCATCGTCCTCTTGATGATCAGCGGCTTCACGGTGCACGGCACGCTGAGCTTCGTGCCCTGGGCGACCGCCGCGGACATGCACGTCATCTTCGCCTGGGCGCTGATCGGCCTGTGGGCCTTCGCCATCTTCTGGCACCTGACCACCGGCGAATGGCGGCAGTACATCCCGACCACCGACAAGCTGATGGCGGTGGCGATGTACTACTCGATCGGCATCTTCAAGTCAGACGTCCATCATCCGTACAAGAAGACCCGTTCGGCCAAGCACAACCCGATGCAGCGCCTGGCCTACCTGTTCTTCAAGCTGATGATCTCGCCGGCGCTGTGGATCTCCGGCCTGCTCTATCTCTACTACAACGACATCAGCGGCCTGCCGCTGGGGCTGGTGGCATTCGTCCACACCGCCGCCGCCTTCGCCATGCTGGTGTTCTTCATCGCGCACGTCTACATGGCCTTCACCTCGAAGCCGTGGGACGCCTATCTCAAGGGCATGGTCACCGGCTACGAGGAAGTCGCCGACTGATCGCGCCCCGGCCCCGCCCCTCCTCCCTCCCGGGGGCGGGGCCGAACTCTCTCGCCGCGGCGGCGTTATGCAGGGCATGAGACCCGCAGAACCACCCCGCGCCACGGCGCCGCTGCTGCGCCCCGGCCAGACCTGCTGGCGTATCGCCCATGCCGACCGCATCGCCTTCCTGATCGACGCCGCGTCGTATTTCGAGGCCGTGCGCGCGGCCCTGCTCGCCGCCCGCCGTCAGGTGCTGCTGGTCGCCTGGGATTTCGATCCGCGCGTCGAGCTGGTGCGGCACCGCCCGCTCGCCGACGGCTGGCCGAACACCATCGAGAGCCTGCTGGAGGCGATCGTCGCCGCGCGGCCGGAACTCCACGTCCACGTCCTGCGCTGGCAGATGCCGGTGCCGATGGGCATCCGCCATCCGTTCAAGCCGCTGCGGCTGCTCGACTGGCAGACCGACCGGCGGCTGCAGTACCGGCTCGACGGCCACCACCCGCCCGGCGGCTGCCACCACCAGAAGATTCTGGTCGTCGACGACGCCCTGGCCTTCTGCGGCGGCATGGACTTCGCGGGCAACCGCTGGGACACGCCCGAGCACCGCGAGGACGATCCCCGCCGCGTGCAGCCGCTGGGCGGCCATTACGAGCCGCGCCACGACGTGATGGCCATGGTCGACGGCGACGTCGCCCGCTGCCTCGGCGAACTGGCCCGCGAGCGCTGGCGCGGCGCCACCGGCGAGTCGCTGCCGGCCCCGGCCGCCGAGGGCGGCGCCCCGTGGCCGGGTCACGTCGCCGCCGACGAATGCCACATCGCGGTCGGCCTCGCGCGCACCGACCCGAAATGGCCGAACGGCGCGCCGGTGCGCGAGATCGAGGCGTTGTACCTCGACGCCGTCGCGGCCGCCCGGCGCCACATCTACATCGAAAGCCAGTACTTCGCCTGGCGCCGCATCGCCGACGCGCTCGCGCGCCGGCTGGGCGAGCGCGACGGTCCCGAAGTGGTGATCGTCCTGCCGCGAGAGAGCCCGAGCTGGATCGAGCACCAGTTGATGGACGCCCCGCGCGCCTTCCTGGTCGAGCGGCTGCGCCGCGCCGACCGCCATCGCCGCCTGCGCGTCTGCCAGCCGGTCGGGTCCAGCGGCCAGCCGATCACCATCCATTCCAAGGTGATGATCGTCGACGACCGCTTCCTGCGGGTCGGTTCGGCCAATCTCAACAACCGCTCGATGGGCTTCGACACGGAATGCGACCTCGCCGTCGAGGCCTCGGGTCCCGGCGAGCGCGACACCGTCCAGACGTTCCTGGGCCGCTTGCTGGCCGAGCATCTCGGGCTTGATCCGGCGATCGTCCGCGAACGGCTGTCCCGGCACGGCCTGGTGCGTCTGGTCGACGAGGCGGCGCGGCGCGGCGGACGGCATCTGGCGCCGCTCGAACCCGAGGAGTCGAGCCTGCCCGAGCACCTCATCGCCGGCTTCCGCCTGCTCGACCCGAAGGGCCCGCACGAGAACTTCGCGCCGTGGCGCCGGCGGCCGTCGCCGCGGGTGCGCCGCGCCCTGGCGCGCTCGCTCGGCACCGCCGCCGTCGCCGTCGGCGCGGTCGCGGCGGGAACCCTCGTCGTTACCGGGCTGCAGCGCGCGCGCGGCGGCGCATCTCGCGTTCGATGATGCCCAGGATGTCGCGCCAGCAGCGTTGACGGTCGAGATCCTTGTGCTCGTGCGCGTCCTCGAGCCGCGCCGCGGCGTAGGTCGCGGCATCGCCGCCGAACTGATCGAGCAGCAGCTCCGCGAATTCGCTCGCCTGCGCCAGCCTTAGTCTCTTTTCGAGGTCCATCAGAATCGTTCTAAGTCCATACCCGCCCATTCCGTTGTAGCATGACGGCTTCACCGCCACAGCCTACCCGCCGGGTCGTATGCCATGCGGCCAGCCGTTGCCCCGGCGGCCGTCAGCGCCTACCTTGCCGGGGCGAGAACGATGGGGAAGCCGGATGGCCCTGCACACCGAGGACGACGACGACGAGGCCGGCGCGGCGGTGCCGCCCGGCGGCAAGAACTACATCACGCCGGCCGGCCTGCAGGCGCTGCAGGACGAGCTGCGCCAGCTGCTGCGCGACGAGCGCCCGCGGGTGGTCGAGATCGTCTCCTGGGCGGCGGGCAACGGCGACCGCTCGGAAAACGGCGACTACCTGTACGGCAAGAAGCGACTGCGCGAGATCGACCGCCGCATCCGCTTCCTCGGCAAGCGCATCGACATCGCGCATGTCGTCGACCCGCGCCAGCAGACCACCCGCGACCGGGTGTTCTTCGGCGCCACCGTCACCTATGCCCGGGCGGACGATTCGGAAGTCACGGTGACCATCGTCGGCATCGACGAGGCCGACCTCGACAGCGGCAGGATAAGCTGGGTCTCGCCGGTCGCCCGGGCGCTGCTCAAGGCGCAGGAGGGCGACCTCGTCCGCCTGCGGGCGCCGGCGGGCATGGAGGAGATCGAGGTGGTGTCGATCAGCTATCCCGAAGCCTGAACCCGTCTCAGTCGCCCATCGGCGCGCCGAGGGCGCGGACGATGTCGGCGGCCAGCATCTCGGCCGCCTTCGACAGCTTGCCCGGCGCGCGGTAGAGCACGGTTTCGACGTCGGCGAGTTCGGGCAGGCCGTGGTCGACCAGCGCCAGGTCGGTGGTCAGCATCTCGCGCGGCAGCACGGTGACGCCCAGACCGGCGCGCACCGCGGCCTGGATGCCGGCCAGGCTGGGGCTGGTGTAGACGATGCGCCAGGCGCGCCCCGCGGCATCGAGCGCGGCGATGGCGCGGCGGCGGTAGATGTCGGGATTGGGCGCCAGCACCAGCGGCAGCGGCGCGTCGCCGGTCAGGCGCAGGCGGTCGGAGCCGGCCCAGACCAGCGGCTCGCGCCACACCATCTGGCCGCCGCCGGGACCCTGCGGCTCGCGCTTGCACAGCACCAGGTCGTACTGGCCCTTGGCGAAGCCGTCGAGCAGGTTGGCGGTGAAGTCGCAGTTGACCTCGAGATTGACCTGCGGATGGGCGCGGGCGAAGCGCGACAGCACGTCGGCCAGGTGCAGGGTCGCGAAGTCCTCGGGCGTGCCCAGGCGCACGCCGCCGCCGACATCCGGCTCCAGCAGCCGCACGCGCGCCTCGTCGGCGATCTGCAGCAGGCGGCGGGCATAGGTCAGCAGCACTTCGCCCTCGGCGGTCAGCTCGGGCTCGCGGCGGTCGCGCACGAACACCGGCTGGCCCAGCCGCTCCTCCAGACGCTTGATCTGCAGGCTGACCGTCGACTGCGTCCGTCCCAGCCGCGCCGCCGCCCGCGTGAAGCCGCCCGAGTCCACGACGGCCACGAAGCTGCGCAGCAGGTCGAAGTCGAAGGGCGGCGGCGGCGTCGGCATCGGGCTAGAACTTCTCCGGCCGCAGTACGTCGACATCGTGGCAGAACAGGATCATGGCGTAGTTCTGGTAGTAGGTCGCGCGCAGATGCGTCGCGATCGCCGCCGCGGTGGCGTGATCGCAGACGACCTCGATCCGGATGTTGGTCGAGTTGTCCCACGAGCCGGCGCGCGCGCCGCGGCTGCCCTTGCCGCGCGCGTCGGTCACCGTGTAGCCGTGGGCGCCCAGGCGTTCGAGGTCGTCGAGCAGGACGCTTTCGAGCGCCGCCTCGGTGACGATGGTGACCAGGCGGCGGGTCTGGGAATGTTCCGGCGGCATCAGATGAGCCCCTTGGCGGCGAGCAGGCCGGCGAACTGATGGTACAGCGGAATGCCGGCGACGATGTTGAAGGGGAAGGTTACGCCGAGCGAGGCGGTCAGCGAAAGCGTCGGATTGGCCTCGGGCACGATCATGCGGAAGGCCGCCGGCACGGCGATGTACGACGCGCTGGCGGCCAGCGTCGCCATCAGCACGGTGCCGCCCAGCGACAGCCCCAGCGCCGCCGCCAGCATGGTCCCGATCAGCGCGCCGGTCAGCGGCATGGCGATGCCGAAGCCGAGCAGGAAGGCGCCGTGGCGCCGCAGCGCGCCGAGCTGCGCGGCGGCGATCAGCCCCATCTCCAGCAGGAACAGCGCCAGCACGCCCTTGAAGGCGTCGAGGAACAGGAACCGGATCGAGGCCACGCCCTCCTCGCCGGCCGCCCAGCCGATCAGCAGGCCGCCGACCAGCAGCACGATGCTCTTGCCCAGGAACACCTCATGCGCCATGCGCTTCCACGCGACGTCGCGCGACAACCCGCGCGCCAGCACGATGCCGACGATGATGGCCGGGATCTCCAGCACCACCACGAACAGCGACATGTATTCCTCGAAGCCGATGCCGCGCGCCGTCAGCCAGGCCACGGCCACCGCGAAGGTGCCGACGCTGACCGAGCCGTAATGCGCGGCGATCGAGGCGGCGTCGGCCCGCGCCAGACGGCCGACGAAGCGGGCCACCGGATAGGCCAGCAGCGGCATGACCAGGCCCATCGCCACGACGGCGAGGATCTGGGGCAGCAGCTCCCAAGGCGACTGCTTGGCCAGCTCGATGCCGCCCTTCAGGCCGATGGCGAGCAGCAGCAGCATGCTCAGGAACTCGTAGACCTGTCCCGGCAGCCGCAGCTCCGAGCGCAGCAGGCCGGCGACGACGCCGAGAACGAAGAACAGGATGACCGGATCAAGCATCGTGGAGCGACCACGACAGTTGGGTTCTATCGTCGCGGCGGTACAGCGGACCGGCGATCCGGTCGGGAAAGGCCATGGTCAGGCGATCCATCTCGGCCGCCAGCGCCTCGGCCGGCTGGTCGGCGGCGAACACCGGAATGTAGATGCGGCCCTCGGGCCGCTCCGCCCGCGCCAGCAGCGCCGAGATCAGCCCGTGGTGCGGGCCGGCCTCGCTCGCCGCCGCCTCGGCCGGCGGCTCGAAGCGCCACACCGCCCACACCCCGGCGCGCTCGAACGACTGGCGGAACTCGCCGACGCCGCGCCGCAGGCCGCTGTCGTCGGGCGGCACGGAGGGCGCGGACGGATCGCACCAGACGCCGAGCAGCCGTCCGGCCTCGCCGCCCATCCGCCGAGAAATCTCGGAAATCACGGGCATGTTGGCCGTAAGCTCGTCGACGTCGCGAACGACGATCACCATCCGACACATTTCGCAAACCCTCCGGCTGATTCGTTTCAGGCCGGCATGGTACGGATGAGATCAGCATGACGGAAATTGATAAGGAACATCCCGCCCATTGACGATGTCAATGGACCTACGAGGTGGCGTTCGGCTTGAAGTAGAAGGCGGAATGGCCGCGCAGGTTCTGGTCGACGATCAGCGCATGGTTCAGCGGCGGGAAGGCGCGCTGGCTGCAGTCGAGGCGCTCGCACAGGCGGCAGTTGACGCCGATCGGCACGGCGGCCTCGCGATTGTCGAGCTGCAGGCCGTCGGCATAGACGATCTGTGCCGCGTGGTGGGCCTCGCAGCCCAGCGCCAGGGCGAAGCGCTGCGGCGGCGAGCGGTGGCCGCCGCCGGTCTTGGTCACCGAGCGGGCGATGAAGAAATACAGGCTGCCGTCGGACATCTCGGCCAGCTGGGTGTGCAGCACGCCCGGCACGGTGAAGGCGTCGTAGACGTTCCAGCGCGGACAGGCGCCGCCGAAGCGGGCGAACTGCAGCGGCGTCGCGGTGAAGCGCTTCGAGACGTTGCCGGCCTTGTCGACGCGGATCAGGAAGAACGGCACGCCGCGGGCGTTCGGCCGCTGCAGGGTCGTGAGCCGGTGGCAGACCTGCTCGAAACTGGCGTCGAAGCGGTGCTGCAGCAGCTCGATGTCGTAGCGCAGCCCGCGCACCGCCTGGAAGAACTGCTCGTAGGGCAGCAACACGGCGCCGCCGAAATAGTTGGCCAGGCCGACGCGCGCGAGGCCGCGGGATTCGTCGCTGGAGAAATTGGCGTCGTCGATGATGCGCTCGAACACCGGTTCGAGCTCGATGATGCCGATCTTGACCGCCAGGTGGAAGGCGCGGGCCTGCGGCGACAGCAGCTCCGAGAGCAGCAGCCGGCGATTGTGAAAATCGAAGCGGCGGATGGCGTGCCCCATCACCTCGACCGGCATGCGCTTGACCCGCACCTGGTGCACCTTGGCGAGATGGTCGGTCAGGCCGCGGCGCAGGTCGCCCTGGACCAGCCCCGCCGTCTGCCACAGCGCCTCGGCCGCCTGCTCCAGCTCGGGGAAGTGGTTCTCGTGCGCCTGGAAGAAGTCGCGCACCTCCTCGAGCGGGAAGGCCTTGGTCTGCAGGAGCTGCAGCTTGTCGCGGTCGGCGACGCGCTCGGCCAGGGCGCGGATGGCGACCTGGGCCTCGTGATAGGCATGGTAGAGGTCGAGCACCGCCTGGCCGAGCGTCGGCGTCACCGAGGCGAGCTCGCGCACGTCGTGCTTCTTGATGTCGCAGTCGCGGAACAGCGGGTCGGAGAACACCTCGGTGAGCTGCCCGGCCAGCCGCACCTCGTCGGTGTCGGCGAAGGCCTGGATGTCGATCTCGAAGGCCTGGCTGAGCTTGAGCAGCAGCGGCACCGTCGCCGGGCGCTGGTTGTTCTCGATCAGGTTGAAGTAGCTGGGCGACAGGCCCAGGCGCTCGGCCATCTGCGCCTGCGTCAGGTTCAGCTCCCTGCGCAGCCGCCGGATCTTGTGGCCCAGCATCACCTTGCGGTCCTTCGCCATCCCCGCTCCTTCCGTTTCCAGCATAGCAATACACCGAATTCGCAAGGAAATCGTCAACGGGGAGCGGCCAGCTCGGGCGCCCGCCGCACTGGCGCCCCGGTGGCCAAGCTGGCATTATCCGGGCTTCGTTGGGAAGGCTGGGAGGGGGACCGGCGGTGAGCATCGAGATCAGTGCGGATTCGCCAGCAGGCGCCGTGCCCGAGATCATCCGGCGCGACATCCGGTTCGGGGTCGCCGAGGTCAGCGATCCGGCGTGGTTCGGCGGTGATCCGCTGCTGACCGCGTTCTGCGACGCGCTGTCGCTGTTCTTCCCCGAGGGGGAGCGCTTCTTCATCCGCTCGGTACGCGCCTATGCCGAGCGCGTCACCGATCCGGCCCTGCGTCGGGACATCGACGCGTTCTGTGCGCAGGAGGCCTATCACACCCGCGAGCACGAGGCCTACAATCGGGCCTTCTGTGCCGGCGGGCTCGACCTCGACGCGCTGGAAGCCCCGATCAAGGCGCTGCTGGGCCAGCCGATGACGCCGAAGACGCGCCTGACGGTGACGGTAGCCATCGAGCACCTCACCGCCTCCTTCGCCTGCATGGTGCTGGGCGATCCCTCGATGTTCGCCGACGCGCCGCGGCCGTACCGCGACCTGTGGACCTGGCACGCCCTCGAAGAGATGGAGCACAAGGGCGTGGCCTTCGACGTGCTGAAGCAGGTGGCCGCCGACATGCCGCCGTGGAAGCGCTATACCGCCCGCTGCGCGGTGCTGCTCATAGCCACGCGGCAAATGCACGGACTGCTGCTCAAGAACATCGGCACCATACTGAGGGCGCGGGGCCACGCCCCGGGTCTCGGCACCTGGCTCAGGCTGACTTGGCTCCTGCTGGGGCGTCCCGGCCATTACCGCCGCGTGCTGGGCTATTATCTGCGCTTCTTCCGACCCGGCTTCCATCCTTGGCATGGCGACGACGGCGCGCTGGCCGACGGATGGCGCGAGTACTTCAACGCGCGCGCCGCCAAACGGGGCACGGCGGATGCTTGACCGGGTCTACCAGGGCTTCCTGCGGCGGATCAACGAAGGCACCGTGTCGCCATGGCTGGTCAGGGCGCTGTGGAAGGGCGTCTATCAGGTGCTGGCCCGCAGCATGAAGGACGAGAGCTGGACCTTCATGAACTACGGCTGGCTGCCGCCGGCGGACGAGCCGCCCTTCGCGCTCGACCCTGCCGACGAGCCGGACCGCTGCTTCATCGGACTGTATCATCGCCTGGCCACCCAGATCCCGCTGGAGGGGCTGCGCGTTCTCGAGGTGGGCTCGGGCCGCGGCGGCGGCGCGTCCTGGCTGGCCCGCACGTATCGTCCGGCCGAGATGGTCGGCATCGACTTCTCGCCGCGAGCCGTGACGCTGTGCCGCCGCCTGCACCGCGACGTTCCCAATCTTCGCTTCCTCGAAGGCGATGCCGTGAACCTGCCCTTCCCCGACTCCAGCTTCGACGCCGTCATCAATGTCGAGAGCTCGCACTGCTACGGCGACATGCCGCGGTTCGTGGCCGAGGTCGCCCGTGTGCTCAAGCCCGGAGGGCGGTTCGGCTGGGCGGACATCCGCGGCCCCGACATGGTCGCCGCCACCGAACGGGCGCTCGCCCATCCGTTGCTCGAGCCCATCGCCGCCGAGCGGATCAACGACGGGGTGGTGCGGGCGCTGGATGCGGCCCATGCGCGCAAGGCGGCGCTGATCGACCGCCTGCGCTTCGGCCGCGCCGCGGCGCGCCAGTTCGCGGGCGCCCGCGGCAGCCTGATCTACGACATGCTGCGCAAGGGCACCACGCCGTATCTGCTCAAGGTCCTGGAGAGACGCCCTTCGCCGGCCGCGGAGGCGTGATCCGGCGGGAGCGGCCTGGCGGCCGCTCCCGCGCGAATGCCTACTCGGCGGCCGAGCGCGCCTGCTCCTCGACCATGCGGCGCATGACGTCGCCGGTGGCGATGATGCCGATCGCCTTGCCGGCGTCGGTGACCACCAGGTGGTGGACGCGCTTGCCGGTCATCACCGACACCGCCTCGGTCAGGGTGACGTCGGCCTCGATCGTGTAGGGATCGGGGGTCATGACGTCGCGCACCGGCATGGCGCGGACGACATGGCTCGGGCGTCCCTGACCGGCCAGCACGACGTCGGTGTGCGAGACGATGCCCACCGGCTTGCCCTGGTCGGCGACCACCACCGCGGTGGTGTTGCGCGACAGCATGATGCGCGCCGCCGCGTCGACGGTGTCGCCGGGGGCGACCATCGACATGTCGCGGACCATGATGTCGCGGACCAGCGCGTCGTCGTTGGCCACCCCGCCGGCGGCGGCGGCGGCCTCGGCGACGTCGCCCAGCGGCATCGACAGCGGCAGCGGCCGCGGCGTGTCGTGGACGTCGCCGGCGGGCAGGTGCGGATGCGGCAGCGCCACCGGCTCGGGGCTCGAAGCGCCGAGGCCGAACTCCTTGGCGCCGACCAGCACGCCCATGTTGCCGTGCGGATGCTTGTTCTCGTACATCAGCTGATGGACGTGCGGGATCTCGTCCCAGGTGAAGCCGCGCGACAGGCAGGGATCGATCAGGCCGTCGATCACCATCTGGTTGAAGGCGGCGCACTGGGCGTCGTTGGCGAAGTGCGAGCCCTGCACGCGCTTCTGGCGCATCCACATGTAGCGCAGGTCGACGGTGGCGTTGTAGCCGGTGGTGCCGGCGCAGACGACGACCATGCCGCCGGTGTCGCAGACGAACAGCGACGTCGGGATCGTGCTCTCGCCGGGATGCTCGAAGACGATGCGCGGCTGCTTCTTCTCGCCGAGCACGTCCCAGATCTCCTTGCCGAAGGCGCGCACGCCCTTGAGCCACTTGTTGTAGCCGGCGGTGTCCTTCCAGTGCGGCAGCATGCCCCAGTGGTCGAACTTGTTGCGGTTGATGCAGCCCTTGGCGCCGAGCTGCATGCAGTAGTCGATCTTGTCGTCGCTGGAGATGATCGCGATCGGGATCGCGCCCTTGGCGCGGGCGATCTGGATCGCCATCGAGCCGAGGCCGCCGGCGCCGCCCCAGATCAGGGCGACGTCGCCGGCACGCAGCGCATGCTCGTTCCAGCCCAGCAGCATGCGGTAGGCGGTGGCGCCGACCAGCATGTAGGCGGCGGCCGCCTCCCAGGTCAGGTGCTTGGGCTTGGGCACGCACTGGGTGCCGCGGACGCGGGCGAACTGGGCGAAGCTGCCGTAGTTGGTCTCGTAGCCCCAGATGCGGTAGGTCGGCGAGTACATCTGGTCGATGCCGGCCTGGACCGACGGGCATTCCGGGTCGTAGGTGGCGCAGTGGACGACGACCTCGTCGCCGACCTTCACGTTCTTCACCTTCGACCCGATCTTGTAGACGATGCCCGACGCGTCGGAGCCGCCGATGTGGAATTCCTCGGGCTCGCCGGCCTTGTTGCGGGCGGCGATGACGTTGATCGGGATGCCGAGGCCGGCCCAGACGTTGTTGTAGTTGATGCCGGCCGCCATGATGTAGACCAGCACGTCGTAGGGGCCGATCTCGGGCGTGTCGACGACCTCGAGCTTGAAGGCGTCCTTGGGCTCGCCGAACCGCTCGGGGCGGATAAGCCAGGCGTGCATCTTCGGCGGCACTTCGCCGATGGGCGGCATCTCGCCGATTTCGTAGAGTTCCTTACTCACCTTATGACCTCCGTCTTGGCCGGAGCCGTTATGCTGCACCACAGCATTTCATGTCACAAGGCTGACACACTTGTAATCTTGCAATGTTGCAAGCCTCTCGCCGCCCGGGCGGCGTGTTTTTGCAATGTCTGCAAACCCCGCCGCGCTCGCGCCGCCGCGCGCCGGGATTGACTCGCCGGCCGGCCGCTCACACCATGGGTTCATCAGGAGGGCGGCCGTGGCGTGGCGCGAACCCGACCGAACCAGGATCACGAGCTGGGCCAACGTCTTGCTGGGCGTGGCGTTGTCGGGCGGCGGCGTCGCGCTGGCCGCCTGGGCCTGGCAGCGCCACCAGGCCGGCGCGTACGACCTGCCGATCCCGATCTTCGCCGTCCTGGCGCTGCTGGGTGTCGCCACGACGGTTTGGGGCGGCGTCCTGACCCGCTCCGCGCTGGCCTGGCGCCGGCATGCCGAGGCGCCGTGGCACGTGCGCGCCGACTGGCGGCGCAACCGCGTCCACGACACCATCGATCCGTGGTGGATCGAACTGTGGGCCGTGGCGGTGCTGGCCAGCGTGCTGGCCGTCGCCCTCGCGCAGTACGTCGGCACGATGTCTCTGCCGGGATTCGCGGCGGTCGCCGAGCGCCTCGGCGAGGTCGAGGCCGCCGCCCGGGCGCCGGCGATCGAGCCCTGGTGGCCGGCGGCGGCGCTCGCGGCGGCGGTGGTGGCGGTTCCCGCGCTGGCGCTGGCCGGCGACCGGCTGCGCTTCGGCGAGAGTCACCTCAGCCTCGAGGCGGTGCCGGCGACGACCGGCGCGCCGTTGCGCGGACGGGTGTCGTTCACGCGCCGGCCGGCGGCGCCGCTGCGGGCGACGGTGGTGTTGCGGTGCAGCCGGTTCTCGTTCCGAATCCGGCCGTACAACCATGTCCGCCACCAGACCCTGTGGCAGGCCGAACTTGCCGGCCATGTCGAGCCGGACGGCACGCTGGCCTTCGCGTTCGCGGTGCCGCCCGACCTGCCGGGCACGCGGCAGCCGGGGTTGCGCTACGTCCGCTGGCGGCTCCTGGTCCGCGCCGGGCCGCCGCTGCTGGGACTGCGACGCGGCTTCACCCTGCCGGTGTTCGAGCCCGACCGGAGCCGGTCGACCGGCTGAGGTGACGCCCGCGGGCGGCGGAAACGCCAAAAGCCCGCCTCGTGGGAGGCGGGCTTTTGCGGGATCTTGGTTGCGGGGGCCGG
>CAZJFH010000032.1:0-53816 GCA_964545205.1 uncultured Rhodospirillaceae bacterium
GTGTACTTCTTGGCGATCGAGATCACCAGGCGCAGGTTGGCCTCGATCATCTCCTTCTTGGCCTTGCTGGCCTCGCGCTCGCCGCGCTGCACGGTGGCGACGATGCGGCGCATCTCGCCGATCGCCAGCCCGGCCTCGGCCGAGATCTCGGCGATGCCGTTGCGGATGGTCGCCACCTCGGCGGCGTGACGGCCGGCGAAGTCCTTCCAGCCCTTGCCGGGACGCTCGGAGACGCGCTCCAGCCACTTCGGATCGAGCTCGGCGCCGAAATAGCAGTCGAGGAACTCCTGGCGCTTGACGCGGCAGCTCTCGGCCAGGCGCAGCAACTTGCCCTCCAGCCCGATCAGGCGGCGGTTGAGCGCGTTGAGCTGCTCGACCAGCATTTCGATGCGGGCGTTGTTGAGGTGGACGCCGTCCATGAGCTGGACCAGCTCGGCCTTCAGCTTCTCGTAGCGCTTCTCGGTCGCCGCCGGCGGCTTGTCGCCCTTGTTCAGCGCGACCAGGCGCTGCTCCTGCGCCTTGTGCAGCTTGGCGTAGGTCTCGGCGATCCTCTCGAAGGTCTCGACGACCTGCGGCATCAGCTGGGCTTCCATCGCCGCCAGCGACACCGAGGCCTCCTCGCCGTCCTCGGCGCCCTCGTCCTCGCCCTCGGCGGCGGCGCGGGGCTCGCCGTCGCCCTTGTCCTCGCCGTCGGCGGCGCCGTCGCCGCGCGGCGCGGCGGATTCGTCCTCGGTCTCGGCGAGGCCGTCGACGATCTCCTCGGCGCCGGGGCCGGCGCCGTAGGTGGCGTCGAGGTCGATGATGTCGCGCAGCAGCATCTTGCCCTCGACCAGGGCGTCGTGCCATTCGAGCAGGGCGCGGATGGTCAGCGGGCTTTCGCAGATGCCGCCGATCATCATCTCGCGGCCGGCCTCGATGCGCTTGGCGATGGCGATCTCGCCCTCGCGCGACAGCAGCTCGACCGAGCCCATCTCGCGCAGGTACATGCGCACCGGATCGTCGGTGCGGCCGAGATCCTCGTCGTCGATGTTGCCGGCGGCCGAATCGCCGCTCTCGGCTTCCTCACCGCCCTCGGGCTGGGCCTCCTCGGTCTCCTCGTTCTCGACGACGTTGATGCCGAGTTCGGAGAGCATGGCCATCGTGTCCTCGATCTGCTCGGACGACACCTCGTCCGGCGGCAGGGCGGCGTTCAGCTCGTCGTAGGTGACGTAGCCGCGCTCCTTGCCCTTCGCCACCATGCGCTTGACGGCGGTCCCCATGCTGTCGATGAGCGGGCTGTCGAGGGTCTCCTCCTGGTTCTCGGAGATCTCTGCGGTGTTGGTCGCCTTGTTTGCCATTAAATACCCTCAGTTCCTCTCCGACACGCCGTGCGACGAGTCGACGATGACGCTAATGAAGACGATGCTGCCGCGCGCTGCCGCCGGCGGCCGACATCGTCCCCGCGATGAGTTCTAGTCCCTGCGAATCAAGCGGTCGTGCCGCCATGGCCGCCGGCAAATCGACATTCGGCTGCCGCCCTGCAAGGCCGCTGATGTCACCCATCCCGCCGCGATGTCCTCTGCCAGCCTGTTTCTTTATTGGTAACGCCCGACGGCGCCAACGGTTCCAGCTGCCTCTTCCGGCCAGGGTTCGGGCCTTGCGAATCATGGGAACGCCTACCCACAGTGCGCCCCCTGGGGCCACGAACGCCCGCTTGAACCAGCACGAACGTAGGTGGTCGCCCTGGAAGACGGAGTCAAGGCACGCACTGCCGCCGAGGTGCATTAAGACTCCCCCCCTCCGAATGTCAAGACCGATGTGGATAGGCGATATCGCCGTGCCGCAGCCGCCGGGCGCCGCCCGCGGCGGCCTGGGTTTCGCGCGCTTTCACGGGCCCCCATCTCAGCCGTCGCCGTTGTCGAGGCCACGGTCGGCCTCCTGCAGCGCCAACAGCCGATCGAGGCTCTCGGGCCGCGAGTCGGCCGCCAGCTCGGCCTCGGTGCGGGCGCGGTCGGCCTCGATCTCGGTGCGGGCATGGCGGGCGTGGGCGTGGTCCCACAGCTGCACCAGCTCGTCGCGCTCGCGGCGCAGGGCGAGGCGATGCGGCGCCATCAGCCGCGCCGTGCGCGCCATGAAGGCGGCGACCGCCGGCTCCTCGGCCAGCGCCGCGACCCGCTCGTCGCCGGTGCCGAAGCGGCCCATCACCAGCATCCGCACCGCCTCGGCCTCGGGGTCGCCGAAATGGGCGGCGCCCAGGCGCTCGCCGACCGCCGGCAGGATGTCGGGCCGCTCGACGACCAGGAACAGCATCAGCGCCTCGACCGGGTTGACCGGCTCGGCCGCCGGCCGCGCCGCGCCCAGCCGCGCCAGCCGCCCGGAGTAGTCGCGGCTGACCGAGGTGGCGCGCGCCTCGGGCCGGCCGGGCCGGCCCTGCCGCGGGCCGCCGCCGCCGCGCCGGCCGCGGAACAGCTCCCAGAACCGCGAGCGGCCCTCGCGCTGATAGGCCTGGCGCACCGAATCGTCGGCGATCACCCCGACCTGCTCGGCGTAGTCCTTCTCGAGGGCGGCGCGGCGTTCGGGCGTGTCCAGCGGCTTGCCGGCCACCGTCATGCGCCAGACGACCTCGAACAGCGGCTCGGCCCGGGCCAGCACCGCCTGCAGGGCGGCCGGGCCGCCCGCGCGCAGCAGGCTGTCGGGATCCTCGGGCGCCGGCAGCATCGCGAAGCGCAGCGAGTGCCCCGGCTTGAGCAGCGGCAGGGCGCGCAGCGCCGCGCGGGCGGCGGCGCGCTGGCCGGCGGCGTCGCCGTCGAGGCACAGGATCGGCTCGGGCGCCAGCCGCCACATCTCCTGGATCTGCAGCTCGGTCAGCGCGGTGCCGAGCGGCGCCACCGCGTGGGCGATGCCGGCGCGGTGCAGGGCGATGACGTCCATATAGCCCTCGACCGCGATCACCGTGCCGGCCTCGGCCGCCGGCACCCGCGCCTGGGCGAGGCCGTAGAGCAGGCTGCCCTTGTGGAACAGCGGCGTGTCGGGCGAGTTGAGGTATTTCGGCTGGCCGTCGCCCATCACCCGGCCGCCGAAGGCGACCACCCGGCCGCGGCGGTCGGTGATCGGGAACATCACCCGGCCGCGGAAGCGGTCGTAGGTCGAGCCGTCGTCGCGGCGGATGATCAGGCCGGCTTCCAGCAGCAGCGCCTCCGGGATGCCCTGGCCCTTCAGCGCCACCTTCAGCGCCTCGCGCGAGTCGGGGGCGTAGCCGAGGCGGAAGCGGGCGATGGTGTCCTCGTCGAGGCCGCGGCCCTCGAGATACTGGTGGGCGTGGCGGCCGCCGGCGGCGCGCAGCTGGTGCTCGAAGAAGGCGCAGGCCGCCTCGCAGACGTCGTGCAGCGAGGCGGCGCGGCGGGCGCGCTCGCGCTCCTGCGGGGTCGGCGCCGGCGGCGCCACCCCGGCCTCGGCCGCCAGCCGCTCGACCGCCTCGGGAAAGGACAGGTGGTGGGCCTGCATCTCGAACGAGACGACGTCGCCGTGGGCGCCGCAGCCGAAGCAGTGGAAGAAGCCCTTCTCGTCGTTGACGGTGAACGACGGCGTCTTCTCGTTGTGGAACGGGCACAGGCCGGTGAACTCGCGGCCGCGCTTCGCCAGCTTGACCTTGCGGGCGATGACGTCCGACAGCCGCAGGCGGGCGCGCAGTTCTTCCAGGAATTGGGGCGGTATGGCCATGGGGGCTCGACCGGGTCTCTCGATGTCGTGCCCGGGCTCGTCCCGGGCATCCAGGCCTTTGCATGCGTCGCCGCGCGGATGGCCGGATCGGGTCCGGCCGCGACGGGAGGCGGCGGCCTAGCCGCCGAGCTGGCGCTTGACGATGGCGCTGGCCCTGGCGAAGTCCATCTGGCCGGCGTGGCGCTCGCGCAGGCCCGCCATCACCTTGCCCATGTCCTTGAGCCCCGAGGCGCCCATCTCGTCGACCAGCGCGCGCACCGCCTCGGCGGTCTCGGCCTCGGACAGCTGGTGCGGCAGGAAGCGCTCGATGATCGCGATCTCCTCGGCCTCCTGCTGGGCGAGTTCCAGCCGGCCGCCCTGTTCGTACAGCGCGATGCTCTCGCGGCGCTGCTTGACCATCGACTGCAGCATCTGCAGGATCTCGTCGTCGGAGATGCCCTCGGTGACGCCGCGGCCGCGGGCGGCGATGTCGCGGTCCTTGAGCGCAGCCAGGATCAGCCGCACCGTCGAGACCGTCCGCTGGTCCTTGGCGAGCATCGCCTGCTTGAGCGCTTCGTTGAGGCGCTGCCTGAGCATGTCGGTCATCCTTCCCCCGTGCGCGAGCCGAAAAGCCTAGCGCAAATGGGGCCCGGCGCAAAAGGGGCTTGCGGCAAAACCCGTATTCATTTTTAACATGTTGATCCTTCGCGGTTTTTCCAGCGACACCGCAAAGCTTGACGGCCCCGGCCGATTTGCCTATCTATCGCCCAATTTGCCCGCCGCCCGCCGGCTACCGACAGCCCCGTCACGCGCCCGCGCGCTTCGCGCCGCGGCGCGGCGGCCTGCGCGCGGCGGCAGTTCGCGTCAGCACGAAGGACCGTTCATGCCGAATCAAGCGCCCGAGAACAGCCTGCACAGCCAGCGCCCGCCGGGCGCCACCGCCGCGCTCGTGCTCGACGACGGGACGGTCCTGTGGGGCCGCGGCGTCGGCGCCACCGGCGCCGCCGTCGGCGAGGTGGTGTTCAACACCGCGATGACCGGCTACCAGGAGGCGCTGACCGATCCCTCCTTCGCCGGCCAGATCATCACCTTCACCTTCCCGCACATCGGCAATGTCGGCACCAATTCCGAGGACGTCGAGACCGCGACCTCGGCCGCCGTCGGCACCATCCTGCGCGGCGAGATCACCGAGCCGTCGAACTGGCGCGCCCTGCAGCACCTCGACCGCTGGCTGAAGTCGTTCGGCATCGTCGGCATGGCCGGCGTCGACACCCGCCGCCTGACCCGGCGCATCCGCGACCTCGGCGCGCCCAACGCGGTGATCGCCCACGACCCCGACGGCAGGTTCGACCTCGACGCGCTGGCCGCCCAGGCCAAGGCATGGCCGGGGCTCGAGGGCATGGACCTGGCCAAGCAGGTCACCTGCCGCCAGCAGTATACCTGGGACCAGACCCGCTGGACGCTGGGCGAGGGCTACGGCCGCCAGGAAAACCCGCGCTTCCACGTCGTCGCCGTCGATTACGGCGCCAAGCGCAACATCCTGCGCTGCCTGGCCGATGCCGGCTGCCGGGTGACCGTGGTGCCGGCCGAGGCCGGCATCGAGGACATCATGCGCCATCAGCCCGACGGCGTGTTCCTGTCGAACGGCCCCGGCGACCCGGCGGCGACCGGCGAATACGCGGTTCCCGTCATCCAGGAGATCGTCGCCCGCGGCGTGCCGACCTTCGGCATCTGCCTCGGCCACCAGATGCTGGCCCGCGCCCTGGGGGCCAAGACCTACAAGATGGACACCGGCCACCGCGGCGCCAACCATCCGGTCAAGGACCTGGCGACCGGCAAGGTCGAGATCACCAGCCAGAACCACGGCTTCGTCGTCGACGAGGCGTCGCTGCCGGCCGGCGTCACGGTGACCCACCGCTCGCTGTTCGACGGTTCGGTCGAGGGCTTGCGCGTCGACGACAAGCCGATCTTTTCCGTGCAGTATCACCCCGAGGCGGCGCCGGGGCCGCAGGACAGCTACTACCTGTTCGAGCGGTTCGTCGAGATGATCGCGGCGTCGAAGCGGGGGTGAGGTATCAAGGTTTCAGGGAACCACAGAGGCACAGAGACACAGAGGCGGCACAGAGAAGGGGGAGAGGCGCGCTGGCGCGCGCCGAGGGGAATGGAGCGCGATCCGCTGTCCGACAAGGTGATTGGTTTGGCGATCGAGGTGCACAAGGCGCTCGGCCCGGGGCTCCTCGAATCAGCGTACGAGCAATGCCTTTGTCATGAGCTGGAGCGCAGCGGGCTCCCGTTTCGCCGTCAGGTGCCTTTGCCCGTGATCTACAAGGACGTCCGCCTCGAATGCGCCTACCGGATGGATGTCGTGGTCGACGACAAGCTGGTGCTGGAGCTCAAGACCGTGGAAAACATTCTGCCGCTGCATCAGGCGCAGTTGCTGACTTACCTCAAACTCAGCGGAATCCGCACCGGACTGCTGATGAACTTTCATTCCCCGGTGCTGAAGGACGGCATCCGGAGGCTGGTCGCGTGACCGGCCTCTCTGTGCCTTCTCTGTGTCTCAGTGCCTCTGTGGTTAATCGATTGATTGAGTATTAGACATGCCGAAACGCACCGACATCCACTCGATCCTCATCATCGGCGCCGGCCCGATCGTCATCGGCCAGGCGTGCGAGTTCGACTATTCCGGCGTGCAGGCATGCCAGGCGCTGAAGCAGGAGGGCTACCGGGTCATCCTGGTCAACTCCAATCCGGCGACGATCATGACCGATCCGAACATGGCCGACGCCACCTATATCGAGCCGATCACGCCCGAGATCGTCGCCAAGATCATCGAGAAGGAGCGGCCCGACGCGCTGCTGCCGACGATGGGCGGGCAGACGGCGCTGAACACGGCGATGAAGCTGGCCGACGACGGCACGCTGGAGAAGTTCGGCGTCGAGATGATCGCCGCCAAGCGCGAGGTCATCGCCAAGGCCGAGGACCGGCTGCTGTTCCGCGAGGCGATGGACGCCATCGGGCTGGAGAGCCCGCGCTCGCGCGTCGTCAAGACCCTGGCCGAGGCGCGCGAGGCGATGGAGTTCGTCGGCCTGCCGACGATCATCCGCCCGTCCTTCACCCTGGCCGGCACCGGCGGCGGCATCGCCTACAACGTCGAGGAGTTCGAGCAGATCGTCTCGGGCGGCCTGGCCGCCAGCCCGGTCCACGAGGTGCTGATCGAGGAATCGGTGCTGGGCTGGAAGGAGTACGAGATGGAGGTGGTCCGCGACAAGGCGGACAACTGCATCATCATCTGCTCGATCGAGAACATCGACCCGATGGGCGTCCATACCGGCGATTCCATCACGGTGGCGCCGGCGCTGACGCTGACCGACAAGGAATACCAGATCATGCGCAACGCCTCGATCCGGGTGCTGCGCGAGATCGGCGTCGACACCGGCGGCTCGAACGTGCAGTTCGCGGTCAATCCGGCCGACGGCCGCATGGTGGTGATCGAGATGAATCCGCGCGTCTCGCGCTCGTCGGCGCTGGCCTCGAAGGCCACCGGCTTCCCGATCGCCAAGGTCGCCGCCAAGCTGGCGGTCGGCTACACCCTCGACGAGCTGACCAACGACATCACCGGCGTCACCCCGGCGTCGTTCGAGCCGACCATCGACTACGTCGTCACCAAGATCCCGCGCTTCACCTTCGAGAAGTTCCCCGGCGCCGACCCGGTGCTGACGACCTCGATGAAGTCGGTCGGCGAGGCGATGAGCATCGGCCGGACCTTCCAGGAGTCGCTGCAGAAGGGCCTGCGCTCGATGGAGACCGGCCTGACCGGGCTCAACGAGGTCGAGATCCGCAACGCCCCCGACAAGGACGCGGTGCGCGCCGCGCTGTCGATGCCGCGCCCCGACCGGCTGCTGGTCATCGCCCAGGCCTTCCGCCACGGCCTGTCGGTCGACGAGATCCACGCCGCCTGCGCCTACGACAAGTGGTTCCTGCGCCAGCTCGAGGACATCGTGCGCGCCGAGGACGAGGTCCGGGCCAAGGGCCTGCCGATCGACGCCCCCGGCATGCTGCGGCTGAAGAAGATGGGCTTTTCGGACGAGCGGCTGGCCGAGCTGTCGGGCAAGGAGCTGCACGAGGTCACGTTCCGCCGCCAGGTCTTCGACGTCCGCCCGGTGTTCAAGCGCATCGACACCTGCGCCGCCGAATTCCCGTCGCAGACGCCCTACATGTATTCCTGCTACGAGGGCGACGGCGTCAATCCCGGCGAATGCGAGGCCGATCCCAGCGACCGCGACAAGGTGATCATCCTGGGCGGCGGTCCCAACCGCATCGGCCAGGGCATCGAGTTCGACTACTGCTGCGTCCACGCCGCCTACGCGCTGGCCGAGTCCGGGCGCGAGACCATCATGGTCAACTGCAACCCCGAGACGGTGTCGACCGACTACGACACCTCGGACCGCCTGTATTTCGAGCCGCTGACCGCCGAGACGGTGATCGAGCTGGTCCGCGCCGAGCAGCGCAACGGCCGCGTGCTGGGCTGCATCGTCCAGTTCGGCGGCCAGACGCCGCTGAAGCTGGCCGCCGCGCTGGAGCAGGCCGAGATTCCGATCCTCGGCACCTCGCCCGACGCCATCGACCTGGCCGAGGACCGCGAGCGCTTCCAGCGCCTGCTGCAGCAGCTCGACCTCAAGCAGCCGGCCAACGGCACCGCCAAGTCGCTGGAGCAGGCCAAGGCGGTGGCCGCCGACATCGGCTATCCGGTGGTGATCCGCCCGTCCTACGTGCTGGGCGGCCGCGCCATGCAGATCGTCCACGACGAGGAGCAGCTCGAGCGCTACATGCGCGAGGCGGTCGTGGTCACCGGCAAGAACCCGGTGCTGATCGACAGCTACCTGCGCGACGCGGTCGAGGTCGACGTCGACGCCATCTGCGACGGCGCGGAGGTCTATGTCGCCGGCATCATGCAGCACATCGAGGAGGCCGGCATCCATTCGGGCGACTCGGCCTGCTCGCTGCCGCCCTATTCGCTCGACCCGGCGACCATGGCCGAGCTCAAGCGCCAGACCGAGGCGCTGGCGCGCGGCCTCGACGTCGTCGGCCTGATGAACGTGCAGTTCGCGGTCAAGGACGGCGACATCTACATCCTGGAGGTCAATCCGCGCGCCTCGCGCACCGTGCCGTTCGTCGCCAAGGCGACCGGGGTGCCGATCGCCAAGATCGCCTCGCGGGTGATGGCCGGCGAGAAGCTGGCCGACTTCCGCGACATCCTGCTGCCCGAGGGCAAGCCGCTGGGCCATGTCGCGGTCAAGGAGGCGGTGTTCCCGTTCGCGCGCTTCGCCAATGTCGACATCATCCTCGGCCCCGAGATGAAGTCGACCGGCGAGGTGATGGGCATCGACGCCGATTTCCCCCGCGCCTTCGCCAAGTCGCAGCTCGGCGCCGGCACCCGGCTGCCGATGGACGGCACCGTGTTCCTGTCGGTCAAGGACGCCGACAAGGCGGCGATGGTGCCGATCTCGCGCAAGCTGCGCGAGATGGGCTTCAAGATCACCGCCACCTGCGGCACCGCCGGCTTCCTGCGCGAACAGGGCATCGAGGTCGAGACCGTCAACAAGGTGCTGGAGGGCCGGCCGCACTGCGTCGACGCCATGATCTCGGGCCAGGTGCAACTGGTGGTCAACACCACCGAGGGTGCCCAGGCGGTCAAGGACAGCTTCTCGATCCGCCGCTCGGCGCTGACCTACAACATCCCGCACTACACGACGGTGGCCGGCGCCCGCGCCGCGGTCGACGCCATCCTGGCGATCCGGGCGGGCGCGCTTGATGTAGCACCCTTGCAGTCGTACTTTAGTGCATCCTTCTGACGCCCAAGGCGTCCGAAAACGACTGGAGCAGTGATGGAAAAGATCCCGATGACCGCCGCCGGCCTGTCCCGGCTGGAGGACGAGCTCAGGAATCTCAAGTCGGTGGAACGTCCCGCCGTGATCCGTCAGATCGCCGAGGCCCGCGAGCACGGCGATCTATCGGAGAACGCGGAATACCACGCGGCGCGTGAACGCCAGAGCTTCATCGAGGGTCGCGTCGCCGAGCTCGAGGACATCATCAGCCGCGCCCAGGTCATCGACGTGTCGCAACTGTCGGGCGACCAGGTGCGCTTCGGGGCCGTCGTCACCCTGGCCGACGAGGATTCCGACGACGAGGTCGTCTACCAGATCGTCGGCGCCCACGAGGCCGACATCAAGGACGGCCGCCTGTCGGTGCACGCGCCGCTGGCCCGGGCGCTGATCGGCAAGCATATCGGCGATTCGGTCGAGGTGACGACGCCGGGCGGCTCCAAGTCCTACGAGATCGTCGACGTCCGTTTCCAGTAGCGGTCCCCTTTATATATCCTCCGACTAATGTGCCTCGGTTTGCGCATGCGGCCGGCGCGCGTCCTGTGCTAACTTGCGCGCAGGGGAACAGTTCGGAACGGGAGATGGGGCGGTCGCCGGACAGCATCGGGGGCGACGACGCGCGGCGGCTGTCGAAGCTGCTGCAGGCGCAACGCCTCGCGCGTCTGGCGATCTGGGAATACGACCGCCGCACCGGGCGCGTCGCCTTCGACGACGCCCATGCCGAGATGATCGGTCTGGCCGCCGGCCGGCCGCTGTCGCTGCCGCTGTACGATTACGCCGTTCGCCACGTCCATCCCGAGGACGGCGCGCTGCTGCGGCGTGCCGTCGCCGCCGGCGGCCGGCTCGACCTCGAGCTGCGCCTGCTCGGCCCCGACGGCGAGCGCTGGGCGGCGCTGCACGCCGAGCCCGAGGCCGACGACCCCGAGCTGCTGCTGGGCGTGATCCAGGACATCGGCGAGCGCCGCGCCGCCCAGGCGGCGACCCTGGCCAACGAGGAGCGCTTCCGCGCCATCTTCGAGCACACGCCGATGGCGCTGGCGATCACCCGCAACGGCGAGTTCGTCCACGTCAACACCCGCTTCCGCCAGCTGTTCGACTTCGGCGACCGCGACCTCGCGGGGATGACCTCGTTCTCGCTCTACGCCGATCCCGCGGCGCGCCAGCGCATGCTGGAGATGCTGCAGCGCGACGGCTTCGTCTCGGGTTTCGAGACCCTGGGCCAGACGATGGGCGGGCGCACCTTCTGGGGCCGCATCACCGCGGTGCCGCTGGTGCTCGGCGGCGCCACCCACCTGTTCGTGACCGTCAACGATCTCACCGACCGCAAGCGCGCCGAGGACGCGCTGGCGGCGGCGCGCGAGCGGCTGCAGACCATCCTGGAGAGCTCGCCGCTGCCGATGATCGTCAGCCGCGCCGCCGACGGCGCGGTGCTGTTCGCCAACGCCCGGCTGGCCGAATTCCTGGAGGTGCGGCCGGACCGGCTGGGCTTCGTGCGCACCGGCGCCTTCTACGCCGATCCCGGCGACCGCGACCGCCTGCTGGCGCTGCTGCGCGAGCGCGGCCACGTGCCCGCCTTCGAGCTGGCGGGACGCACCGCCACCGGCCGGCCGTTCTGGGCCAGCCTGTCGGCGGTGCGCATGACGCTGGACGGCGAGGACTGCCTGTTCGTGACCATCCACGACATCTCGGAGCGCATCCGCGCCGAGCAGGACCTGCGCGCCGCCAAGGAGGCGGCCGAGGCGGCGGCGCGCGCCAAGAGCGAGTTCCTGGCGATGATGAGCCACGAGATCCGCACGCCGATGAACGGCATCCTGGGCATGGCGCGGCTGCTGCTGGGCACGCGGCTGACGCCGCCGCAGCGCGAATACGCCGAGACCATGGCCTATTCCGGCGACGCGCTGCTGGCCATCCTCAACGACATTCTCGACTTCTCGAAGCTCGAATCGGGCAAGCTGGCGCTGGAATCGGTCGTCTTCGACCTGCCGCGCCTGGTCGACAGCGTGCTGACCCTGATGCGCTCGCGCGCCGACGAGAAGGGCCTGGCGCTGTCGGCCGAGATCGCGCCCGGCGTGCCGCGCCACGTCGCCGGCGATCCGACGCGGCTGCGGCAGGTGCTGCTGAACCTGGTCGGCAACGCGGTCAAGTTCACCGAGCGCGGCGCCGTCGCGGTGACGGTGACGGTGCCGTCGTTCGGCGGCCGCCAGCTGGTGCTCGAGGTGGCGGTGCGCGACACCGGCATCGGCATCGCCGAGGACGTGCGCGGCCGGCTGTTCTCGGAATTCGTCCAGGGCGACGGCTCGATCGGCCGGCGCTTCGGCGGCACCGGCCTGGGGCTGGCGATCTGCCGCCGGCTGGTGACGCTGATGGGCGGCGACATCACGGTCGACAGCGAGCTCGGCGCCGGCAGCACCTTCTCGTTCCGGGTGCCGCTGACGGCCGCCGCGGCGCCGGCCCCGCCGGATGCCGCGCCGCCGGCGCCGGCCGCCGCCCTTCGGCCGCTGCGCATTCTGCTCGCCGAGGACAACCTGGTGAACCAGAAGGTCGCGGCCGGCCTGCTCGAACGCCAGGGCCACGCGGTCGAGGTCGTCGGCGACGGCGCCGCCGCGCTCGCCGCCCTGGCGGCGGCGGCGCCCGGCCATTACGACGCCGTGCTGATGGACATGCAGATGCCGGGCATCGACGGCCTGGAGGCGACGCGGCGGCTGCGGCTGCTGCCCGACGGCCGCGGCAGCCTGCCGGTGATCGCGCTGACCGCCAACGCGCTCAAGGGCGACGACGAACGCTGCCGGGCGGCCGGCATGGACGACTACGTGCCCAAGCCGATCGACCCGGCGCGGCTGGCGGCGACGCTGCTGCGCCACATCCCCGGCGCCGGCCAGCCGCCGCGCGCCACCGACTGGCCCGGCGAAATCGTCGACCACGGCGTGCTCGCCGAGCTGGAGGCGGCGCTGGGCCGCGACCAGGTCGACGCGCTGCTCGCCGACTGCCTGCGGCAGCTCGAAATCCTGGTGCCGCGGCTGGCGGCCGCGGCGATGCGCCGCGACGCCCAGGCGATGCGGGCCACCGCGCACGAGCTGAAGAGCAGCGCCCGAAATCTCGGCCTGGGCTCGCTCGGCGACCTCGCCGAGGCGGTCGAGCTGGCCTGCCGCGAGGATCGCGTCGAGGAGGCGGCGCAGCTGGTCGGCGGCATCGAGACCCGCCGCGTCCAGGCCGAGGAGGTCCTGCGCCGCCGCCGGGCGGCGTGAACCACGACGCGTCGCTCCCGCGGAAGCGGGAGCCCATTCCTGAAGCGTCGCAACCTGTTGAAATGCCACAGGAATGGATGCCCGCTTTCGCGGGCATGACGCCTGAATTCGCGGCTCAGGCGTCCTGTCGCATTGGGGGGCTACTTGCCGCCGTGCAGCTCGTGGTGGTGATGGCGGTGATGGTGGTCGTGCTCGTCCTCGTCGGCATCGAGGCGGATCGGCACGCCCGGCTCCAGCTTCGAGGTGCGGATGCCCAGCGCCGACTTGACGTGGCTGATGTTGGGGGCCGCGGTCAGCCGGGTGGTCAGGAACCGCTGATAGTCGTCCCAGTCCTCGGCGACGATCTTGAGCAGGAAATCGGTCTCGCCGGCCAGCATGTGGCACTCGCGCACCTCGGGCCATTCCTGGACCAGCGCCTCGAACGCCCGCAGGTCGGCCTCGGCCTGGCTGTTGAGGCCGACATGGGCGAACACGGTGACGTTGAAGCCCAGCGCGCCCGGGTCGATCTCGGCGTGGTAGCCCTTGATGAAGCCGGCCTCCTCGAGCGCGCGCACCCGGCGCAGGCAGGGCGGGGCCGAGATGCCGGCGCGCCGGGCCAGATCGACGTTGGTCATGCGTCCGTCGGCCTGGAGATCGGCCAGAATCCGCCGATCGATGCGGTCCAGTTTGACCCGTTGCATGGAATCTTTTTTCCCCGGAGAGGTTTGCGAAATTATATTACCAAGCTCGGCCCGGGACGCCAAGTCCGGCGTGCGGGTCGCCGCGACGCATCCGCCGGCCCCACCTTCGGCGCGATCCGCGGCGGCGAACCCCTCCGTTTGGCGGACCGGCGCCAGCCTTGCGCGACGCGCCGATATGGTCTTCCCTACCAGCCGGTCGCCGCCGCGACGGCGCGCTTACAGATCGTGCGCCGCGCCCGGGCGCGCAAGCCGGCCCGGGCGGAAAAACTGCCAAAGGGAATAGGGGCTTGCCAGCCTTCTTGTAGTCGTTATAGTCCGCACGAGCTTGGCGCCGCCGCCGGGCCAATCACGCCAACACGAAGGAGACCCATCCATGAGCGACGTGGCCATGTATCCCACCGTCCTGGTCGGCCGTCCGGCCCCCGACTTCACCGCCAAGGCGGTGATGGCGAACAACGAGATCAACGAGAACTTCAATCTGAAGTCCTATCTGGACGGCTCGTACGGCATCGTCTTCTTCTACCCGCTCGACTTCACCTTCGTCTGCCCGTCCGAAATCCTGGCCCACGACCACCGCGTCGAGGCCTTCGCCGAGCGCAACACCAAGGTGGTCGCGGTCAGCATCGATTCGCACTTCACGCACCTGGCCTGGAAGAACACGCCGGTCGAGAAGGGCGGCCTGGGCAACGTGCGGTTCCCGATGGTCGCCGACCTGACCAAGTCGATCTCGCGCGCCTACGGCGTGCTGACCGGCGACGCCGTGTCGCTGCGCGGCACCTTCCTGATCGACCGCGCCGGCATCGTCCGCCACCAGCTGGTCAACGACCTGCCGCTGGGCCGCAACGTCGACGAGGCGGTGCGCATGGTCGACGCGCTGCAGTTCCACGAGGAGCACGGCGAGGTCTGCCCGGCCGGCTGGCAGAAGGGCAAGTCGGGCATGAAGGCGACCCCCGAAGGCGTCGCCGCCTTCCTGGCCGAGCACGGCAAGGAGATGTAAGGGCGGCGCCCGGCGGCGCCTTGCCCGCGCCGCCGGGCTTGCTTACTGTATGGACCGTGCAAAAACGACGATCTCACGCGGGGCAGGCAATGGCGACCCATCACACCAAGGTTCTGATTCTCGGTTCCGGCCCGGCCGGCTGCACCGCCGCCATCTACGCGGCGCGCGCCAATCTCGAGCCGATCCTGGTCGCCGGCCTGCAGCCCGGCGGGCAGCTGACCATCACCACCGACGTCGAGAACTTCCCCGGCTTCGCCGAGGCGATCCAGGGGCCGTGGCTCATGGAGCAGATGCAGAAGCAGGCCGAGCATGTCGGCACCCGCTTCATGAACGACACCATCGTCAAGGTCGACCTGTCGGCCCGCCCGTTCCGCTGCGAGGGCGATTCCGGCGACGTCTACACCGGCGACACGCTGGTGATCTCGACCGGCGCCGCCGCGCGCTGGCTGGGCATCCCGTCGGAAGCCAAGTACCAGGGCTTCGGCGTCTCGGCCTGCGCGACCTGCGACGGCTTCTTCTTCCGCGGCAAGGAGATCGCGGTGGTCGGCGGCGGCAACTCGGCCGTCGAGGAGGCGATGTTCCTGACCAACTTCGCCAGCAAGGTCACCCTGATCCACCGCCGCGACGAGCTGCGCGCCGAGAAGATCGCCCAGGACCGGCTGTTCGCCAATCCCAAGGTCGCGGTGCGCTGGAACGCCGTCGTCGACGAAATCCTGGGCAGCGACAACCCGCCCGGCGTCACCGGCCTGCGGCTGAAGGACACCCGCAACGGCGAGGTCTCGGAGCTGAAGGTCGACGGCGTCTTCATCGCCATCGGCCACACCCCGAACACCGAGCTGTTCAAGGGCCAGCTCGAGATGGACGACGAGGGCTACATCCTCACCGCCGCCGACTCGACGGCGACCAGCGTGCCCGGGGTGTTCGCGGCCGGCGACGTCCAGGACAAGGTGTTCCGCCAGGCCGTCACCGCCGCCGGCACCGGCTGCATGGCGGCGCTGGAGGCCGACCGCTTCCTTGCGCACCATGGACACGCTGCCGTGGCTGCGGCACAGTAACCCCCGAGATGATCGGATCGGGGGGGAGGATGGACTGGGACAAGCTGCGGGTCTTCCACGCGGTCGCCGAGGCCGGCAGCTTCACCCATGCCGGGGAGACCCTCAATCTCAGCCAGTCGGCGGTCAGCCGCCAGATCAGCGCGCTGGAGGAAAGCCTGGCGGTGCCGCTGTTCCACCGCCACGCCCGCGGCCTGATCCTCACCGAGCAGGGCGAGCTCTTGTTCCGCACCGCCCGCGACGTCTTCGCCAAGCTGGCGATGACCGAGGCGCTGCTGGCCGAGAGCAAGGAGAGCCCCCAGGGGCCGCTGAAGATCACCACCACGGTGGCCTTCGGCTCGCTGTGGCTGACCCCGCGCATCCGCGCGTTCATCGAGCAGTATCCCGAGATCCAGGTCACCATGGTGCTGACCGACGGCGAGCTCGACCTGGCGATGCGCGAGGCCGACGTCGCCATCCGCATGATGCCGCCGCGCCAGCCCGAGCTGATCCAGCGGCACCTGGTCACCATGCACTACCACCTGTTCGCCGCGCCCGAATACCTGGCCGAGCACGGCGCGCCGCAATCGGTCGAGGATCTCGACCGGCACAGCCTGATCGTCTACGGCGAGGGCGCCAGGCTGCCGGTGTCGAACGTCAACTGGCTGCTGGAGATCGGCCGCCCCGAAGGCCAGCCGCGCAAGGCGGTGCTCAAGGTCAACAGCATCTACGGCATCTTCCGCGCCGTGCAGAGCGGCACGGGCATCGCCGCGCTGCCCGACTATCTCAGCCGCGAGGCCGACAATCTGGTCGAGGTGCTGCCCGAGCTGCGCGGCCCCAGCTTCGACGCCTTCTTCGTCTATCCCGAGGAGCTGCGCCACTCGAAGCGCATCGGCGTGTTCCGCGACTTCCTGATCCGCAAGATCCAGGAAAGCGGCATCCACTGAGCCGTCCGGCTTATCCTCTTACCCCCGCCCCGGCGCGCCCGCCTTATACCTGCGATTAATTGTCGCAGACGCGGTCCGCCGCCTATCCTTCCGGGTGGCGGAAGACTCGGCAAGTCTTCCGTCGATACAAGTCGGAAACATGGCCGTCATGTTTCCGCAATCCCGGAGAGACGGATGGCCCCGACCGCGCCTTTACTTACCGGCGTCGAGCGCTTCTTTCCCGAAAGCGAAATCATCGTCAGCAAGACCGACGCCGCCGGCCGGCTGACCTACGTCAACGACGTGTTCGTCGAGGTCGGCGGCTACGCCGAGCGCGAACTGCTGGGCCAGCCGCATTCCATCATCCGCCATCCCGGCATGCCGCGCGCGGTGTTCGCGCTGTTGTGGCGGACCATCGCCGCCGGCTCGGAGATGTTCGCCTATGTCGTGAACCGCGCCAAGAACGGCGACCACTACTGGGTGTTCGCGCACGTCACCCCGAACTTCGGCGCCGACGGCGGCATCGCCGGCTACCATTCGAGCCGGCGGGTGCCGGCGCGGGCGGCGGTCGAGGCGATCCGGCCGCTCTACGACGCGCTGCTCGCCGAGGAGCGGCGCCACGACGACCGCAGGCGCGGCCTCGCCGCCTCGACGGCGATGCTGGAGGCGGTGCTGCGCGAGAAGGGGATGCGCTATGACCGTTTCGTGCTCTCTCTCTAGCCTGCGCCGCAGCGTCGCGGCGGCCACCGCGGCGGCCGCCCTGGCGGCGGCGCTGGCGGCGGCGGGGCTGGCGCTGCCGGCGGCGCTGGCCGGACTCGCGGCGCTGGCCGGCTGCGGCCTGGCCCTGATCGGGCTGCGCGGCCTGGCGGCGCGGCTGGCGCGCGTCGACGCGGCGCTCGCCCGGGCGGCGGCCGGCGACCTCTACGGCCGGGTGGTCGGAATCGAGGGCGACGGCGAGGCCGCGCGCCTGGCGCGGCGCCTCAACCGCCTGCTCGACCTCACCGAGGCCTTCGGCAAGGAGGCGTTCGCCGCCATGCAATCGGCCAACCGGCGCCACTACTACCGCCGCATCGTCACCACCGGCCTGCGCGGCAACTTCGCCGACTACGCCGCGACCATCAACGACTGCCTGGCCAACATGGAGGCGCGCGACCGCTCGTTCATCGACTTCGCCGAGACCAACGTCACGGCGGTGGCCGACGCCGTCTCGGCGGCCTCGGCGCAGCTGTCGTCGAGCGCCGGGGCGATGCGCGCCGGCACGGCGGCGACCAGCGACCGCGCGCTCGCCGCCGCCGGCGGCGCCGAGCAGGCCACCGCCAATCTGCAGACCGTGGCGGCGGCGATGGAGGAGATGGCGGCCTCGATCGCCGAGATCACCGGCCAGGTCGCCGGCGCCGCCGCCACCGCCGGCACCGCGCTGGAACGCGCCGACGGCACCGACGCCACCGTCCGCGGCCTCGAACGCAGCGCCCGGCGCATCGGCGAGGTGCTGGAACTGATCAACGACATCGCCGGCCGGACCAGCCTGCTGGCCCTGAACGCCACCATCGAGGCGGCGCGGGCCGGCGAGGCCGGCAAGGGCTTCGCGGTGGTGGCGGGCGAGGTCAAGAACCTGGCCGCCCAGACCGCCCGCGCCACCGGCGACATCGCCGCCCAGGTCGGCGAGATTCAGCAGGTCGCCGCCGAGGCGGCGGCGGCGCTGCGCGACATCGCCGGCGCCGTCGCCGAACTGCGCGAGGCCTCGGCCCATGTCGCGGCGGCGATCGAGCAGCAGAACGCCGTCACCAGCGACGTCGCGCGCAGCCTGAACGAGGCGGCGACCGGCGCCGGCGCGGTGTCGGCCGCGGTCGGCGACGTCCAGGACGTCGCGGCGCGGACCAGCGCCGGCGCCCAGCAGGTCGCGGCGGCGGCCGCCGACCTCGCCGAGCACTCCGAGCGCCTGCGCCGCGAGATCGGCGCCTTCGTCGGCCGCGTCGTGGCGTGAGGGGATCTCCGAGCGGCGGCCTCGCCGCCGCTCTCGCCTGGGTCTATTCCGCCGCCAGCGGCTGGCCGCACTCGCGGAAGACCTTGCGGTTGCAGCCGGCGCAGCGCCCCTTGTCGAGATCGTCGTAGATCGCCTCCAGCGCCTTGCTCTTGGACTGGAAGACGTTGTGGCAGCCGATGACGTGGAGGTAGCCGCCGCGGTGCAGCGGCTCGTAGACGCCCTCCTTGACGTGCATCAGGTACAGCGCGCCGTCGTCGCGCTTGCGGAAGTGTCGCGCCTCGTGGGCGAGCGCCTCGGCCCCGGCGACGTCGATGAAGTTGATGCCCGAGGCGTCGATGGCGACGCGGTTGCAGTCGGGATTGCGGGTCTCGACGTCGCGCAGCGCCTCCTGCAGCCAGTTGACGGCGCCGAAGAACAGCGAGCCGTCGACGCGCAGGATCTTGACCTGCGGGCACTCGGGCAGCCCGGGCTGGGTCGAGAACTTGCGGCCCGGGCAATCCGGGTCGGGCCACCAGCTGCGGATCTTCGGCCGCGAGGTCCGGTTCAGGTAGACCAGCAGCGACAGCATGACCCCGGCCAGGATCGCCAGTTCGAGCTCGAGGAACAGCGTCGCGCCGAAGGTGATGCCCATCACCGCCGTCTCGGAGCGGCTGGTCTTGAGGATCAGCTTGATGTGGTGGGTGTCGATCAGGCCCCAGCCGACCAGGAACAGGATGCCCGCCATCGCCGCCTTCGGCAGGTAGGCGGCCCACGGCGCCACCACCAGCACGATCGCCGCCAGCATCACCGCGGCGCCGATCGCCGCGATCGGCGTGCGGGCGCCGGCCTCGTAGTTCAGGCCCGAGCGATTGAACGACCCGGTCGCGACATAAGACGAGAAGAAGGCGCCGAACACGTTCGACAGCCCCTGGCCGATGAATTCCTGGTTGCCGTCGATCTGCTGGCCCGACCGCACCGCCAGGGCGCGCGAGATCGACACCGCCTCGGTCAGCGCGAACAGCGTCACCGCCAGCGCCGCCGGCATCAGGTCGCGGATCACGTCCATCGAGAAGCTGGGCGCCGACAGCGGCGGCAGCGCCGCCGGCAGGGCGCCGACCGTCGGCACGCCGGCGTCGAACCAGGCGTTCAGCGCCGCCGACAGCAGGCTGCCGACCAGCATCGCGACGATCATGTAGGGGATCTTGCGGAAATACCTGCGCACCAGGATGCCCGAGCCCAGCGTCGCCGCGCCGACCGCGGTCACCGCCCAGTCGATCGCGCCGATATTGGCGCCGACATTGATCAGGATCTCGTGCAGGTGGGTGGCGCGCGGATAGTCGAGGCCGAAGAAGTTCTTGGCCTGATTGGCGGCGATCAGCAGTCCGGCGCCGGCGGTGAAGCCGATGATCACCGAATGCGAGATGAAGTTGACCAGGGTGCCCAGGCGCAACAGGCCCATGCCGAGCTGGATGGCGCCGACCATGAACGCCAAGGTGATCGCCAGCTGGACGTATTCGGGGCTGGCCGGCTCGGCGAAGGTGCTCAGGGACGAGAACAGCACGATCGACGCCGCGGTGGTCGGACCCGAGACCAGATGCCAGGACGAGCCGAACAGCGCCGCGATGATCGCCGGCACGATGCCGGTGTAGAGACCGTATTCGGGCGGCATGCCGGCGATGGTGGCGAAGGCCACGCCCTGGGGCAGCACCACGACGGCGCCGGTCAGGCCGGCGAGGAGGTCGTCGCCGAGCGACTTGCGGTTGACCAGCGGCCACCAGACGAGGAAAGGCAGAAGACGCGACGCCCAGGCCGGCAGGCCGACGGCCCGCAGCTGATCTTGCAACATGAACGATCCCTTGTGTCCGGAGCGGCCGTGTCCGGAGCAGCCGCGTCCGGACCGGCCGGCTCGGCGCGTCAAGGCTGAACGCGACGGTCCTTCGTCAACCCGGCCGCTCGGCTGCGTGTATTACATAAACGTCATATTATGTCAAGGATCGTTTCGCGGCCGCACATAATTTTGCTGCGGCGCAGCAGACAAGAAAAGGCCCGCCGTGGGGGCGGCGGGCCCAAAGTCATCGGGGATAGTCTTTATGGCTCCGACGCATGTTAGCCTGCCTGCGGCCGAATGTCGCACCTGCCATCCGCCATAGATCGTTGGTAATGCCAACCAAATCCCGGCCGCGGCCGCCTTGCCCGTCGGTCCGCGCGGCCGCGCCACGTCCGCGGCGCAGGCATGCCCACACAAAAGGCAAGGTTGAAACTGGAGTTAGAACGAGTAGAAGATGGCCGGGCGACCACGGGGGGCCCCAGCATGTGCACGGCGGGATCGGACGGATGCTTCCTCATCCGGGCCTACGAGCAGGCCCTGAAGCGCCACGGCCCGGATCGGGCCATGCACACGGCGACCAACCTCTACCGCCGCACCAACACCGCCGCCACCCAGGAGGAGGCGGTCGAGTTCATCAGCCGCTTCATCGCGCCCGGCGACGTGCGGCCGGACTGCGTCGGCTGCGGCTAGGCGGCCGCCGCGCCTCGCCTCAGGGCGCTTGCGCGCCCAGCGCCCCGGCCGGACTGGCGGCGGCGGCTTGCGGTAGCGAACCGACGGGAACCTCGATCGAGAACACCGAACCCTCGCCCGGCCGCGACCGCGCGCCGACGGGGTGGTCGAGCAGCCTCGACAGGCGCCGGACGATGGCGAGGCCGAGGCCGAGGCCGAGGCTGCGGTCGCGCTCCTGGTTGTCGACCTGGTGGAATTCCTCCCAGATCAGCTCGGCATGCTCGGCCGGGATGCCGATGCCGGTGTCGCGGACCTCGATGCGGACGCGGTCGCCGGCCGGGTGGCACGCGATCGCCACGCCGCCGCGCTCGGTGTAGCGCAGCGCGTTCTCGACCAGGTTGCGGATCATGCGCGCCAGCAGGATCTTGTCGCTGCGCACCACGGCCGGGCAGGGGCTGGTGGTGAGCCCCAGCCCCTTGGCCTGCGCCCGCACCGCGTAGCCGGAGGCGATCTCGGCCACCAGTTCGCCGATCTCGAAGGCCTCGACCCGGGGCTCGACGATGCCCGAATCGAGACGCGAGACGTCGAGCAGCGCGTCGAGCAGGTCGCCCAACGCCTGCAGGCTGCGGCCGAAATTGCCCAGCACCTCGTCGCCGCCGGCCGCGACATGGCGCTTGAGCAGCTCGAAGAACAGGAACAGCGACTGCACCGGCTGGCGCAGGTCGTGCGACGCCGCCGCCAGGAACCGCGATTTCGACAGCACCGCCGCCTCGGCACGGGCGTGGGCGGCCCGCAGCTCGTTCTCGGTGCGGGCGCGGCGCGCGATCTCCTCGGCGAGCTGGCGCCGCTTGCGCCGCAGCGCGACGATGGCGCCGGCCAGGCCGAGCACGGTCAGCAGCAGGGCGCCGCCCGCCGCCGCCGCCCGCGCGAGCTCGGCGCGGGTGTAGATGTACAGCCGGCTCGGCGACCAGCGGTCGATGATGCGGTCGAACTCGCCGCTGCGCTTGAGTTCGGTCAGCGCGCGGTCGATGTCGGCCAGCAGCGCCGCGTCGCCCTCGCGCACGGCCATGTTGCCGGCGCGCTGGGCGAAGGGCGGGAGCTGGGTGATGCCGCCGATGTTGAGGTCATGCAGCAGGTAGCGCTCGCTCCAGGCGTTGGCGGCGAGGACGTCGATCTCGCCGCGCAGCAGCTTGCGCGTGCCGTCGATCGCGCTGTCGACGATCACCACCTCGACGCGCGGCCGCAGCCCCTCGACATGCTCGCGGGCCAGCCCGCCCCTGGGCACGCCGATCCGCAGCCCGGGCGCCGGCACGACCCCGCGGGCGTGCGGACCGTCGGCGCGCACGAAGAAGGCGAAGTCCGTCGCCAGCGTCGGCTGGCTGAAGTCGAAACGCCGCTCGCGCTCGGGGGTGCGCCCGAACAGGCCCAGCACGACGCCGCCCTCCTCGCCGGCCAGGGCCTGCGCCTCCGACCAGTCGCCCAGCCGGATCTCGGCCGGCCGGCCGAGGACGCGCGCCACCGCCGTCATCAGATCGACGTTGATGCCGACCGCGCGGCCGTCCTCGAGGGATTCGAACGGCGGATAGCTGTCGTCGCCGTAAAACACGATCGGCTCGGCGGCGCGGGCGCCGCCGGCGGCGGCGATCAGAAGCAGGGCGGCCAGCGCGGCTCGCAGGACCAAGGCGGTGTCTTTCGGCAAACGGGCGGGAGCGCCAAACATAGGAACAATATCCCGCCGCCGCCGCTCTGGTGAGTAAGCAATTGGGGATAGGCCGGCGGGGGGAGGGCGGGGCAGACGAACGGTAGCAGAACCGATTCAAGGGACAGCGCCCACGCGTTCAAACCGATGGCGTGCATACGGCCGCGCTGCAGGACGCCAATTAACTAAAAATTTAGGCGCACCACCGCACGCTGCATCCCATGAGGGATTCGCACGCAGTGGAAAGCTTCATCCAGCGCTGGTCGAACCGCGAAGGCGGCCAGGAGCGGGCGAACTATTCCCTGTTCCTGACCGAGCTGTGCGACGTCCTGGAGGTCCCCCACCCCGATCCCGCCGACGCCTCGCACGAGTTCAACGACTACGTCTTCGAGCGACGGGTCGAACGCCGGCTGGCCGACGGCACGGCCGAGACGCGCCGGATCGACCTGTACCGGCGCGGCAGTTTCATCCTGGAGGCCAAGCAGAGCCGCCGGCGGGTGGCCCGCAGGGACGCGGCGGCGTCGCAGGGCGACCTTTTCTCCGAACCCGCCCAGGAGGCCGTCCCGTACTCGGCTTCGCTGGACCACCTGATGATCCAGGCCCGGCGCCAGGCCGAGGGCTACGCGACGGCGCTGCCGCCCGACCACCCCTATCCGCCGTTCCTGATCATCTGCGACGTCGGCCGCGCCTTCGAGCTCTACGCCGACTTCTCCGGGCATGGCCGCCACTACGCGCAGTTCCCGGACACGCAGCGGTTCCGGATCGAGCTCGCGCAGCTGCGCGATCCGGCCAGATGGCAGCTCCTGCGCACCGTCTGGGAGGCGCCGTGGTCGCTCGACCCGGCGCAGCAGAGCGCCAAGGTGACCCGCGAGATCGCCGGCCGTCTGGCGACGATCTCGAAGAGCCTGGAAGGGCGCGGCTTCGAGCCCGGTTGCGTCGCCGTGTTCCTGATGCGCTGCCTGTTCACCATGTTCGTCGAGGATGTCGGCCTGCTGCGGCGCAAGGGCTTCACGGAAATCCTCGACCGCTGCCTTGCCGACCCGGCGCGGTTCACCTTCGAGATCGACGACCTCTGGCGGCACATGGACGAGGGCACCTACTCGCCGGGCGTCGGCCAGAAGCTGTTGCGCTTCAACGGCAAGCTGTTCAAGAACGCCACGGCGCTGCCGCTGACCCTGGCGGAAATCGCCCTGCTGCGCCACGCGTCCGACGCCGATTGGGGCGATCTCGAGCCGGCCATCTTCGGAACCCTGTTCGAACAGGCGCTGGACCCGGTCGAACGCAAGCGGCTGGGGGCGCATTACACGCCGCGGGCCTATGTCGAGCGGCTGGTCGACGCCACGATCATCGAGCCGCTGTTCGAGGACTGGCGCTTGCGCCAGGCGGCCGCCGACCAGGCGCTGCGGCGCGGCATGACCGCCGAGGCGACGCGCGAGATCGAGGATTTCCTGAACGACCTCGCCAAGGTCCGGGTGCTCGACCCGGCCTGCGGGACCGGGAACTTCCTCTACGTCGCCCTGAGCCGGATGAAGCAGCTGGAGGGCGAGGCGCTCAAGCAGCTCAACGACATCGGCGGCCGCGCGGCCGTCGAACGCGTTCGGGACATCTCGGTCCGGCCGGAACAGTTCTTCGGCATGGAGCTGAACCGCCGCGCCGTCGAGATCGCCGAACTCGTGCTGTGGATCGGCTACATCCAGTGGCATCTGCGGGCGCGGGCGGCGATCCCGCCGGAACCGGTGCTGGGCAGCAGCGACCACGTCCACGAGAAGGACGCCCTGCTGACCTGGGACGGATACCCGCACCGGCCGCCCAAACGCGATCTCGTCGGCCGCCCCGCCGGCGCGGGCGGCCGGCTGCTGCCGAACGCGCGGCGGCCGGAGTGGCCGGCGGCGGATTTCATCGTCGGCAACCCGCCGTTCATCGGCGGCAAGGACATCCGCGGCCGGCTCGGCGGCGACTACGCCGAGGCGCTGTGGAAGGCGCACCCGCAGATCAATCCCTCGGCCGATCTGGTGATGTACTGGTGGGACCGCGCCGCCGAGCTGCTGACCCGCAAGGACACCCGGCTGCGCCGCTTCGGCTTCGTGACCACCAACTCGGTGACCCAGGTCTTCCAGCGCCGCGTCCTGGAGCGGCATCTCCAGGCGACGCCGCCGGTCTCGCTTCTGATGGCGATCCCCGATCATCCCTGGACCAAGGCGACCAGGGACGCCGCCGCGGTGCGGATCGCGATGACGGTCGCCGGCCGCGGCAAACGCGACGGCGTCCTGCAGATCGTCACCGCCGAGCAGGGGCTGGACACCGACGAGCCGCGGATCGAGTTCAAGGAGCGGAGCGGACGGATCAACCCGGACCTGACCATCGGCGTCGACCTGACCAGGACCACGCCGCTGCTCGCCAACGCGGCGCTGTGCTCGCCGGGGGTCAAGCTGCACGGCGACGGTTTCATCGTCAGCCGCGAGCAGGCCGCCGCGCTGGGCCTCGGCCGCCGGCCGGGGCTGGAGCGCTACATCAAGCCCTACCGCAACGGCCGCGACCTCACCGCCAGGTCGCGCGACGTCATGGTCGTCGACCTGTTCGGCCTGCCGGCCGAGCGGGTCCGGCGCGATTTCCCCGAGGTCTACCAGCACCTGCTGCGAACGGTGAAGGCCAGCCGCAAGGAGGTTTTCGCCAAAAAGCCCACGAAGGATTCACGCGAATATCTGGATCGCTGGTGGCAGTTCGGCAAGCCGCGAACGGAACTTCGCCAGGCTCTGCGGGGGCTTGACCGCTACATCGCCACCGTGGAAACCACAAAGCACCGGGTGTTCCAATTCCTGGATGCATCGGTGCTGCCGGACAACATGCTGGTCGCCGTCGCTTCGGACGACGCGTTCCTGCTGGGCGTTCTGTCTTCGAGGCCCCACGGCATGTGGACCGCGACGGCCGGCGGCACGCTGGAGGACCGCCCGCGCTACACGAAATCCCGCTGTTTCGACCCCTTCCCGTTCCCGGATCCGACGGCCGCCGTCCGGCTGCGGATCGGCAGGCTCGCGGAGGAACTGGACGCGACGCGCAAGCTGGTTCTCGCCGAGAATCCCGACCTGACGCTGACCATGCTCTACAACGCGCTCGACGCCCGCCGCGCCGGCACGGCGCTGTCGCCGAAGCAACGCGACGTCGAGGCGCGGGGGCGGGTGCTGATCCTCGAGGAGCTGCACGAGCGGCTCGACGCGCTGGTGCTGCAGGCCTATGGCTGGCCGGAGGACATCGCCGAGGAAGAGGTCCTCGAACGGCTGGTGGCGCTGAACCAGGGCCGCGCCGCCGAAGAGCGCCTCGGCTTCGTCAAGTGGCTGCGACCGGACTACCAGATCGAGCGCCTGGGCCCGCTCGCCCACCGCGCCGACCGCGTGCAGTCGATCACCGTCGCGGCGAAGCCGAAGGCCCGCCCGGCCTTTCCCGACGCGCTGTGGGAGCAGACCAGGTCGGTGTTCGACCTGCTCGGCCGCCGCCTCACCCCGGACCAGCTCGCGGCGCTGTACCGCGACGGCGCCCGGATCCGGCCGCAGATCGACGACGTCCTGAAATCGCTCAGCGAACTCGGGCTGATCGAGAGCCCCGACGGCGGCCGGAGCTACATCCGGGCGGCGTCGTGATTGGATGGCACCGGAGGGCCGCGCCGCCTGATGAAAGCTGGTCAGTGCCCATGGCGGTGGTGGGCATCCGGGTAATGCGGATGCCGGTGAGTCATCGGCTCGTGCCGGTGCCAGTGAACATGTGCACCGATCGGCTCCTCGGCGCCGTGATGGCGATGGTGCTCGTCGTGCTCATGGGCATGCTCGTGTTCCAGCGCTTCGTGGCGGTGAGCATGCTCGTGGCGCTCGGTCAGATGCAGCCAGACGCCGAAGCCCATGAGCGCCGCCGCTGCCAGCAGCCGGACGGTGACCGGCTCTCCGAGCAAGAGCACCGAGACGGCGGCGCCGACGAAGGGAGCGGTGGAGAAATAGGCCCCGGTGCGGGCGGTGCCCAATTCGCGCAGGCCGACGACGAACGCGGCGAGGCTGAGGCCATAGCCGAGGAAGCCCAGCGCCGCGGCAATGGCGGCCGTCCCCGGCTCGGGCATCTCCGCCCCAAGCGCGAACGCCAGGGCGACATTGGTCCCCCCGGCCGCCAGGCCCTTGATGGCGGCGATCCGGAGCGGGTCCGACAGCGACACCTTGCGGGTCAGGTTGTTGTCGATCGCCCAGAATAGGCAGGCCGCCAACACGGCCAGCGCCGGCCACGAGGCCTCGACGGAACCGCCCGGCCACGACAGCACCACCGCGCCCGCGACGATGGCGAGCATGCCCATCACGATCCGACGATCGGCGTTCTCCTTGAACACCACCCAGGCCAGGACGGCGGTCAACACGCCCTCGGCATTGAGCAGCAGGGAGGAGGTCGAGGCGGTGGTGCCGGACAGGCCGAACATCAGCAGCACCGGACCGGCAACGCCCCCGGAGAGGATGGCGCCGATCAGCCACGGCCATTCGCCTGGGCCAAGCCGAGATCGCTCGCCGCGCACGACCAGCCGGACGGCGCTCAGGCCGATGCCGGACCCGAGGTAAAGGATGCCCGCCAGCAGCCATGGGCCGACATCGCCTAGCAGCAACTTCGCGAAGGGCGTGCTGGCGCCGAACAGGATGGCGGCGGCGAGCGCCGCCAGGATCCCGGTGTGCCTCATGATGGCCGATAATACAGGCCCGCTGGCAGGAACTGAAGCGCAAGGCCGTTGACCGGAACGTCCAGCTCGGGGCGCTGTACCGCGACGGCGCCCGGATCCGGCCGCAGATCGACGACGTCCTGAAGTCGCTGAGCGAACTCGGGCTGATCGAGAGCCCCGACCGCGGCCGAAGCTACATCCGGGCGGCGTCGTAGCCGATCACCCCTTCGGCACCTCGACATACCGCATCTCGAGATTGAACTGGCGGTCCAAAAGCATACGGAAAAATTGCCAGCTTCGTTCGATGATCGTTTCGGCGAGATAGATGTGATCGGGCCAATACTCGTGGCTAGGCAGCGTGGCCTCAACCGCTTCGGCAATCAGCACGTGATTGCTAAGCGCGATGTCAGAATATTCGAGGACAAGAATCGTACAGTCACCCTTGTCATGACATTTTTCGAGTTTGGGCAGCTTTTTTCCAAGTGCGGTGGTGATCCGCAGGCGACGCTGGTCCTCAATGGGACCACTTGTTGTGCGGCTAATACAGAGGGCGCCGTCGTGCCGGCCGCTTTCGGACCAGTGCACCACTCGCGTCAGAGAAAGCTGGAGACCGTCGATCTCGGTCGCGACTGTGCGATTGTACCCGTGCGGTCGGTGATGGCGATCGGGACGCTCAGGGCACTCGGCATGGAGCGCCTCGCTCTGGCCGCGTACCCAGTCGACGATCTTTGCACGTAGCTCGGGGTGGGTTTTTCGGTGCCGGCCAGCCATAGGGTGGAGAGGAAAGCTGAGATAATATATTCCGGGAGATGGCAGAGTGCCGTTTAACTCGGCCTCAATCTCCGCTGCAAAGTCATCGAATTGCTTGGCGCTCTTGATGGCGTTCGGGAACGGCTCGATCAGCGTATGCTCAATCGCAAAGCGCCGCTCTCCAAGCCTGAAGCGCATTTCTACCGGCGAATCCGAAGGGCCACGCTCGGGATAGGTGACATCGTACCGGTTCAGACCCGTGTCCTGTTCCAGCAGCCGGACCATCGCCTCGCACAGCGCCTGCTCGTTACTCCTCATCCACCCCTCACACGTCCAGATTCGCCACCTTCAGCGCGTTGGTCTGGATGAACTCGCGGCGCGGTTCGACGATGTCGCCCATCAGGGTCGAGAACACCTCCTCGGCCTCGTCGGCGTGGGCGATCTTGACCTGGAGCAGGGAGCGGGCCTCGGGGTCGAGGGTGGTTTCCCAGAGCTGGCCGGGGTTCATCTCGCCCAGGCCCTTGTAGCGCTGGATGGCGATGCCCTTCTTGCCGGCCTCCATGATCGCGTCGACCAGCGCCACCGGGCCGGTGATCCGGGTCTCGCGGTCCTTGGCGGTCAGGCGGCCGTGGTGGTGGTAGACGTCCTGCAGCCGGGCGGCCATCTCGTCGAGGCGCCGCGCCTCGGCGGCACGCAGCAGGGTGCCGTCGATCTCGTGGCGCTCGGTCACCCCGCGCAGGGTGCGGGTGAACACCAGGCCGCCGTCGTCGGTCGGCGCGCCGGTCCAGCCGCGGGCCAGATCGGATTCCAGCGCGTCGAGGCGGTTGGCGATGTAGCCGGCGGCGGCGGCGGCCTTGTCGGGGTCGGCCAGCAGCGGCGCCGACAGGGCGCCGGCGATCGCCACCTGCTCGACGACGCGCATCGGCACGCGCCGGCTCAAGGGCTTCAGCAGATGCTTGACCGCGCGCGCCTGCTCGGCCAGTTCGCGCAGCTCGGGGCCGGCGATCTGGCGGCCGTCGCCGATCGTGAACACGGTGTCGGTCATGCCGGCGTCGATCAGGTAGTTCTCCAGCGCCTTGTCGTCCTTGAGGTAGACCTCGGACTGGCCGCGCTTGGCGCGGTAGAGCGGCGGCTGGGCGATGTAGAGATAGCCCTTCTCGATCAGCTCGGGCATCTGGCGATAGAAGAACGTCAGCAGCAGCGTGCGGATGTGGCTGCCGTCGACGTCGGCGTCGGTCATGATGATGATCTTGTGGTAGCGCGCCTTGCCGACGTCGAAATCCTCGCGGCCGATGCCGGTGCCCAGCGCCGCGATCAGCGTGCCGATTTCGGCCGAGGACAGCATCTTGTCGAAACGCGCCCGCTCGACGTTGAGGATCTTGCCGCGCAACGGCAGGATGGCCTGGAAGGCGCGGTTGCGGCCCTGCTTGGCCGAGCCGCCGGCCGAATCGCCCTCGACAAGGAACAGTTCCGACAGCGCCGGGTCGCGCTGCTGGCAGTCGGCGAGCTTGCCGGGCAGGGTGGCGATGTCCAGGGCGCCCTTGCGCCGGGTCAGCTCGCGCGCCTTGCGCGCCGCCTCGCGGGCGGCGGCGGCCTCGACGACCTTGGCGACGATCTTGCGGCCCTCGGCCGGATGCTCCTCGAACCACTGCGCCAGCCGCTCGGCGACGACGCCCTCGACCACCGGGCGGACCTCGGAGGAGACCAGCTTGTCCTTGGTCTGCGACGAGAACTTGGGGTCGGGAACCTTGACCGACAGCACGCAGGTCAGGCCCTCGCGCATGTCGTCGCCGGACAGCTGCACCTTCTCCTTCTTGGCGATGCCCGATTCGACGGCGTAGTTGTTCATCGTCCGGGTCAGCGCGGCGCGGAAGCCGGCGAGATGGGTGCCGCCGTCACGCTGCGGGATGTTGTTGGTGAAGCACAGCATCGTCTCGTGATAGCTGTCGGTCCACTCCATCGCCACCTCGACGGTGATGCCGTCGCGCTCGCCGGCGACGCCGATCGGCTGCGGGTGCAGGGCGTTCTTGGAGCGGTCGAGATATTTCACGAACGCCTCGATGCCGCCCTCGTAGTGCAGCTCGACGGCCTCGGCCTCGCCGTGGCGCGCGTCGGTGATGCGGATCAGCACGCCGGAGTTCAGGAACGCCAGCTCGCGCAGCCGGTGCTCGAGCGTGCCGTAGTCGAACTCGGTCATGGTGAAGATCTTGGGGCTGGGCAGGAAGGTGACCTCGGTGCCGGTCTTGCCGCCCGAATCGCCGACCACCGCCAGCGGCGCCTCGGCGTCGCCCAGGCGGAAGCGCATGTAGTGCTCCTTGCCCTGGCGCCAGACCCGCAGGTCGAGCCACTCCGACAGCGCGTTGACCACCGAGACGCCGACGCCGTGCAGGCCGCCCGAGACCTTGTAGGAGTTCTGGTCGAACTTACCGCCGGCGTGGAGCTGGGTCATGATGACCTCGGCCGCCGAGACGCCCTCCTCCCGGTGGATGTCGACCGGGATGCCGCGGCCGTTGTCGCGCACGGTGACCGAGCCGTCGCCGTTCAGCACCACCTCGACCAGGTCGGCATAGCCGCCCAGGGCCTCGTCGATGGCGTTGTCGACGACCTCGTAGATCATGTGGTGCAAGCCCGAGCCGTCGTCGGTGTCGCCGATATACATGCCCGGGCGCTTGCGCACGGCGTCGAGGCCGCGCAGCACCTTGATCGATTCGGCGCCGTATTCGGCGGGGATATTCGGGGTCTGGTTCTCGTCCGACATCTTGGTCCTTCTAGCCTCGCACCGCCGCGACGCCACCGTCGTGCACGGCGAAGTACTGGGCCCGCTCTCCGAGCCCGTCGAAATCGGCGGCGTCGGTGCCGGTGAGCCAACTCTGCCCGGCCGTCGTCGCCAGTTCGTCCCACAACGCGCGGCGCCGCTCGGCGTCGAGATGGGCCGCCACCTCGTCGAGCAGCAGCACCGGCGCCAGGCCCCGCTCGGCCGCCTGGGCCCTGGCCTGGGCCAGGACCAGCGACACCAGCAGCGCCTTCTGCTCGCCGGTCGAGCACAGCTCGGCCGGCACGTCCTTGGCGACGTGGCGCACCTTGAGGTCGCTCTTGTGCGGCCCCTCGGCGGCCCCGCCGGTGTGGGCGTCGAGCCGCCGGCTGGCCGCCAGCGCCTCGCGCAGCCGCGCCTCGGCGGCCGCCGGCTCGGCCGTCGCCAGCCAGTCCTCGACCCCGGCCACCGCCAGCGCCGCCGCCGGAAAGGCGCCGCCGGCCGCGCTCGCCGCCTGCAGCCGCGCCACCGTCGTGCGCCGGGCGACGGCCATCGCGATGCCGTGCGCCGCCATGTCGGCCTCCAGCCGCCCGAGCCAGGCCGGGTCGGCGCGGCCCTGGCGCAACAGCCGCGCGCGTTCCCGCAGCGCGTGCTCGTAGGCGGTGGCGTGGCCGCCATGCGCCGGCGCGAAGCCGAAGGCCAGCCGGTCGAGGAACCGCCGCCGGCCGGCGGCGCCCTCCTGGAACAGCCGGTCCATCGGCGGCGTCAGCCACACCGCGCTGAACGCCTCGGCCAGCGCCGCCTGGCGCGCCGCGGCGCCGTCGACGCGCACGACGCGCCGCTCGGATCCCGCCTCGCGCCCGGTGCCGATCTCGACGACGCCGTCGGGCCGCCGCACCGTCGCCGCCACGCCCCACGAGGCCGCGCCCTGGCGCGTCGCCTCGGACAGCCTGGCCCGCCGCAGGCCGCGCCCGGGCGTCAGGAACGACAGCGCCTCGAGCACGTTGGTCTTGCCGGCGCCGTTGGGCCCCGTCAGCACCACCGGGCGCGGATCCGTCTCCAGCCGCAGGAAACGGTAGTTGCGGAAATCGGTCAGCGTCAGCCGCACGACCGCGATCGCCGCCGCCACGCCGACGCCCGGATCGGCGGCGTTCACACCCGCATCGGCATCAGCACGTAGATGGCGCTGCCGTCCGTGACTTCGCGCACCACCGTCGGCGAGGCGGCGTCGGCCATCGCGAAGCGCGCGGCCTCGCCCTCGATCTGCGACAGGATGTCCATCAGGTAGCGCGAGTTGAAGCCGATCTCCATCGCCGGCGAGGAATAGGACGCCTCCAGCTCCTCGGTGGCGCTGCCGTTCTCGGGGCTCGACGCCGACAGCACCAGCGTGCCCTGGTCGAGCGCCAGCTTGATGGCCCGCGACTTCTCGGTCGAGATCGCCGAGACGCGGTCGACGGCCTGCGACAGGTCCTTGCAGGCGATCTCCAGCACCTTGTCGTTGTCGGCCGGGATCACCCGCTCGTAGTCGGGGAAGGTGCCGTCGATCAGCTTCGAGGTCAGCACCGCGTTGTCGAAGGCGAAGCGGACCTTGGTGTCGGACAGCGACACCGTGACCTCGACCACCGTCTCCTCGATCAGCTTGCGCAGCTCCTGCACCGTCTTGCGCGGCACGATGACGCCGGGCATGCCGAACGCGCCCTCGGGCAGCGGCACCTCGACGCGGGCCAGGCGGTGGCCGTCGGTGGCGACGGCGCGCAGCACCCTGACGCCGCCGCTCTCGGTGGCGTGCAGGTAGATGCCGTTGAGGTAGTAGCGGGTCTCCTCGGTCGAGATCGCGAACCGCGTGCGGTCGATCAGGCCCTTCAGCTCCTCGGCCGCCAGGGTGAAGACGTAAGGCAGCTCGCCGCCCGACATCACGGGGAAGTCCTCGACCGGCAGGCAGGCCAGCGAGAACTTCGAGCGGCCGGAGCGCAGGGTCATCTGGCCCTCGTCGCCGGAATAGTCGATCTCGACCTGCGAGCCCTCGGGCAGCTTGCGAACGATCTCGTAGAGCGTGTGCGCCGGCGCGGTGGTGGCGCCCGGGCGGGAGACGTCGGCGGCGACGGTCTCGACGATGTCGAGGTCCATGTCGGTGGCGTTGAGGCTGAGCGTGCCGGTGCGGCCCTCGATCCGGACGTTCGAGAGAATCGGGATTGTATTGCGGCGCTCGACCACGCTTTGCACGTGGGCCAGGGACTTCAACAGCGCGGCACGTTCGATCGTCAGCTTCATCCGTCGGGCTGCCTTTCCGGTCGGTCTTCCCGCCCCTTCCGGCGGGGCGGGACAGTATAGCAAAAGGCATTGAAATACGAAGCGGAATCGGCGTTTTTCGCGGCTCCGGGGACGACCTGCCGCCGTCGTCGCCGAGCATGCTTCGAGACGCGCCCCTCCGGGGCGCTCCTCAGCATGAGGTTCGATGATGAAATCGCGTTCTCCTCGCCCTGAGGAGGCGCCGGAGGCGCCGTCCCGAAGGCCCCTCCGGGGCGCTCCTCGGCATGAGGTTCGATGATGAAATCGCGTTCTCCTCATCCTGAGGAGGCGCCGGAGGCGCCGTCTCGAAGGATGGGGGGATCGGGCCGGATCAGCTCTCGAGCATGCGGCGCAGCAGCTCGACGTCCTCGGCGAAGCTCTTGTCGGAATCGCGCAGTTCGTCGACCTTCTTGACGGCGTGCATCACCGTCGTGTGGTCGCGGCCGCCGAACTTGCGGCCGATCTCGGGCAGCGAGCGGGCGGTGAGCTGCTTGGCCAGGTACATCGCCACCTGCCGCGGCCGCGCGACCTGGCGGGCGCGCCGCGCCGAGTGCATGTCGGCGACCCGGATGTTGAAGTGCTCGGCGACCTTCTTCTGGATCTCCTCGATGGTGATCCGGCGGTCGTTGGCGCGCAGCAGGTCCTGGAGCACGTCCTGGGTCGTCTCGAGGCTGATGTCGCGGCCGACGAGCTGGGCGTGGGCGACGACGCGGTTCAAGGCGCCTTCGAGCTCGCGCACGTTCGAGGTGATCTTGTGGGCCAGGAACTCCTTGACCTTCACCGGCACCTCGACGCCGAGCATGTCGGCCTTGGCCTCGAGGATGCCGAGGCGCAGCTCGTAGGTGGTGGCGTGGATGTCGGCGACCAGGCCGCAGCCGAGGCGCGACTTCAGGCGGTCCTCCATGCCTTCGAGGTCCGAGGGCGACTTGTCGGCCGAGATCACGATCTGGCGGCCCTGGTCGACCAGCGAGTTGAAGGTGTGGAAGAACTCCTCCTGCGTCGAGTCCTTGCCGCCGATGAACTGGACGTCGTCGACCATCAGCACGTCGACCGAGCGGAACTGCTCCTTGAACGACATCGTGTCCTGGTAGCGCAGCGCCCGGATGAACCGGTACATGAACTTCTCGGCCGACAGGTAGAGCACGCTGCGGTGCGGCGCGCGCTCGCGGATGTGCCAGGCGATGGCGTGCATCAGGTGGGTCTTGCCGAGCCCGACGCCGCCGTAGAGGAACAGCGGATTGAAGGCCACCGAATCGCTCTCGGCCACCCGCTTGGCGGCGGCGAAGGCGAACTCGTTCGGCTTGCCGGTGACGAAGTTGGCGAAGGTGTAGCGCGGATCGAGCGGCGCGCCGATCTCGTCGGCGCCGTTGACCTCGGCCGGTGCCGCGGACTGCGCCGGCGGGCGGGCGGGCGTGGCGGCGGGCGCGGCGGGCGCCGGTTCGGCGGCGGCGCCGGCGCCGACGACGATGTCGACGCCGCGCAGGTCGGGATCCTCGCCGTTCCACAGCGCGCGGATCCGGTCGCCGTAATGGGTCGCCACCCAGTCGCGCATGAAGCGCGTCGGCGCCATCAGCCGCAGCACGCCCTCGCGGCGCTCGCCGATCATCAGCGGCGCCAGCCAGCTCTTGAACGCCGCGTCGCCGAACTCCTCGCGAAGCCGTCCCTGAACCCGGCGCCAACGGGTCTCGATCCCGTCTTCCGGTCCAGCCGCCAAAGCCATGCTGCGCACCTCGGACACCCGTTTCACCCCACTTCAGACAACACCGTCAGCGTCACGCGCCGCAAAGATCGGGCAACAATCCCGAAATCCGGCGCGATCCGACAATACCCAAACCGACTTAAAAGTAACTGTACAGCCGGCCCCCCAGCCAACTGCAAACAATTCTCGGATTTGTCCGAGAATTTACTTTGCTTTTTTTCGGTTCCTACTGGATCCGGGCACCTGCCGTTCTGGCGGGAGAAGAATGTACCCCCGACGGGCCCGGAAGGCAACATGACCGAAAAGGGAACGGCGAAAAATCACCGCCGCGCCGGCCGAACCGCCGGCCGGCAAGCGCCGAAAGGCCGCGCCCCGGGGGCGCGGCCTGGCTCAAATCCCGACGATGGGGAGGGCGTCAGCCCTGCAGCGACTTCAGGCGCTGGTTCAGGCGCGAGACCTTGCGGGCGGCGGTGTTCTTGTGCAGGACGCCGACGGTGACGCCCTTCATCAGCTCCGGCTCGGCATCGCGCAGCGCGGCCTTGGCGGCCTCGAGATCGCCGGACGACAGGGCCAGCTCGGCCTTCTTGACGAAGGTGCGGATCCGGCTGCGGCGGGCGCGGTTGACCTCGGTGCGGCGGGCGGTCTGGCGGATGCGCTTCTTAGCCGACTTGTGATGAGCCATGGACAGAGAACCTTGTTGCGACGTCAGAATTCGGAAGGCGCGGTTATATGGCGCGCGCCGCGGCGCGTCAAGCCGGAATCCGGCGGCGAGGCGATTCCCCGCCGCCGCCGGCCCGGCGTTCAGCGGTCCCTGAAGCTGGGCTGGCGCTTCTCGGCGAAGGCGGCCATGCCCTCCTTCTGGTCCTCGGTGGCGAAGGTCGAATGGAACAGCCGGCGCTCGAAGCGGACGCCCTCGGTCAGGGTCGTCTCGTAGGCGCGGTTGACCGCCTCCTTGGCCAGCATCACCATCGGCCGCGACATGCCGGCGATGCGGTCGGCGACCTTCAGCGCCTCCTCGAGCAGGTCGGCGGCCGGCACCACGCGCGAGACCAGGCCCGAGCGCTCGGCCTCGGCGGCGTCCATCATGCGCCCCGTCAGCACCATCTCCATCGCCTTGGACTTGCCGACGAAGCGGGTCAGCCGCTGGGTGCCGCCGGCGCCGGGAATCGTGCCGATGGTGATCTCGGGCTGGCCGAACTTGGCGGTGTCGGCGGCCAGGATGAAGTCGCACATCATCGCCACCTCGCAGCCGCCGCCCAGCGCGTAGCCGGCCACCGCGGCGATCACCGGCTTGCGGCAGGTGGTGATCCGCTCCCACGAGGCGGTGATGAAGTCCTCGCGGTAGACGTCCATGTAGGACTTGGACTGCATCTCCTTGATGTCGGCGCCGGCGGCGAAGGCCTTCTCGCTGCCGGTCAGCACGACGGCGCCGATGTCGTCGTCGGCCTCGAAGGCGTCCAGCGCCTCGCCGAGTTCCTTCATGAGCTGCGCCGACAGCGCGTTCATCGCCTTGGGGCGGTTGAGGGTGATCAGGCCGACGCGGCCTTTGGTCTCGACGATCAGGGTTTCGTACGGCATGGCAGGGAAGCTCCGAAAACCGTCAAACGAATGGGTGGGATAGAGAGTCAGCGCTCCGGCTGGAGCGAGTACTTGACCGACAGCCCGTCGCCGCCGGCGAGCAGCTCGATGCGCAGCACCTCGCCCTCGCGGCCGAATTCCAGCGCCCCGCGCCGCGCCCAGCCGAGTTCCGGCAGGGCGTCGGCATAGAAGGCGCGGACCGCCTCGGCGCTGGTCTCGCCGAGCGCGTGGGCCTCGACGATGCGCCCGTCGGGGGTGTCGAACACGACCCCGGCCGCCGGCTGCTCGACGAGGCCGGGGGCCAGCGGCAGATCCTCGACGGCCGAGAGGAATCCGACGCGCTCGGCCGCGGCGGCCGGCGCGAGCCAGGCAAGGGCCGCCAGGGCGGCGGCCGATACTGCAAGGCGAAATCCCATGGCGCGACGCTACACCATCAGCGCTGCCGTTGGGAACAGTAGAAAGTGGAGCGTCCGGCCTGGACGATTCGGCGTATGCCGCCGGTCGCCGCCGGGTCGCAGTCGCAGCCCGGGCAGCGCTCGCCCTCGCGGTCGTAGACGGCGAAGGCGTGCTGGAAATAGCCCAGCTCGCCGCTGGCCTGGCGGTGGTCGCGCAAGGACGAGCCGCCGGCGGCGATGGCTTCGCCCAGCACCGCCTTGATCGCCGGCACCAGCGCGGCGATCTCGCGCTCGTTCAGGCTGCCGGCGGTGCGCAGCGGCGAGACGCCGGCGCGGAACAGCGCTTCCGAGACGTAGATGTTGCCGAGCCCGGCGACGACGCGCTGGTCGAGCAGCGCCGCCTTGACCGGCGTGCGCCGGCCCGCGAAGGCGGCGGCCAGCACCGCCGGGGTGAAGGCGTCGTCGAGCGGCTCGGGGCCGAGCACGCGCAGCAGGGGATGGCTCTCGGGATCCTCGGGGTCGGCGAAGGCGAACAGGCCGAAGCGGCGCGGGTCGTGGAAGCTGACCAGGGTGCCGTCGTCGGTGGTGAACAGCACGTGGTCGTGCTTGGCCGGCGGTGCCGCGTCGGCGGGGCGGACGGTCATGCGCCCCGACATGCCGAGATGGCCGAGCAGCACCGGCCCGCCCTCGATGCGGAACAGCAGGTACTTGGCGCGGCGGTCGATGGCGGCGACGCGCCTGCCGGTCAGCGCCTGGGCGAAGCCCTCGGGCAGCGGCAGCCGCAGATCGGGGCGCAGCGCCTGGACGCGCGCCAGGCGCCGGCCCTCCATGACGGCGCGCAGGCCGCGGCGGACGGTCTCGACCTCGGGGAGCTCGGGCATGCGCCTGGCTACGACAGGCCGAGCACGTCGCGCATGGAATAGAGCCCGGCCGGCCGGCCCCTGGTCCACAGCGCCGCGCGCACCGCGCCCTTGGCGAAGACCTGGCGCGACGAGGCCTTGTGGCCGAGGATCAGCCGCTCGCCCTCGGCGGCGAAGATCACGTCGTGGTCGCCGACGACGTCGCCGCCGCGCAAGGTCGCGAAGCCGATGTCGCCGGCGCGGCGCGGCCCGGTATGGCCGTCGCGCACCGACTGGCGGACGTCGTCGAGCACGACGCCGCGGCCGGCGGCGGCGGCCTTGCCCAGCGCCAGCGCCGTGCCCGACGGCGCGTCGACCTTGTGGCGGTGGTGCATCTCGACGATCTCGATGTCGTAGTCGGCGGCCAGCGTCGCCGCGACCTTCTCGACCAGCGCCAGCAGCAGGTTGACGCCGACGCTCATGTTGGCGGCCCAGACGATCCGGGTGCGGGTGGCGGCGTCGCGCAGCGCCTGCTCCTGCGCGGAGTCGAGGCCGGTGGTGCCGACGATCAGCGCGCAGCCGTGGCTGGCGGCCAGCCCGGCGTGCAGGGCGGTGGCGGCCGGCGCGGTGAAGTCGATCACCGCGTCCGAGGCGGCGAACAGCTCCGACGGGTCGACGACCACCGGAATGCCGACCGGCCGCCGCCCGGCCATCTGCGCGATGTCGGCGCCGACCGCCTCGGCGCCGGCGCGCTCGGTGCCGCCGGACAGCGTCGCGCCCTCGGTGTCGAGCACCTCGCGCACCAGCATCTGGCCCATGCGCCCGCAGCAGCCGACGATCCCGATCCTCATCGCGTCCTCCTGGTTGGTTCCGCCGCGATATAATGCATGACGGCGCCGCTGTGTCGACCGTCACAGCGCGTGGCGCGGCGGCGCGCTATCACCGCCTGCGAAACCCCTCCCGGAGACGAAACCACCATGCGCACCACCGCCCTCGCCGCCCTGGCCGCCGCCCTCGCCCTCTCGGCCTGCGGCGCCGCCGAGAAGGACCGCGCCATGAGCGGCGCCGCGATCGGCGCCGGCACCGGCGCCGTGCTCGGCCCGGTCGGCGTCGTCACCGGCGCCGCCGTCGGCGCCGCCACCGGCGCCCTGACCGACAAGGAGGACTTCGACCTCGGCAAGCCGATCTGGAAGCGCTGAGGCATGGTCGCCGGCGGTCAGATCCGCCCGGTTCGGATCAGCTCGGGGATGGCGGCGAATTCGCGGGCCACGGCCTCGTAGACGCCGCGCTTGAACGGCACGATGTGGCGGGGAAGCTCGGCGAGCGGCATCCAGCGCCAGGCGCTGAACTCCGGGTGGCGGGTGACGATGTCGATGTCGGAGTCGCTGCCGGTGAAGCGCAGCGCGAACCACTTCTGGCGCTGGCCGCGGTAGCGGCCCTTCCACACCCGGCCGAGCAGATGTTCGGGCAGGTCGTAGCACAGCCAGTCGGCGGTCTCGGCGACGATCTCGGCCTTGTCGGTGCCGATCTCCTCCTCGAGCTCGCGCAGCGCCGCCGCCGCCGGGGTCTCGCCGGGATCGATGCCGCCCTGCGGCATCTGCCAGGCGTCGCCGGGCGTGTCGATGCGGGTGGCGGCGAAGACCAGGCCCTGGCCGTTGAACAGCGCCAGCCCGACGCAGGGCCGGTAGGGCAGGGCGGCGGGATCGGGGCGCTTGCTCATCCAGGCTCCCTCACGACGCCGCCGGCCTGGCGACCGCGGTCACCGGGGCCAGCAGCACGCCGCGGTCGAGGATCGTCGGAATCCACAGCGCCAGGCGCTCGATGCTGACCGGCAGCGGCTCGGCCAGCGCCAGGGCGCTGCCGGCCTGCCGCGCCGCCGCTTCGACCTGCTCCAGGCGGGCGTCGATGGCGTCGCGGAACGGCTGCGCGTCGATCGCCCGCGTCACCGGCACGAAGGCCGGCATCGCGCCGGGATGGTCGCCGCCGGTGACCGCGTCGCCGACATAGAGCAGGCCGCGGCGCCGCATCTCGGCCAGCACCGGATCGAGGCCCGGCGTCGCCGCGAACGGCGAGCCGACGGGGGCGACGAAGCCGGCATAGCCGGCGGCCTTGCCCATCAGGCGGCGGAAGCGCTGCTCGACCTCGGACGGCTCCAGGCTCGACAGCAGCCCGAGCGGCCCGGGGTCGCGGGCCGGATACTTCACCGGCTCCATCGGCAGTTCCAGGAACACCTCGTGGCCGGCGTCGCGCGCCTTGCCGATCCAGGTCTGCAGGTCGCGGGCATAGGGGCTGAAGGCCAGCGACACCTCGGCCGGCAGCTTGGAAATCGCCGCCTCGGTGACGGCGCTGTTCAGCCCCAGGCCGCCGACCAGCACCGCGATCCGCGGCTTGTCCGAAAGGTCGGCGAAGGGGCGGCCGTAGACCTGCCACGGCAACCGGCCGCCAGGACCCAGCGTCGGCAACTCGCCATGGGCGGTACGCTCGATCATGTTGCTGGCCGGCACCTCGGGCAGCGGCGGCACGCCGGGCGGCGGCGGCAGCGCGTCGAGAGACGGCGGCGCCCGGTTGGCGACCTCGGGCACCCGCGGCAGCGTCGAGGCCGGGGCGGCCGCCTGGCCGGCCGGCGTCGCCGGCGAAGCCGCCGGCACGGCGGCCGGCTCGGGCGCCGCTTGGTCGGGGGCGGCGTCGCCCGCCGCTTGGTCGGGGGCGGCGTCGGGCGTCGATTCGCGCGCCGGGCCGGCCTGCCCGTCGCCGGGGACCTGCTCCGCCGTCGGCCGTTGCGCGCGCGGCGGCTCCAGCAGGGCGCCGCCGGGCAGTTCGGCGCCGCCGCGCGCCGGCAGCGCGGCGACGACCCGCGGCTGGCCGTCGAATCCGGGCACCTCGCCCATCACCAGGTAGTAGGCGGCGACGGCGCCGTAGATCGCGATCAGGACCGCGATGGCGAACAGCGGCAGCAGCCGCGACGACAGCGCGGAAGGGCCGCCCGAGTCGCTCGGACGGCCCTCCTGGTCACGCTTGCGGAAGAATCGCACCGCGTCGGTTTCCTCGCCTGCCGGTCAGTTCGCCATCTGGCCCTTGTACAGCGACAGGCCGCGCAGCAGGTCGATCGCCCGGGCGAGCTGGTAGTCGCTGGCCGGGTCGCCGATCTTGATCGGCGCCTGCGCCGGCGCGTCGCCGGGTGCCGCCGGCGCCTGGGCGCCGGGGCCGGGCACCGGCTTGGCGCCGTCCTCGGGAGCGGCGGCCGGCGGCGTCGCCTCGGCCGGCGGCTCGGCCTCCGGCTTGTGCTCGCCGTTGTCGAGCGCGCCGCGCAGGTTCGCTTCGCTGCGCCGCTCGGCCGGGGTCAGCGCCTCGATGCGGGCCTGGGTCACCTTGATGTCCGGCTCGATGCCGACCGCCTGGATCGAACGGCCCGACGGCGTGTAGTAGCGCGCCGTGGTCAGGCGCATGGCGCCGTGGCCGGGCAGCGGAATGACCGTCTGCACCGAGCCCTTGCCGAACGACTTGGTGCCGAGCAGCAGCGCCCGGCGGTGGTCCTGCAGGGCGCCGGCGACGATCTCGGAGGCCGAGGCCGAGCCGTCGTTGATCAGCACCACCACCGGCAGGCCGTCGACGATGTCGCCGGCATGGGCGTTGAAGCGCTGGGTCTCCTCGGCGCGGCGCGAGCGGGTCGAGACGATCTCGCCGCGCTCCAGGAACGCGTCCGACACCGCGACCGCCTGGTCGAGCAGGCCGCCGGGGTTGTTGCGCAGGTCGAGCACGTAGCCGGCGACCTGCTTTCCGGCCGCCTTGGCCTCCCGGCCGATCTCGGCGATCGCGGCCTTCAGCCCGGCCTCGGTGCGCTCGTTGAACGAGGTGATGCGGATGTAGCCGATCGTGTCCTCGAGCTTCGCCTTGACCGACTGGATGCGGATCACGTCGCGGGTGATGCTGACGTCGAAGGGCTCGACGCCCTCGCGGCGCACGGTGATCTTGATGTCGGTGTTGACCGGGCCGCGCATGCGCTCGACCGCCTCGTTGAGGCTCAGGCCCATGACCTGCTCGCCGTCGAGATGGGTGATGAAGTCGCCCGGCTGCAGGCCGGCGCGGAACGCCGGGGTGTCGTCGATCGGCGAGACCACCTTGACCCAGCCGTTCTCCATCGTGACCTCGATGCCGAGGCCGCCGAACTCGCCGCGCGTCTGGACCTGCATGTCCTTGAAGTGCTTGGCGTTGAGATAGCCGGAATGCGGATCGAGCGAGGTCAGCATGCCGTTGAGCGCCGCCTCGATCAGCTCCTCGTCGGTGACTTCCTCGACATACTCGGCGCGCACCCGTTCGAACACGTCGCCGAACAGGTTCAGCAGCCTATAGGTCTCGGCGCTGTTCTTCTCGGCCGCCGGCACCGGTGCCGGCGCCGAAACGGCGAGAAACGACAACAGAGCGCAGGCGCTCGCCGTGATCCGTAGTTTGCGATTCATCCACTAACCTTATCTTTTCGGGCCGTCAGCCACGGCAAAGGATTGACCGGCTGACCGTTGCGGCGCAGTTCGAAGTACAGGACCGGCTTGCCGTCGGACCGACCCATCACGCCGACGGGCTCGCCGGCCAGGAGACGCTGGCCCACCAGGCTGTCGATGCGGGACATGCCCGCGAGCAGCGTATGATATCCCTCGCCGTGCTCGATGATCAAGAGCAGCCCGTATCCGCGAAACGGCCCGGCGAACACCACCTGTCCGTCGTAGGGCGCCACCACCTGGGCGTCCTCGCGGGTTTCGATCGACAGCCCCTTGTGCGTGGTGCCGACCTCGGACTGCTGGCCGAATCGCGCCACCAGCATGCCGCGCGCCGGATAGGGAAGCTCGCCCTGCGCCTCGGAGAACGGCGGCGCCGGCGGCAGCGCCGCCTGCTGCGGCGGCTTGGGCGGCGGCGCCTTCTGGGCCGCGACGGCGGCCGCCACCGCCTCGTCGCGGCGCTTGCGCTCGTCGGCGTCGCGGCGCTTGCGCTCGACTTCGAGGCGCGCCAGCAGGTCGCGCAGGTCGGCGGCCTCGGTGGCCATCCTGGCCAGCCGGCGCTCGGCGTCCTGGCCCTTCCGCTCGGCGGAGCGCTGCAGGAGCTGCTTGCGCTTGGCCAGCCCGCTCAGCCGGCGCTGCTCGGAATCGAGATTCGCCTGGGTCTGCGCCGCCTGCTGGCGCTTGCGCGCGATGTCCGAGCGCAGCACCGACAGGTCGTCGAGTTCCTGGCGCAGGGACGCGGCTTCCTCCTCGATGCGCGGCAGCGCGGCGCGCAGCAGGATGGCGCTGCGCACCGTCTCGGCCGGCGAGGTCGGCTGGGCGATCAGCGCCTCGGTCGGGCGCCAGGCGAGGCGCTGCACGGCGGTGAGCACCCCGACCATCTGCTGCTGGCGCCGCTCCAGCACGGCGGCGCCGGCGCGCTCCTTGTCGCGCAGCTCGGCCAGGCGCGCCTCCAGCGCCGACAGCGCCTCCTCGTGCTCCTGCGCGGCGCGGGCGGCGGCGACCAGTTCCTTGTTGAGCGCGGCGAGGTCGCGCCGCAGCTCCTCGGCCTTGCGCTCGAGGGCCTCCTTCTCGGCGCGGCCCTGCTCGAGCGCGTTCTCCAGCTCCTGCAGCCGCTTGTCCGGCGGCGGGTCGGCGGCGGACGCGGCGCCCGCCGCCAGCGCGGCGGCGAGCAGCGCGGCCAGCGCCGCCTTTGCCGCCTCAGGCCGTGGCACGACGCGCTTCGGTGCCGCCGATCAGCGGCCGGCCGGTCATCTCGGACGGCTGCGGCAGGCCGATCAGCGCCAGCAGGGTCGGCGCCACGTCGGCGAGACGGCCGTCGCGCAGGCCGTCGATTCCGGCCGGCGGATTGACCAGCACCGCCGGGACGTGGCCGACGGTGTGGGCGGTGTGCGGCTGGCCGGTCTCGTGGTCGCGCATGCATTCGGCGTTGCCGTGGTCGGCGGTGACCAGCATGCAGCCGCCGGCGTCGCGGATCGCCGCCTCCAGCCGCCCCAGGCAGCCGTCGACCGTCTCCACCGCCTTGATCGCCGCCTCCATGATTCCGGTGTGGCCCACCATGTCGCCGTTCGCGTAGTTGACGATGATCACATCATACTTTCCCGACCCGATCGCCTCCACCAGTCTGTCGGTCACCTCGGGCGCCGACATCTCGGGCTGCAGGTCGTAGGTCGCGACCCTGGGGCTGGGGACCAGGATGCGGTCCTCGCCCGGGAACACCTTCTCCTCGCCGCCGTTAAAGAAGAATGTAACGTGGGCGTATTTCTCGGTCTCGGCGATGCGCAGCTGGGTCAGGCCGGCGCGGCTGACCACCTGGCCGAAGATGTTTTCGAGCTGCTCGGCCGGGAACAGCACGTCGAGGAAGGCGTTGAGATCGGTCGAGTATTCGGTCATGCCGAGGCGGCAGGCGAGATTCGGCCAGCTCTTGCGGGCGAAGCCGTCGAAGCCGGGATCGACCAGCGCCGAGAGGATCTCGCGGGCGCGGTCGGCGCGGAAATTGGCCATCATCACGCCGTCGCCGTCGGTCATGCCGGGATAGCCGGCGACCACCACCGGCAGCACGAACTCGTCGTTCTTGCCGGCGTCGTAGGACTGCCGAACGGCCGCGACCGCGTCGGGCGCGCGGTTGCCCTCGGCGCGAACCATGGCGTCGTAGGCCTTCTCGACGCGGTCCCAGCGCTTGTCGCGGTCCATCGCGTAGTAGCGGCCCGAGACGGTGGCGACGGCGACGTCGTGGCCTTCGACGTCCTTCAGGAACTTCTCCAGATAGTCCTTGGCGCTCTGCGGCGGCGTGTCGCGGCCGTCGAGGAAGGCGTGGACCCAGACCTTGACCCCGGCGTCGGACACGGCGCGGGCGACGGCGGCGATGTGGTCCTGGTGCGAGTGCACGCCGCCCGGCGACATCAGGCCCATCAGGTGCAGGGCGCCGCCCGAGGCCTTCAGGCAGTCGATCGCCCTGCTCAGCGCCGGATTGCGGGCCAGCGAGCCGTCGGCGACCGCGGCGTCGATGCGCGGCAGGTCCTGCATCACGACGCGGCCGGCGCCCAGGTTCATGTGCCCGACCTCGGAATTGCCCATCTGGCCCTCGGGCAGGCCGACGCTGTGGCCGTAGGTCTCCAGCAGCGCGTGCGGGTACTGGCGCACGATGCGGTCCCAGTTCGGCGTGTTCGCCTGGGCGATGGCGTTGTCCTCGGTCTCCTCGCGGTGGCCCCAGCCGTCGAGCACGCACAGCACCACGGGACGGGGACGGTTGGGGTTCGCCTTGTCGCTCATCGCCTAAGCCTCGCTTCAGGATTGCCATTGCCCACGGGTGGTCTGCTTCCTCCCCGAAGGCGGGGATGTCAAGGGCATATGCGGTCGCCGCCCCCAAGGCGCACCCCCTGCATCCGCGCCCGGATCACCGCCGCCCGCCTGCTGATATGGGCGGTCGGGCGCGATGCGGAATAGAGGCGCGGATTGGGCAGCACGGCGGCGAGCAGAGCGGCCTCGCGCAGGCTCAACGACCTGGCCGGCTTGCCGAAATGGTGGCGCGCCGCAGCCTCGGCGCCGTAGACGCCGGCGTCCCACTCGGCGACGTTGAGATAGGCCTCGAGGATGCGCCGCTTCGGCCACAGCGCCTCCATCGCGACGGTCGGCCACGCCTCGATCACCTTGCGCACGCCGCCGCCGCCCGGCCACAGGAACAGGTTCTTGGCGGTCTGCTGGCTGATCGTGCTGGCGCCGCGCAGGCGCTCGCCGTCGATCCAGTCCGCGACGGCGTTCTTCATCTCGCGGAAGTCGAAGCCCCAGTGAGCGCAGAAGCGCGCGTCCTCCGAGGCGATCACCGCACGCACCAGGTTGGGCGAGATGGCCGCCAGCGGCTCCCAGTCGCGGCTCCAGCCGGCGCCCTCGAACAGGCGGATCACCATCAGCGGCGTGCCGGGGATCGGCACGAAGCGGAAGACGGCCAGATAGACGAGGGGAAGCGCGACGACGATCACCAGCAGCGCCAGGACCAGGCGGCGGAGCAGGCGGCGCAGGCGTTTCACTTGACGGCCCTCTCCCGCTTGCCGGAGGGTGAGGGCGGCGCATCCGGCCGTGCCGCCTCGATTCCCAGGCGCGGCCCCCACCCCGACCCTCCCCCGCGGGCGGGGGAGGGAGGAAGCACGATCACCATCGCAGGAACACGAACCGCGCCGCGCCGACGATCCGTTCCTCCTCGATCGCGAATCCGTCCGGCGCCTCGAACGGCTCCTTGGCGGCGACCTCGACCACCGCCAGGGCGTCGGGCGCCAGCCAGCCTTGGCGGCGCAAGGCCTCCAGGCACGGCCCCGCCAGTCCGGAGGCGTAGGGCGGGTCGAGCAAGGCCAGGCCGCAGGGCCGCGGCGCCGGCGGCGGGCGGGTGGCGTCGGCGCGGACGACCGTGGCGGCGTTCGTTTCGCCGAGGGAACGAAGCGTCTGGTCGATCAGCGCGGCGGTCGGGCCGTGACGCTCGATGAAGAACACCGGCGCGGCGCCCCGCGACAGCGCCTCGAGCCCGAGACCGCCCGAGCCGGCGAAGGCGTCGACGACGGCGAGGCCGTCGAAGTCGACCCAGCGGTGGGCGAGCATGTTGAACAGGGTCTCGCGGGCGCGGTCGGCGGTCGGCCGGGTGTCGCGGCCGGGCGGCGCGGCGATGGCGCGGCCCCTATGCCTTCCGCCGACGATTCGCATTCTGTTTCGTGCCCTGGCCGGCGACGTCGGCCTTGCCGAGCTGCTCGCGCACCACCTTGCCGACGACCTCCTCGACCTGGCCGGGCAGCAGCTGGCCGAGCTGGAACGGGCCGTAGGCGACGCGGATCAGCCGGGAGACCGGCCAGCCGAGATGCTCCATCACCTTGCGGATCTCGCGGTTCTTGCCCTCGCGCAAGCTGACGGTCAGCCAGGCGTTGGCGCCCTGCTGGCGGTCGAGCGCCGCCTTGATCGGGCCGTAGGCGACGCCGTCGACGGTCACCCCCTTCTCGAGCGCCGGCAGCCGCGCCGGGTCGACATGGCCGTGCACGCGCACCCGGTAGCGGCGGACCCAGCCGGTGGCCGGCAGCTCCAGGCGCCGCGCCAGGGCGCCGTCGTTGGTCAGCAGCAGCAGGCCCTCGGAATTGAGGTCGAGGCGGCCGACCGAGATCACCCGCGGCATGGTCTCGGGCAGGCGCTCGAACACCGTCGGCCGGCCCTGCGGGTCGCGATGGGTGGTGACCAAACCGGCCGGCTTGTGGTAGCGCCACAGCCGCGAATGTTCCGGCTCGGCAACGGGCTTGCCGTCGACGAGGATCACGTCGGCCTCGGTCACCGTGGTGCCGGGCTCGGCGATCACGCGGCCGTTGACGGCGACGCGGCCCTCGGCGATCCAGCGCTCGGCCTCGCGGCGCGAGCACAGCCCGGCGCGGGCCAGGCGCTTGGCGATGCGCTCGCCCTTTTCGGGGCCGGCGTTTTCGGGAGTCTCGGTCATCTGCGGCAGGCCTCGACGAAGGCGGTCATGATGGCGACGTCGGCCGGGCCGATGCCGTATTCCGGGTGCCACTGCACGCCGAGGCAGAACCGCTTGCCCGGCACCTCGATGCCCTCGACCACCCCGTCGGGGGCCACGGCGTCGACGACGGCGCCGGGGGCGACGTCCTTGACCGCCTGGTGATGGGCCGAGTTGACGGCGATGCGCGAAGCACCGACGATGCGGTGGAGCAGGGTGCCCGCGGCGACGGTCACGTCGTGGCCGGGCTCGGTGCGCGGATTGGGCTGCTCGTGCGCGAGGCAGCCCGCGACCTCGTCGGGGATGTGCTGGATCAGCGTGCCGCCGAGCACCACGTTGAGCAGCTGCTGGCCGCCGCAGATGCCGAGGATCGGCATGTCGCGCGCCAGCGCGCCGCGCACCACCGCCAGCTCGAATTCGGTGCGCCGGGCCTTCAGCCTGACGGTGTCGTGGCGGGTCGCGGCGCCGAACAGCGCCGGGTCGACGTCGAAGGCGCCGCCGGTGACCAGCAGCCCGTCGAGGCGGTCGAGGCAGGCCTCGGCCAGGTCCGGCAGGTGCGGCAGCATCACCGGCAGCCCGCCGGCGGCGGCCACCGAATCGGCGTAGTTCTGGCGCAGCGCGTACCACGGCAGCTTCGAGTAGCCGCCGGGTTCCTCGCTGTCGAGGGTGATGCCGATGACGGGGATGCGGTTCATGGCGGCGCACTGTAGAGAGGTTGCGGGCGGGGCGCAACGAGGCCGGTGGCGCCGGCTCTGAAACCTTCTTGAACGGGCCGGGACGGCGGCGTAAGCCTTGGCGATGACCGCGCTCTCGCCCGCCGCCACCGGCAGTCTCTACGCCCTGCTCGCCTATGGCAGCTGGGGGCTGCTGCCGCTGTACTGGAAGGCGCTGGGCGGGGTCGAGGCGCCGACGATCCTGGCGCATCGGGTGCTGTGGTCGCTGGGATTCCTGGCGCTGCTGCTGATGATGCGGCGGACGCCGGCGACGCTGCCGCTCGACCGGCGGGCGCTGAGGCTGCTGCTGGTCTCGGGCCTGCTGATCGGCGGCAACTGGCTGATCTACATCTGGGCGGTCAATGCCGGCCGGGTGCTGGAGACCAGCCTGGGCTACTTCATCAATCCGCTGGTCAACGTGCTGCTCGGCCGGCTGTTCCTCGGCGAGCGGCTGCGGCCGCGCCAGCGCCTGGCGGTCGCCTTGGCGGCGCTGGGCGTCGCCGGGCTGGCGGTCGGGGCCGAGGGCGTGCCGTGGGTGGCGCTGAGCCTGGCGCTGTCCTTCGGCTTCTACGGCCTGCTGCGCAAGCTGCGCCCGGTCGACCCGCTGGCCGGGCTGGCGGTCGAGACCGGGCTGATGGCGCCGCTGGCGCTGGCCTGGCTGTTCCTCGCCCCGGCGCCGGTGGGCGACACCGGCGCCGACGCGGCGCTGCTGGCCGGCGCCGGGATCGTCACCGCGCTGCCGCTGATCTGGTTCGCCGCCGCCGCCGCAAGGCTGCGCCTGACGACGCTGGGCTTCTTCCAGTACATGGCGCCGAGCCTCCATTTCCTGCTCGCCGTCTTCGCCTTCGGCGAACCGGTGCTGCCGGTGCACGCCTTCACCTTCGGCTGCATCTGGCTGGCCCTGGCCCTCTACGCCCAGGACGGCTGGACCGTTGCGCGGGCGGAACGGGCGGCGAGGGTGGGTTGACCATCTTGGCGCTCAGTCAAACTCCCTCTCCCGCCGGCGGGAGAGGGGCGGGGTGAGGGTGGCTTACGGCCGAAGGCCGGAAAAGAACGCTTTATCAGGCGCCTACGGCGCCGACACCCTCACCCTCCCCACCGCTCCGCGATGGGTCTCCTCCCTCTCCCGCAGGCGGGAGAGGGCGCCGCGCTCCGGTGCGCTCACGCCGCCGGCAGCGTCACCGTGAAGATCGCGCCGCCTTCGGGGCGGTTGTCGGCGCGGATGGTGCCGCCGTGGGCCTCGACGATCTGTTTGGAGATCGACAGGCCGAGGCCGGAATGGGTGCCGAACTTCTCGGCCTGCGGGCGCTCGGAGTAGAAGCGCGCGAAGATGGCGTCGAGCTTGTTGTCGGGGATGCCGGGGCCGTCGTCGGCGACCGTGACGACCACCGCGCCGCCGCGGCGGCGGCCGCTCAGGCGGATGGTGCCGCCGGGCGGGCTGAACGAGATCGCGTTGCCGATCAGGTTGCGCAGCACCTGGACCAGCCGGCCTTCGAGTCCGGCGACGCGCAAGGGATCGCCCTCGGGCAGGTCGACGGCGAAGGCGAGGCCGTCGGCGGTCGAGCGGTAGACCTCGGCCAGGGCGGCGATCATGCCGGCGAGATCGACCGGCGCGCTTTCGGCCCGCGACAGCTCGGCGTCGAGGCGCGAGGCGTCGGAGATGTCGCTGATCAGCCGGTCGAGGCGCTGGACGTCGTCCTGGATGATCGCCATCAGCCGCTCGCGCTGGGCCGGATCCTTGACCACGGCGGCGGTCTCGACGGCGCTGCGCACCGAGGTCAGCGGGTTCTTGATCTCGTGGGCGACGTCGGCGGCGAAGGCCTCGACGGCGTCCACGCGCCGCCACAGCGCTTCCGTCATCTCGCGCAGCGCCGCCGACAGCTCGCCGATCTCGTCGCCGCGCCGCGACAGGTCGGGGATGTCGTGGCGCCGGCCGTGGCCGTGGCGGACGCGCTCGGCGGCCACCGCCAGGCGGCGCAGCGGCCGGCCGATCGTGCCGGCGAGATAGAGCGAGACCAGCACGGTGACGCCCAGCGCCACGGCGAACAGCTCGAGCACGGCGATGCGGATCTCGAACAGCGCCGCCTCGATCGCCTCGCCGCTGGAGGTCAGCATCACGGCGCCGACGATCTGCTTGTAGCGCTGCACCGGGATCGCCGCCGACAGCAGCAGGCCGCCGCCGTCGCGGGCGCGCAGCACCTGGGCGTGCTCGCCGCCCAGCGCGTCGATGACCTCGGCGTAGTCGCCGGCGGTCTGGATCGGCTGCTCGGCGTAGACCGGCAGCACGCGGTCGGCTTCGAGCCACTGCAGCAGCCCGTCGTGCAGCCGCCGCAGCACCTCGACGACGCCGCCCGGCCCCGGCGGCGGCAGCGCCTCGACCTGGACCATGCCGCCGGGGCCGCGCAGCACGCGGCTGTCGGCGAGCAGGGTGCCGTCGACCGAGAACAGCCGCGCCCGCACCCCGGTCGGCTCGGCCAGGCGGCGGACCATCTGCGCCGCCGGCTCGCGCTGGAGCTGCAGGAACAGGCCGTCGTCCGACACCGCGCCCTCGCCGATCGCCGCGGCGAACATCTCCGCCTGCTGGCGCAGCGCCGTCAGGCCGGCCTCTATCAGGCCCTCGCGATAGCGGTCGAGATAGAGCAGGCCGACGACCAGGATCACCGGCGCCAGCAGGTTGACCGTGAGGATGCGCCGGGTCAGCGACCAGCCGAGCCGCGGCCGCGGCCGCAGCGGCGGCGGCCGGCGGCTCAGCGGCGGCGCCGGGCGGTCGAGGCGGTCGGGCGGCGCGGGATCACGCGGCGCCATCGCGGTAGCGGTAGCCGACGCCGTACAGGGTCTCGATATGGCCGAAATCGTCGTCGATCTCGCGGAACTTCTTGCGCAGCCGCTTGATGTGGCTGTCGATGGTGCGGTCGTCGACATAGATGTGCTCGCCATAGGCGGCGTCGATGAGCTGGTCGCGGCTCTTGACGTGGCCGGGGCGCTGGGCCAGCGCCTTGAGGATCAGGAACTCGGTCACCGTCAGGTCGACCGCCCGGCCCTTCCAGGTGCAGGCGTGGCGCACCGGGTCGAGCATCAGCTCGCCGCGCTGCAGCGGGCCCTCGCCCTCGCGGGCGGCGTCGGTGCGGCGCAGCAGGGTGCGGATGCGCTCGATCAGCAGCCGCTGCGAGAACGGCTTCTTGATGTAGTCGTCGGCGCCCATGCGCAGGCCGAGCAGCTCGTCGACCTCGTCGTCCTTCGAGGTCAGGAAGATGACCGGGATGGCGCTGTGCTTGCGCAGCCGCTGCAGCAGCTCCATGCCGTCCATGCGCGGCATCTTGATGTCGAGCACCGCGAGGTCGGCCGGCTGGCCGGTCAGGCCGCGCAGGGCCTCGGAGCCGTCGGAATAGGTGCGGACCTTGTAGCCCTCGGCCTCGAGCGCCATCGACACCGAGGCGAGGATGTTGCGGTCGTCGTCGACCAGGGCAATCGTGGCCGCCATTGCGATCCTCTGGAGTAGCGTGCCGCGCGAAGGTGGCGCCGCTTCGTGGCGGAATTATGGAGCCATGATGCCGCCGAAGTCTTCCCCAAAGGTTAAGGGCGCGGCGGCGCCGCCGCCGCGCCGCTTCCAGGGGCCGCGGGACGGCCCTAGTGCTTCATCTTCATGTTGCCGTGATCCGTGCCGCCCATCGAACCCATCGCGCCCATCGCGCCGACGCCCTTGACGTCGACCTGCACGGTGACCTCGCCGGCCTTGGCGAAGGTCAGGGTCAGCGGGAACGAGGCGCCTTCCTTCAGCGGCTCGTTCAGGCCCATGAACATGACGTGCAGGCCGCCCGGCTTGAGCTCGACCGTCTCGCCGGCCGGCAGCGGGATGGACTCGACCTGGCGCATCCTCATGACCTCGCCGTCCATCTTGTGGGTGTGCAGCTCGGCCTTCTTGGCGACCGGGGCGCTGGCGGCGACGATCGCGTCGGCCGCGGCGCCGCCGTTGACCACGGACATGAAGGCGGCGCCGTTGGCCGCGGCGCCGGCCGAGGCCCGCGCCCAGGCCGCCTTGATCGCGATGTCGCCGGAGGTGGCGTCGCCGGCCTGGGCGTCGCCGGCGACCAGGCCCAGCGCCGCGGCGCCGAGCAGGAAGGCCTTGATGTTCATGATCTCTCCTACCGCAGAAACAATATCCCGAGCGCAAGCTACAGCGACCCAAATGAGCGCGGAAGTTAACAATCCGTAAGACTTGACCGCCGCCGCGGGCGCCGCCACGCTGCGGCGATGAGCGCGCCTCCCAAGATCCCGCACCGCCTGGCCGCCCGCCGGCTGATGCGCGGCGCCGTCAAGGCGGCGCTGGCCACCGCCATGGACGACGGCCGGCCCTACGTGTCGCTGGTGACGGTGGCGACGGCGCAGGACGGCAGCCCGCTGCTGCTGCTCTCGGGCCTCGCCGACCACACCCGCAACCTCGCCGCCGACCCGCGCGGCTCGCTGCTGTTCGACGGCACCGATGGCTACGACAACCCGCAGCAGGGGCCGCGGGTGAGCGTGCTCGGCCGGCTGGCGCCGACCGCCGAGCCCGGCCATCGCGCCCGCTTCCTGGCCCGCCACCCCGAGGCGGCGATGTATGCCGGATTCGGCGATTTCGCCTTCTGGCGCCTGGAGATGGAGCGGGCGCATCTGGTCGGCGGCTTCGCCCGCGCGGTGTGGCTCGAGGACCGGCTGGCCGTCGAGGCCGAGCCGGCGGCGCGCATGGCGGCGGCCGAGGAGTCGATCCTGGCGCACATGAACGCCGAGCATGGCGCGGCGATCGATCTCTATGCCCGGCGCCTGTGCGGCGCCGAGGGCGACGGCTGGCGCATGGCCGGCATCGATCCCGACGGCTGCGACCTGATGCGCGACGGCCGCCGGCTGCGGCTCGACTTCGACGCGCCGGTCGACGGCCCGGAGGCCGCCCGCGCGGCGCTGGTCGCCCTCGCAACTGCGGTACGATCGGCGGAGTGATACGCGTTTCGGCCATTGGTAAGGCCAATTTTGGCCCGAATCGCCGCCCACCGGCCGATTGCGTCGCAGCAACCATGTCGCTATGGTGTGCCGTCCGTGCCGGAACGCCTGTCCGCTGTCCTGTCCGTCGTGACGGGAGGGCGACGCCGTTGCGGCGGGGCAAGAGTTGTTTTGGAATCTGGTCGAATTGTTTCAGCGCCTCCCGATGAGATCACGATCGCAATTCCCCGTTCGCCACGCCGCCGCAGCGGCCGGGGCGGCCGGGCGCGCGGCCGTGCGCCGCGCCCGCGCCTATCGGGATCACGAGTCCAAGCCTTTCGCATGGAGCAGCAGATGAACAAGATCGCTGGCGGCACCACCACAAACCCCAAGCTGCTGGCTTGGGTCGACGACATGGCCCGCCTGTGCAAGCCCGAGCGCATCCACTGGTGCGACGGTTCGCAGGCGGAGTACGACGCGCTGTGCCAGATGATGGTCGACGCCGGCACGTTCATCCGCCTCAATCCGGAAAAGCGCGCCAACAGCTATCTGTGCCGCTCCGATCCGCGCGACGTCGCCCGCGTCGAGCACCGCACCTTCATCTGCTCGAAGAGCAAGACCGACGCCGGCCCGACCAACAACTGGGCCGATCCCGACGAGATGAAGGCGACGATGTCGAAGCTGTACGACGGCTGCATGCGCGGCCGCACCATGTACGTGGTGCCGTTCAGCATGGGCCCGCTGGGCTCGCACATCGCCCATATCGGCATCGAGATCACCGACAGCCCCTACGTCGCCGTCAGCATGCGCATCATGACCCGCATGGGCCAGGCGGCGCTCGACGTGCTCGGCGACAAGGGCGACTTCGTGCCCTGCCTGCACTCGGTCGGCATGCCGCTGGTCGACGGCGCCAAGGACGTCGCCTGGCCGTGCGATCCCGAGAACACCTATATCAGCCACTTCCCCGAAGAGCGGATGATCTGGTCCTACGGCTCGGGCTACGGCGGCAACGCGCTGCTGGGCAAGAAGTGCTTCGCCCTGCGAATCGCCAGCGTGATGGCGCGCGACGAGGACTGGCTGGCCGAGCACATGCTG
>CAZJFH010000033.1:0-53476 GCA_964545205.1 uncultured Rhodospirillaceae bacterium
CGCCGACACCCTCACCCTCCCCACCGCTCCGCGGTGGGTCCCCTCCCTCTCCCGCAGGCGGGAGAGGGCCTAAGTTAGCGCCTATGGGTCTCCAGACCTGCTTGTTTGAAGAACTGCGCGTCTGGAGACGCGCGCTCCTGTTCGCCCCCTACCCCGCCGCGACGCTCAGCACGTCGTTCTCGCGCCAGGCCCGCACGATCCCGGGCTCGACCAGGTCTGTCGCTCCAAATGATGCCGCCGCCACCTTGCCCTTGATAGCGCAGCCCGCTATCATGCTTCGATGAACAAGGCAAACCGCCAGACGCTTGCCGCCATCTTTGCCCGGCCGACACGGGCGGACGTGCGGTGGGCGGATGTCGAGGCCCTGGTGCGGGCGCTCGGCGGCGAGGTCGTCGAGCGGCAAGGCAGCCGCGTCGCGCTGATCCTCAACGGCGTGCGCGCCGTCTTCCACCGCCCCCACCCTCGGCCCGAGGCCAAGAAGGGGGCCGTCGACGCGGTGCGCCAGTTTCTTACCAACGCAGGTGTGACGCCATGATGGAATACAAGGGCTACGTCGCCGGCCCGATCGAGATCGATCCCGAGGACGGCACGCTGTCCGGCACCGTCGCCGGCCTGAAGGACGTGATCCATTTCGAAGGCCGCACGGCGGACGAATTGCAGCAGTCCTTCCGCGACGGCATCGACGACTATCTGGCGCTATGCGCCGAGCGCGGCGAGGAGCCCGACCGGCCGTTCAACGGCAAGATACTGGTGCGCACCGACCCGACGCTGCACCGGAAGGCCGCCCTGCGCGCGGCCGCCGAAGGCGTCAGCCTCAGCCAGTGGATTTCGCGCCAGATCGACCGGGCGCCCTAACCCCTACCCCGCCGCGACGCTCGGCACGTCGTTTTCGCGCCACGCCCGCACAACGTCGGACGGGCTCCAGCCGGGCAGTGCTTCCGTTGAACCACAGAGACACCGAGGCACAGAGACGGCACAGAGAGGACCTTTTTGCGCGAAGCGCGGTCCATCCTTCTCTGTGCTCCCTCTGTGTCTCTGTGTCTCTGTGGTGAACCTCGGGCGCCCCAACCCCTACCCCGCCGCGACGCTCAGCACGTCGTTCTCGCGCCACGCCCGCACGATCTCGGGCTCGGGCGGGCTGGGCATGTCGCTGCCGGCGGCGATGGCGACCTTGCGCGGCGAGACGCGGCCGCGGCGGTCGAGGAACACGCCCTGCATCAGCGCCACCGCCGCCACCTTGCCGTGCGACTCGACGCGCTGCTCCAGGTAGAAGCGCTTGTCGTCCCAGCACAGCACGCGGGTGATCACCTCGAAGCTCTGGAACGGCTTCAAGGGCTTCTTGTAGCGGATGTTGGTGGCCCCCAGCACCGCCTGCCAGCGCTTCTTCATCATCGTGCGCCAGATGCCGTTGCGCAGCAGCAGGTCGACGCGGCCCAAATCCATCACCGACAGATAGCGCGCGTTGTTCATGTGCAGGTTGGGGTCGAGGTCGAGCGGCCAGACGCGAAAGCGCAGCCGCGATTCCTCGAGGAATCCCAGCCGGCGGCCGAACAGCGCGGCCAGCGCGACCAGGAACAGTCGGAAATACAGGGTCATGGTGTGATCCGGACTAGCTGTCGAGCATGCAGTTGGCCGTTCCGCCCCTCCTCGTCACCCCCGCGAAAGCGGGGGTCCACGTCGGTGGCATCATCTTCCACCCTCGTCACCCCCGGGCTTGACCCGGGGGTCCATGGATTGCCGGGTCGGGCCCGGCACTGACGAGGAAGGAAGGATCAGAACGCCGCCTCCTCGAACGCCATCATCGCTTGGCCGCCGGCCATGATCTGGGCGAACAGGGCCGAGCTCTGCGGCAGCACGCGGGTCATGTAGAAGCGCGCGGTGGCGATCTTGGCCTGGTGGAAGGCGTCGTCCCTGCCCATCGCCGCCTCGGCCATGCGCGCCCACATCCAGCCCATCGCCACCAGGCCGAACAGCCGCAGGTACTCGCTGGCGGCGGCGCCGGCCTCGTCGGGATCGGCCAGGCCCTTCTGGGCCAGCAGGGCGGTGGCCTGCTGCAGGCGGCCGAAGGCCTTGGCCAGCGGCATGACGAACTCGCCCATCGCGTCGTCGTCCATCGCCTGCTCGATCCACGCGGCGACCGGATGGAAGAAGCGGCGCAGATAGCGGCCCATATGGGCCGGCATCTTGCGCCCGACCAGGTCGAGGGCCTGGATGCCGTTGGCGCCCTCGTAGATCTGGGCGATGCGGGCGTCGCGCACGAACTGCTCCATGCCGTGCTCGCGGATGTAGCCGTGGCCGCCGAACACCTGGACGCCGAGATTGGTGGTCTCGAAGCCGAGATCGGTGAACAGCGCCTTGACCACCGGCGTCATCAGCGCCACCAGGTCCTCGGCCTCCTGGCGGGCCTTGGCGTCTGGGTCGCGCTGCGCGCGGTCGACATGCCAGGCGACCCAGGCGGTCATCGCCCGCATGCCCTCGACGTAAGCGCGCATGGTCAGCAGCATGCGGCGGACGTCCGGGTGGACGATGATCGGATCGGCGGCCAGCTCGGGATGCTTCGCGCCCTTCAGCGCCCGGCCCTGCAGCCGCTCGCGGGCATAGGCGACGGCGCCCTGGTAGGACGCCTCGGCCAGGCCGAGGCCCTGGATGCCGACGGCCAGGCGCTCCTCGTTCATCATCGTGAACATGTAGCGCATGCCCTTGTGCAGCTCGCCGACCAGCCAGCCCGTGGCGCCGTCGAAGTTCATCACGCAGGTCGACGACGCCTTGATGCCCATCTTGTGCTCGATCGAACCGCAGGCGACGCCGTTGCGGCTGCCGTCGGGCAGGACCTTGGGCACCACGAACAGGCTGATTCCCTTGGTGCCCTTCGGCGCGTCGGGGGCGCGGGCCAGCACCAGATGGACGATGTTGTCGGTCAGGTCGTGCTCGCCCGACGAGATGAAGATCTTGGTGCCGGTGACCCGCCACGAGCCGTCGTCCTGCGGCAGCGCCCTGGTGCGCACCAGGCCGAGATCGGTGCCGCAATGCGGCTCGGTCAGGCACATGGTGCCGGCCCATTCGCCCGAGACCAGCCTGGGCAGGTAGCGGTCCTTGAGCTCCTGGGTGGCGTGGGCGTGCAGCGCCTTGTAGGCGCCGTGGCTCAGGCCGGGATAGATGCCGAAGGACAGGTTGGCCGAGCAGATCATCTCGGTGACCAGCGCGTTGAGGCTGGTCGGCAGGCCCTGGCCGCCGTATCCGGGGTCGCAGGCGATGCCGGTCCAGCCGCCGTCGCGGAACGTGGCGTAGGCTTCGCGGAAGCCCTTGGGCGTCGTGACTTCACCGCCCTCGAACCGGCAGCCTTCCTCGTCGCCGGAGCGGTTGAGCGGCTGCAGCACCTGCTCGCAGACCTTGGCCGCCTCGTCGAGGATCGGCTCGACCAGGTCCGGCGTCATCTCCTCGCAGCCGGGCAGCCCCTGCAGCCGGTCGAGTCCGACGAAGGTGTCGAGCACGAAGCGCATGTCGCGCAGCGGCGCCTTGTATTCGGGCATTGTTCCCTCCGGTTGATGCTCCCTCCCCCGCCTGCGGGGGAGGGTCGGGGTGGGGGCTGCGCACCGACGGCGGAGCGCCACCCTCACCCTCCCGGCCTGCGGCCGGGCCCCTCCCTCTCCCGCGGGCGGGAGAGGGCAAGTTTTCAGTTGCGCAGCGGCTTGCCGGTCTCGAGCATGTGCTCGATGCGGGCCAGCGTGTCGGGATGGCGGACCAGGTCCATGAACGCCTTGCGCTCCAGCGCCAGCATCCGCTCCTCGGTCAGCGTCTCGGTGACGTCGGTGTCGCCGCCCGACAGGACCTCGGCCAGCTTGACGGCGACGACGGCGTCGTGCGCGGTGGCCTTGCCGAGCTGGCGGAAGCCGTCGACGGCGATCGCCATCGCCGCCTTGGCCGACGGCCCGGGAAGCTGGTACTCGGGCGGCTCCGGCGGCGCGTAGCCGTCGACCAAGCTCAGCGCGCGCGCCTTGGCCTCGGCCAGCAGGCGGTCGCGGTTGAAGGTGACGCCGTCCTCGGGGCCGAAGAACGCCAGCTCCTTGGCCTCGAAGGCCGACTTGGCGACGGTGGCGGTCGAGATGATCTCGAACGCCTTGGCGACGCTGGGCATCGGCCCGCGCGGCAGGTCGGGCCGCGCCGACCAGCGCCGCAGCATCGCCGCGCAGCCGCCCCAGGCCGGCACGACGCCGACGCCGACCTCGACCAGGCCGGTATAGGTCTCGGCATGGGCCTGCACCGCGTCGCAGTGCAGCAGCACCTCGCAGCCGCCGCCCAGGGCCATGCCCGACGGCGCGCCGACCACCGGGAACGGCGCGTAGCGCAGGGCGCGGTAGGTCTCCTGGCCCTCCTCGACCATGCGCTCGATCTCGGGCCACAGGCCGATATTGGCCGCGAACAGCGCCAGGCCGATATTGGCGCCGACCGAGAAGTTGCTGCCCTCGTTGTGGACGACCATCGCCTTGTGGCCCTTGGCCGGCACCAGCTTGATCGCCTTGCGGATCATCGCCAGGACCTCGGGGTCGATGGCGTTCATCTTGGTGTGGAACTCCAGGCAGACGACGCCGTCGCCGATGTCCCACAGGCTGGCCGAGCCGTTGCTGGCGATCGGCTTGGTGGCGCGCTTGACGTCGGCGAGCAGCAGCACGCCCTCGGGCCGCACCACGTCGTGGTAGCCGCCGTCGCGGCCGAAGAACCGCAGCCGGCCGTCCTCGACGCGATAGAACGTACCCTCGCCGACGCTCTCGACCAGCTTCGGCACCGCCATGCCGCGCTCGCGGAGCTGGCCGGCGAGCCAGGCGGCGCCGACGCGGTCGATCAGCTCGAACGGGCCGTATTTCCAGGCGTAGCCCAGCTTCATCGCCTCGTCGACGGCGACGATGTCGTCGGCGATCTCGCCGACCAGTTCGGCGGCGTAGGACAGCGTGCCGGCCAGCACCTTCCAGGCGTAGCGGCCGCCCTTGTCGCCATGGGTCAGCAGCGCCCGCAGGCCGCCCTCCCTGGCGGCGTCGACGCTGTCGAGCGACGCCTTGACCGCGGTGCGATAGGCGCCGGTCTCGAGGTCGACCGCCTGCTTGACCTTGCCGCCGCCGGACTTGTCGATGCGGTAGAAGCCGCCCTTGCCCTTCCGCCCGGTATAGCCCTCGGCGATCATCCGCTCGATCACCGGCATCGGCCGCAGCACGGCGTGCAGGGCGTCGGCCTTCGGCAGCGCGCCGGCCATCGACGCGATGACGTGCGGCATCAGGTCGAGCCCGACCAGGTCGAGCAGGCCGAACACGCCGGTCTTCGGGATGCCCATCGGCTTGCCGATGACCGCGTCCGCCTCCTCGACGGTGATCTTCTCGTCGACGGCGTGGAACACCGCCGCCTGCAGCCAGTAGACGCCGATGCGGTTGGCGATGAAGCCGGGGGTGTCGTGGCAGTCGATCACCGTCTTGCCGAGGCGGCGGTCGGCGAAGTCGCGCACCCGCGCGACGGTTTCCGGCCTGGTCGCGGCGCCGGCGACGACCTCGAGCAGCCGCATGTAGCGCGGCGGATTGAAGAAATGGGTGATGCAGAAGTCGCCGGCGAAGGCCGCCGGCAGCCCCTCCATCAGCGCGCCGAGCGGGATGGTCGAGGTGTTCGACGACACCACCGCGCCGGGCCGCTTGACCTCGGCCAGCTTGCGGTAGAGGTCCTGCTTGACGTCGATGCGCTCGACGACGGCCTCGACGATCCAGTCGCACTCGGCGAGCCGGGCGAGGTCGCCGTCGATGCTGCCGGGCGTGACCAGCCTGGCCGCCTTCTTCGACATGAACGGCGCCGGATCGGCCTTGAGCATCTTCTGCACGGCCTCGGCGGCGGTCTCGGCCTTCAGGTCGAGCAGCAGCACGGGCACCCCGGCATTGGCGACATGGGCGGCGATGCCCGCCCCCATCACCCCGGCGCCGATCACCGCCACCTTGCGGATCGGTTCGCTCATCACACCGCCTCCAGGATGGTGGCGATGCCCTGGCCGCCGCCGATGCACTGGGTCGCCAGCGCGTAGCGGCCGCCGGTGCGCTTGAGGATCTGCGCCGCCTTGCCGGTGATGCGGGCGCCGGTGGCGCCGAGCGGATGGCCGAGCGCGATGGCGCCGCCGTCGAGATTGACCTTGGCGGGATCGAGCCCGAGGTCGCGGATGCAGGCCAGGGCCTGCGAGGCGAAGGCCTCGTTGAGCTCGATCACGTCGAGGTCCGCGACCGTCAGCCCGGCGCGGGCCAGGGCCTTGTTGGTGGCGGCGATCGGGCCGATGCCCATGATCTCGGCGGCGCAGCCGGCGACCGCGATCGCCCTGATCCGCGCCAGCGGCGTCAGGCCCTTCCTGGCCGCGTAGTCCTCCGAGCACACCAGCACCGCCGCCGCGCCGTCGGTCAGCGGCGACGAGGTGCCGGCGGTGACCGAGCCCTCGGCGTCGAAGGCCGGCTTCAGCACCGCCAGGCTGTCGGGCGTCGTGTCGGGACGGACGCAGCCGTCGCGCTCGACGGTAAGGCCGCGGTCGCGGATCGGCACGATCTCGGCGTCGAAGCGCCCCTCGGCCTGCGCGGCGGCGGCGCGGCGGTGGCTCTCGACGGCGAAGGCCTCCTGCTCGGCGCGGCTGATCTCCCAGCGCTTCGCGACGTTCTCGGCGGTCTCGCCCATGCCCATGTAGGCCTGGGGATAGGTGTCGTAGAGGCCGGGATGCGGCAGCGGGTTGAAGCCCATGATCGGCACCCGGGTCATCGACTCGACGCCGGCGCAGACGAAGGCCTCGCCGGCGTTCATCTGGACGGCGCCGGCCGCCATGTGCACCGAGGTCATCGACGAGCCGCAGAAGCGGTTGACGGTCACCGCGCCGACGCCCTGCGGCAGGCCGGCGCGGAAGGCGATCAGCCGGGCGACGTTCAGGCCCTGCTCGCCCTCGGGAAAGGCGCAGCCGACGATGACGTCCTCGAGATCGTCGGCCGGCACGCCGGTGCGCGAGACCAGCGCGTCGACGACCTGCGCGGCGATCTCGTCGGGACGCACCTTGGCCAGTTCGCCCTTCTTCGCGAAGGTGAACGGCGAGCGGACAAACCCAGCGATGACGACGTTCTTCATTTCCACCCTCTCGAGGCTTTCGGTGTCGGGACCGCAGCCGAGGGTGGCGGGAGGGCCGCGGCCGTCAGGCCGTGTCGCGGCTCCGCTCCAGCAGGGCGGCTTGCGCCTGCCGGTCGATGTCCCTCAGCTCGGAGATCGTGGTTTCGAGGTCCTGGCGCTGCTGCTCCAGCTCGGACAGGCGATCGCGGACCTTGGCCTGCAGCAGCTTGATCTGCTCGACGTGGCGGTGGTCGGCGTCGTAGAGGTCGAGGTATTCGCGGATCTCGGCCAGCGAGAAGCCCAGGCGCTTGCCGCGCAGGATCAGCACCAGCCGCGCCCGGTCGCGCCGGGTGTAGACCCGGGTGGTGCCGAGCCGCCGCGGCTTCAGCAGCCCCTTGGTCTCGTAGAAGCGCAAGGCGCGGGCCGTCACGCCCAGCTCGTCGGCGAGCTGGTTGACGGTGTAGAGATCGTCCATGGCAGCCCCTGCTCCCGGCAGCTTCCGCAAGCGCCATCGCGATGACGGTAACGTCATTCAACGGCCCTGCTTGTCGATGCGGATTTAGCATACGTCCCGCCAAGGTCAAGCGTCGGAGGCGCTGTTCGGCCGGAGCTTGGCCATTTCCTCGGCCACCAGCTCCTTCTTCGACAGCTTGCCGACGGCGGTCTTCGGCAGCTCGGCGCGGAATTCCACGGCCGCCGGCATCTCGATGCGCGAGATCTTGTCGCGCAGGAAGTCCTTCAGCGCGGCCTCGGTCAGGCTCTGTCCGTCGCGCAACTGCACGAAGGCCTTCGGCGCCTGGCCGCGATACTCGTCGGGCACGCCGATCACCGTGACGGCCTGGACCGCCGGGTGCAGGTAGATCGCCTCCTCGATCACCCGCGGATAGACGTTGAAGCCCGAGCAGATGATGACGTCCTTGATGCGGTCGACCAGGAAGACGTAGCCCTGCTCGTCCATGGTGCCGACGTCGCCGGTGCGCAGGAACTCGCCGACCATGACCTTGCGGGTCTCGTCGGGGCGCTTCCAGTAGCCGGCCATCACCTGCGGCCCGGAGACGCACAGCTCGCCCTTCTCGCCGGGCGCCGCCGGCCGGGCCGGGTCGTCGAGCGAACGGATCTCGGCCACCGTGCCGGGCAGCGGAATGCCGATCGAGCCTTCCTTGCTGACGCCGGTCAGCGGGTTGCAATGGGTGACCGGCGAGGCCTCGGACAGGCCGTAGCCCTCGACCAGCACGCAGCCGGTCAGCTTCTCGAAGTCGTGCTTGACCTCCAGCGGCAGCGGCGCGCCGCCCGAGATGCAGAAGCGGATCGACGACAGATCGTAGCTGGCGATGTCCGGCGCCGCCGAGATGGCGCGGTAGATCGTCGGCACGCCGGGGAACAGCGTCGGCTTCTTCTTGGCGATGCATTTCAGCACCTGCGCCAGCTCGAAGCGCGGCAGCATGATCATCTCGGCGCCGGCGGCGACGGCGAGATTGCAGCCCACCGTCATCCCGAAGACGTGGAAGAACGGCAGCACCGCCAGCAGCCGCTGGTCGCCGCCGTCGACGCCGGGGAACCACGACTTCACCTGCAGCGTGTTGGCGACCAGGTTGGCGTGGGTCAGCATCGCCCCCTTGGGCGTGCCGGTGGTGCCGCCGGTGTACTGCAGCACCGCCAGATCGACGACCGGATCGATCGCCACCGGCTTCGGCTTGCCGTCGTTGTTGGTCAGCGCGTCGAACCCGACATGGACCACGTCGGCCGGGATCTGGGCGATCTCGCTGCGCTTGAGGATCGGGAACAGCGCCCCCTTCACGGTCGGCAGCGCCGCCCCCATGCCGCAGACGACGATGCGTTTGAGCCGCGTGCGCTCGATCATCGCCGCGACCTTCGGGTAAAGCTGCCGCAAATCGAGGGTGACCATGACGTCGGTCTCGGAATCCTCGATCTGCGCCGCGAGCTCGCGCTCGACATAGAGCGGATTGAAGTTGACCACCGTGCCGCCGGCCTTGAGCACGCCGTAATAGGCGATGACGTAATAGGGGCAGTTGGGCAGGCACAGCCCGACCTTGACGCCCTTGCCGACGCCGAGCTGCTGGAAGCCCTTGGCGGCGCGGTCGACGAGCTCGCCGAGCGCGGCGAAGTCGTACTTGCGGCCGAGGAAGTCCATCGCCGGCCGTCGCGGATGCCGCGCCGCCGTCTCGTCGAGCAGCGCGTGGAGCGGCTGCTCCGGCATCGGCATGTTCCAGTCGATACCCTGCGGGTAGGCGGCGAACCAGGACCGGCTGGCCGGGTCTGGTTCGCGCGCCGCGGATGCCGTGGTGGTCATGACGTTCTCCCGAGTAGAGACCGAAATTTCGTCCGGCCCGGTCTGCCGCCGGGCTCTTCCCATTGTACCGCGCCGCCGACCGGGATCGCGGCGGGCACGCGACCTACGCGCCGGAAGGCGTAGACTCCTGCACCGCGGGAATAGGGCCTTCCCACCGAAGGCGGATTGTACCCTTATCGCGATGGCACTACCTTTTACGCCACCCCAATGACGTTTCGGTTCGTTGATTGACGTTTACGTCATCCGCCGCTAATGTCAAGGGACAAATCGCCGAAGAGGACGGAATGGCCGCCGATATCGAGAGCAGGATCAGGGAAACCGCGCCGCAGATGCGGGCGCTGAACGCGCGCGTGAAGTTCGCGCTGGGCGAAGACGGGGTCGTGTTCGTCGACGCCCGTCAGGCGCCGGTGACGGTCAGCCGGGAAGACGCCGACGCGGATTGCACGATCCGCATCTCGGCCGACAACATGCGCAAGCTGCTCGACGGCAAGCTGGACCCGATGATCGCCTTCACCTTCGGGAAGCTGAAGGTCGAAGGCTCGATGGGCCTGGCGATGAAGCTGTCGTCGCTGCTCGGCGACTAGCCCGGCGCCGCGGTCACGCCGCCCTGGTCATCGCCGTGGCGGCGACCGCGCTACCGCTCATCGCCGCGGTGAAGCACTCGGCCGCTTCCGCTTCGCAGAAGCCGACGACGTAGAAGACCGCGAGCTCGTCGCCGGCCGCCGCGCGGTAGGGCATCACCGAGGCGGCGGTGGACGGCAGATGGTCCTGCAGCCAGCGGTAAAGATCACGGGGCGTGATGGTCGGGTCGACAGGGACGGCGAACGGGAATCCGGCGTCCCGCAGCAATGCGCAAGCCCGGCTCGGCATCGTCAAACCTCCTTCTCTCCACGTTGCGGACACCCGGCCCGTCTGGCCAGGCGCCATTCTCCCGCGTGCGTATCGTTATTTTTATCGACGCTATATTAGCCGACGCACACATTCAAGCGAATCGGAGGCGCTTATACTTCCGTTTGCCCAAACAAACCCGTCGTCATTTGTTCGTATTTTATCGTTCTTTTGATCGCGACTCCGAACCGGCTGCCGACGCCCCCCTGGCGCGGTCGCGGCCGCGGTGTTACCTAAGGAACCGCGAACTTGCGGAGGAGCGGCCGTGACCGGCCTTTTCGAGCAACAGGCGCCGCGGCCGCTCGCCGACCGGCTGCGGCCGAAGACCCTGGCCGAGGTGGTCGGCCAGGACCATCTGCTCGCCCCCGCCGCGCCGATCGGCCGCATGGTGGCGGCGCGGCGGCTGTCGTCGATGATCCTGTGGGGGCCGCCGGGCTGCGGCAAGACGACGATCGCGCGCCTGCTCGCCGACGCCTCGGACCTCGACTTCGAGCCGCTGTCGGCGGTGTTCTCGGGCGTCGCCGACCTGCGCAAGGTGTTCGACAAGGCCAAGGGCCGCCGCCAGGCCGGGCGCGGCACCCTGTTGTTCATCGACGAGATCCACCGCTTCAACCGCGCCCAGCAGGACGGCTTCCTGCCCTATGTCGAGGACGGCACGATCGTGCTGGTCGGCGCGACCACCGAGAATCCGTCCTTCGAGCTCAACGCGGCGCTCCTGTCGCGCTGCCAGGTCCTGGTGCTGCACCGGCTCGACGACGCCGCGCTCGAAGAGTTGCTGGCCCGCGTCGAGCGCGAGGAGGGCCGGCCGCTGCCGCTCGATCCCGACGGCCGCATCGCGGTGCGGGCGATGGCCGACGGCGACGGGCGCTATCTGCTCAACCTCGCCGAGGACCTGCTGCTGCTGCCGCCCGAGGCCCGGCTCGACGGCGCCGGCGTCGCCGCGGCGGTGCAGCGCCGGGCGCCGCTCTACGACAAGGGCCAGGAAGGCCATTACAACCTGATCAGCGCGCTGCACAAGTCGCTGCGCGGCTCCGACACCGACGCGGCGCTCTATTGGCTGGCGCGCATGCTGGCCGGCGGCGAGGACCCGCTGTTCGTCGCCCGGCGGCTGACCCGCTTCGCGGTCGAGGACATCGGCCTGGCCGATCCCAACGCCGTCGTCCAGGCCCTGGCGGCCTGGGACGTCTACGAGCGCCTGGGCAGCCCCGAGGGCGAACTGGCGCTGGCGCAACTGGTGATCTATCTCGGCACCGCGCCGAAGTCGAACGCCGCCTACACGGCGTTCAAGTCGTCGATGCGCGCCGCCAGGGAGACCGGCTCGCTGATGCCGCCCAAGCACATCCTCAACGCGCCGACCCGGATGATGAAGGAGCTCGGCTACGGCAAGGGCTACGTCTACGACCACGACACCGCCGAGGGCTTCTCGGGCCAGGACTACTTCCCCGAGGAGATGCCGCGCAGGCGCTTCTACGACCCGCCCGAACGCGGCTTCGAGCGCGAGATCCGCAAACGCCTCGACTACTGGGACAAGCTGCGCAAGGGGCGCTAGAAAGCCCCTCTCGCACCAAAAAGCCCCTCTCGCACCAAGAAGCCCCTCTCCCCTCGTGGGAGAGGGGTTTGGGGTGAGGGGGTGCCGAAGCCTGGTCCGGCGGATGGAGCACCCCGCCCTCTCCCCTCGTGGGAGAGGGAAATCAAGCCGCCGCCGGAATCCGGCTCTGGGTCACGCGGAACCGGCCCGAGACGAAGTTCAGGTCGGTCAGCGAGGCGTTGGCCGCCGGGTTGGCGCCCGAGGCGTGGAAGTCGCTGAACGCCGCCGACTGGTTGACGTAGATGCCGCCGGTCAGGTTGACCGACAGCGCCACGCCGACCTCGGCGCACATGTCCTCGGCCTTGGCGATGACCTCGGGGCTGCTCGAATACAGCGCCGCGGTGATGGCGCCCTTCTCGCGCACCATGGCCGCCGCCCGCGCCAGGGCGCTGTCGGTGGACTCGGCGGCGATGACGAAGGTGACCGGGCCGAAGCATTCCTTGGCGTAGTTGTCGACGTCCTTCTCGTCGACCGCCAGCACCATCGGCGTGCGGATGCGCGCTTGCGGGAATTTCGGGTGCGTCAGCGCCTTCGGCTCCAGCACCACCCGGCCCAGCGAGCGCGACTCGTCCAGGCGCTTCAGCGTCGCCTCCGACTGCAGGGCACCCAGGATCTCGACCGCGCGCTCGGGATCGGCGTTGAACCTCTCCAGCGACTGGCCGATCGCGGACGCGACCTCGTCGAAGCTCAAGCGGCCGTCGGGCGTCTCGATGCCGGCCTTGGGCACGTAGATGTTCTGCGGCGTCGTGCACATCTGGCCGGAATACAGCGACAGCGAGAACGCAAGGTTCTTGAGCATGCCCTTGAAGTCGGGCGGGCTGTCGACGACGATGAAGTTGACGCCGGCCTTCTCGGTGTAGACCTGGGCGTGGCGGGCGTTCTGCTCCAGCCAGTCGCCGAACGCCGACGAGCCGGTGAAGTCGATGATCCCGACCTCGGGGCGCATGGCCAGATCCTTGGCCACCGGCTGCTCGGCGGTGTCGACCGCGAGCTGCACCACGTCTTCCGAGAAGCCGGCCTCGCGCAGCACCTCGCGCGCCACCTGCACCGACAGCGCCAGCGGCAGCACCACGGTCGGATGCGGCTTGACGATCACCGCGTTGCCGGTCGCGAGGCTGGCGAAGATGCCGGGATAGCCGTTCCAGGTCGGGAAGGTCGAACAGCCGATGACCACGCCGATGCCGCGCGGCACGATGTGGAAGGTCTTGTCGAGCACGATCGACTCGCCCTTGCCCGGCTTTTCCCAGCGCACGCTGCGCGGCACCTGCGTCTGGGCGTCGTAGGCGTAGGCCACCGCTTCCAGGCCGCGCTCCTGGGCGTGCGGGCCGGCGGCCTGGAAGGCCATCATCAGCGGCTGGCCGCTGGTGTGCATCACCGCGTGGGCGATCTCCAGGCTGGCCTTGTTGAGGCGCTCGATGATCTCGACGCAGACGCCGGCGCGCTGCTGCGGGCTGGCCTTGCGCCAGGCGCCCTGCGCGGCCTTGGCGGCGCCGATCAGCGCCTCGACGTCGGCGCGCGGATAGGTGATGCCGAGATCGAAGCCATAGGGGCTCTTCTCGCCGCCGACCAGGCCGGCCGGCGCCGCCTGGCTGGTCGCCAACGGCTTGTTCAGCCGCGCCTGGAACGCCTCCCACGCGGCCCCGAAGTCGCCGTAGGGCTTCGGCGATTCGGAATAGGCGTTCCAGTAGCCGCGGCTCTTGATCGCCGCCAGCGCGGTGTCGAGCTTGTCCTTGTGGGCGGCGAAGAAATCGGTCATGGGGTACTCCTCCCGTCGTTTTCGTCTCCCTCCCCCGCCTGCGGGGGAGGGTTGGGGTGGGGGCCGCGCCTGAGCATCGCCGCAGCGGCCGGTGCGCCACCCTCACCCTCCCGGCCTTCCGGCCGGGCCCCTCCCTCTCCCGCAAGCGGGAGAGGGTGGTTTACAGCAGCTTCACCCAGTCCTTGACCCACTCGACCGCCTCCTGGTCGGGCAGCGGCTGGACGCAGGCGTCGATCTCGAGCCGCTCGCCGATCCGCCGCGCGCCGCATTCGGCGAACAAGGCGTCCATCATGCGCCCGGCGTTGCAGAACTGCTCGTGGGTGGAATCGCCCAGCGCGATGACCCCGTAGCGCACCGCCGACAGGTCGGGCCGGTCGGCCTTCAGGCCGTCGGCGAACGGGATGATGTTGTCGGGCAGTTCGCCGTCGCCGTGGGTCGCGCAGCAGATCAGCACCGTCTCGCGGTGCGGCAGGTCGAGTTCCTGCCAGCCGCCCTTGTCGACGACCTCGGCGCCGTGGCCCATGCGCTGCAGGTCCTCGGCGACGATTTCCGCCACCATCTGCGCGTTGCCGGACTCGGTGCCGACGAGAATGAGAATGTCCGCCATCGCCTCCTCTGCCTGCTGGCGCCGCCGGCCTGATTTGTTATGATACCAATCCGCACGGCAGCGGGTCTATTTGTGTATCATTTCGGCGCGCGCCGCAAGCCGGCAAAGCCCAGACCTTCGTCAGGGGTACGTCGCCGGCCGAATCAGTGCGTGACGTGGACCACTGAATTTGGCATACCGATACCAAATTCAAGAACCGGGAGGACGCATGGCATACGAGACCATCCTGGTCGAGCGCGGCGACGGCTGGGCGACGATCACGCTCGACCGCCCCGACAAGCTCAACAGCTTCAACGAGGTCATGCACGGCGAACTCGCCGCGGCGCTGGCCGAACTGGCCGACGATCCGTCCGTCCGCGCGCTGCTGCTGACCGGCGCCGGCCGCGGCTTCTGCGCCGGCCAGGATCTCGGCGACCGCGCCATCCGCTCGGGCGACGAGGCGCCCGACCTCTCGGTGTCGATCGGCAAGTGGTACAACCCGCTGATCCGCCGCATCCGCGGCATGGACAAGCCGGTGGTCTGCGCCGTCAACGGCGTCGCCGCCGGCGCCGGCGCCAATCTCGCTTTGGCTTGCGACATCGTGCTGGCGGCGCGTTCGGCCTCGTTCATCCAGGCCTTCTGCAAGATCGGCCTGGTGCCGGATTCGGGCGGCACCTGGACGCTGCCGCGCCTGGTCGGCATGGCCCGCGCCCGCGCGCTGGCGCTGCTCGGCGACAAGGTGCCGGCCGAGCAGGCCGAGGCCTGGGGCATGATCTGGAAGTGCCTCGACGACGAGGAGCTGATGCCCGAGGCTTTGGCGATGGTCCAGCATCTCGCCAAGGCGCCGACCCGCGGCCTGGCGCTGATCAAGCACGCGCTCGACGCCGGCGCCACCAACACGCTCGACGCGCAGCTCGACCTCGAGCGCCAGTGCCAGGCCGAGCTGGGGCGGACGCAGGACTACCAGGAGGGCGTCGCCGCCTTCCTCGCCAAGCGGCCGCCGAACTTCCAGGGCCGCTGAGCATGGATGCGCAACGCGTCGCCGAGGCGGTCGGCCGCATCATGTACGACCGCGACGCCTGCGTGCTGGCGATGGGCATCGTGCTGGAGGAGATCCGGCCCGGCTACGCCCGCATGACCATGACCGTGCGCAAGGACATGACCAACGGCCACCAGATCGGCCACGGCGGCATGATCTTCACGCTGGCCGACGCCTGCTTCGCCTACGCCTGCAACGCCTACAACCAGATCGCGGTCGCCGCCGGCTGCGACATCACCTTCCCTTCGCCCGCCAAGCTCGGCGACCGCTTGACGGCGGTGGCCGAAGAGCGGCACCTGAAGGGCCGCAACGGCGTCTACGACGTCACCGTCACCAATCAGGACGGCGAGGTCGTGGCGCTGTTCCGCGGCCATTCGCGCCGCATCCAGGGCCAAGTGGTCACCGACGAGGAGCTAGCCGCCCATGTCCGATAAGTTCGAAGCCTTCATCTGCGACGCCGTCCGCACGCCGATCGGCCGCTACGCCGGGTCCCTGTCGCAGGTGCGCGCCGACGATCTGGCGGCGATCCCGATCCGGGCGCTGCTCGAGCGCAACGACATGATCGAGCCCTACGACCTCGACGAGGTCGTGCTCGGCTGCGCCAACCAGGCCGGCGAGGACAACCGCAACGTCGCCCGCATGGCCGCCCTGCTGGCCGGCCTGCCGGTCGAGGTGCCGGGCACCACCATCAACCGCCTGTGCGGCTCGGGCATGGACGCGGTCGGCTACGCCGCGCGCGCGGTGATGGCCGGCGAGATGCATCTGGCGATCGCCGGCGGCGTCGAGAGCATGAGCCGGGCGCCGTTCGTGATGCCCAAGGCGACGGAAGCGTTCTCGCGCGCCAACGAGGTCCACGACACCACCATCGGCTGGCGCTTCGTCAACAAGCTGATGAAGGAGCAGTACGGCATCGACTCGATGCCCGAGACCGCCGAGAACGTCGCCGCCGAGTTCGAGGTCTCGCGCGCCGACCAGGACGCCTTCGCCCTGCGCAGCCAGGAACGCGCCGCCCGCGCCCAGGAGAACGGCCGCTTCGCCAAGGAGATCGTCGCGGTGCGCATCCCGAGCCGCAAGGGCGATCCGATCGTCGTCGACAGGGACGAGCACCCGCGCGCCACCAGCCTCGAGGCCTTGGCCAAGCTGAAGGCGCCGTTCCGCCAGGGCGGCAGCGTGACCGCCGGCAACGCGTCCGGCGTCAACGACGGCGCCGCGGCGGTGTTCGTCGCCTCGCGCGAGGCGGTCGAGCGCTACGGCCTGTCGCCGAAGGCCCGCGTGCTCGGCATGGCGACCGCCGGCGTCGCGCCGCGCATCATGGGCATCGGCCCGGTGCCGGCCTCGAAGAAGCTGATGGAGCGCCTCGGCCTGACCATCGCCGATTTCGACCTGATCGAGCTCAACGAGGCCTTCGCCGCGCAGGGCCTGGCCTGCATGCGCCAGCTCGGCCTGCCCGACGACGCCGCCCACGTCAATCCCAACGGCGGCGCCATCGCGCTCGGCCACCCGCTGGGGATGAGCGGCGCCCGCCTGGTCGCCACCGCCGCCTACGAGCTGGAGGCCTCGGGCGCCAGGCGCGCCCTGTGCACCATGTGCATCGGCGTCGGCCAGGGCATCGCCATCGCGCTCGAGCGGGTTTGACGCCCCTCTCCCTCGAGGGGAGAGGGAGGGGCCCGGCGCAGCCGGGAGGGTGAGGGTGACGGCGCCGTCTGACCAGGCGGCGCCACTTCCGATATCGCACCGTCTATGTGAAATGGGTCGGCACGCATCGCGAATACGACGACATTGACGTGACGAGAGTCTGATCATGGACATCCGCCCCATCCGCAACGACCAGGACCATGCGGCCGCACTCGACGAAATCGAGCGCCTGTGGGGCGCCGATCCGGACAGCGAGGCCGGCGAACGCCTGGAGGTGCTGCTGACCCTCGTCGACGCCTACGAGGAAGCCCATCACGCGGTTCCGCAGAGCGATCCGATCGAGGCCATCGTCTTCATGATGGAGCAGCGCGGACTCGGTGAGGACGACATCGCCCCGCTGGTCGGTGGTGTGGCGCGACTGCGGGATGTGCTCGAACGTCGCCGCCGGCTGACCCTGCCGATGATCCGCCGGCTTTCCGTCGCTCTCGCTCTGCCGGCCGACATTCTGGTCCGGGAATACCAATTGAACAGGGCTGCCTGACGGCCTCTCGACGGCTCGGCGCGTTCTCGCTAATCTCCTCGAAAACCAAGCCTTTCGGGAGGACCGTCGCCATGTCCCGTCGCCCGCCGCCGCCGCGCGAATCCCTCGAGCCGATCGAAATCGCCAGCCGCGACGAGATCACCGCGCTGCAGACCGCGCGGCTGAAGTGGTCGCTCAAGCACGCCTACGACAACGTCGCCCACTACCGGGCCAAGTTCGACGCCCACGGCGTCCATCCCGACGACTTCAAGGAACTGGCCGATCTGGCGAAGTTCCCGTGCACGACCAAGGACGATTTGCGCCAGACCTATCCCTACGGCATGTTCGCGGTGCCGATGGAGCAGGTGGTGCGCATCCACGCCTCGTCGGGCACCACCGGCAAGCCGACGGTGGTCGGCTACACCCAGGCCGACATCGACATGTGGGCGACCGTGATGGCGCGCTCGATCCGCGCCGCCGGCGGCCATCGCGGCGACAAGATCCACGTCGCCTACGGCTACGGCCTGTTCACCGGCGGCCTCGGCGCCCATTACGGCGCCGAGCGGCTGGGCTGCACGGTGATCCCGATGTCGGGCGGCTTCACCGAGCGCCAGGTCCAGCTCATCACCGACTTCAAGCCCGACATCATCATGGTCACGCCCAGCTACATGCTGTGCATCGCCGACGAGATGGAGCGCCAGGGCGTCGACCCCAAGGCCTGCTCGCTGCAGGTCGGCATCTTCGGCGCCGAGCCGTGGACGCCGGCGATGCGCGAGCAGATCGAGGCGCGCATGGACATGGACGCCATCGACATCTACGGCCTGTCCGAGGTCATCGGCCCCGGCGTCGCCCAGGAATGCATCGAGACCAAGGACGGCCTTCATGTCTGGGAGGACCACTTCTATCCCGAGATCATCGATCCCGAGAGCGGCGCGCCGCTGCCCGACGGCGCGATGGGCGAGATGGTGTTCACCTCGCTGACCAAGGAGGCGCTGCCGATCATCCGCTACCGCACCCGCGACCTGACCCGGCTGCTGCCGGGCACGGCGCGCAGCATGCGGCGGATGGCCAAGGTGACCGGGCGCTCGGACGACATGCTGATCATCCGCGGCGTCAACGTCTTCCCGACCCAGATCGAGGAGATGATCCTCAAGGATTCGCGCCTCAGCCCGCACTACCAGCTCGAGGTCTACCGCGACAACCACCTCGACTGCCTCGACGTCCATGTCGAGCCGCGGCCCGAGGTCGCCTGGAGCGAGGCCGAGCACGCCGGCATCGCCAAGGACCTGGCGCACCACATCAAGAGCTACATCGGCATCTCGACCCGGGTGCGCGTGCGCGAGGTCGGCGCCATCGAGCGCTCGCTGGGCAAGGCCAAGCGGGTGATCGACAAGCGTCCGAAGGGCTAGATTGCGGCGGCGCGCCGGCGCCGCCACCTGTTGCGGGTGAGCGAAAGATCGCAGGTCATGCCGGTCCTCGGCCGGCTGGCGGCCGAGATGGGGCCGTTCGTCGTGTTCTTCGCGGTCACCCGGCTGCAGGGCATCTTCTGGGGCACCGCCGCCTTCATGGCCGCCGCCGCCCTCTCCACCGCCGCCTCGTGGGTCAAGGAGCGGCGCATGCCGGTGCTGCCGCTGATCGGCACCGCGTTCACGCTGCTGTTCGGCGCCCTGACGTTGTGGTTGGCCGAGCCGCTGTTCATCAAGATCAGGCCAACGATCGTCAATCTTTTAATGGCCGCGGCGCTGGCCGGTTCGCTGTGGTTCAGCGACACCTTGCTGCTCGAGAAGATCTTCGGCGCCGGCCGCCCGCTGGAGCGCCGCGCCTGGCGGGTGCTGTCGTGGCGGCTGGTCGCCTTCCTGGTGGCGCTGGCGGCGCTGAACGAGGCGGTGTGGCGGCTGTTCGGACAGGAGGTCTGGGTCACGTTCAAGGCCTTCGCCCTGCCCGGCCTCAACCTCCTGTTCCTCGCCGCCAACTGGCCCTACGTCAAGCGCCACCGGGCCTGAGCTACTTCTTCTCCGGCAGCCCCTGGGCATAGGCCAGCAGCCCGCCGACCATCGCCTCGGGGAAGGCGCGCAGCGGCGGCATGCTCTCGCCGGGATGGCCGTTGAGCACGCTGTGCAGCGAGCGCCACGGCTCCTCCTTGGCCACCCGGCCCAGCGCCGGCATGGTGCGGATGGCGCGGCCGTCGGGGCCGTGGCAGCTCGCGCACATGGTCTGGAAGTGCGGCTCGTAGGCGGCGGCGTCGCCCTTGAAGCGGCCGGTCTTCGGGTCGATCAGCCGCAGGTGGTCGGTCTGGCCCTCGGCGACGAACGTGGCGAGGTCCATCAGGTCGCGCTGGCTGAGCACGCCGCGAAAGCGGTGGGTCGCGTCGGTCAGCACGGCGACCACCTTGTGCGGCTCGGCGCCGGCCATCCCGGCGATGCCCTTGATGCCGGTGGCGTGGCGGCCCTCGGCGTAGGCGCCGTCCTTGCCGCGGTAATCCCAGCCGTGGCATTCGCGGCAGCGCCAGGTGTCGGAGTGGTCGGTCTCGTCCACCGTCTTCGGATAGGCGGGATGCTGGCCGTGCGGCGGCAGGCGCCCGGTCTCGCGCGCCCAGTTGTCGTAGAGCCGGCCGCCGCGGGTGATCGCGGCGATGCGCTGGCGCGGCGGCAGTCCCTGCAGGTACGCCACCGTGCCGAGGACCAGGCCGTCGTCGAGGGCGCGCAGTGCCGGCATGACGCCGCCGGGATGGCCGTTGACGATGCTGTGCAGCGTCTGCCAGGGATCCTCGCGCGCCATGTCGCCGAGCGGCGGAATGCTGGCGATCGCCTGGCCGTCGGCGCCGTGACAGGTGGCGCAGACGGTGTGGTAGACCGCGGGCGCGCCGTCGACGTCGGCGGCGACCGCGCCGGTGGCCGGATCGATCCGCGCCATCAGCGGCGTCTGGCCGCGGCTGACGAAACGGGCGATGTCCATCAGGTCGGCGCGGTCCATCCACTCGCCGTAGCCGTGGGTGTCGTCGGTGATCACCCGCAGCACCGCCTCGGGATCGGCCCCGGCCATCGCCGCGACGCCCTTGATGCCGGTGTAGTTCTCGCCGCGGCCATGGGCGCCGTCGACGCCGCGATAGTCCCAGCCGTGGCAGGCGACGCAGCGCCAGGTCTGCGCCGGGTCGCCGGCCGCCGCGCCGCCGAGCGGATAGGCGCGGTGGGACTCGGCCGGCGGCCGCTCGCCGAGTTCCTTGTACCAGTTGTCGTACAGCCGGCCGCCGCGGGCCAGGGCCGACAGTTCGCCGGCCGCGGCCGGCAACAGCCAGCCCACCGCCACCAGGGCCGCCGCCGCGGCCAGAATGTGCTTGCGCTCGAGCATCGCCGCCCCTCCGCCTAGTCGCGTTCGAAACCGTCGGGCAGCTCGTGCACCACGCCCTTGTGGCACTCGACGCAGGTCTTGCCTTCCTTCATCGCCGTCGGATGCTTCATCCGGCTGCGCCGGCCCTGCTCATCGAGATTCATGGCGTCGAAGGCGTGGCAGTTGCGGCATTCCTGCGAGCCGGTGGCGATCATCTTCGCCCACACCCGCTCGGCCATTTCCAGCCGTCGGGCGTTGAATTTCTCCGGCGTGTCGACCGTGCCCAGCATCGTGTGCCAGACGTCCTTGGCGGCGACGATCTTGGCGACCAGCTTGCGGCCGAACTCCTTGGGCACGTGGCAGTCGGCGCACTCGGCGCGCACGCCGGTGCGGTTCGAGTAATGGATGCTCTTCTTGTATTCCTCGTAGTTCATCTGCATCTCGTGGCACGAGACGCAGAACTCCATTCGGTTCGTGACGTCGGCGAAGGCGTTGAAGCCCCAGACGAACATCGCGACGAAGAAGCCACCGACCAGAAAGAACACACCCCAGCCGCAGCGCTGGCTGGGCTTCATGAACCACTTGAAGATACGCACGTCGGACTCCCCCCTCGAAAAGGCCGGACGCTCCTTGGGCGGCGCCCGTGCCGGGGATTGCGGCGGCGCCGGGCCGAGGCCCGGCGCCGCCGTTAAGAGATCAACCCCAGCTGTCGGCGACGATGTTGTCGTACCAGCTGTGGGCGTAGGCGACCTCGCGCTTGCGGTCCTCGTCCGAGGCATCCATCGGCGACAGCCCGCCCGCGCCCTTGACGCCGACGATCTTGTTCTCCGCCTCGTTGTAGCGGTACACCGCGGCCACCGAGAAGCAGTGGTCCTGACCGGCGATCGAGTAGCAGGTGTTGATGTAGGACGGGTCGGCGATCTCCTTGCCGGCCAGCAGCGCGGCCACCGCGCGGGCGGTGTTCTTGGCCTGGCTGTTGGCCGAGTAGCCCGACTTCGGCATCGCCGTGGCGTCGGAGGCGTCGCCGAGCACGTGGATGCCGGCCACCTTCGCGGATTCGAAGGTCTTCTTGTTGACCGGGCACCAGTTGCCCTCGGTGAGGCCGGCGGCGAAGGCGATCCGGCCCGCCTTCTGCGCCGGGATCAGGTTGATCACCGCGCCCTTGATCTTGTCGAAGTCGGTCTCGACCATCATGTCGGCGGCGTGGAGCTTGTTGACCTTGCCGTTGTTGGCGGCCGACACCCACTCGATCATGCTGTTGTCGGTCTCGTAGCCGTAGAGCTTCTTCCACGCCTGGACGAACAGCCCCTGCTTCGAGAACTTGTCCTTGGGATCGAGGATCAGCACCTTCGACTTCGGCTTGTGGTGCTTGAAGTAGTGGGCCACCAGGCTGGCGCGCTCGTACGGGCCGGGCGGGCAGCGGAAGGGATTCGGCGGCGCGACGATGATGAAGGTGCCGCCGTCTTCCATCGCCTCGAGCTGCTTGCGCAGCAGCGCGGTCTGCGGACCGGCCTTCCAGGCGTGCGGGATCTTCTCGGCGACCTCGGCGCTGTAGCCCTCGACCGAGTCGTAGATGAAGTCGATGCCCGGGGCGACGATGGCGCGGTCGTAGGCGAAGCTCTGGCCGCCCTTGGTGGTCACGGTCTTCTTGGCGCCGTCGATGCCGGTGACCAGGTCGTTGACGACGTTGACGCCGGCCTTCTTCAGACCGTCGAAGCCGACCTCGATCTGCTCCATCGTGCGCTCGCCGCCCAGCACCTCGTTGCTCATGAAGCACGTGTGATAGGACTTGTTGGCCTCGATCAGGGTCACCTGCAGCGAGGGGTCGTTGCGCAGAAGGTAGCGCGCGGCGGTGGCGCCGGCCGGACCGCCGCCGACGACGACGACCTTGGCGCCGGCGGCGCGGGCGATGTTGGGAAAGCCGGTGATGGCGGTCGCGGCCATGAGGCCACCGGTCATCTTCAGGAAACTGCGGCGATTGGTCTCGAACATTTCGCTATTCCCTCCGGCTCACTTGAAGCTGGCGTAGTAGTGCAGGACCGCCTCGTAGCCGGCGTCGCCCTCGTCTTTCCAGAGATCCTCCATCTTCTGCTGCTTGCGCCGCTCGAGGATCCGCTTGCCGGCCTTGAAGTCGGCGATGGAGTATTCGAGATACCCGAGCCGCTGGCCGGCGAGGACGCCGATGCCGTCGGACTTTGCGCCATCCTTCTCGTGACAGTTCTCGCAGTACTTCGCCTGCAGGCCCTTGCCCTTCTCGGCCAGCTTGGGGTCGAAGTTCTGGGCGACACGGACGAAGGGCTTCTTGTCGAAGTACTTGGCCATCGCCTTGATCTCGGCCTCGGTATAGCCCTTGGCGATGCGCTGCATGATCGTCGAGGCGCGGGCGCCGCTGGCGTAGTCCTGCATCGACAGGACGAAATACTCCTCGGTCAGGTTGGCGATGGTCGGCGCCGCCCCGATGCTGATTCCGTCCGCACCGTGACAGCCGGCGCAAGGCTCGGACAGAGCCGCCGGATCGATGCCGCCGGCGACGGCGGGAGCCGCAGCCAGCAGCACACCGGCCGCCAGCGTCTGCAACAAGGTCGTTCGAATTCCGATCTTCATTCCTACTCCTCCCATACGTTCACGAGCGGCATGCGCCGGCTCGCCGCGCCGTTGCGGCGCTCGGAGGGCCCTCGCGGCACGAAGGCCCGCGGGTGAAGTTCAGGGGAAGAAAGAGTACGCCCGTCAGCCGACGAGCGCGGACCGAGGTCGCGCCCCGGTTGTCGCTGGCGATCCGACCCAACCGCCTCGGCGGCTCGGCACGGCCTGCTCCCTCCCAAATTCTTCACTTCTTTTTCTGTGAAATTACCAGTACGAATGGGACTTGACAATAGCCGTTCAGCCAGCACTTAAGGGTGGGCAGTTGACTACCCGCCCGGATATTGCGCGGCCCACCCGTTGGTCTGTCCGGCAGAGGCGCTTGCAATTGCGCCGCACAAACTTCTAATGTAGGGCCGACAAATATAACGGGCGCGCCAAGCCGCCCCAGGAAGGGTGGGAGGAATACATGGAAGAGCTTTCGGTTTCGACTGTCGTCGGGCTGGCCGGCTTCGCGGCCGGAATCGCCTTCGGCGCGACGGCGCAACGCACGAACTTCTGCACCATGGGCGCGCTGTCCGACATCGTGTTCATGGAGGACTGGCGGCGGTTCCGGGCCTGGATGCTGGCGATCGCGGTGGCCATCCTGGGCACCCAGGCGCTGCACGGCGGCGGTTACATCGACATCGACCGCTCGATCTACCTGACGGCCAATTTCGGCTGGTTCGGCGCCATCCTGGGCGGACTGATGTTCGGCTTCGGCATGACCATGGCCGGCGGCTGCGGCAACAAGACCCTGGTCCGCATCGGCGGCGGCAACCTGAAATCGGTGATGGTGGCGCTGGTGCTGGGCATCTTCGCCTACATGACCCTGCGCGGCCTGGTCGCCGTCGGCCGGGTCGAGATGGAGGCGATGACCAACGTCGACCTCGCCAGCCGCGGCTTCACCACCCAGGGCATCGGCGAGATCCTCGGCGCCCCGCTGGGCCTCGACAAGGAGACCCTGCGCCTGGGCGTCGCCGTGGTGCTGGCCGCCGTGCTGCTGGTGTTCTGCTTCAAGAGCGCCGATTTCCGCGGCTCGCCGCGCGACATCGCCGCCGGCATCATCATCGGCCTGCTGATCCCCACCGGCTGGGCGATCACCGGCATCCTCGGCTTCGACGACTTCGAGCCGGTGCCGCTGAGCTCGTTCACCTTCGTCGGCCCGACCGGCGAGGCCGTCCAGTACCTGATGACCTTCACCGGCGCCACGATCAACTTCGGCATCGCCGCGGTCGGCGGCGTCATCGTCGGTTCGTTCCTGATGTCGCTGGCGACCAAGAGCTTCCACGTCGAGGCGTTCTCGGACGCCGGCGACATGCTGCGCCACATGGGCGGCGGCGCGCTCATGGGCGTCGGCGGCGTGCTGTCGCTGGGCTGCACGATCGGCCAGGGCCTCACCGGCATCTCGACCCTGGCCTTCGGCTCGCTGATCGCGCTGCTGTCGATCTTCGCCGGCGGGGTGGTCGGGCTGAAATACCTCGAGGAAGGCACCCTGTTCGGCGCCATCCGGGCGGTCATCGTCCGCGCCTGACGGACCGGCCGGGACGTTCCCTCTCCGCGAGCGGCGATTTTTATTCCGGGGAGACCCCCGGATCGTCGCCACCGCGGAGGCGGGGGCCCATCTGCCAGAGGCTCCGGGTGGTCCCGCCGAGGCGCCCGGCCGTGCTCCGAACGCCACTGGCGAATGGATGCCCGCCGTCGAGCGTGTGAAGAAATTGCCGTGAGCAGTGATTTCAGGCGTCATGCCCGCGAAAGCGGGCATGCATTCCTGTGACATTTCAACAGGTTGCGACGCCTCAGGATTGGGCTCCCGCTTCCGCGGGAGCGACGGATTGGATTTCTTCACAAGCTCCTTCGCGGGCATGACGAGGGAGCGCTGGAAACGCCTTCCCGCCCCCAGGGATGTCCATGCGCCCTCCCGTATATGCGCACCACCTTATATCCGCCTTGCGTGATGGGGCTGCGCTCTGCTACGACAATAAGACTAGGGGCATACCCCGGCCGCCCGGTTTCGGCCCGGCGGCGAGTGACGTTCCCGGCAGCGAACGGGACAAGGGAGGGAAGCATATGGCCAAAGATTCGATGCCGGCCCTGAGCCGCCGGCAAATCCTGGTGGCCACGGCCGCGGTGGCCGTGGCGGGTATCGGCGCGACTCGTGCCGCCAAGGCGGGCGCGCCCGAGGCCGAAGCCATGATCGCCAAGCTGACCGGCGGCGCCGAGGCCAAGCAGGGCCGCGTCGCGCTGGAAGTGCCGCAGGTCGCGGAAAACGGCGGCAGCGTGCCGTTCACCGTCAAGGTCGACAGCCCGATGAGCGAGACGGATTTCGTCAAGGCGATCCACGTCGTCGCCGACGGCAATCCGCAGCCCGGGATCGCCAGCTTCCACTTCACCCCGGCGTCGGGCAAGGCCGAAGCCTCCCTGCGCATGCGCCTGGCCAAGACCCAGAAGATCACCGCCGCGGCGGTGATGAGCGACGGCTCGGTCTGGACCGCCCAGAAGGAAGTCAAGGTCACGGTCGGCGGCTGCGGCGGCTGAGCGACGGACACGAGGAGCAAGACGATGGCGACGCCCCAGATCAAGACCCGAATCCCCGGCAGCGCGGCCAAGGGTGATATCATCGAAATCAAGACCGCGATTACCCACGACATGGAATCCGGCCAGCGCAAGGGCAAGGACGGCAAGGTCCTGCCGCGCAAGATCATCAACAAGTTCGTGTGCCAGTACAACGGCAAGGAGGTCTTCTCCTGCGACTGGTACCCGGCCGTCGCGGCCAATCCGTTCCTGTCCTTCTTCGTGCGCGCCGAGGCCAGCGGCCCGGTCGTGCTGCAGTGGTTCGACGACGACGGTTCGGTCTACGAGCACAAGGGCGAGATCAAGGTCTCGTAAGCCCACGGCCCCGCCCTCGCGGCGGGGCTTTTTTTGGTTGATCGCCGATTTGCGGGGAGCGCCCCAGATCGTCGCCCCCGCGGAGGCGGGGGCCCATTCCTGATGCCCCGCAACCTGCTGAAATGCCTTGGATGCCCGGGCATGACGGCTGGGGAAGCGGCCAGGTTGCCTGGCTGCGCCCGCCCTGCCTCCGCGGCGGCGACGATGGCGACGATGGCGGCGGAACACCTCGCCGCCCCGGGTGTTTGTGCTCTGGACTCCTGCGCCCCGCCAGCCCCCGAGGTTCGCCATGAAGAGCGGCTACGCCTTCATCCCCTGCCCGACCTGCGCCAGCCCGACGGCCCAGACCATCGCCATTCTCGGCGATCAGGTCTTCGCCTGCTGTCACGCTTGCCAGACCATCCGCATGCCCGGCGACGACGAGATTCCGGCCAGCTTCGAGCGGCTGCCGGAGCGACGGCCGGACCTGCCGCGTTGCCATTGAACCGGGCTTGCGCGCCCGCGGCCCGATCGCGTCACGGCGGAGTTACGACGCCGCCGACTGCGGCACCGTCGCGGTGCATTCGGCGACATAGGCCTCGAACTCGGCGGCGCGGTGGTCGGCCGTGTGCTGGGCCAGCACCCGCGCCCTGGCCGCCGCGCCGATGCGCCGGCGCTCGCTCTCGCCGAGCCCGGTCAGCACCGCCAGCGCCTGCTCGGCGTCCTCGGCGACCAGGATCTCCTCGCCCGGCCGCAGCAGCGTGTCGAGCCCCTGCCACCAGTCGCTGACGATGGCGGTGCCGCAGGCCGCGGCCTCGAACAGCCGCACGCTGGGGGCGTAGCCGGCGGCGATCATGTCGGCGCGGGTGACGTTCAGCGTCAGGCGCTGGGCGTTGTAGAACCGGCGATGGCCGGCGGGCGGCAGGTGCTGGATGCGCTCGACGTTGTCCGGCCAGGCGATGCCGTCGGGATACTGCGAGCCGGCGACGACGAAACGCCCGCGGCTCCAGCGCCGCGCCGGCTCGGTCAGCAGCCGGTCGAGCGTCGGCTGGCGGTCGTCGCTGTAGGTGCCGAGATAGCCGAGATCCCAGCGCGCGGCGACGTCCTCGGGATGGTAGTGCTGGGGGTCGACCGAGCAGTACAGCGCCCGCGCGCGCCGGGCGCCGTAGTCGTTCTCGAGCCGGTCCAGCGTCGGGCCGCCGGTGAACGACAGGTAGACGTCGAAGCCGGGAATCTGATCGCGGCGCAGATACTCGCAGGCGTTCCGGCGCAGCGCCGCCATGGTCACCGGCGTGTCGATGTCGTAGAAGCCGACGACGCCGCGCGCCACCGCGCGCACCCAGTCGATCACCGCCGGCCCCTCGGGCACGAACGAGCCGACCACGACGACGTCGGCGTCGCGCACCAGCTTGCCGTGCCCGCGCCGCAAGCCGTCGACGCTGTCGTAGAGGTGCGTGCGGCCGTAGGGCGGGTTGGGCAGGTCGCGGTTTTCGGCGTACCACGGCTTGTCGTGTTCGAGGAACACCACGTCGTGGCGCCGCCGCGCCAGGGCGCGGACCAGGGCGCGGTAGGTGGTGGCGTGGCCGTTGCCCCAGGACGAGGTGATGGTCAGGCCGATGAAGACGATCCTCACGACAGCACCCCCTTGGCGTCCAGGCCTTCGAGAATCGCCTCGAGCTGCACCGCCCGGTGGGCGTAGGTGTGCTCGCCCAGCACCCGCCGCAGCGCCGCCTCGCCGATCGCGCGCGCCCGCTCGCCCGTCAGCCCGCCCAGAATCCCGGCGACCTCGGCGCCGTCCTTCGCCAGCAGGATCTCGCGGCCGGGCTCGAAGAACTGCTCCATGCCCTGCCAGGCGTCCGAGAGGATGCAGGCGCCGGCGCCGGCGGCCTCGAAGATGCGGGTCGGCGGCGAGAAGCCGACCCGGGCCATGCTGTCGCGGTTGATGTTGAGCACGCACGTCGCCGAGCAGTTCAGCGCGTTGTGATCGGCGGTGTAGACGTGGCCGAGGTCGCGCACGTTGGCCGGCATCGCCTTGTCGTGCCAGCCGTTGCCGCCGATCAGGAATCGGCGCTCGGGCAGCATGGCGGCGGGTTTCAGGAAGAACTCCTCGACGCGGGCCTCGCGGTCGGGCAGCCGGTTGCCGAGGAAGGCGAGGTCGCCGGCGAAGCGCGCCTCGGCCGGCACCGGGTGGTGGGTGTCGGGATCGAGCGCGTTGTAGATCGGCACGCAGCGGCGGGCGCCGAGCGCGGCGTATTCGGCGACGACGTCGGGGCCGCCGCCATAGGTCAGCACAATCGTGAACTCGGGCACCAGGGCCTTGAGCGCGTCGTTGCGGCCGGAATTCATGCCCTCCAGCGTCGCCGGGGCGTCGACGTCCCAGAACACCGTCGCGGTGCGCTCCGAGGTCAACGAGGCGACCGCCTCCTCGAGCCAGGAATCGTAGACGCCGACGCCGTTGGCCTTGACCACCAGGTCGGCGTCGCGCCCTTGCGCGAAGGCGCGGGCGACGCCGTCGTCGGTGGCGGGATAGACGACGACCTCGGCCCAGTCCGGCGGCTCGATGTCGCGGTGCTGCTGGCGGCCGTAGGCGTCGGGCTCGAAGAAGGTGATGCGGTGGCCGGCGCCGGCCAGCGCCTTGAGGATGCCGCGGTAATAGGTCGCGGCCCCGTTCCAGTAGGCCGACAGCAGGCTCGATCCGTAGAAGGCGACGCGCATGGGTCCTCTCGTCCTCACAGGTTGGCGACGCGCGGCTGGCGCGGCTCGGCGCCGAGCTCGGCGCAGATGTCCAGCAGCTCGTCGGCGCGGTGGCCGCAGGTGTGGCGGCGACGAATGGTCGCGAGGCCGTGCGCCGACAGCTCGGCGGCGGCGTCGCGGTCGTGCAGCACGGTGCGCAGGCACGACGTCATCGCCGCACCGTCGCGCGCCACCAGGAAGTCGCGGCCGGGCGTGAACAGGCCTTCGCTGTCCTCCCACGGCGCCGAGACCAGCGGGATGCCGCAGGCCATCGCCTCGAACGGGCGGATGGTCGGGATGCCCTTCAGGGTCCGGGCATAGAACCGCCGCGGCACGTGCACGGTGACGCCGTAGCACGCGAAGGCGTCGGGGACGCGGTGGTTGGGCATCCAGCCGCCATAGCGGATGCCGGCCGCGTGCAGGGTCGTCAGCGCCGCCTCGGGATAGCGCACGCCGTGGACGTCGGCCTTCAGGCCGAGCGCGCGCACCGGCTCGATCAGGAACTCGTGCAGCTCGGTCGTGCGCTCCTCGTCGCCCCAGTTGCCGATCCACACCAGATCGCCGCGGCGCGGCCGGCCGAGGATCGGCTTGAACAGGCTGGTGTCGGCGGCCTCGTGCCAGGTCCAGGCCCGGCGCGCCCAGCCGCGGCGCAGGTAGATGTCGCGGATCGCCGCGCCGAAGGCCAGCACGCCGTCGTAGCCGTCGAGCTCGTAGCGCGCCATCGCCTCGGCCGCCGACAGCGCCCGGTGGTGGGTGTCGTGGAAGAACAGCAGGTAGCGGCCGCCGGCGACCCGGTGGCGGCCCAGCCGCGCCACCAGCCCGGGCTCGTTCCATTCGTGGACCAGCACGACGTCGGCGCCGTCGAGCGCGCGGTCGAGGTCGAGCGTCGCCAGGTCGTATTCGGTCGAGCGCAGGTCGGGGAAGGCCAGCGCCACCGCCTGCTCGGCGCTGCGCCCGTGCAGCCGGCGCAGGTTGTCGCGGCTCCAGCCGCCGCGCGGCTCGTAGACGGCGACCGCGTGGCCGCGCCGCGTCAGCGCGCGCACGACGCCGCGCAGGAAATGGGCGTTGCCGTGGTTCCAGTCCGAGATCAGCGAGTGGCAGAAGATGACGAAGCGCATGGGCGGGCGGCTCCTGGTTGCGAGCGATGGGTGGCGGCGGCGAGCTCGTAGACCGCGCGGTAGCCGGCCGCCATCGCCTCGGGGCAGTAGCACCGGGCGCGCCGGTGGGCGGCGGCGGCCAGCGCGCGGCGACGGGGCTGGTCGGCGATCAGCAGGCGCAGCGCCGCCTGCAGCGCGGCGGTGTCGTCGGGATCGACGTAGACGGCGGCGTCGCCCCACAGCTCGCGCTGGCTCGGCAGGTCGCCGAGCACCAGCGCGCAGCCGGACAGCGCCGCCTCCAGCGCGCCGAGGCCGAACGGCTCGTAGCGGCCCGGCGCCGCGTAGATCGCCGCCCGCGCCAGCGTCGCCGCCATGCCGGCGGCGTCGAGCGTGCCGAGCGACTCGACGGCGCCGCTCACCGCCCCCGGCCCGGCGACGCGCACCGGCCAGGGCAGCGCCCCGGCGACGGCGGCGACGGCGGCCAGGTTCTTGGCCTCGTCCCACAGCCGGCCGGCGGCGAACACGAACGGCGCCTTCTCGGCCGGCGCGAAGGGTTCGGGCCGGCGGCCGTTGTAGACGGCGACGCAATGGCTGGCCGGCCGGTACAGGCCCTCGATCTCGCGCAGGAACGACCGCGTCGGCGCGACGACGACGTCGGCGGCGTCGAGGCCGCGGCGGACGCGCGCGAGGTAGCCGTCCCACGCCGGCGGCGGCTCGGCCTGGTGCACGGCGCGCCACCACGAGCGCACGCAGGAATGCGCCACCGCCACCACCGGCCGCCCCCAGGGCAGCGCGGCATGGGCGTAGCCGTTGACGTGCACCACGTCCGGGGCGAAATCGGCGGCCAGGCCCAGCAGCGCCGCGCCGGCGGAGTCGAGGTCGGCCTCGCAGTCGGCCATCCATTCCAGCCGGCCGCCGAGTTCGACCAGCGTCAGCCCCGGCACCGTCTTCGCCTCGGCGCGCCGCGCCGGGCCCGGCGCCGGGCCTTCGACGGCGAGCAGCACCCGGGTGCCGCCGCGGGCCAGGACGCGCGCCAGCTCGAGGGCGTAGGTCCAGACGCCGCCGACGGCGTCGGCGGTCATCAGCACCCGTTCGGCATCGGCGCTCACGCCCGCGCCCTCCCCTCGAGCTCCGACAGCGGCAGCGGCATCGCCTCCTGGATGTCGCTGAACTCGCGGAACACGCCGAGGTAATGGTCGACGGCGCGCTCCCAGGCCGCGTCGTCGGGCGGGCCCCAGCGCTTCAGGTATTCCGGCGAGCCGGGATAGGGGAACAGCGGCACCGGGTCGTTGGCCCAGACGCCGTGGGCGTGCAGCCGCGTGCGCCAGGCCTCCAGCGCCTCGTCCTCGTCGGTCACCGACATCAGCAGGTTGGCCTGCACGAAGGGAACGTGCCGCTTGGCCTCGATCAGCCGGTCGGCGAGCTGGTCGGTGTCGAGGCGGCAGTTCTTGTCGAGCATCCTGCGCCCCTCGGGGGTGATGCTCTCGACGCCGGCCTCGATCGAGACGCAGCCGGCGCGGCCCAGGAGCGCGATCATGTCGGGCTTCCACAGGTCGATGCGGGTCTGGATGCCGAACTTGACCGGCCGCTCGACCAGGGCTTCGAGCAGCGGCGGGATCGGGATGAAGATCTCGTCGATGAAGTACAGGTACTCGACGCCCTGGGCGATCAGGCCGTCGATCTCCTCCAGCAGCAGCGGCAGGCGGCGCTTGCGGAAGGAATCGCGGAAGTTCAGCTTGGCGCAGAAGCTGCACGAATAGGGGCAGCCGCGCGAGGCCTCGACCTCGGCGCCGGGGCCGTCGGGGGCGGCGTCGAAGCGGTGGTGGTGGTGATGGTGGGAGCGGATCCAGTCGCGCTCCCAGCGCAGCGCCGGCAGGTCGACGAAGGACCCGGCATGCGGGCCGCCGTTGACGCGGATCGCGTCGCCGTCGCGCCAGGCCACCGAGTCGACGTCCTTGGCCGGCTTGTCGGCCAGTTCGGCGAGGATGTCCTCGCACTCGCCCATCACCGCGACGTCGGCGCCGAGCTTGCGCAAGGTCGGGCGCGGCGTCGTCGAGGCGTGCGGGCCGACGACGACCAGCCGGCGCGTGCTGTCGGACAGCGCCGCCACCAGCTCCATCGGCACCCGCAGCTCGGGCGGCGCGCAGCGCCAGAACAGGTAGCTCGGCGCCGTGGTCACCACCGTCATGTCGGGCGCGAAGTCGGCGACCTCGGCCGCCAGCGCCGGCGTCTCGACGCCGAACAGGTGGCCGTCGAAGATGCGCGCCTCGTGCCCCCGCGCCTGCAGCAGCGCCTTCGCGTAGCCGTATTCAAGGGGAAGATGCGGCTCGCGGCACCCGAAGTAGATGCTGCCGCCGAACTTCCAGTTCGGGTTCACCAACGCCACTTTCATGTCGGGAAGCTCTCCTGAGCGATGCGATTTCCTTCCAGTGGTCGCGCAGCCAGTCGTCGAGCCGCGCGATGCCCTCGGCCGCCGAGACCTTCGGGCGCCAGCCGGTGACGCGCCCGAAGCCGCGGATGTCCGAGACGTAATAGAGCTGGTCGCCGGGCCGCCAGGCATCGTGGCTGACCGGCGGCGGCGCGCCGTGGCGGCGGGCGATCAGCTCCAGCACCTGGCGCAGGCTGACCGCGTTCTCCGGGCCGCCGCCGATGTTGAAGGCGCGCCCGCGCAGCCGGTCGATGTTCGCCCACGCCGCCAGCCAGGCGTCGACGACGTCGTCGACCCACAGCACGTCGCGCACCTGCTTGCCGTCGCCGTAGACGGTGATCGGCTCGCCGGCCAGGGCCGAGATCAGGAAATGCGCGACCCAGCCCTGGTCCTCGGTGCCGAACTGGCGCGGCCCGTAGAGGCAGCTCATGCGGAACACCGTCGCCGGCAGGCCGTAGATGCGGGCATGGTCGAGCACGTACTGGTCGGCGGCGCCCTTCGAGCAGCCGTACGGGCTGCAGAAGTCCAGCGGCTGGTCCTCGCCGATGCCCCAGCGCGCGGTGCTGTTGGCCGAGGGCCGGTAGCTGTCGACGTCCTCGGACAGCGCGACGCCGTCGAGCTTGCCGTAGACCTTGTTGGTCGAGGCGAACAGCAGCGGCGGCGGATCGTCGCGGCGCCGCGCGGCGTCGAGCAGGTTGAAGGTGCCCTGCAGGTTGACCTCGAAGTCGTCGCGCGGATCGGCGACGCTGCTGGTCACCGCCACCTGGGCGGCGAAGTGGAACACCGCCTCGGCGCGGCCGACCACGTCGGCGACGGCGTGGCGGTCGCGGATGTCGGCGATCTCGGCGGCGACGCGCTCGCCATGGCGGTCCTGCAGCCAGGCCAGGTTGGTCTCGACGCCCGGCCGGGCGAGGTTGTCGACGATCAGCACCCTGCGGCCCTCGCCGGCCAGCCGGTCGGCGAGATTGGTTCCCAGGAAGCCGGCGCCGCCGGTGATCACCACCGGGCGGACGTCCTTGCGCGCCGGCCGGTGCAGCCGCGCCAGCGCCTTGGGACCGTCGGCGCCGCCGCGCTCCAGCGCCCGATGCAGCAGCTTCGGCGTGTGGTCGGCGCGCACCAGGCCGAAGTGATAGTGGCGCTCGTCGAAGTGGAAGCCTTCCATCGTCGCGCGCTCGGCCGGCAGGTCCTGGTAGGAGTACCAGTAGGCGCGCTCGGCCGGCGCGGCGGCCAGCTCGTTGAAGCAGGCGATCTGGGCATGGTCGTCGTGGCGCCAGGTCGAGTAGCCGGCCTCGGTGATCCACAGCTCGGGCCGGTGGCCGTGCCTGGCCAGCAGCGCCCGCATCCCGGACAGCAGCGGTTCCCAGCCGTCCCATTCGTGCTGCCAGGTGCCGGGGAAATAGTGCACCCCGACGGCGTCGCAGTACTCGATCACGCCGCGCCGGCACATGACGTCGAGCCAGTGCATGTCGGGCGGACACATGCCGCCGAGCACGGTGTTCTTGCCGCGCTGCTTCATCCAGTAGGCGGCCGAGCCGATCATGTGCGAGAAGACGTGCCACTCGGGGTCGAGCCGCCAGTCCCAGTAGCCGAGCCCGTTGGGCTCGTTCCAGAGCTGGATCCACTGGAAATGCTCGCCGTAGCGGTCGACGAGGTGGTCGAGGAACTGGGCGTAGGCTTCCGGGTCGCGCGGCGGCGCGGCGGTGGTCGGCGCCACGCCCAACGACGGCGGCGTGTAGTGGACGCAGGGCAGCAGCTCGAACTCGCGCGCCAGCGTCGGCAGCAGCCAGTCGTACCAGTCGGCGCCTTCGGGGCGGTGGAAGTCGGCCCAGGATATCTCCATGCGCAGCCGCTGGCAGCCGAGCCGGCGCAGGCCGGCGACGACCTTCTCGACGCGCTCGTGCTCGCCCAGCAGGAACCACTCGACGACGCCGACGCCGCCGAGTCCGGGCACGGCACCCGCGACCGGTCCGGTCATGTCACCAATCCTCGCTCCACCAGTTCGCGGGTGGCGCCGTCGACCCGGTCCTCGGCCGGCTGGTCGACCAGCCAGTCCAGCATCTCGGCCAGGCCCTGCTCCATCGACACCTGCGGCTCGTAGCCGAGCAACGCGCGGGCGCGGGAGATGTCGGCGAAGCAGTGGCGGACGTCGCCGGCGCGGTACTTGCCGGTGACCTGCGGATCGACGTCGTTGCGGCCCATCGCCCGCGCCAGCGCGTCGGCGACTTCCAGCACCGAGATCGGCCGCCCGGAGCCGATGTTGATCACCGCCCCGTCGGCCCCGGGCGCCTCGAGCGCCAGCCGGGCGGCGCGGGCGACGTCGTGGACGTGGACGAAATCGCGCTTCTGGCGGCCGTCCTCGAAGATCATCGGCTGGTTGCCGTTGGCGAGCCGCGAGGCGAAGATCGCCAGCACGCCGGTGTAGGGATTGCTCAGCGCCTGGCGCGAGCCGAAGACGTTGAAGAAGCGCAGCGCCGTGGCCTCGATGCCGTAGGCCTTGGCGACGATCAGGCACGCGCGCTCCTGCACGAACTTGTTCAGCGCATAGACCGACAGCAGGTCGGGCTGCTTGTCCTCGTCGGTCGGCAGCGGCTCCAGCGCCTCGCCGGCGGCGGTGCGCGGATCCCACGCGCCGCGCTTGAGCTGTTCGGCCGTGCGCGGCGCCGGCACGCCGAGGCCGCCGCCCGGCCTGCGGTAGAGGCCTTCGCCGTAGACGCTCATCGACGAGGCGACGACCAGCCGCTGGACCGGCTTCTGCGACAGCTGCTCCAGCAGCACGGCGGTGCCGACGTCATTAACCGAAACGTAGTCCTCGATGCGGTACATGCTTTGCCCGACGCCGACCATCGCGGCGAAATGATAGACCGCGTCGACGCCGTCGAGCGCCCGCCGAACCGCATCGGCGTCGCGGACGTCGCCGGAGATCATCTCGACGTCGGGGGACAGGTAGTCGGGCGGGTCGCCGTCGTCGCCGTGCACCTGGGGTGACAGGTTGTCGAGCACGCGGACGCGATGGCCGTCCGCCAGCAACTGGTCGCAAAGATGGGAGCCGATGAAGCCGGCGCCCCCGGTCACTAGGATGGTCTTCGCCATCTGGTCTCACCTCTGGCCGTGATCTCGCTCAGAGATGAGGGCGCAGACACCGGAAGGCGTGGTGGCAAACGGGGCAGAGGGCTGAGAATTGGTCGAAACCGTGTCCCGCCAATGGTTTATGCGCATGCCCGATCCGCCGCCGTGGTTGAGGGCTGCCGGTCCTTCTTCTTCTTGATCTTCCGCCGGAGCCGGATGATGGCTGGAACCCAGAAGCGCCGCCTGCCGATCTTTCTTTACGCCCGCGCCCTCAGGGAGGCGCGCGGCTGGTACCCGCACATGGCGGTGATCTTCGCCTCCAGCCTGGTCGGCATTCCGCTCGGCCTGCTGGCGCCGGTGCCGTTCAAGATCGTTCTCGACCACGTGCTCGGCAGCCAGCCGCTGCCCGCCACCGCCGCCGAATGGCTGCCGGCCGGCATGCTGAACGTCGACGCCCTGCTGTGGGCGGCGATCGCGCTGGGGCTGCTGCTGGCGGCGCTGAGCCTGGCCCACAACACCGGCGACTGGCTGCTGCGCGAATGGGTCGCCGAGCGCATGGTCCGCCGCTTCCGCGGCAAGCTGTTCCTGCACGCCCTGCGGCTGACGCCGACCGACCAGCAGGACGGCGGCAGCCTCGACCAGGTGTTCCGCATCAACAACGACTCCCAGGCGCTGCAATGGACGGCGATCTACGGCCTGATGCCGATCGTCACCGCCGTCGCGACCCTGATCGCCACCCTGACGGTGACCTGGCAGATCAGCAGCGCCCTGGCCCTGGTCGCGCTGGCGACCTCGGTGCCGCTCTTGCTGCTGATCCATTTCAACCAGCGCCGGATGTGCGACCGCTGGCACGGCGTGCACGAACTCGACAGCGCCGTCGCCGCGCGCATCACCGAGGTGCTGGGCGCCCACCGCCTGGTCGCCACCTCGGCCCAGGAGGGGCGCGAGCAGCGCCACATGCTCGACCTCGCCGGCCGCGCCTTCTCGGCGCGGCTGCGGGTGATGGTCGCCCAGGGCCTGTTCGGCACCGGACTGGCGCTGTCGACCGCGGTCGGCACCGCCGCGATCATGTATCTCGGCGTTCGCGACGTGATGAGCGGCGCGCTGACGGTCGGCGAGCTGACCATGGTCGTCGCCTATATCGGCCAGCTCTACGGCCCGCTGCAGGCGATCGGCACCCACATGTCGTCGCAGCAGCAGGCGATCTCGGCCGCCGAGCGCGCCTTCGAGCTGATCGACCGCAGCCCGTCGGTGCGCGAGGCCGAGGACGCCGTGCCCCTGCCCGCCGCGGCCGGCGACCTGCGCTTCGAGAACGTCCACTTCGCCTGGCCCGACGGCACCCGCGTGCTGAACGGCGTCGGTTTCCACGCCCGGCCGGGGACCTGCGTCGGCATCGTCGGCCGGTCCGGTTCCGGCAAGACCACGATGCTGAACCTGATGATGCGCCTGCTCGACCCGGTCGAGGGCCGCATCCTGCTCGACGGCCAGGACCTGCGCCGCTACAAGCTGGCCGACCTGCGCCGCCAGTTCGCGGTGGTCAGCCAGGAGCCGATGCTGTTCTCGGCCTCGGTCGCCGACAACATCGCCTATGTCCGCCCCGAGGCGACGCGCGCCGAGATCCGCGCCGCGGCCGCGGCGGCGCGCGCCGACGAGTTCATCTCGAACCTGCCGCAGGGCTACGACACCATCGTCGGCGAGCGCGGGGCGCGGCTGTCGGGCGGCGAGCGCCAGCGCATCGCCATGGCGCGCGCCTTCCTGGCCCAGGCGCCGATCCTGATCCTCGACGAGCCGACCAGCGCGCTCGACACCGGCACCGAGGCCGAGATCATCGACAGCATCGAGGCGCTGAAGGCCGGGCGCACCACCTTCGTCGTCACCCACCGCCTGTCGGCGCTGCGCGGCGCCGACATGGTGCTGCGCCTCGACGGCGCCGGAGGCGTGGCCGAGGACATGGCGTGCAGGCCGGAGATGCTGCCGGCGGCGTGACTTTTATCAAGAGGTCGTGTCATGCCCGCGAAGGCGCACGGCTGTCCGGTCTAAGTCCAGATCGGTTTTCCCGCTTCACATCGACGTCATTGCCGGGCGAAGTCCCGGCAATCCACGTGGCGCCGCCGCACTCTGGGCGGGAATCGTCCTCAAGCGGAACCACGTGGATGGCCGGGACAAGCCCGGCCATGACGCGATGAGTGCACCTCTCCCGCAGGCGGGAGAGGGGACTTTCTTCCCTACTCCGCCGGGCGCGCCGTCGGGCGGGCGTCGTTCGCGGCGGGGGGGCGCAGGCGCGGCAGGGCGATGGGGCGGGAATCCTGGCCGGCCAGCAGATCGTCGAAATACTCGATCGTCTTCGCCAGCCCGTCGCGCAGCGGCACCCTGGGCTGCCAGCCCAGGGTCGTGCGCGCCAGCGAGATGTCGGGACGCCGCCGCTTCGGATCGTCCACCGGCAGCGGCTTGCGGACGATGTGCGAGCGGCTGCCGGTGAGCTCGCGCACCAGTTCGGCCAGTTCGAGCACCGTGAACATGTCGGCGTTGCCCAGGTTCACCGGCCCGGCCGCCGCGTCGCGCAGGTTCATCAGCGCCATCAAGCCGTCGATCAGGTCGTCGACGTAGCAGAACGCCCGCGTCTGGCTGCCGTCGCCGTAGATGGTCAGCGGCTCGCCCTTGAGCGCCTGGACGATGAAGTTCGACACCACGCGGCCGTCCTCGGGATGCATGCGCGGGCCGTAGGTGTTGAAGATTCGCGCGATGCGGATGCCGACGCCGTGACAGCGGTGATAGTCGTACATCAGGGTCTCGGCGCAGCGCTTGCCCTCGTCGTAGCAGGCGCGCGGCCCGATCGTGTTGACGTTGCCGCGATAGCTCTCGACCATCGGCAGCACCTCGGGGTCGCCGTAGACCTCGCTGGTCGAGGCCAGCAGCATGCGCGCGCCGCGGCTCTTGGCGAGTCCCAGCAGGTTCATGGTGCCGAGCACGCTGGTCTTGAGCGTGTGGACCGGATCGTACTGGTAATGCACCGGCGAGGCCGGACAGGCCAGATTGTAGATGTCGTCGACCTCGCACGACAGCGGCTCGACGACGTCGTGCTCGACGACCTCGAACCGCGGATTGCCGGCCAGATGGGCGACGTTGTCGTACTGTCCGGTGAAGAAGTTGTCCACGCAGACGACCTGGTGGCCGCGCTCGACGAGCCGGTCGCAAAGATGGGACCCGAGGAAGCCGGCGCCGCCGGTCACCAATGTCTTGGTCTTTCGCCGCATGGTTCACCCTCGCAGAGGCTGCGGATTGCTCGTTCGGCGCCCGCCGTGCCGTTTTGGCGGTGCCGGTGTCCCTGCCGGACACAAGAGACACAACGAGTAGATGCTGCTGTCTGTTCCACATGACGAGGCGGCCTGCCCGGATTCGCGCTTGCGGCTCCGGAGTCCCCCCACCGTTCGGGTTAGCGGGACACGCGCGCGGCGGCGGCTGCCGCCTGTTGCCTGGACTGGAGGATCGTCTTGTCTTGGTTCGGCGCCCGGAAGTCCGTTCTTCCGGCGCGGCGGGCGGCGGCGGCACCACCCGGTCGAGGTCGGCGGCGGCGCCTAGTGGTGGCGCAGCGCCTCGACGAGATCGCCCTTGTTCATCTTCGAGCGGCCCTCGATGCCGACCTCCCGGGCCTTGGCGTAGAGGTCGTCGCGGCTCCAGTCCTCGTACTTGCCGGACCGGCCGCCCTTCTTCGACGGCGACTCGCGCTGGCCGTGGCGGGCCTGGTTGCGGGCGTTGGCGATGCGCGCCGCCTTCTGCTTGCTCTCGCCTTCGCGGCGCAGGGCCTCGTAGGTGTCGTCGTCCTTGATCTGCGGCCTGTTCCTGCTCGCCATGGCGTCCTCCTGAAACGGTCTTCACCGTCCAGGAAACAACCCGGGCGCGCCCGTGGTTCTCAACCCGCTTCGCAGACCGCCTCGAACAGCCGCGCCGGCTCGCCGCCGGCGATCCATTCGGCCGCGGCGACCGGGTCGCCCTCGCCGCCCGGCATCGCGGCGCGCCGCCGCTTGGCGCAGTCTACGAACTGGTGCGTCTCGATCACCGGCTGGTGCTCCTCGATCAGGCGCAGGGTGACCAGCGCGACCTCGGGGTGGTCGGGGTTGCGCATCGTCGCGGCGCGGTCGAGCACCAGCACGCGGTCGACGCGCGGCACCAGGCGGGTCCACGGCTCCAGCCAGCCCTGGTACTGGTAGGACTCGACCACCACCATGTCCGGCGGCAGCGCGGCGATGGTGCGCTCGGCCCAGGTGTAGCGCGCCCAGACGACGAATCCGACCATCGCCACCGCGGCGACGATCGGCACCGCCGACCTGGGATAGCGAATGCGCAGAAGACGCGCGAGCAGCATGAAGACGCCGGCGACGGCGAACGCGAAGGCGACGACCGATAGGATTTCGAAGAACACGTCAGAACCGTCCCAGCTGATAGGCGTTGGCCATCGACGCCTGCATGGTCTTGACCACCGAAAAGGCCGTCTTGAGGTGGCTGCGCTCGAAGCCCGACAGCTCCTCGGGCGACAGGTAGTTGTCGGCCTTGCGGCCCTCGCGGATCTGGCGCGCCTGGTGGCGCAGCCGGGTCAGCGCCACGAATTCCAGCGCGTCGGCGAGGTCGAGGGCGCCGTCGCGGCTGATGCCCTTGGCCTCGCAGGCCGCCAGCAGCCGGTCGCGGGTGTTGACGTGCGGCAGCCCGCTCGCGAGGGCATAGACGCGCGCCAGGTCGACGATCGGCACGACGCCGGAATGCTTGAGGTCCAGCGTGTGGTCGTGCTCGCCGCCATGGATCAGCACCAGGTTGCGGAAAAACCCGATCGGCGGCTGATGGCTCATGGCGTTGCGGGCCATGTAGGCCAGGAAGATGCGGTTCTTGCGCGTCTTCTCGAGGATCAAGCCCTGGAGCTCCTCGAACAGCGAGGCGTCGCCGTGCACCGGCTTGAGGTCGAAGAACACGCACGACAGCATCAGCGCCTTGGGGTCCGGCTCCTCGATCCAGCGGCGGAAGTATTCCTTCCAGGTCCGCAGCGGCTGGCGCCACTTCGCGGTCATCGCCATCATCTCGCCGGGGCAGTAGACGTAGCCGCAGGTGTCGAGACCGGCGCAGACCGTCGCCGACAGCTTCTCGAAATACGCGCCGTGGACGGCCGGATCGTAGGAATCGTGCAGGATGACGCAGTTGTCCTGGTCCGACAGCGCGGTCTGCTCCTCGCGCGCCTGGCTGCCGGCGGCCATCCAGGCGTAGGGCACCGGCGGCGGCCCGAGCTCGGCCTCGGCGAGCTGCAGCAGCCGCACGGTGACGGCGTCGGTCAGGGTGGTGACGACGTGGCCGATGCTGTGCGCGGTGGCGCCCATGTCGGCCATCTGCCCGACCAGCCGCGGCACGCCGGCGACGACCTCGCGCAGCGCGGCGGCGCTCTGGCAGCCGTGGATGTTGCGCGCGATGTAGAGCGGCGAGGTCGAGTGGCTCTGGATCAGCGTCGTCGAGGTCAGGCAGCCGACCACGGCGTCGCCGCGCATCACCGGCAGGTGGTGGATGTTGTGGCGCGACATCAGCAGCAGCGCGTCGAACGCCATGTCGTCGGCCTGCAGCCGGTACGGCTCGGGCGTCATCACCGCCGAGACCGGCGCGTCGCCGGCCAGCTCCTCGGCGACGACGCGGTTGCGCAGGTCGCGGTCGGTGAGGATGCCGAGCAGGCGGCGCTCGTCGCCGACCATGACGCACGAGACCTTCTCGTCGCGCATCCGCCGCGCGGCGCCGCGGATTTCGGTGTCGGCGGCGACCATCACCGGCGCCCGCGAGATCAGGTCGCCGACCCGCTTCTCCAGCAGGTCCAGGCTCTTGGTCCCGGCGCCGTCCATCGAATCGCGGAAGCGGCCGCCGTCGAAGGCGGCGACGAAATAGGCGAAGGCCGGCTGTTCGCGGCGCAGCCGCTCGAACACGGTCTTGGGGAGCTCGTAGAGCAGGGTGTCCTCGAGCGCCTGCGAGCGGTTCACGGCGCGGCCGCCGCCGAGCAGGCCGCGGATGCCGAAGCACTCGCCCTCGCCGAGCCGCGCCAGCAGCTGGCCGCCGGGGCTGCGGGTCTCGATGGCGCCGCGGCGCACCACGTAGAACGCGGCGACCGCGTCGCCCGGCTCGATGATCACCGCCTCGCGGTCGAAGCCGACCTTCGAGACCTGGGCGGCGACGGCGGCGAGCACGTCGCCCGGCAGCAGGTCGAACGGGTGGTGAACCGACAGGAACCTGCGGATCTCGTCCGTGTCGATGGGCATCCTACCCTCCCCCGAAAAGAGACGAGCCCCCGCACCGGATGCGGGGGCTCGCTTGACTACCACAACGGCATGACGCCGTCGCTACCTAGTGATGGGTCGCGGTGCCCGCGCCCGAGGGGGTGCGGATGTCCTCGACCATGTGCTGGATCTCGTCCGGCGGCGCGGCGGTCACCTTCGAGACGCCGAACGCCACGGCGAAGTTCAGCAGCATGCCGATGGTGCCGATGCCCTCCGGCGAGATGCCGAACAGCCAGTTCTCGGGCTTGTTGGCGATGAGCGGCTCGAAGAACACGCCCTTGTACGCCAGGATGTAGCCCATCGTGAACACCAGGCCGGTGAGCATGCCGGCGATGGCGCCCTCGCGGTTCACCGTCTTCGAGAAGATGCCCATCAGGATCACCGGGAACAGCGACGCCGCGGCCAGACCGAACGCGAACGCCACCACCTGGGCCACGAAGCCGGGCGGATTGTAGCCGAGGTAACCGGCGATGCAGACCGCGACGCCCGCCGCGATGCGGCCGGCCATCAGCTCCTGCTTCTCGGTGATGTTCGGCGTCATCGTGCCCTTGAGCAGGTCGTGCGAGATGCCCGACGAGATCACCAGCAGCAGGCCGGCCGCGGTCGACAGCGCGGCGGCGATGCCGCCCGCCGCCACCAGGGCGATGACCCAGTTCGGCAGCTTGGCGATTTCCGGATTGGCCAGGACCATGATGTCACGGTCGACCTTCAGCTCGTTGCCCGCCCAGCCGAAGCCGGCCGCCTTCTCGGCGAAGGCCTTGTTGGCGTCGTTGTAGTACTGGATGCGGCCGTCGTTGTTCTTGTCCTCGAACTTCAGCAGGCCGGTCTGCTCCCAGCGCTTGAACCACTCGGGGCGGTTCTCGTAGGACAGGTTGCCGTCGGGCGCGCCGACTTCGCCGGTCTGGATGGTGGTGGTCAGGTTGTAGCGGGCCATCGCGCCGACGGCCGGAGCGACGGTGTAGAGCAGGGCGATGAACACCAGCGCCCAGCCGGCCGAGGAGCGCGCGTCACGCACCTTCGGCACCGTGAAGAAGCGCACGATCACGTGCGGCAGGCCGGCGGTGCCGACCATCAGCGCCAGGGTGATGGCGAAGATGTCGATCATGCTCTTGTTGCCCAGCGTGTACTGGGCGAATCCGAGCTCGGTGACGACCTGGTTGAGGCGGTCGAGCATGTAGCCCGAGCCGTCCGACAGGCCGCTGCCCATGGCGAGCTGCGGCACCGGGTTGCCGGTGAGCTGGAAGGCGATGAACAGGGCCGGCACCGTGTAGGCGGTGATCAGCACGCAGTACTGCGCCACCTGGGTGTAGGTGATGCCCTTCATGCCGCCGAGCACGGCGTAGAAGAACACGATGCCCATGCCGACGAGCAGGCCGGTCACGATCTCGACTTCCAGGAAGCGCGAGAACACGATGCCGACGCCGCGCATCTGGCCGGCGACATAGGTGAAGGAGATGAAGATCAGGCACAGCACCGCGACGACGCGGGCGGCCTTGGAGTAGTAGCGGTCGCCGATGAACTCGGGAACCGTGAACTTGCCGTACTTGCGCAGATACGGCGCCAGCAGCATCGCCAGCAGCACGTAGCCGCCGGTCCAGCCCATCAGGTACACCGAGGCGCCGTAGCCCAGGAAGGCGATCAGGCCGGCCATCGAGATGAAGGAGGCGGCGCTCATCCAGTCGGCCGCGGTCGCCATGCCGTTGACCACCGGATGGACGCCCTTGCCGGCGACGTAGAATTCGCTGGTGGTCGCCGCCTTGGCCCAGATCGCGATGCCGATGTAGAGCGCGAAGCTGAGGCCGACGACGATGTAGGTGAGAGTCTTGAGATCCATGGGGCCCCCCTTATTCTTCGCGCACGCCGAACTCGCGGTCGATCTTGTTCATGCGCGAGGCATAGAAGAAGATCAGCGCGACGAAGACATAGATCGAGCCCTGCTGGGCGAACCAGAATCCCAGCTGGAACCCGGCGATCTGGATGTTGTTCAGCACGTCGGCGAGCAGGATGCCGAAGCCGTAGGAAACAACGAACCACACCACCAGGCAGGTCATGATCAGCTTCAGGGTAGCCTTCCAGTAGGCAACCCCACTCGCCTGCTGCTGCGGCGAGATCTTGGTTTCTTTCATCAACATAGCCTCCCAAAGCCCCAGCTTGTTTTTCCCCCGGGTCCACAGGGCAGTGCGACCGCGACCCGCACGGGAGGGGGGCGGACCTCCGGACACGGGCACCTATCCCCATACAGCATATCCGCACCCTCGTCGAGAAGAACGGCGTTGAAAAGTCGTAAATTGATGAAAAGTTTCTCCCGGAACGCCCGCCGGCCGGAAAAACCGCCCAAAACCGGAGTTTCCACCCGCGCAGCCGACAGCCCGCGGACATCAAATCTTTCCCGTCCGCAATGCCTCGCGGCGCAACCGCATCCGAGAAGTTCGCGCCCCGGTCACAGTGGAAACGCCCATGCCTCTTGAGAGTCTTCGGGCCATCGCGCGAGCGTAGACTGTTCCGCCGCCGTTTGTGTTGACACCGGCGCCCCCGTCCCTCACCCTGTTCTCGGCAGCGCATCGAATTCTTCTGTCCGGATTGCCGGAATGCGCTGCTTCGTGCGGCATCACCGCCGCCGCGGGACGTCGATGAAGAATCGGGTCGGTCCGGTTTTGTACTGCCGCCGCCCCCATGGAAACTACCGGAGCAGCATTCGCCGCCTCGGTTTTCTTACGCTTTTTTGGCGACGTCTCTTTTTCATCACGCATTGCACTACGCCTCGGCCCCGGCCGAGGCGTTTTTTTACTTCAATCGGGTTCGGAGAATACATCGTTCGGAGAAAGCGATGGCTCCGACGGCGACCGGCCACGCCGCTCGGCCAGGGCATATCCGAGAGCTGCGCGAAGGTATTAGCCGCCGCGCGGACCATGGCGCCCTGCGGCCGGCGCGCGCTATTCTGGCGAAAAAACAGACGACACCGCCGGGAGAACGACATGTCCGAACCGCAAAGCGCCGCCTCGGCCGCCTTTCCAGTATTCGACCGCGTGCGCGGCGTCGACGTCGCCGAGGTCCGCGGATGGCTGACCGCCGGCTGGCGCGACATGCGCGTCGCGGGCTGGAGCAGCATCGCCTACGGCATGATCTTCGTCGTCGCCGGATTCGCCATCACCGGCGGGCTGGTGCTCGGCGGCATGCCCTATCTGATCACGCCGATGATCGCCGGCTTCCTGCTGGTCGGGCCGCTGCTCGCCGTCGGCCTCTACGACATGTCGCGACGCATCGAGGCGGGGGAACGGCCGCGCCTGGGCGCGGCGCTGCTGGCCTGGCGGGCCAACACCTTCCACATCCTGACCGCCGGCCTGATCCTGATGCTGTTCCTGATGATCTGGGCCCGCATCGCGGTTCTGATCTTCGCCCTGACCTTTCCCTACGAGACCCTGTCGCTGGGCGGCATCGCCGGCCAGGCGCTGACCCCGGCCGGCGCGGTGTTCCTGCTGCTCGGCACCCTGGTCGGCGGCGCGCTGGCGGCGATCGCCTTCGTCACCAACGTCACGGCGCTGCCGATGATGCTCGACCGCAAGGTCGATTTCTTCAGCGCCGGCCTGGTCAGCGTCGCGGCCGTGGCGCGCAATCCGCGGCCGATGCTGGCCTGGGCGGCGATCATCGTCGCGGTGACGGCGCTCGGCGTGGCGACGGCCTTCGTCGGGCTGGCGGTGGCGCTGCCGCTGCTCGGACATGCCAGCTGGCACGCCTATCGCGGGCTGGTGCGCGCGCCCCGGTCGGCGTGAGCCTGGCCGGTGTCCAACCTATGGGTTGGAGGCGGACTTATCCTTTGGCATGATTGATTGGTCGGACCAGTTGATGGTCCATTGTGGCGACCATAGCCCATCACCATTGATCACCCGCCGACGGCAGGGCCGCGGGCGGCGGGGCACGAACCGGAGGATCCGCGCGTGAGCCAATACATCGAGACCGGCAACCTGAAGGTCGCGAAGCCGCTGTACGACTTCGTCAACGACGAGGCACTGCCTGGCACCGGGCTGGAGGCGGCGCGATTCTGGTCGCAGCTCGACGCCCTGCTCCACGACCTGGCGCCGCGCAACCGCGAGCTGCTGGCCAAGCGCGACGCCCTGCAGGCCAAGATCGACGCCTGGTATCTCGAGCGCCGCGGCCAGCCCTTCGACCGCGCCGCGCACAAGGCGTTCCTGCAGGAGATCGGCTACCTGCTGCCCGAAGGTCCGGACTTCGCCGTCGCCACCGCCAACGTCGACGCCGAGATCGCGGGCATCGCCGGCCCGCAGCTGGTGGTGCCGGTGATGAACGCCCGCTACGCGCTCAACGCCGCCAACGCCCGCTGGGGCAGCCTCTACGACGCGCTCTACGGCACCGACGCCATCGACGAGGCCGACGGCGCCGAGCGCGGCGGCGGCTACAACCCGAAGCGCGGCGCCAAGGTCATCGCCCGCGCCCGGCGGCTGCTCGACGAGGCGGCGCCGCTGGCCCAGGGCTCGCACGCCGACGCCGTCGCCTACGCCGTCAACAATGGCGCGCTGGTCGTCGAACTGAAGCACGGCGGCCGCACCGGGCTGAAGAACGCCGGCCAGTTCGCCGGCTACCAGGGCGAGCCGAACGCGCCCGGCGCGATTCTGCTGCGCAACCACGGCCTGCATGCGGAAATCCGCATCGACCGCCGCCATCCGATCGGCAAGGACGACCCGGCCGGCGTCGCCGACGTGGTGATGGAATCGGCGATCACCACCATCATGGACTGCGAGGATTCGATCGCCGCCGTCGACGGCGCCGACAAGGCCGCCGCCTACCGCAACTGGCTGGGGCTGATGAACGGCACCCTGACGGCGACGTTCCCGAAGGGCGGCAAGACGGTCGAGCGCGCGCTGGAGGCCGACCGCGTCTACACGACGCCGGACGGCGGCAGCCTGAGCCTGCCGGGACGCTCGCTGATGCTGATCCGCAACGTCGGCCACCTGATGACCATCGACGCCGTGCTGCTCAAGGACGGCTCGGAGGCGCCGGAAGGCATGCTCGACGCGATGATCACGACGATGATCGCCATGCACGACCTCAAGGGCCTCGGCCGCCACCGCAACAGCCGCGCCGGCTCGGTCTACATCGTCAAGCCGAAGATGCACGGCCCCGAGGAGGTCGCCTTCGCCGCCGAGCTGTTCGCCCGCGTCGAGGACGCCCTCGGCCTGGCCCGCAACACCGTCAAGATGGGCATCATGGACGAGGAGCGCCGCACCACGGTGAACCTCAAGGAGTGCATCCGCGCCGCCGCCGAGCGGGTGGTGTTCATCAACACCGGCTTCCTCGACCGCACCGGCGACGAGATCCACACCGCGATGGAAGCCGGGCCGATGATCCGCAAGAACGACATGAAGTCGCAGCCGTGGATTAAGGCCTACGAGGACTGGAACGTCGACATCGGCCTGCAGTGCGGCCTGCGCGGCCGCGCCCAGATCGGCAAGGGCATGTGGGCGATGCCCGACAAGATGGCGGCGATGCTCGAGGCCAAGATCGCCCACCCGCAGGCCGGCGCCAACACCGCCTGGGTGCCGTCGCCGACCGCCGCGACCCTGCACGCCCTGCACTACCACGCCGTCGACGTCGCCGCGCGCCAGGACGAGCTCAAGAGCCGGCCGCGCGCCAGCCTCGACGACATCCTGACCGTGCCGGTCGCCGACCGCCGCAACTGGTCGCCCGAGGAGATCCGCCAGGAGCTCGACAACAACGCGCAAGGCATCCTCGGCTACGTCGTGCGCTGGATCGACCAGGGCGTCGGCTGCTCGAAGGTGCCCGACATCAACGACGTCGGCCTGATGGAGGACCGCGCCACCTTGCGCATCTCCAGCCAGCACATGGCCAACTGGCTGCACCACGGCGTCTGCACGCCCGAGCAGGTGATGGAGACGATGAAGCGGATGGCCGCCGTGGTCGACAAGCAGAACGCCGGCGATCCCGCCTACCGGCCGATGGCGCCGAACTTCGACGATTCGGTGGCCTTCCAGGCGGCCTGCGACCTGGTGTTCAAGGGCCGCGAGCAGCCCAACGGCTACACCGAGCCGGTGCTGCACGCGCGCCGGCGCGAGGCCAAGCGCAAGTACGGCGGATGACGGCGCTCTACGTGGACGCCGACGCCTGCCCGGTCAAGGACGAGGTGATGCGCGTGGCCGAACGCCACGCGCTGCCCGTCCTCATGGTCTCGAACCAGTGGATGCGCATCGGCAACCATCCGCTGGTCCAGAGCGTCGTCGTCGCCGAGGGCATGGACGCCGCCGACGACTGGATCGCCGAACGCGCCGGCAACACGGACGTGGTGATCACCGCCGACATCCCGCTGGCGGCGCGGGTGATCGCCAACGGCGCCCAGGTGCTGCGGCCCAACGGCAAGCCGATCACCGAAGCCGCGGTCGGCGACGTCAAGGCGACCCGCGACCTGATGCAGCACCTGCGCGATTCGGGCCAGATCACCGGCGGCCCGGCCGGCTTCACCAAGCAGGACCGCTCGCGCTTCCTGTCGGCGCTGGAGACCATGGTGCAGGCCGCGAAGCGGCGGGGGTGAGGGTTTCTTACGGCCGAAGGCCGGATGTGAGCCACGCGCCGCTGCCCTCACCCTCCCAGCCTTCGGCTGGGCCCCTCCCTCTCCCGCAGGCGGGAGAGGGTCGAACCAAAGAAAAGCGGTTCGTCGCTCCCGCGAAAGCGGAAGCCGGCGTCAGGCCGGAAACACCATCCGCACCACCAGCCCGGGGGCGTTGTCGCCCAGTTCCAGCCGCGCGCCGTGCAGGCGGGCGACGGCGTTGACGAGGCTGAGCCCGAGGCCGTTGCCCGGGGTCGAGCGCGTGGCGTCGAGGCGCACGAAGCGGTCGAGCACGCGCGCGCGCTCGGCTTCCGGTATGCCCGGCCCGCTGTCGGCGATCACGATCTGCGGTCCCGGCCCGACGGCGATGGCGATGCGTCCGCCGGCGGGCGTGTACTTGACGGCGTTGTCGATCAGATTGGCGACCGCCTGCGACAGCAGGTGGCGGTCGCCCATCACCGCGACCGCCTCGCCCTCGCGCAGTTCCAGCCGAATCGCCTTGTCCTCGGCCAGCGGCTCGTAGAGTTCGACCACGTCGCGGACCAGCGGCGGCAGCGGCACCGGTTCGAGCTGGTTGGCGCGCTTGCCGGCCTCGGCCTGGGCGATGGTCAGCAGCGCGTTGAAGGTGGCGAGCAGGCGGTCGGCGTCGGCCATCGTGTCCTCGAGCGCGCGGCGATAGGCCGCGGCGTCGTCGTGCTCCGACAGCAGGGCGACGTCGATGCGGCTGCGCAGCCGGTGCAGCGGCGTGCGCAGGTCGTGCGCGACGTTGTCGGTCACCGTGCGCATGCTGTCGAGCAGCCGTTCGATCTGGTCCAGCGTCTCGTTGAAGCCGTCGGCGATCTGGTCGAACTCGTCGCCGCTGCCGCGCCGCGGGATGCGCTGCTTGATGTCGCCGCCGGTGATGCGGCGCATGGTCCGGTTGATGGTCTCGACGCGCTGCAGCAGCTTGCGCGCGGTGATCACGCCGCCGGCGAGGCCGAGCAGCACGGTGAGGCCGATGCCGGCGGCGATGGCCTGACGCAGGGCGCTCTTGACCTGCTCGGCGTCCTCGAGGCTGCGCCCGACCAGCAGCTTGTAGCCGCCCGGCAGGTCGAACATCCGGCCGGCGGCGTCGAACACCTGCAGTCCGGCCGGCGTCAGGTTCTGGAACGGGAAGCTCAGCCAGCCCTCGGCGTCGGGCTCGGCCTCGGGCCAGCCGAGCAGGTTGCCGGCGACCGGGCGGTAGAGGTCGTCGGTCAGCAGGTACAGGCTCTTGCGGTCGCGCTCGCCGGCGCTGCGGTTGCGGATGAGCTGGACCAGGCCGCTGACGCCCTGCTGCTTGTAGCGCTCGGACAGGCCGGTGATCTCGGCGTTGATGGTCTCGCGGATCTGGCCTTCGATGAAGGTGGTGCTGGTCCAGTAGACGCCGCCCAGCAGCAGCAGCGCCGTCGCGGTGAAGAAGGCCAGGTAGGTGACCGCCAGCCGGAACGCCGTGCTGCGGAGGATGCTAACGCGTGGTGCCAAGCCGGTACCCCGCGCCGCGGACGGTATGGATCAGCGGCTGCTCGAAGCCCTTGTCGATCTTCTGGCGCAGGCGGCTGATGTGCACGTCGATCAGGTTGGTCTGCGGGTCGAAGTGATAGTCCCAGACGTTCTCCAGCAGCATGGTTCGCGTCACCACCTGTCCGGCGTGGCGCATCAGGTATTCCAGCAGCGAGAACTCGCGCGGCTGCAGCTCGATGTCGCGGCCGGCCCGGCTGACCCGGCGGCTGAGCAGGTCCATCTCGAGATCGGCGACGGCAAGCCGGGTCTCGGCCTTGACCCCGCCGCCGCCGCGGCGCGACAGCGCCTCGATGCGGGCCAGCAGCTCGGCGAAGGCGAACGGCTTGACCAGATAGTCGTCGCCGCCGGCCTTCAGCCCCTTGACCCGGTCGTCGACCTTGCCGAGCGCCGAGAGCACCAGCACCGGCGTGGTGTTGCCGGCGCCGCGGATGGTCTGGATGATCGACAGCCCGTCCAGGCCCGGCAGCATGCGGTCGACGATCAGCATGTCGTAGTTCTCGGAGGCGGCCATGTACAGGCCGTCCTTGCCGTTGGCCGAATGGTCGACGACATGGCCGCTCTCGCGCAGGCCCTTGGCGATGTACGCGGCGGCTTCGGCGTCGTCTTCGATCAGCAGGATGCGCATGGGGGGTTTGGGAACTCTGGCGTTGGCTTGTGGCGAAAGACTACGTCAACACTTCGCCCGCAGAAACACCCAAAGCGAACGCCGCCGCCCGCGGGGGGAACGGGCGGCGGCGCGTGCCGGCTTGGGGAGGGGGAGTTTAAGCCGGCAGTTCGAGCGCGACGAAGCGCTGATTGCCCTCGCGGTTGAGCAGGACCACGACCTTGTCCTTCTTGTTCTCCTTGGCCTGCTCGACGGCCTCGGCGACGTCCTTGGCCGACTCGACGCCCTTCTGGTTGACCGAGACGATGACGTCGCCCTTCTGGATGCCCCTGCGGGCGGCCGGGCTGTCCGGCTGGACCTCCTGGACGACGACGCCCTTGACGTCGGCCGGCAGCTCCATCTTCTCGCGCAGCTCCGGCGTCAGCCTGGCGAGCGCCAGGCCCAGGCCGCCCTTGGCGTCGCTCCTGCCTTCCGCGGCGGCGACCTGCTGTTCGCCGGGCATCTTGCCGATGGCGACGCTGAGCTCGGTCTTCTCGCCCTGGCGCAGCACCGTCACCGGCACGCTCTTGCCGGCCTCGGTGGCGGCGACCAGGCGCGGCAGCTCGTGGGCGTCGTCGACGGTCTCGCCGCCGAAGGACAGGATCACGTCGCCCTGGCGGAAGCCGGCCTGCCTGGCCGGGCTGTCCGGCAGCACGTCGGCGACCAGCGCGCCCTTCTCGCCCTCGAGGCCGAGGCCCTCGGCGATGTCGGGCGTCACGTCCTGGATCTGCACGCCGAGCCAGCCGCGGTCGACGCGGCCCTTCTCGCGCAATTCCGAGACGACCATCTTGGCCATGTTGGCCGGGATGGCGAAGCCGATGCCGATGTTGCCGCCCGACGGCGAGAAGATGGCGGTGTTCACGCCGACCACCTCGCCGGCCAGGTTGAAGGTCGGACCGCCCGAGTTGCCGCGGTTGATGGCGGCGTCGATCTGCATGAAGTCGTCGTACGGGCCGGCGTTGATGTTGCGCCCGTGCGCCGAGACGATGCCGGCGGTCACCGAACCGCCCAGGCCGAACGGGTTGCCGACCGCGACCACCCAGTCGCCGACGCGGGTCTGGTCGGAATCGCCGAACTGCACGAAGGGCAGCGGCTGGTCGGATTCGACCTTCAGCAGCGCCAGGTCGGTCTTGTCGTCGCGGCCCTTGAGTTCCGCGGCGAGCTGGGTTCCGTCCTGCAGAATCACCTTGATCTCGTCCGCATCGCCGACGACGTGGTTGTTGGTCACCACCCAGCCGGCGGGGTCGACGACGAAGCCGGAGCCGAGCGCGTGCGCCTGGCCCGGCGGCGGCACCTGCGGCCCGCCCTGGCCGGGCGGCATGCGGTCGCCGAAGAAGCGCTTGAAGAACTCCTCGTAGGGCGAACCCGGCGGCAGCGGGAACGGCGCCGGAACCTCCGAACGAGTCTCGACCTTCTGGGTCGTCGAGATGTTGACCACGGCCGGCTTCACCCGCTCGACCAGGTCGGCGAAGCTCACCGGCGCCTGCACCGCCTGCGACATCTGCACCGGGGCCGGGTTCTGCTGGGCGTCGGCCGAACCGACGAAGTCGGCGCCGATCACGCCGGCGCCGAAGATCACCGAGGCGGCCGTCGACAGCAGGAGCCGCCGGCCCCACCTGCGCGTAAAACCATTCTCCTGCGACATTTTCTTCTCGTCCTCTGAACCAAAGCTCCGACAGCGGCGCGCCGAAGCACCTGCAAAAGGAATGGTCCGCCGAGGTGAAGGTTGCATGGCGGCGCGGTGAAAAATCGGTAATGTCGCCCCGCCCGCCGTCCCACCCGGAGGTCATACCCAGGCCGGATTGCCAAAAGCGAAGAATATCAATACGCTGACCTCTTCCCGAGAGCCGGCCCAGGCTGGGACGGCTCGCCCGAAGTAGACGCCAGCTCGAACGTCGCAGGGAGAACTTCTCGATGAACAAGACCATGGTTTCCGTCGCCGCCGCAGCCGCGGTCCTCGCCGGCACGGCCGCCGCCCAGGCCGGCCAGACCTTCGACACGGTCAAACAGCGCGGCAAGCTGATCTGCGGCGTCCACACCGGCCTGGCCGGCTTCTCGGCGCCCAACGACCGCGGCGAGTGGCAGGGTCTCGACGTCGACATGTGCCGCGCCGTCGCCGCCGCCATGTTCGGCGACGCCTCGAAGGTGCAGTACGTGCCGCTGTCGGCGCAGCAGCGGCTGACCGCCCTGCAGTCGGGCGAGATCGACATGCTGGCCCGCAACACCACCCGCACCCTGTCGCGCGAGACCGCCAACGGCCTCAACTTCAACCCGGTCAACTATTACGACGGCCAGGGGTTCATGGTGCCGACGGCGCTGGGCGTGAAGAGCGCCACCGAGCTCGCCGGCGCCACCATCTGCGTCCAGACCGGCACCACCACCGAGCTCAACCTGGCCGACTATTTCCGCGCCAAGAACATGGAGTTCCGCCCGGTCACCATCGAGAAGTTCGAGGAGGTCACCGGCGCCTACCTCGCCGGCCGTTGCGACGCCATCACCTCCGACGCCTCGCAGCTCGCCGCCATCCGCGCCAACGACACGCCGAACCCGGCCGACCACGTCATCCTGCCCGAGATCATCTCGAAGGAGCCGCTGGCGCCGTCGGTGCGCCACGGCGACGATCAGTGGAAGGATCTGGTCGACTGGTCGATCTACGCGATGATCGAGGCCGAGGAGCGCGGCATCACCTCGCAGAACGTCGACGACAGGCTGAACAGCCCCGATCCCAACGTCAAGCGCCTGCTCGGCGTCACCGAGGGCATGGGCAAGAATCTCGGCGTCGACGAGAAGTGGGCCTACAACATCATCAAGCAGGTCGGCAATTACGGCGAGAGCTACGAGCGCAACGTCGGCAAG
>CAZJFH010000034.1:0-52185 GCA_964545205.1 uncultured Rhodospirillaceae bacterium
GAGTGTGCTCCAGGATCAAGTGTCCGACGCTCCAAGTTCAAACGTCGCGCTTCAGGAGCGTCGGCGGGGACCCCGGACCGTCGCCTCCGCGGAGGCTGGGGCCCATTGGAGGCGCCCGGCCGGGCTCCGAACCGCCTCTGGAAAACAGATGCCCGCCTGCGCGGGCATGATGGGCGAGCGCTGGAGCGCCTTCCGCTCCAATCCGCGATGAACCAAAGAAAATGCCGGCGGGTCGCCCCGCCGGCATTTCGCGGCAATTCCGGAACGGACGCGTTACTGAACCGCGTCCTTGAGGCCCTTGCCGGCCTTGAACTTCGGCAGCTTCGACGCCGGAATCTCGATCTTCTCGCCGGTGCGGGGATTGCGGCCTTCCGACTTCGCGCGCTGGGCGACGTTGAAGGTGCCGAACCCGACCAGACGCACTTCGTCGCCCTTCTTCAGGGCATCGGCGATGGCGCCGAAAACGCCGTCCACGGCCTTGGCCGCGTCGGTCTTGGAAATGCCGGCGGCCGACGCCACGGCCGTGACCAGTTCGTTCTTGTTCACCTGAAACCCCCTCTTTTTGATGCCAAAACGTTTAGCCGAGCCCAGCCTACCCCAAAAGTGTGGCAGGCAGTCTAAAACGCCGTCTGGAGGGGCGTCAATCGGAGAAGCGCGACTTTCCTAGGTCTTGCGCGCTTTCTGGTGGAAACGGAGCCACGAAAAAGGGGGCCGCCCGAAGACGGCCCCCCTGGTTCTCGGCCCCGCGGTCAGTGGGTCATCACCCCGCTGACGCTGCCGTCGTCCTTGGCCGGCGGCGAGACCTCCTCGGTCTCCTCCCACTCGATCGGCGTCAACGGCTTGACCAGCGCGTTCTGCAGGACCTCGTCGACGGTCGAAACCGGGATGATCTCGAGGCCGCGCTTGACGTTGTCCGGGATCTCGGCCAGGTCCTTCTCGTTGTCCTTGGGGATCAGCACCGTTTTGAGGCCGCCGCGCAGCGCCGCCAGGAGCTTCTCCTTGAGACCGCCGATCGGCAGCACGCGGCCGCGCAGGGTGATCTCGCCGGTCATCGCCACGTCCTTGCGCACCGCGATGCCGGTGAGCGTCGAGACGATGGAGGTGCACATGGCGACGCCTGCCGACGGGCCGTCCTTCGGCGTGGCGCCTTCGGGGACGTGGACGTGGATGTCCTTCTTCTCGAACACGGTCGGCTTGATGCCGAAGGTGACGGCCCGCGAGCGCACGTAGGACCGCGCCGCCTGCACCGATTCCTGCATCACGTCGCCGAGCTTGCCGGTGTGCGAGAAGTTGCCCTTGCCCGGCATCATCACCGCCTCGATCGACAGCAGCTCGCCGCCGACCTCGGTCCAGGCCAGGCCGGTGACCACGCCGACCAGATCCTCGGCCTCGACCTCGCCGAAGCGGTAGCGCCGCACGCCGGCGTACTTGTCGAGGTTCTTGCGGGTGACGGCGACCTTGGTGAGATTCTTCATCAGAATCTCCTTGGCCGCCTTGCGGATCAGGTTCGCCATTTCGCGCTCGAGGTTGCGGACGCCGGCCTCGCGCGTGTAGTAGCGGATCAGGTCGCGCAGCGCGTCGTCCGAGATCGACCACTCCTTGGCCTTGACCCCGTGCGCCTTCAGCTCCTTGTCGAGCAGGTGGCGCTTGGCGATCTCGATCTTCTCGTCCTCGGTGTAGCCCGACAGCCGGATCACCTCCATGCGGTCCAGCAGCGGCTGCGGCATGCGCAGCGTGTTGGCCGTGGTGACGAACATCACGTCGGACAGGTCGTAGTCGACCTCGAGGTAGTGGTCGTTGAAGTTGACGTTCTGCTCGGGATCTAGCACCTCGAGCAGCGCCGAGGACGGATCGCCGCGCCAGTCGGCGCCGAGCTTGTCGATCTCGTCGAGCAGAAACAGCGGGTTCGACGACTTGGCCTTCTTCATCGCCTGGATGATCTTGCCCGGCATCGAGCCGATATAGGTGCGCCGGTGGCCGCGGATCTCGGCCTCGTCACGCACGCCGCCCAGCGAGATGCGCACGAAATTGCGGCCCGTCGCCCTGGCGACCGACTTGCCGAGCGAGGTCTTGCCGACACCGGGCGGGCCGACCAGGCACAGGATCGGGCCCTTGACCTTGTTGGCGCGCGCCTGCACGGCGAGGTATTCGAGGATGCGGTCCTTGACCTTCTCGAGACCGAAATGGTCGTCGTTGAGGATCTTCTCGGCCAGGCGGAGGTCCTTCTTGACCTTCGAGCGCTTCTTCCACGGAATCGACAGCAGCCAGTCGAGGTAGTTGCGCACCACCGTCGCCTCGGCCGACATCGGGCTCATGGCGCGCAGCTTCTTGAGCTCGGCCATCGCCTTTTCCTGCGCTTCCTTCGACAGCCGCGTCTTGGCGATGCGCTCCTCGAGCTCGGCCACCTCGTCGCGGCCGTCCTCGGTCTCGCCCAGCTCCTTCTGGATCGCCTTGAGCTGCTCGTTCAGATAGTACTCGCGCTGGGTCTTCTCCATCTGCCGCTTGACGCGGTTGCGGATCTTCTTCTCGACCTGCAGCACGCCGATCTCGGCCTCCATGTGGCCGTAGACCCGCTCCAGCCGCTCGCTGACCGTCTCGATCTCCAGCAGCTCCTGCTTCTCGGCGATCTTCAGCGCCAGATGCGAGGCCACCGTGTCGGCGAGCTTGCCCGAGTCCTCGATCTGGTTGATCGAGACCAGCACCTCGGGCGGAATCTTCTTGTTCAGCTTGATGTACTGCTCGAACTGCGAGACCACCGAGCGCGACAGCGCCTCGACCTCCTGCTGGTCGCCGGCGCTCTCGTCGATGACCGCGGCCTCGGCCTGGAAGAAGTCGGCGTTCTCGGTGAAACTGGTGATCCGGGCGCGCTGGCCGCCCTCGACCAGCACCTTCACCGTGCCGTCGGGCAGCTTGAGCAGCTGCAGCACCGTCGAGACCGTGCCCACCCGGTAAATGTCGTCGCTCGTGGGATCGTCCTGGGCCGCGTTCTTCTGGGCGACCAGCAGAATCTGCTTGTCGTCCTTCATCACGTCCTCGAGCGCGCGCACCGATTTCTCGCGCCCGACGAACAGCGGCACGATCATGTGAGGGAAGACGACGATGTCTCGAAGGGGAAGGACGGGGAAGACGTCCCCACGCGCAATCTCGACCATGATACCTCTTGTAGAGAAGGGCCGGCCCGGGAAGGCCGGCCGCCAGTGAGCGTTCTACTTAATTGGTCCGGCTCCCCTCCCCCTTCAAGGGGATGACCGGCCAACCGCACCCCAAATCGGGGGAGCGCCGACTATGCCCTACGCACTGGTACCGACGTCCTCGCGGCGTTCGGAGTAGATGTACAGGGGCTTGGCGCGGCCCTCCGCAACCTCCTTGTTGACCACCACCTCGACGACGCCGTCGAGGCTCGGCAGTTCGAACATGGTGTCCAGCAGGATCGCCTCCATGATCGAACGCAGCCCGCGGGCACCGGTCTTGCGCTGGATCGCCTTCAGGGCGATCGCCTTCAGGGCGTCGTCCGAGAAGGTCAGCTTGATGTCCTCCATCTCGAACAGCCGCTGGTACTGCTTGACCAGGGCGTTCTTGGGCGAGGACAGAATCTCGACCAGCGCCGCCTCGTCCAGGTCCTCGAGCGTCGCGACCACCGGCAGGCGGCCGACGAATTCGGGAATCAGGCCGAACTTCAGCAGATCCTCGGGCTCGACCTCGCGCAGCACCTCGCCGGTGCGGCGCTCGTCGGGGCTGCGCACGTCGGCGCCGAAGCCGATCGAGGTGCCCCGGCCGCGCGAGCCGATGATCTTCTCGAGCCCCGCGAAGGCGCCGCCGCAGATGAACAGGATGTTGGTCGTGTCGACCTGCAGGAACTCCTGCTGCGGATGCTTGCGCCCGCCCTGCGGCGGCACGGAGGCGACGGTGCCTTCCATGATCTTGAGCAGCGCCTGCTGCACGCCCTCGCCCGAGACGTCGCGGGTGATCGACGGGTTGTCGGACTTGCGGCTGATCTTGTCGACCTCGTCGATGTAGACGATGCCGCGCTGCGCGCGCTCGACGTTGTAGTCGGCCGACTGCAGCAGCTTCAGGATGATGTTCTCGACATCCTCGCCGACATAGCCGGCCTCGGTCAGGGTCGTGGCGTCGGCCATCGTGAACGGCACGTCGAGGATGCGCGCCAGCGTCTGGGCCAGCAGCGTCTTGCCGCAGCCGGTCGGGCCGACCAGCAGGATGTTGGACTTCGCCAGCTCGACGTCGTTGTTCTTGGCGCTGTGCGACAGCCGCTTGTAGTGGTTGTGCACGGCGACCGAGAGGACGCGCTTGGCATGCATCTGCCCGATGACGTAGTCGTCGAGAACGGCGCAGATGTCGCGCGGCGAAGGCACGCCATCGCGCGAGCGCACCAGATGCGTCTTGTGCTCCTCGCGGATGATGTCCATGCAGAGCTCGACGCACTCGTCGCAGATGAAGACCGTCGGGCCCGCGATGAGCTTGCGCACCTCGTGCTGGCTCTTTCCGCAGAACGAGCAGTACAGGGTGTTCTTCGAGTCGCCGCTTGAGGACTTGGTCATCGGTACTCCATGTGAAAAGCGGCCTGTCGGATCATGTTAGCCGCAGAGGCGGCCGGCATACAATGCCTAAAACCGCCTCCGCCCGGCGCCCTCCGGCGGGGTCGCCGGCGCCGTCGGCGGGGCCGGGAGCTAGGCCGAAGCGCCCCCTTCCTCGCCCTCGCGCGGCGGACGCGACGTCACGACCTCGTCGATGAGGCCGAACTCCTTGGCCTCGGTCGCGGTCATGAACTTGTCGCGTTCCAGCGCCTTTTCGATGACGTCCAGGGGCTGTCCGGTGTGTTGGACGTAGATATTGTTGAGCCGGGCCCTCAGCGCAAGGATTTCGCGGGCCTGGATCTCGATATCGGTGGCCTGGCCCTGGGCGCCGCCCGAAGGCTGGTGGACCATGATGCGCGAGTTGGGCAGCGAGAACCGCTTGCCGGACTGGCCGGCGCACAGCAGCAGCGAGCCCATCGAGGCGGCCTGGCCGATGCACACCGTCGACACCGGGCAGCGGATGTACTGCATGGTGTCGTAGATCGCCATGCCCGAGGTCACGACGCCGCCCGGCGAGTTGATGTAGAACGCGATGTCCTTGCTCGGATTCTCCGATTCCAGGAACAGGAGCTGCGCGCACAGCAGGCTGGAAACGCCGTCGTGGACCATGCCGGTCAGGAAGATGATGCGTTCCTTGAGCAGGCGGGAGTAGATGTCGTAGGCGCGTTCGCCGCGGTTGGTCTGCTCCACCACCATCGGCACCAGGGTGTTCATGTAGACGTCGATGGGATCGCGTTCTCTCATGTGCGTGCGAGCCTTTTCGTTCGCGTTTCGACTGCCGGGACCGCGGCCCGGGCGTTACGCCCGGGCCTCGTCCGCGCCTTCGGCCAGCTTCTGCAGCTCCTCCGGCGAAACCGGCTTCTCCTCAGTCTTCGCCAGTTCGAGTATGAAGTCGACCACCTTATCCTCATAGATCGGAGCGCGGAGCATGTTCAGCGCGTCCGGGTTACTTTGGTAGTATTGGAACACCATGTGCTCCTGCCCAGGGAACCGGCGCGCCTCGTTCATCACGGCGCGGTTGATGTCCTCCTGGGTGACGCTGATCTCGTTCTTGCGCCCGACCTCGGACAGCAAGAGACCCAGGCGCACGCGGCGCTCGGCGATCTTGCGGTACTCGTCCTTGAGCTGGTCCTCGGACTTGTCCTTGTCCTCGTCCTCGACGCGGCCCTGCTCGCGGTCCTTCTGGACCTGCTGCCAGATGGCGTCGAACTCGACGTCGACCATGCCCTGCGGCACCTCGAACTCGTGGCGCTCGGCCAGCACGTCGAGCAGCTTGCGCTTGGCGACGCCGCGGGCGGCGTTGTCGTATTCGCGCTGGATCTCGTCGCGCACCGCGTTGCGCAGCGCCTCGGCGTTCTCCATGCCGACGCTCTTGGCGAGGTCGTCGTCGATCGCGGGCGCCACCGGCTTGCGCAGCTCGCCGAGCTTGACGTCGAAGGTGACCTTCTGGCCGGCCAGTTCGGCGTTGTGGTACTGCTCGGGGAAGGTGACCTCGATCACCTTCTCCTCGCCCGCCTTCATGCCGACCACCTGCTCCTCGAAGCCGGGGATGAAGCTGTTCGAGCCGAGCTTGAGCGGATAGCCCTGGGCGGCGCCGCCCTCGAAGGCGACGCCGTCGCGCTTGCCGGTGAAGTCGATCACCGCGACGTCGCCGCTCTCGGCGGCGTGGTCCTCGGGCAGCGGCTCGGTCTTCTCGTTGCGCTCGGCGATGCGCTTGAGCGCGTCGTCGATCTCCTGATCCGGCACCGTCACCTTGGGCCGCTCGACCTCGACCGTCTTGAAGTCGATCGGCTCGACCTCGGGCAGGGTCTCCATCGCGACGGTGAACTCGAGGTCCTTGCCCTTGTCGAAGGACTTGATCTCGATCTTCGGCTGCATCGCCGGCCGCAGGTTGCGGTCCTCGATCGCCTTCTGGGTGCCCTCGTTGACGGCGGCCTCCAGCACCTCGCCCATCACCGAGCCTTCGTACTTCTTGCGCAGCAGCCCCATCGGCACCTTGCCGGGGCGGAAGCCCGGCATGCGGATGGTTCGGCCGACCTCTTCCAGGCGGTTGGTGACGCGGTCCTCGATATGTCCGGCCGGAACGACGATGGTGAATTCGCGCTTGAGGCCTTCGGCGTTGGTTTCGGTGACGTTCATGGAGTCTCTGCCAGTCGGTCTAAAGAATGGGCCCGAGGGCGGGAATGTCCGGGCGCCGGGAGCGTGGTGCGGGCGAAGGGACTCGAACCCCCATGGCTGTCGCCGCTGGAACCTAAATCCAGTGTGTCTACCAATTCCACCACGCCCGCGCGCCCCGAAACGGAGGCTGCCCGCCGGAGGGCATGTTCTATAGCACAGGGATTTTCGAGGAAACAGCGGAAAACCCGCGCCGCCAAGCCCGCTTTCGGCCAGGGCGGACGGCGCGGACGGACTATGCCCGCCCGATCGGGTCGGACGGACGGCGCCTTCCCCCCGGCGCCGCCCGTCCGGGCGCCGCCTACTCGGCCGGGGCGGCCTGGGCGGCGTTGGCGGCGGCGGCGGGGTCGACGCCCTCGGGCGCCGGGCCCTGCAGCATGCGCCGGGCGTGGTAGAGCGCCGGGCGGATGCGCTCCTCGTTGCCGTTCAGCGCCACTTCGAGCCACTGGCGGACATTGGCCTCGTTGACGCTCTTGCCCTGGGCCATCAGCCCGATGACCGATTCCACCGCGAACATGAACGGCGGCGGGTCGCGCCGGACAGGCTGGTTCATGGAAGTCCCTCTCTTGGTGTTGATCCTTTGCGCGAGGCTAGGCCGCCGCCGCCGCCGCGACCTTGAGCGCGGTCAAGCCCGTCCCGTTCGGCCGATTGACCAATGTCAGGACTCCGCCGGCCGCGTTCGCTATCATGCCGCCGCTTCAACCGGAGATGCGACGATCATGACCTCGCGGGCGCGCACGCTGTTCCTGGCGACCCGGCCGATGTTCTTCCCCGCCTCGGCGGTGCCGGTGGCGGTCGGCACCGCCTGGGGCCTGCGCGAGGGCGCCGGCCTCGACCTCGCCGCCCTGGCGCTGGCGCTGCTCGGCATGGCCGGCCTGCATGCCGGCGCCAACGTGCTCAACGACGTCGGCGACGAGATCAGCGGCTGCGACCGCCTCAACGAGGACCGCATCGCCCCGTTCACCGGCGGCTCGCGCACCATCCAGGACGGCCGGCTGTCGCTGCGCGCCATGGCGCTGTGGGGGCTGGCGCTGGTCGCCTTCGCGGCCGCCACCGGCCTGGTGCTGGCGCAAGGCCACGGCCCGGTGGTGCTGTGGCTGGGCCTGGCCGGCGGCGGGCTGGCCGCCGCCTATTCGCTGCCGCCCTTCCGGCTCGCCAATCGCGGCCTCGGCGAGCTCGCCGTCGCGGTCGGCTTCGGCCTGCCGGTCGCCGCCGCCGCCTGGCTGCAGAACGGCGCCTTCACCGCGGCCGGCATGCTCGCCGCCGCCGCCATCGGCTGCTGGACCGCCGCCATCCTGATCGTCAACGAGATTCCCGACCGCCGCGCCGACGCCGCCGTCGGCAAGCGCACCCTGGTGGTGCGCCTGGGGCTCGACGGCGGCCGCAGGCTCTATCTCGCCACCCATGCCGTCGCCCTGGCCGCCCAGGCGGCGCTGCTGCTGTCGGCGGGCCTGCCGGCCTGGACCCTGGCGCCGCCGCTGCTGCTGGCGGCCGCGGCCGTCGCCGCCGCGACCCGCTTCGCCGGCGGCCGCGCCGAGCTGCTGACCGCCATCCGCCTGACGCTGGCGATCCACCTGCTCGGCGGCGTCTGGCTGACCCTGGGGCCGCTGCTGGGGTGAGGCTCAGGCGCCCTCGTCCTCGTCGCGGTGCTTCTGCAGGACGTCCGAGAACGCCGCCGCCAGGATGCCCGCCGGCATCGCGATCAGGCCGATGCCGGTGATCGCGGTGACGCCGGCCAGCACCCGGCCGAGCAGCGACACCGGATAGACGTCGCCGTAGCCGACCGTGGTCAGCGTCGCCACGCTCCACCACATCGCCCGCGGGATCGAGCCGAACGCCTCGGGCTGGTCGTCGCCCTCGACGACATAGAGCGCGGTGGCCGAGAACAGCAGCAGCATGCCGGCGGCGACGACGCTCAAGGACAGCTCCCAGCGCCGCGCGTGCACCGCCTCGACCACCCGGCTCATCGCCGTCGAGAACCGCCCCAACCGCGCCAGCCGCAAGATTCGCAGCAGCCGCACCATGCGCAGCACGAACGGATCGGCCGCCCCCAGCACCAGGAAGAACGGCGCCACCGCCGCCAGGTCGAGCAGCGCCGCCGGCGTCAGCGCGTAACGCAGCCGCCCGAGGCGCCCGGCATAGCGCGCGTCCTCGGGCGCCACCCACAGCCGCGCCAGATACTCGACGACGAACAGCGCCCCGAACGCCGTCTCGGCGGCGAAGAACGCCGCCGGCGCCAGATCGCGCACCGCCGGCTCGGTCTCCAGCACCGCCAGGCTCACCGCGACGACGATCGCCGCGCAGATGACGGCGTTGAGCCGCGACAGCCCCGGCCGGGCGTCGGGTTCGAGCTGCAGGTACAGGCGGTGGCGCAGGCGCGAGGTCATGCCCCCGGTCCTAACGCCCCGGCGCCGCCCTGGCAAGCCGGCTATCTGGACAGCGCCCGCCGCCGCGCGCATCCTGAGCGCATGGACACGAACGCACTGCCCCTGTTCGCCGAACTGCCGCCCGACACCGTCGCGGCGCTGCTGGCCGTCGCCGAGCGCTGCGCCTTCGCGCCGCGCCAGGTCATCCTCGAACGTTCCGAGCCGTCGAACGACCTCTACGTCGTCGTCTCGGGCCGCGTCTCGGTCTGGGTGCCGCACCCCGAGGGCCGCCGCCATGTCGGCGACATCTCCGACGGCGAGCCCTTCGGCGAGATCGCCTTCCTCGACGGCCACCGCCGCGCCGCCGACGTCACCGCCCTGACCGACGTCGCCGCCCTGCGCTTCCCCCGCGCCGCGCTGCTCGACGCGCTCGCCGCGCGGCCCGAGGCCGCCGCCGCCGTCTACCGCCACCTGGCGACGACGCTGGCCAACCGCCTGGTGACGATGACCCACATGTGGCGCGACCACGTCTGAGTTCGAAGGCGGAGCGACGCGGCTCCGCCGGGCGCACTACTCCCTGTGCGCCCCTGACGCCGGGAACGCCGGCACGCCCACCTGCATCCAATGGAAGGCAAGGATGCAGGAGGGCGCATGGACCAGCTTTCGCCGCAACCCCCGACCGCCGCCGCGGCCGCCGAGCGTCTGCGCGAGTTCGAGGCGGTCATGCGCAGCCACAACCGCCGCCTCTACCGCACCGCCCGCGGCATCCTCGGCGACGATGCCGAGGCCGAGGAGGCGGTGCAGGAAGCCTATCTGCGCGCCTTCGTCGGTCTCGACGCCCATCTCGGCGCCGCCAGCCTGACCACCTGGCTGACCCGCATCGTCGTCAACGAGGCGCTGGGCCGACTGCGCCGCCGCCGTCCCGCCGCCAGCCTCGACGCCATGACCGCAACGGCCGTGCAGGAGACGATGATGGCCAACCGGTTCCCGCCGCGCGACGCCGCCACCCCCGAGGACGCCGCCGCCCGCGCCGAGCTGCGCCGCGGCCTCGAGCGCGCGATCGACGCCCTGCCGCCGGAGTTCCGCACCGTGTTCATGATGCGCGCCGTCGAGCAGATGAGCACCGACGAGACCGCCGAGGCGCTGGGCATCCCGCCCGAGACGGTGCGCAGCCGCTATCACCGCGGCCGCGGCCGCCTGCGCCGGGCGCTGACGCGCCAGCTCGCCGCCGCCCTGCCCGACGCCTTCGCCTTCGACGGCGCGCGCTGCGACCGCATCGTCGCCGCCGTGCTCGCCGCCGCCGCCGCCGACATCCCTTCCCCCAGCCAAGGAGCCTGACCGATGACCCGCACCCTGCTCGCCGCCGCCGCCGCCCTGCTCGCCGCCCCGGCCCTGGCTGCCGACCCGCCCCAGGGCTACCAGAAGGTCGCCGACCTGGTGCCGCTGCCCGAATTCGTGCCCGGCCTCGGCGTGCTCTACGTCCAGCCCGACACCCTGCCGGCCGGCCCGTTCCTCGGCTACGACCGCGACGGCAACCTCGCCAACACCACCTACATGATCCCGGTGACCGAGTTCGAACAGCGCAAGACCATCGACGACCTCCAGGCCGACGCCGAGGCCCCGGTCGACCACGTCGACATCGCCTTCAACGAAGGCCACCCCGGCGTCGCCGAGCCGCACTGGCACATCGTGCTGTGGCACATCCCGCAGCAGCAGGAAGCCAAGCTGCAGGAATAGACGGAACCGGGCCGGGGCGTGAGTCCACGACCTCAGGCGCGAAGCTGCTCGGGATCCTCGATGCCCAGCTCGCGGGCCTCGGCGTCGAAGGCCTCGCGATACAGCGGGAAGGCGCGGGTCTTGAGCAGCGGTGCGCCGGTGCGGGCATGCGTGTATTCGGCGCGCTCGACCAGCGGATGGCCCGGCTTGTGCGGGCAGGCCTCGCTCTCGGCGATCAGCGCCTTGAGCTGCGCCGTCAGGCCGGCGACATGGCAGGATTCAACGTCGAGCTCGTATTGCAGGGCCGCCAGCTCGTCGCGCAGCTCGGCGTTCTCGGCGCGCAGGCGCTCCAGCTCGTCCTCGCCCATCAGGTCCTCTTGGTGCTCTCTCGGCGGCTTCTTCGACATGATCGGGCCCTCGTTGTGGGGCGGCGATCCTAGCGCCGGGCGGGGCCGCGGGCAATGCTCCGCGCGGGCCGGGAGAATGTGACGAAGCCCTTGAACTTCCCCTCTCCCCCGCGGGGGAGAGGGAGGGGCCCGCCGCGCAGCGGCGGGAGGGTGAGGGCCGCGCCCAGGCCCAGCCGCCGCTCACGCCACCCGCGGCTTGACCTCTTCGGCGATCACCGCCCCGACCTCGGCCTCGGCCACCGACAGGTCATGCGCCTGCTGCATATTGAGCCAGCTCTGCGCATCCGTCCCGAAATACCGCGCCAGCCGCAAGGCGGTGTCGGGCGTGACGGCGCGGCGGCAATGCACGATCCCGGAAATCCGCGTCGCCGGCACCCGCAACGCCGCCGCCAACCCATGCGCCGACAGGCCCAGCGGCTTCATGTATTCCTCGCGCAGATATTCGCCGGGATGGGTGCGGACGCGCATGGGGCCTCCTAGTGATAATCGACGATCATGGCGCCAACCCAGGCGGCCGGAGGTCAAACGTGGGCATACCTCCTAAGAACTCCGGCAAGACTTCTGCCTATCCCAGGTATAGCGGCGGCATCTTCTACCCTCGAAAACCCGCCATTCGTAGTGCGATAATTTAGCAGAGCAGCAATTCTCGTCTGACCAAACCCCGGAATCTTTGCTAACTCTGCGGCTCCTGCTGTGTTCAGGTTAACACCGAGCGGCGGCTCCGACATCCTCTTTTCAAGAACGTTAACAAAGGCCGTTGCGATTTCATGGAGCATATCGCAGTATCTGACCAGATCGTTCGAACTCGGTACATTGAGCGCCGTTCCTGTGTGGGCACACTCATTTCTGACCTCAATGAAGGAGGCTAGCGATAACTTCAGAGAAGAGTACATCCCCCCGCTAGCTTCGCTAAGCCTTTTTTCACGCTTGTCAACACCTAGTCGCTCTAGTATTTCCAGTATAACAGATGGACCCGGATTTCCACCCGTTGACGCGAATGCTTCCCACAGAAGCGTATACTCTGGCTTAGGACCGCAGGGAGAGGCTAGACGACGGGCTATATCAAGATGATCTGATGTCACCCAAGATACACGGCCATCGCTCCTATATTTCATGGCGAGTAGCTGCCCACCCGCGACAAAATGCTGTCGCTGCATCTTGTCCCCGAGCCTCGCAAACGGCACTTTTCTTGAACAAACGAATGAGATATAAGACTGAATACAGTCTTTCAGGAAGCTCTCAAAAAAACCACTAAGGATGACGGTTGCCGCACATCGCATAGTTTCGTCACGAAGCCGTTCTTCTGGCGATGCTGTAAGGATCCGTTGATCCATATCAGCCGCAACAGCCCGAATTCGGTCGAGCGATGCGTCAAAATCTGACAGTACGGTCAGCATCGGGAGTACGCCTAACCGCCCACGCCGATTACTGATGCAGCGACGGTCTCAATTCTGTATTGTGCAGACGTTTTGGCATTCGTGCCAACGGTTATGGACTTCAGGAAGGTCTCATCCTCAAGGCAAAGCTTTTCGAGCGCCACCTTTATTCGATTTCCTTCTTCCGCCGTAATCTTGTCTTCAGGAAGCTTCGAGATTGCGTAAAGAACTGCATCTGCATATGGGGCGGACGGAACCGTTGAATGCGCGTTGGGTCCAATTATGCGGTGAAGGGCATTTTCACCTAGCATCAACAGGGTAGCTTCCATCGTGCGCATAAACAATTTACGATCTCGAATCATGTTCTCAGGATCTTGCTGATAAGCGCCATTTTTTTCTGACATAACGCTATTCAGAAAACCCTTTAAGCTGCCATCGAAGTTCCTGTAATCTTGGAATGCAAAGAACCTCAAAACCATTTCAAGGTCGGCCATCCTCTTATAGGCACCGTTGCGAGACCTTGCCTTTTCCTCGCTGGGAATTCCCCACAATTTCATGAACGATATATTGGAAGACAATTCATGAAGTAGAGTATTAAACGGACCGTAATATATCGCATTCCTAACTTCCATCGGCTCCGCGATCACACCACCTGTGTTAAGTCGCTCAAACACCTCATATTTCACCTCAGGCACTGACTCGTGCAGTATCAGTACGGCTGGAACAAAACGCCTCGTAATAGCTTGTGCGGGGCTACTTAGCCCTTGCACATGGAGTTTGGGGAGATTCGAAAATTTCTTGCCGTTAAGTTCCGCCCACACCTCTAAGCCTGACAACCTGTAGCGATCCGTAAGATACTCATAAAGCGCTGTTAACCGTTGGCGCCCATCCAGGACAACGTATCGTCCAGGCTCATGTTCTCCCAGGAATACTGGAGGAATCGGGACATTCATAATAACGGACTCAATGAGCCTAGACTGTTGTGCCCGGGTCCACCGCAATCGGCGCTGAAATGATGGCTTGAGGTCGATCTCCTTATCATCAATCATAGCGACCAATTTAGAAATCGGCAAATCTACTTTTTGGGTTACTATTTGGCGCATTAGTTGGCGCGCTTTTTCCCCCCAAGCGGCGCTGCCCTCATCCTCTTTAACCCCCTCAATTTCGGGGACGGCATCCGAAGAATCATCAATGTCGCCAGTTCCTTCGCCTTTGGGCTCTTTAGACACGCTCATCCAACGTCCCTCTTTGCTGAATTTACCTATTTCTCGAAGCAGAAGACGGTTTCTATGGCCTTGCGCGGCCCATATTTCCGTGCCGCTGCGTGTCGATTGCCCATTCGCGCACCGGCTGGATACGCCATCGAGGCGATTGGCTCACCCCCCATGCCCGACACCATCTCCTGCACAATTGAAGGAAGATCGTTATGGATCTCCTTGTAATATGAGTCCTGAATTACAAGCGCACACTTTGCGCCGCGCCTCATCACTCGCAGAATTTCCTTCAGAGACGAATACATAGATCCGTAGTACTGAAGATGGTTCTTATAGTAATAAGTTGAAGATGCCTTTGATCCGTGACGCCTAATGTTTTCCAAGAAGGATAAGCATGAACTCCCCCAGGCTTCCTGTGGATCTGGAGCCACTTGCGGGACCGTCGAAGTGCCCATCATCTTTCTACGAAGCTCCCGCACGGAACCGTCAGGACTGTGGCCTAGAACTGCCAACTCTGGCATCGCAGCAACCGCATAATCTATTCTGGTGCAATAAGGTGGGGAAGTAACAATTAGATCTACGGAGGAGTCGTTCAACGGAAGTTCCTCAGAGCTCCCACAATTAATGATTATGCTCGCGGTTGAACCTCTCGAATCCAGTTGTTCAGATTGCAGCGCTGCTGCCATCTGCCCTACCACCTTAACGTATGAGAGGTTGACATCCTCTTCGCTAACCTCAACAAGGCTGCCATACTTGGCCCGTTTTACCCAAGTTGGATTTGTCGTAAAAAATGGCTGCAGAGAGCGCCGCACTATGCGGAATAGAGCGATATAGAAAAAGGCCGCAAGGTCGGACATATCGTCGACCTGATGCAAGCAGCCCCCGCCCGCTTTTTGCTCAGGCGGCAGCAAAAGCTCCTGTATCGCGTAATCTATATTTCTAAAAGCGACAGCCGTGCTGGGGGTAAACCACGTTGTTAGCGGCTCGACTGCGCTGACGCGGATCTGGCCGACCGCCTTAGCGACAATGTCATTCGCTAACGGCACGAGGCTTGATGCATCTCTGGGATTCATGCATCGCGCCTTTGCCGCTACTACCATTGCAGGGTTGATGTCAATGCCGATCGCTCGATGTCCACGCTCCAGCGCTACGAATGTGGTCGTGCCAGACCCGTTCCAAGGGTCGAGAATGACACTACGTTCGCTTAGACAAGCCGACGCGATGATAGCGCGTGCAAATTTTTCTGAAAAACCGGCATAGTACGGGAACCAAGACGCACGTCCTGTCCTGCTGTTCTTTGACTGCTTGGGATTTTCAATTACCAGCATAGGGTCCCAGGGGGTGTAGCGGGATGCAGCCGATTATAAAGCGCAATGCTACTCTAAAGGCAGCGCCCATGCAATTCGCCGCGGCACGCGGCGCCCGCGTTGGCGGAGCGGCCTGCGGTCAGGCCGCCGTTACCTCCGCACCAAGCCCCCTCTCCCCCGTGGGGGAGAGGGAGAGCACGGCCCTCAGCTGCAGCCGCTGGTCGCGCCGCAGGTGTTGCACTTCAGGCAGGTCCCGTTGCGGACCAGCGTGAAGTTGCCGCATTCGCCGCAGGCGTCGCCTTCGTAGCCCTTCATGCGGGCTTCGCGGATGGCTTCGGCGCGGGCGTCGAATTCGGCCATCAGGCTTTCGGCGTCGCCGAGCACGGTGGCGGCGGAGGCGGCCAGGGCGGTGGTGGTCGAGCCCGAGACGGTGTGGCCGCCGCCGCCGTTGCCGTTGCCGCCCTTGACGACGAAGAAGCTGGAGCGGACGTAGCCCTTGCTCGCCACCTTCTGCACCACCGCGCCCAATTGCTGGGCGGCGGTGTGTTCGACGGCGGCGACCGCGCCGGACTCGCCCTTGCCCATCATCGCGTCGGGGGCCAGGCTGGCCGGCTCGACATGGGCGAGGTCGTTGCGGCCCAGATAGCTGATCGCCAGTTCGCGGAAGATGTAGTCGAGGATCGAGGTCGCCATCTTGATGGTGTCGTTGCCCTCGACCATGCCCGACGGCTCGAACTTGGTGAAGGTGAAGCTCTCGACGAACTCCTCCAGCGGCACGCCGTATTGCAGGCCGATCGAGATGGCGATGGCGAAGTTGTTCATCATCGCGCGGAAGGCGGCGCCTTCCTTGTGCATGTCGATGAAGATCTCGCCCAGCTTGCCGTCCTCGTACTCGCCGGTGCGCAGGTAGACCTTGTGGCCGCCGACCATGGACTTCTGCGTGTAGCCCTTGCGCCGGTCGGGCAGCTTCTTGCGCTGCTGCGCCTTGGCCAGCCACATCTCGACCGCCTTCTCGGCGACGATCTCGGCCCGCGCCGCCATCGGCGCCTCGGCGATGTCCTCGATCAGCTCCTCGGCGCCCTCGAGCAGGGCCGCCTGCAGCGGCTGGCTCAGCTTCGAGCCGTCGCGGTACAGGGCGTTGGCCTTGATGCCCAAGCGCCAGGACAGCATGTAGGCGTCCTTGCAGTCCTCCACGGTGGCGGAATTCGCCATGTTGATGGTCTTGGAGATGGCGCCCGAGATGAACGACTGCGCCGCGGCCATCATGCGGATATGCGCCTCGACCGACAGATAGCGCTTGCCGATGCGGCCGCACGGATTGGCGCAGTCGAACACCGCCAGGTGCTCGGGCTTGAGGAACGGCGCGCCCTCGAGCGTCATGGCGCCGCAGACGAAGGTGTTGGCGGCGTCGATCTGCTCCTTCGCGAAGCCCAGCGCGCTCAGCATGTCGAAGCCGACGTCGTTCAGCTGCTCGGGCTTGATGCCCAGGGTGTGCAGGCAGAACTCTTCGCCCAGCGTGTACTTGTTGAACACGAACTTGATGTCGAAGGCGCTGCCCAGGGCGGCCTCGACCTTGGCCAGGGCCTCGTCGGTGAAGCCGCGGTGGCGCAGGGCGGCGTGGTCGATGCCGGGTGCTGCGCGCAGGGTGCCGTGGCCGACCGCGTAGGCGATGATCTCGGCGATGTCGCCGTCGTTGTAGCCGAGGGTGACCAGCGCCTCGGGCACCATGCGGTTGATGATCTTGAAATAGCCGCCGCCGGCCAGCTTCTTGAACTTGACCAGGGCGAAATCGGGCTCGATGCCGGTGGTGTCGCAGTCCATCACCAGGCCGATCGTGCCGGTCGGGGCGATGACGCTGACCTGGGCGTTGCGGAAGCCGTTGGCCTCGCCGCCGGCCAGGGCCTCGTCCCAGGCGGCGCGGGCGGCGGCGACCAGGTCGCTGTCGGGGCAGTTGGCGGCGTCGAGCGGCACCGGGTTGACGCTCAGGCCCTCGTAGCCCGAGCCCATGCCGTAGGCGGCGCGGCGGTGGTTGCGGATCACCCGCAGCATCGCGTCCTTGTTGGGGCCGTAGCCGGGGAAGGCGCCGAGCTCGGCCGCCATCTCGGCCGAGGTCGCGTAGCACACGCCGGTCATCAGCGCGGTCAGCGCGCCGCAATAGGCGCGGCCGGCATCCGAGTCGTAGGGCAGGCCCGAGGCCATCAGCAGGCCGCCGATATTGGCGTAGCCGAGGCCCAGCGTGCGGTACTCGTAGGACAGCTGGGCGATCCTGGCGGCCGGGAACTGCGCCATCAGCACGCTGATCTCGAGCACCACCGTCCACAGCCGGCAGGCGTGCTTGAAGCCCTCGACGTCGAACGAGCCGTCGGCGCGGCGGAAGGCGATCAGGTTGAGGCTGGCCAGGTTGCACGCCGTGTCGTCGAGGAACATGTACTCCGAGCACGGATTCGACGCGTTGATGCGGCCCGATTCGGGGCAGGTGTGCCACTCGTTGATCGTGGTGTCGAACTGCAGGCCGGGATCGGCGCAGGCCCAGGCGGCCTCGGCGATCTGCTGCCACAGCTCGCGGGCCTTGACGGTGCGGGCGACCTTGCCGTCGGTGCGGCGGATCAGCGGCCACTCGGCGTCGGCCTCGACCTTCTTCAGGAAGTCGTTGGTCACCCGGACGGAATTGTTCGAGTTCTGGCCCGAGACGGTCAGATAGGCTTCCGAATCCCAGTCGGTGTCGAACACCGGGAACTCGATCTCGGCATAGCCCTGGCGGGCGAACTGGATCACGCGCTGGACGTAGTTCTCGGGGATCATCGCCTTGCGGGCGGCGATGATCGCCTTCTTCAGCGCCTTGTTGAGCTTGGGGTCGAAGCGGTCGGCCGAATCGGCGGCGCCGTCCCAGGCGGTGCAGGCGGCCATCACCTCCTTGAGGTGCTTGTTGGCCAGCTTCGAGCCGCTGACCAGGGCCGCGACCTTCTGCTCCTCGACGACCTTCCAGTTGATGTAGGCCTCGATGTCGGGATGGTCGACGTCGACGACGCACATCTTGGCGGCGCGGCGCGTGGTGCCGCCCGACTTGATGGCGCCGGCGGCGCGGTCGCCGATCTTGAGGAAGCTCATCAGGCCCGACGACTTGCCGCCGCCGGCCAGGCGCTCGCCCTCGCCGCGCAGCGCCGAGAAGTTGGTGCCGGTGCCGCTGCCGTACTTGAACAGCCGCGCCTCGCGCACCCACAGATCCATGATGCCGCCCTCGTTGACGAGGTCGTCGGCGATCGACTGGATGAAGCAGGCGTGCGGCTGCGGATGCTCGTAGGCCGAGGCCGACTTGACCAGCTCGCCGGTGACGTGGTCGACGTAGTGGTGGCCCTGGCTGGGGCCGTCGATGCCGTAGGCCCAGTGCAGGCCGGTGTTGAACCACTGCGGGCTGTTGGGCGCGCCCATCTGGGCGCACAGCATGAAGCGCATCTCGTCGAAGAAGGCCTGGGCGTCGGTCTCGGAATCGAAGTAGCGGCCCTTCCAGCCCCAATAGGTCCAGGCGCCGGCCAGGCGGTCGAACACCTCCTTGGCCGAGACCTCGCCGCGGGTCTCGGCGCCGACCGGCTGCTTGCGCCACAGCCACTCGGGCACGCCCTCCTCGGCCACCGGCGCCAGCGCCGTCGGCACGCCGGCCTTGCGGAAATACTTCTGCGCCAGCACGTCGCACGCCACCTGGCTCCAGTCGGCCGGAACCTCGATGTCGTTCAGGCTGAACACCACCGAGCCGTCGGGATTGCGGATCTCGCTGCTGGCGTTCCGGAACGCGATGGATTCGTACGGCGACTTGCCTTCGGTCGTGAACTGACGCGTGATCCGCATGGGTCCCCCGTGTGCCTTTGGGTTTTTGGCGCAAACGGGCCTGGGGCCACGAGTCGCATGCCGACCTCGCTCGGCGGCCAAGCGACTACATGTAGTGGTCCAAGCCCGGACGACCCACAGGCTATGACAAGCCGCCGGCCCTCGCAACCACATTTCGGGGCCGGCCGCGACCTATCCACAGGATATTGTGTCGGCTTTGGAGCGAATTGCATCGAAGCGCCCCGACGCGCGCGCCGCCGGGAGAGTCGGCTTTACGGCACCCCCCGGAACGGCCTATATAAGGCGCCGGGGACAGTCCTTACCGATCCGCGGAGAACTTCGGCGATGAACATCGGCACGCGCTTGTACACTTGGCTGAACGGCGAGGTGGTCGGCACCGACCAGTTCGGCAACCAGTACTTCCAGGACAAGCGGACGCCCAAGACCGGCCGCCGCAAGCGCTGGGTGCGCTATGCCGGCGCCGCCGATCCGACCACGGTCCCGGCCGAGTGGCACTCCTGGCTGCACTACACCACCGACGCCCCGCTCGAGCGCGACCTTTCCGCCAAGCCGTGGATGAAGGACCAGCAGCCCAACCTCACCGGCACGATGGCCGCCTATCTGCCGCCGGGTCACGACCTGCGCGGCGGCCAGCGCGAGCGCTCGGTCGCCGACTACGAGGCCTGGCGTCCCTGAACGCGATGGCGCGCCGCAACACCGAAATCCTGGTCGGCGCCGCCTCCGTCATCCTCGGCGCAGCGGTCCTGGTCACGGTCTACGCCGACGGCCAGCCGGCCGGCGCCGGCTATCCCGTCAGCGCCCGCTTCCAGCGCGCCGACGGCCTGTCGGTCGGCAGCGAGGTGCGGCTGTCCGGCGTGGTCGTCGGGCGCGTCGTCGCGCAGAGCCTGGACCCCAACTACCGCGCCGTGGTGACCATGCGCCTGCAGCCGTCGCTGGAGCTGTCCGACGACACCGCGGCGGTGATCCACACCGACGGATTGCTGGGGCCGAAATACGTCTCGCTGGAACTGGGCGGCTCGGACCGGATCATCCAGCCGGGCGGCGAGATCGTCTACACCCAGGAGGCCATCGTGATCGAGGATCTGCTGGCCACCATCATCGCCGAGGCCAAGGCCAAGCGCACCGCCGAGCAGGAACAGGGAGCGGGTCCCAATGGGCAATAAAGCGATCGAGACCCTGATGGGGGCCGTCGTCCTGCTGGTGGCCGTGTTCTTCCTCGCCTTCGCCTACGAGAACGCCGAGCTCGACGTGCCCTCCGGCTATCCGGTCAGCGCCACCTTCAACAGCGTCGGCGGCATCGAGGTCGGCTCGGACGTGCGCGTCAACGGCATCCGCGTCGGCACCGTCACCGGCCAGCGCCTGGACCCGGTGACCTTCCAGGCGGTGCTCGACATGACCATCGACCGCAACGTGCCGCTGCCGGTCGACACGGTGGCCGGCATCGCCAGCGACGGCATGCTGGGCGGCAAGCACGTCCGCCTGGAGCCGGGCAAGGCCGAGCAGATGCTGGAGCCCGGCGCCCGCCTGACCGCGACCCGCGACTACAAGTCGCTGGAGGAACTGGTCGGCGAGATCATCTTCCTGGCCACCGGCCAGAGCGGCGGGCCGCGGTGAGGGCGCTCGCCGCCATCGCCGCCGTCATGCTCGCCGCCGGGACCGCCGCCGCCGAGCCGATCGAGATGAACACGGCGGTGCTGCAGGGCCTGGACAAGGTCACCGCCCGGGTCGAGACCATCGAGACCCGCGTCGGCGAGCCGGTGCGCTTCGGCACGCTGGAGATCGTCGTGCGCACCTGCCGCGAGAATCCGCCCGAGGAGACGCCCGAGAGCGCCGCCTTCCTCGACATCTGGGAGATGCGCCCCGACGAGCAGGCGCTCAACCTGTTCCGCGGCTGGATGTTCGCCTCGTCGCCGGCGCTGTCGGCGATGGAGCATCCCGTCTACGACATCTGGGTGCTCGACTGCAAGGAAGCCGGCACCGGCCGCTGATCAGTCCAGCGCCGCCCGCCAGTCGACGGCGCGGCCGGCGTCGAAGCGCGGCTTGGCCTCGATCGCCGCGGCGAGCAGCCGCAGGTATTTGTGGCGGGGAATCTCGACGGCGCCGAAACGCTGCAGGTGCTCGGTGACGAACTGGGTGTCGAGCAGCGAGTAGCCCCCGACCTTCAGCCGCGCCACCAGATGCACGAGCGCCACCTTCGAGGCGTCGGTTGCCCGGCTGAACATGCTCTCGCCGAAGAACGCGCCGCCCAGCGACAGGCCGTAGAGGCCGCCGACCAGCGCGCCCTCGCGCCAGGTCTCGACCGAATGCGCGATGCCCAGGCCGTGCAGCTCGACGAACAGCCGCACGATCTCGTCGTTGATCCAGGTGTCGGGCCGGTCCGGCGTCGGCGCGGCGCACAGCCGCATCACCGCCTCGAACGCGGTGTCGACACGCACCTCGAACACCTCGCGGCGCAGCGTCCTGCGCAGGCTGCGCGGCACGTGGAAGCCGTCCAGCGGAATGATCCCGCGCAGGTCGGGGTCGATCCAGTACAGCTTGCGGTCGCTGCGGTTGCGCGCCATCGGGAAGATGCCGGTGGCATAGGCGCGCAGCAGGATCTCGGGGGTCAGCGGCAGCATCGGCAACGCGCTCCGGATCCCGCTCTCCCTCGGGGGGAGAGGCAGGGGCCCGCCGCACCGCGGCGGAAGGGCGAGGGTGATCGTGCCGCCCGGCCTGGCGTCGGCCCCACCCCACCCCGACCCTCTCCCCCGGGGGGAGAGGGAGAGATGTTCACTTCTTCGCCACCAGCTTCTCGAGCCAGTGGATGTCGTAGTCGCCGTTGATGAAGTCGCGCTCGTTGATGATGCGCTGCTGCAGCGGAATCGTGGTCTTCAGGCCCTCGATCACGTACTCGCCCAGCGCCCGGCGCAGGCGCATCAGGCATTCGTTGCGGCTGGTGCCCTGGACGATCAGCTTGGCGATCATGCTGTCGTAGTGCGGCGGCACCCGATAGCCCGAATACAGCCCCGAATCGACGCGCACGCCCAGGCCGCCGGGGGCATGATAGCCCTGAACGCGCCCGGGGCTCGGCGTGAAGGTCTCGGGATCCTCGGCGTTGATGCGGCATTCGATGGCGTGGCCGGAGAACCGAACGTCCTGTTGAGTGTATCCCAGTGGCGCCCCCGCCGCGACGCGGATCTGCTCGCGAACGAGATCGATGCCGCTGATCGCCTCGGTGATCGGATGCTCGACCTGCAGCCGGGTGTTCATCTCGATGAAATAGAACTCGCCGTTCTCGAACAGGAATTCAAGGGTGCCGGCGTTGCGGTAGCCCAGGCGGGCGATGGCGGTGCAGGCGATCTCGCCGATGCGGGCGCGCTGGTCGGCGTTGAGCGCCGGCGACGGCGTCTCCTCCAGCACCTTCTGGTGCTTGCGCTGCAGCGAGCAGTCGCGCTCGCCGAGGTGCACGACGTTGCCGTGGTTGTCGGCCAGGATCTGGATCTCGATGTGCCGCGGCCGGCCGAGATACTTTTCCATGTAGACGTCGGGGTTGCCGAAGGCGGCCTTGGCCTCCTGGCGGGCCAGCCTCCAGGCGTCGCGCAGCTCGCTGGCGTCGCGCGCCACCTTCATGCCCTTGCCGCCGCCGCCGGCGGTGGCCTTGATCAGCACCGGATAGCCGATGCCCTCGGCGACCCGCAGCGCCTCGGCCTCGCTCTCGACCGAACCGTCGGAACCCGGCACGCAGGGCAGCCCGACCTCGTGCGCCACCCGCTTGGCGGTGATCTTGTCGCCCATCATGCGGATGTGGTCGGCGGTCGGGCCGATGAAGGTGAAGCCGTGCTCCTCGACCATCTGGGCGAAGTCGGCGTTCTCGGACAGGAAGCCGTAGCCGGGATGGATGGCGTCGGTCCCGGTGATCGTCGCCGCCGACAGGATCGCCGCCTTGTTCAGGTAGGAATCGCGCGCCGGCGCCGGGCCGATGCACACCGATTCGTCGGCCAGGCGCACGTGCATGGCGTCGGCGTCGGCGGTGGAATGCACCGCGACGGTGCGGATTCCCATCTCGCGGCAGGCGCGGTGGATGCGTAGCGCGATCTCGCCGCGATTGGCGATGAGGACCTTTTCGAACATGTCACTCAATGACCATCAAGGGCTCGCCATATTCCACCGGCTGGCCGTCGCTGACCAGGATGCGGGTGATCTTGCCGCCACGGGTGGCGCGGATCGGATTGAAGGTCTTCATCGCCTCGATCAGCATCAGGGTCTGGCCGTCCTGGACCGAGTCGCCGACCCGCACGAAGGGCGGCGAACCGGGCTCGGAGCCCAGGTAGCACACGCCGACCATCGGCGACGTCACGGCGCCCGGATGGCTGGCGACGTCCTCGGGGCTGGCGGCGGCGGCGGCCGGCGCCGGCGACGGCGCGGCCGGCAGGGCCGGCGGCGCATGGTGGAAGCTCATCGGCGCATGGCCGCCGCCACGGGCGACGCGGATGCGAATCGAGCCGGTGTCGTATTCGATCTCCGACAGGCCGGTCTCGTCGAGAAGCCCGGCCAGGGTGCGGACCAGATCGCTGTCGATGGGGGTCTTTGCCATTATGCCTTTTCCATTGCGCCGGTGGTCACGCCGGCGAGGGTGCGACGATCCGCGCCAGGGCATCCAAGGCCAGGATGTAGCCGTGGCTGCCGAATCCGCAGATCATCCCCCGCGCCGCCTGGGAGATGTAGGAGTGGCGGCGGAATTCCTCCCGCCGGTGGATGTTCGAGAGATGGACCTCGACGACCGGCAGCTCGACGGCCAACAGCGCGTCGAGCATCGCCACCGAGGTGTGGGTGTAGGCGCCGGCGTTGACGATCATGCCGGCCGCGCGACCCCGCGCCTGCTGGATCCAGTCGACCAGTTCGCCTTCGTGGTTGCTCTGGCGGAAATCCACGTCGAGCCCGAGGCCGCCGGCATGGCGGCGGCACGCGGCCTCGATGTCGGCCAGCGTCTCGCGCCCGTAGATCTCGGGCTGGCGCGTGCCGAGCAGATTGAGATTGGGGCCGTTCAGGATGAGAACGGTCGTGCCCATGCCTTGCCCCTCCCTCGCCGTTGGTCTTGGCGCGTGGTTATAGCATGCCTCGACGGCTGCGCAATGGGCCGATGGGCCATGATCAGGCGCAAGCCGCACCCTCGTCGCCGTTGGCCGCGGGCAGGATGCTGTCGGGCGGGAAGATCACGGTGGCGCTGGTGCCGACGCCGAGTTCGGTGTCGATGCACAGCGTCCCGCCGTGCAGCTCGACCAGCGCCTTGGTCAGCGGCAGCCCGACGCCGGTGCCTTCGTGGGCCTTGGTCGGGGACGAGGCGAACTGCCCGAAGATGTCCAGCGCGTTGGGCAGCTCCTCGGGGCGCATGCCGATGCCGTTGTCGCAGACTTCGATCAGCAGACCCTCGTCGGGCTCGACCCACGCCGCCACCTTGACGCGTCCGCCGGGCGGGGTGAACTTGACCGCGTTGGCGAGCAGGTTGATCAGAATCTGGCGCACCCGCAGCGGGTCGAGCATGGCCACCGGCAGATCGGCCGGCAGATCGACGACCAGATCGATTCCCTTCTCCACCGCCTTGTGCCGCACCATCAGCAGGGCGCTTTCCGCCAGCGGCCCGAGGGCCGTCGGCACCGCCTCGATCTCCAGTCGCCCGGCCGTCACCTTGGACAGGTCCAGCACCTGGCTGATGACTTCGAGCAGATGGCGCCCGGCATGGCGGATGTGGCCGAGATACTCCTCCTGGCGCTCGTTGACGCGCCCGTAATAGCCCGCCTGCAGCGCCTCGGTGAAGCCGATGATGGCGTTGAGCGGCGTCCGCAGCTCGTGGCTCATGTTGGCGAGGAACAGCGACTTGGCGCGGCTGCCCGCCTGCGCCTCCTCGAGCGCCTCGGAGAGCCGCCGGTTGGAGCCGAGCAGCGCCTGGCTGGCGGCCTCCTCGCGGGCGATCAGCCGGAAGGCCAGCCAGGCCAGGGCGATCATCACGCACAGGATCGCGCCGCCCATCATCGCCGTGCGCAGCAGCGACGGCAGCACCCCCGCGACCACGTCCTCGTGCGCCACCATCACCAGCACGATCAGCGGCTGGCCGGCGACGCGCCGGAACGAGACGAACCGCGTCTTGCCGTCGGCGGTCGAGCGCACGACTTCGTAGCTGCCGCTCTTCTGGCCGGCGAAATCGGTGAACACCCGCCACGATCGCACGTGCTCGCCCATTTCCGGACGCAGCAGCATCGGCGAGAACGGGTGGCGCACCAGCAGCGCCCCGTCCTCGCGCAGAACCGCCAGCGCGCCCCCGGGGCCGGGGGTGACGCGCTCGTAGAGGCTGCGGAAATAGGCGAGGTCGATGCCGGCGACCACCGCGCCGTCAAACCGGCCCTCGCGGTCGAAAACCGGGCGCGACACGGTGAAGAAGGTCATGTCCCCGGCGCGAGCGACCACGGCCGGGCCGACGAACGGACCGGCATGGCCGTCGCGGTGGGCGCGCCAGAAGCTGCGATCGGTCAGGATGTGCGGCGGAAACGGGTAGCCCTGCGAAGTCAGGCGCAGGACGCCGTCGCGGTCGACCAGCGCCAGCAGCCCGAGCTGCGGCAGGTCGTCCGCCAGCGCCACCAGCCTGCGCCACTCCGCCTCGCCGAGCCTGTCCGGCATGCCCCCGGGGGCAAGCTGTTCGACGGCCCGGCGCACCACCAGGTCGGCGGCGCGGACGGTGCCGTTGGCGAGCTCCTCGACCAGCAGGGCGGTCTCGGCCGCCTGCCCGCGCGCCCGCTCCAGACCCTCGCGATAGTCGGAAAGGACGATGAAGAGGCCGCTCACCGCGGTCACCGCGACATAGGCCAGCAGAATCGCCCGGACCACTGATTTCGGCTGCCAAGCCGCCAAGTCCCCCCCCACGCAGAATCAAGATCAGGATATCAGTCACTCAATCGGGGATAATAGGACTAATTTCGCAGGGGCGAATTTCGCAGGCGCCGCCACCCCGGCCGGGAGCGGCGTCGCGGGGAGTTGAACTGAGCCCCCGGGCGGACCATACTGCCGGCCGCGATTCTCACCATGCCTTCTGGCCAGGACGGACCTTACGCAATGCGTGTCACCATCAACGGCGAGGAGCGGCAGCTGCCCGCCCCGCGCACCCTCGACTCCCTGCTGCGCGAACTCGGCATCGACCCGGCCAAGGTGGCGGTCGAGCGCAACCTCGAGATCGTGCCGCGCTCGACCTACGCCAAGATCGACGTCGCCGACGGCGACCGCCTGGAGATCGTCCATTTCATCGGCGGCGGCAGCCAGGCCGCCGACGCGGACGGCTGGGAGGTCGCCGGGCGGCGCTTCACCTCGCGACTGCTGGTCGGCACCGGCAAGTACAAGGACTTCGACGAGACCGCGCGCGCCATCGAGGCCTCGGGCGCCGAGATCGTCACCGTGGCGGTGCGGCGGGTCAACCTGTCGGACCCGTCGCAGCCGATGCTGGTCGACTACGTCAGCCCCAAGAAGTACACCTTCCTGCCCAACACCGCCGGCTGCTACACCGCCGACGACGCCGTGCGCACGCTGCGCCTGGCCCGCGAGGCCGGCGGCTGGGACCTGGTCAAGCTCGAGGTGCTGGGCGACCAGAAGACGCTCTATCCCGACATGGTCGAGACCCTGAAGGCGGCCGAGGCGCTGATCAAGGACGGCTTCCAGGTGATGGTCTACTGCTCGGACGATCCGATCATGGCCAAGCGCCTGGAGGAGATCGGCTGCTGCGCCATCATGCCGCTGGCGGCGCCGATCGGCTCGGGGCTCGGCATCCAGAACCCGGTCAACATCCGCATCATCATCGAGAACGCCAAGGTTCCGGTGCTGGTCGACGCCGGCGTCGGCACCGCCTCGGACGCCGCCATCGCCATGGAACTCGGCTGCGACGGCGTGCTGATGAACACCGCCATCGCCGAAGCCAAGGACCCGATCGCCATGGCCCGCGCCATGAAACTGGCGATCGAGGCCGGCCGCCTCGCCTACCGGGCCGGGCGCATGCCGAAGAAGATGTACGCCGACCCGTCCTCGCCGCTGGCGGGGCTGATCTAGAACAGCGCCAGCACCTCGGGCGCGACGAACAGCCGGTCGCGCCCGGCATCGCCGGCCTGCACGACGATGTCGCGCTCGACCAGTTGCCGCACCGCGGCGTTGACCGCCGCCGGCGTACGGCCGGTCGCGGTGACGGCGTCCCGGACCGTGAATTTCGGATGCAGCAGCGCCCAGGGCACCAGTGCATGGGCGACGGCGTGGGCGCGGATGCCGCGCGTCCGCTCGCGCCAGTCGGCGAGCACGGAGTCCAGCCGCTGCAGGCGCCTCAGGTTCGCTTCCGCGGTGCGGCCGATCAGGGTCAGCATCACCCGCGACCAGAACGTGAAGTCGCCGGTGCGGCGGGCATCGACCATCGCCCGTACATAGGCGTCCTTGTCTTCGTGCACGGCCTCGCCGCAGAAGGCGCAGGAGTTCGCGGTGGCGCCGGCGCGCTCGATCAGCAGCGGAATCAGCAGCCGGCCGACGCGACCGTTGCCATCATGCAGCGGATGCACATGCTCGAACCACCAATGCGCCAGAACATGGCGAAGCAGCGGCGGCCGGCCTTGCTCGGCGGCGAAGGCCGCCCAGTCGGCCATGCATTCCGGAACGCGGTCGGGATGGGTGAACAGGAAGAACCCCGCTGGCTCATCGCGGTCGGCGATGCCATTCGGCAGCCGCTTCCACGCGCCGGCCTCCTGTCGGTGGAACGGATCGCGCGAGCCGGCGAACAGCCGACGATGTATCGCCAACGCCGCGGCGGCGGGATCGCCCGCGGGGTTCGCGGCCAGGTCGTCGAAGGCCCGCGCGCAGCCGGCGACGATGGCGGCGTCCTCGGGGTCGGGGGCCCGCCGCAGCACGGACTCGAACTCGAGCAAGTCGCTGAAGGTGGTCGTCGTGCCCTCGGCGTGCGAACTGCGCACCGCGTCGTAGCGCGCGAACAACGTTCCGACCACCCCTGGCACCGCGAACGTCGACAAAGCGCCGTCGAACGCCTCGACGGCGCGGCGGCACTCCTCCAGCGCCGGCCAGACATCGTCGAGGGGCGGGAATGACGGCTGCGCCGGCCGGTAGCATCGCCGGCCGCGCGCGTCGACGTCGAAGGTGCCGAACACCGGGAGCCCCGCTATTTCAGGTTTCGTGTAAAACCTAAAACAACGCCACCCTGGCCGCAAGCTTTCAGGCTCGCCCCTACGCCGCTCCCGCCTCGGCCAGCTTGGCGTCGGCGATCTTCTGCAGGCCGAGCGCATCGATGATCGTGCGCAGCTCCTGGCGGGCGGCGACGTGGGACATGGTCAGGTCGAAGCCGTTGCCCTTGTCGCGCAGGTCGAGCAGGGTCAGGCCCTCGAGGAACAGCTCGCGGTAGATCACGCGCTCGCCGAGGCCGGGCAGCATGCGGCAGCCGACCCGGCGCGACAGCTCGCCCAAGAGCTTCTCGACCTCGCGCTTGTTGCGCGCCTCGATGTGGCTCATGCGGTTGCGCATGACGATCCAGTCGACGCTGGCGCGCTCGCCGCGCAGCGCCCGCTGCTTCTTGGTGTCCCAGACCATCTCGCTGTAATGGCTGGGGCGGACGATGCGCATCGTCTCGGGGTCGACCTTGGCCAGCACGTCGAGGTCGACGAAGCTGTCGTTCATCGGCGTGATCAGCGTGTCGGCGTAGGAGTGGCCGATGCGCGACAGGTGGTGGTCGGCGCCGGGGGTGTCGATCAGCACGACGTCGTGCGTCGTCGCCAGCCGCGCCAGCACATCGTAGAGCCGCTGCTGGTCGGCGGCGTGGTCGTCGGTCGGCGGCACCGCCTCGTGGTCGGGCATCGGCAGGCCGGGGCGGGTCTTGTCGGCCTTGCGGCGGCGGTTCTCCAGGTAGCGGGTCAGCGTCGCCTGGCGGGCGTCGAGGTCGATCGAGCCGACCGACAGGCCCATGCGCAGCAGCGCGACGATCAGGTGCATCGACACCGTCGACTTGCCGGTGCCGCCCTTCTCGTTTCCGACCACGATGACATGGGCGCGTTTGACCAGGGTGCTCATTCAGCCTCCGTCGCTGAGGACTCGTCGCGCCGCATCCATACGGCGGTGTCGTGGAAGACCGCGCCGCCGTTGGGCTTGGCCGGCTCGGCGCTGGTCAGGGTGTTGATGCCGCGGCCTTCGGCGAAGGCGGCGTTGGGCCAGATGCCCTCGACCACCACCGTGCCCTGGACCAGGCCGTCGAACGGCCGGACGTGCACGACCACCGCGCCGCGCTCGTTGCCGAGCCGCGCCCGCCCGCCCTCGACGAGCCCGAGCGTGGCGCAGTCGGCGGGATGGACCAGCGCCGTCGGGCGCTCGGCACCACGGCGCGAGCCCGGCGTCTCGGTGAAGGTCGTGTTGAGGAAGTGCCGCGACGGCGCGGTGACCAGCCGGAACGGCCGCTCGGGCGTGGCGGCGTCGACCGCGTCCCACTGGTCGGGCAGCGTCGGCATGCCGTGGTGGTCGGGGCCGACCGCCGGCCAGTCCGGCGCGAAGCGGAAGCGGCCGGTCGGATTGGGGAAGTCGATCAGGTGGTGCTGGTCCTCGAACGAGCGGCCGCAATCGACCCAGCGCATCGCATGCGCCTCGTCGGCGCCGGGCAGGTTCGAGGCGCGCAGGGTGGCGTCGATCAGCTCCCATTCCGACATCGCGAAGCCGGGATGCTCGGCCCCGAGCCGCGCCGCCAGCCCCTGCAGCACACGATGGTTCGACCGTGCCTCGGCGAAGGGCGGGATGACCGCCCTGGCGACCTGCAGGAAGACATGGCCGCCGGCGGTGTAGAAATCGTCGTGCTCGAGGAAGGTCGTCGCCGGCAGCACCACGTCGGCGAGCTGCGCCGTCTCGGTCATGAACTGCTCGTGGACGCAGACGAACAGGTCGTCGCGCATCAGCCCGGCGCGCACCTTGGCCGAGTCCGGCGCCACCGCCGCCGGGTTCTGGTTCTGGATCAGCATCGCCTTGACCGGCGGCCCGCCCTTCAGCGCCTCGGCGTCGCCGGTCAGCACGGGGCCGATGCGCGACATGTCGAGGACGCGGACCTGCGCGTCGCGGGCGTCGAGGCCCTCGATCAGCGTCTTGTCGAGATCGTGCAGCCCCGAGCCGCTGTACAGCGCGCCGCCGCCCTCGTGCCGCCAGGCGCCGGTGATCGCCGGCAGGCAGGTCACCGCGTGCAGGGCCACCGCGCCGTTGCGCCCGCGCGCGAAGCCGTAGCCGACGCGCAGGAAGCTGCGCCGGGTCGAGCCGTAGAGCCGCGCGAAGGCGACGATCTGTTCCGCCGACAGCCCGGTGATGCCGGCGGCCCATTCCGGGGTGCGCTGCTCGAGATGGCGCTCCAGCGCGTCGGCGTCGCGGGTGTGGCGGCGGATGTAGTCGCGGTCGGCCCAGCCTTCCGCGAACAGGACGTGCATCACCGCGCAGGCCAGGGCGGCGTCGGTGCCGGGGCGCAGGATCAGCGCCATGTCGGCCTTCTCGGCGGTCGGGGTGCGATAGACGTCGACGACGACCAGCTTGGCGCCGCGCGCCTTCTTCGCCTTGGCGACCCAGTTCATGACGTTGACCTGGGTGGCGACCGGATTGCCGCCCCACACCACGATCAGGTCCGATTGCGCCATTTCGCGCGAATCGACTCCGATCTTGGCGCCGACGCCGGCGCGCCAGCCGGCGTCGGGCAGCGCCGTGCAGATCGTCTCGCCCATGCCGGAATAGCGCATGACGTGGCGCAGGCGCTTGATGCCGTCGCGCTGCACGTGGCCCATGGTGCCGGCGTAGTGGTACGGCCACACCGATTCGGCGCCGAAGCCGGCCGCGGCGTCCCGGAACGCCTGCGCCACCAGGTCCAGCGCCGCGTCCCACGGGATCGGCTCGAATCTGCCCGAGCCCTTCGGCCCGACGCGGCGCAGCGGCTGGCGCAGGCGCTCGGGGTGGTGCACGCGCTCGGCGTAGCGGGCGACCTTGGCGCAGATGACGCCGTCGGTGTAGGGCTGCGCGGCGCCGCGCAGGCGTCCGATGCGCCCGTCGCCGTCGCGCTCGACCTCCAGGGCGCAGACGCTGGGGCAGTCGTGCGGACAGACCGAGGGCAAAACCTGTAGGCTCGACACGGCGACGTCACCAGATGTTGTGCTCGGGCACTGTAGCGCCGCCGCCAGACGGGAAGCAACCCCGGCCGCCGCGTTAACGCAGGCTTCACGAAGAGCGGCCGATTCTGCATGGTGCGCCGCCGGAACCGCTCGGCTATCATCCGGCGGCAGTTGCGGAAGGAAGGACATGGCCGAACGCATCGACTGCGCCGTGATCGGCGCCGGCGTTGTTGGACTGGCGGCGGCGCGCGCGCTGGCGGCGGCCGGGCGCGAGGTCGTCGTGCTCGAGGCCGCCGAGGCGATCGGCACCGTGACCAGCGCACGCAACAGCGAGGTCATCCATGCCGGCCTGTACTATCCGACCGGCAGCCTGAAGGCGCGGCTGTGCGTCGCCGGCAACCGCATGCTGCGCGACTACTGCGCCGGCCACGGCGTCGACCACCGCGTCACCGGCAAGCTGATCGTCGCCACCGACGCGGCCGAGGAAGCCAGGCTGGAGGCGCTGATGGCGACCGGCACCGCCAACGGCGTGCCGCTGGAATGGCTGAGCGGCAAGGCGGCCATGGCGCTGGAGCCGGCGCTGTCCTGCACCCGCGCCCTGCTGTCGCCGACCACCGGCATCGTCGACAGCCATGGCCTGATGACCGCCTTGCGCGGCGACGCCGAGGCCGACGGCGCGATGATCGCCTTCCAGACGCCGGTGACCGGCGGCGCGGCGGCCGGCGACGGCATCCTGTTGCGCACCGGCGGCGCCGAGCCGATGGAGATCCTCTGCCGCAGCGTGGTCAACTGCGCCGGCTTCGACGCCCAGACGCTCAGCGCCGGCATCGCCGGGGTCGGCAACGTGCCGCCGCGCCACCTGTGCAAGGGCAACTACTTCTCGCTGTCGGGCCGGGCGCCGTTCTCGCGCTTGATCTATCCGGTGCCGGTGGCCGCCGGGCTCGGCGTGCATTTCACCCTCGACCTCGGCGGCCAGGGCCGCTTCGGACCCGACGTCGAGTGGATCGAGCAGGTCGATTACCGCGTCGCGCCGGAACGCGCCAACACCTTCTACGCCGCCATCCGCCGCTACTGGCCCGGCCTGCCCGACGACGCCCTGCAGCCGGCCTATTCCGGCATCCGGCCGAAGATCCAGGCCCCCGGCGAGCCGGCGCACGATTTCGTGATCCACGGCCCGCGCGACACCGGCGTGCCGGGATACGTGGCGCTGTACGGCATCGAGTCGCCCGGGCTGACCGCCTGCCTGGCGATCGCCGACCTTGTCGCGGAGGCCCTGGCATGACGCTGCCGCGCCTGATCCTGATCCTGAGCCTCGTCGCCGCGGTCGCGGCGCCGGCGGCGGCCCAGGACGCCGGCCTGCTGGCGATCCCCGACCCGCTGCGCCAGCCGATCGACCCGGCCGCGCCGGCCAAGCCGGAACCGCCCAAACCGGCGCCGGAGCCGGAGGAGGTCTACGAGCCCGATCCGATGTACCGCGACGCGATGCGCGAGATCGCGATCGAGATCGCCCGCTACGGCGAGGAGCGCCGTCCGGGCTTCGTCGTCCTGGCCCGCGGCGGCCTGGAACTGCTGCAGGACGACGTTTTCGGCAGCCTCGGCGCCGAGATCGACGGTATCGTCGTCGACGGCCTTTATTGCCCGGCCGCGGTTCCGCCCCCCCCGTTCAAGGAACTCAAGCCGCTGACCCGCGGCGGTTTGCGGCTGCTGTCGCTCGACATCTGCCCGAACGACGTCGCCGCGGCGGACGCCGCCAGGCGGGCCGAGAGCGACGGCGTGCTGCAATACACCGCGCCCGACAGCCGCGTCGACGCGCTGGCCGGCCGGCCGCCGCACGAGAACGCCGAAGCGGTGACCAGGCTGGACCAGGCCCGGAACGTCGCCTTCCTGCTCTCGGCGAGCGGCGCTTCGGACGCCACCGACTGGGTGCTCGGTCTGCAGCGGACGAACCACGACCTGCTGGTGATCGATCCGTTCTTCCGCGGCAAGGCGCTGACCGCCGCCGACGTCGCCTCGCTGCGCCACAAGCGCGTGGGGAGCCGCCGGCTGATCCTCGCCGTGCTGCCGGTGGCGATCGCGCAGCCGGGCCGGTTCTACTGGAAGGACGAGTGGCTGTCGGCGCCGCCGCCGTTCCTCGAGCCCGATCTTCGCGGGCCGCAGGGCGGCATGTTCGCCCGCTACTGGGAGCCGGGCTGGAAGGAGATCCTGGGCCGCTACGTCAAGGGCCTGGTCGATCTGGGCTTCGACGGCATCATGCTGGACGGTCTCGGCGCCTTTGCGGCGTTCGAACCGATCGCTCCGCCTGCCGAAACCGAGGAGAGGAAACCCCGGCAGCCGACGGGCTGACGGCGCAGGACGGTCGCCATCGATCGCCAAGGCGCCTGTCCATCGAAAGTCGCAGGCCGGCCGAGCGGGCGGAGCACGACCTTCGGCGGTCTGGCAGCATTCGGGCCGCCGGTCTTAAGCTGGACCGGGACGCACCGCGGGAGGACGAGGCGATGCTGCCGCAAGCCGACGGCTACGACGCGCTGTGCCGCGCCTTCCGGTGGCGGATACCGGCACGCTACAATATCGCCGCCGACGTCTGCGGCCGGCATGCCGACGGCACCGGCCGCACGGCGCTGATCGTCGAGCACGAGAACGGCCGCATCAGCCGTCATTCCTTCGACGAGCTGGAGCGGCGCTCGAACCGCCTCGCCAACGCCCTCGCGGCGCTGGGGCTGCGCCGCGGCGACCGGCTGGGCATCCTGCTCGGCCAGTCGGCCGAGACGGCGCTGGCGCATCTGGCCGCCTACAAGACCGGCGCCGTGGCGCTGCCGCTGTTCACGCTGTTCGGCGAGGAGGCGCTGGCCTTCCGCCTGGCCGATTCCGGCGCCCGCGCGGTCGTCACCGACGCCGCCAACCTGCCGAAGCTCGATGCCGTCCGCGCCCGGCTGCCCGAGCTCGGCTTCGTGCTGGCGGTCGGCGGCGGACCCGGCGCGCTGGACTTCGACCGCGAGCTGGAGAAGGCCGCCGACTCGTTCGCCGCCGCCGACACCGCCGCAGACGACCCGGCGCTGATCATCTACACCTCCGGCACCACCGGCAATCCGAAGGGCGCGCTGCATGCCCACCGCGTGCTGCCGGGCCACCTGCCGGGCGTCGAGATGCCGCACGAATTCTTCCCCCAGGCCGGCGACCTGTTCTGGACGCCGGCCGACTGGGCGTGGATCGGCGGGCTGCTCGACGTGCTGCTGCCGTCCTGGCATCACGGCGTGCCGGTGCTCGCCCACCGGGCGCGCAAGTTCGATCCCGAGCGCGCGCTCGACCTGATGGCGCGGCACGGCGTGCGCAACGTGTTCATGCCGCCGACCGCGCTGAAGCTGATGCGCCGCGCCGGCGTGCCGGCCGGACGCGTGCGGCTGCGCAGCCTCGGCTCGGGCGGCGAGACGCTGGGGGCCGAGCTGCTGGACTGGGGGCGCGAGACTTTCGGGGTGACGATCAACGAGTTCTACGGCCAGACCGAGTGCAACCTGGTCGTCGCCAACTGCGCCGGCATCATGCCCGTCAAACCCGGGTCGATGGGCCGGCCGGTGCCGGGCCACGCGGTGGCCGTCGTCGACGGATCCGGCCGCCCCCTGCCCGCCGGCGCGCTGGGCAACATCGCCGTGCGCCGCGGCGACCCGGCGATGTTCCTCGAATACTGGAACAACCCCGAGGCCACGGCGACGAAATTCGCCGGCGACTGGCTGCTGACCGGCGACCAGGGTCGCATGGACGCGGACGGCTACCTGTGGTTCGTCGGCCGCGACGACGACGTCATCACCTCGTCCGGCTACCGCATCGGCCCCGGCGAGATCGAGGACTGCCTGACCCGGCACCCGGCGGTGGCGCTGTCGGCGGTGATCGGCGTGCCGGATCCGGTGCGGACGGAAGTGGTCAAGGCGTTCGTCGTGCTGCGCCCCGGCTATGCGCCGTCGGACGAACTGGCCGGCGACATCCAGGAATTCGTCAAGGCGCGGCTGGCGGCGCATGAATACCCGCGCGTCGTCGCCTTCGCCGAAAGCCTGCCGACGACGGCGACCGGCAAGATCATGCGCCGCGAGCTGCGCGGGCTGTGATCACTGCAGGGTGACGGCGGCCACCGAGGAGATCACGAATCCCTGGTCGGCGGGAAAGCTCGCCTTGGCGAGCAGGCGCGCCTCTTCGAGGTCGCGGGCGCGGAGAATGCGGGAGTTCAGTTCGTTGCAGCGGCGCTGAGGCCGGCTTCCGTCCTGGGCGATTTCGGTGCGGCGGTGATAGAGCTTGACCTCGAACGTGGTCTCGACGGGAGCGGTGCCGCCTCGGACGTTCATCGCCGATCCTCCGAATGTGATGACACCGACAAATGTGTCTAAGAAACCGACCGTCCGACATTGCCCGTCGTCGGTAGAAGATGCCGGGCAAGGGGGATAGCGTCCGGCTCAGCTCCACTCGGCCAGGGCGCGGCGCAGGCGCTCGCGCGCCGCGGTGCCGGCGGGGAGCCCGAACCGCAGCCAGCGTGGATTCTCGGCGAACGGCCGCACCAGGATGCCGCGGCCGGCCAGATGCTCGTACAGCGCCCAGGCGCGCGGCGCCACGACCAGCCGGAACAGCGCCGTGCCGCCGGCCGGCTGCAGCCGCGCCTCGGCCAGCACCTCGTCGAGCGCCACCGCCTCGGCCTGCAGCCGCCGGCGCATGGTGCCGACCCAGCCGTCGTCGCCCAGCGCCCGCGCGCCGATCACCGCCGCCGGTCCCGAGACCGGCCACGGTCCCAGCGCGGTGCGCAACGCCGCCGCCGTCTCGGGGTCGGCGACGGCGAAGCCCAGCCGCAGGCCGGCGAGGCCGAAGAACTTGCCGAACGAGCGCAGCACCACCAGCCCCGGCCGCACGCGGCCGGCCAGACTGAGATCGGGGTCGACGTCGGCGAAGGCCTCGTCGACGACCAGCAGGCCGTCGGCGGCGTGGAGCGCCGAGGCCAGTTCGAGCAGGCCGTCGGGATCGTAGCGGTGGCCGTCGGGATTGTTCGGATTGACGACCACGACGACGCGGCTGTCGGCGGCCACCCTGTCGCTGCCGCCCTCCTCGACCTCGTGGCCGGCGGCGCGCCAGGAAACGGCATGCTCGCCGTAGGTCGGGCCGACGACGGTGACCCGGCTTGGCGATATCAGCCGCGGCAGCCACTGGATCAGCGCCTGGCTGCCCGGCGCCGCGGCCAGCATGCCCGGATCGGGGACGCCGTAGCAGCGGCAGGCCGCCTCGATCAGCGCCCGTTGGGCGCGCATGTCGGGCAGCCGCAGCCACAGCGATTCGTCGAGCGGCGGCAGCGGATAGGGATACGGGTTGACGCCGGTCGACAGGTCGAGCCAGCCCTCGGCCGGGCGACCGAAACGCGCCTCGGCGCCCGCGAGGTCGCCGCCGTGGACGGGCAGGTCGAAGGGCTGCGCCGCGGTGGAGTCCGGTCGTTTGGCCATGGCACCGGCTTAGCACCGCGCACCCGCTTTGGCAATCGCCGCGCAACGACGTTGCCCGCGAGCGCCGACGCGGCGCAAGCAAACAATCGCCGGGAGAGCCGCAAGGAAACGACATGTCGACTGCGCATGGGAACAGTTGATCGGCAGGCCCGGAATGCCATATCGGAATTGACGAGATCGAGCCGATTGCGAAAAGGACGGGCTTCATGCCGGTGTTTACTGCGGCTGACTTCGACGACCACGAAATGGTCGTGCATTGCAGCGACCGCGACAGCGGCCTGCGCGCGATCATCGCCATTCACGACACGACGCTCGGCCCGGCATTGGGCGGCTGCCGGATGTGGCCGTTCGCCACCGAGGACGAGGCGGTGCGCGACGCCCTGCGCCTGGCCCGCGGCATGACCTACAAGGCCGCCGTCGCCGGCCTGCCCTTCGGCGGCGGCAAGTCGGTGATCCTGGGCGACTGCCGGCGCGACAAGAGCCCGGCGCTGATCGCCGCCTTCGCCCGCAAGGTGCATGCGCTGGGCGGGCGCTACATCATGGCCGAGGACGTCGGCACCACGGTCGCCGACATGGACCTGGCGCGGCGCGGCACGCCTCACGTGCTGGGCGCCGCCGGCCCGTTCGGCGATCCGTCGCCGGCGACGGCTCGCGGCGTGCTGGACGGCATCCACGCCGCCGTCGCCCATCGCGGCGGCGCCGGTCTGGCGGGGCTGCGGGTCGCGATCCAAGGCCTGGGCAAGGTCGGCATGCGGCTGGCGCAGATGCTCCGCGCCGAGGGCGCCCGCCTGGTCGTCGCCGACCTCGATCCCGAGGCGGTGGCGCGCGCTGTGCGCGAGCTCGCGGCCGAGGCGGCGCCCGTCGACGAGGTGATCGCGGCCGAGGCCGACGTGTTCGCCCCCTGCGCGCTGGGCGCCATCCTCGACGATGGCGGCATCGAGCGGCTGAAGGCCGGCATCGTCGCCGGCTCCGCCAACAACCAGCTCGCCGAGGCCCGCCACGGCGCCGTGCTGCGCGACCGCGGCGTGCTGTACGCGCCCGACTACGTCATCAACGCCGGCGGCCTGATCTACGTCGCCGGCGAGAAGCTGGGCGACACGCCCGAGCGGGCGATGGCCAGGGTCGAGCGCATCGGCGAGACCCTGGCCGATGTCTTCCGCCGCGCCGAAGCCGGCGGGCGGCCGACCAGCGAGGTCGCCGACGAGATCGCCCGCGAGCGTCTGCGCGCCGGCCGCGGCCGCCGCGACGCCGCCTGACGATTCCGTTAGCGGCGCGTTAGGAACCGCTCGCATAATCTGGCGTGGAACAAGCTGCGGGCGGCGATGACGGAAAAGCGATTCCTGAAGGGACTGACCGAGATCTGGCAGCGGCTGACCGGCGCCGAGGACGACGACGCGCCGGTGCCGCACGCCTGGAGCGACGACGGCTACGATGACCAGCCGCTCAGGATGGGTCTGGACGAGTTGCTGTCCGAGCAGGCCGGCCGCTACGCCACCAAGCTGCACGTCGTCTCGCTGGCCGGCTTCCGGCGCCAGGTCGGCGACCGCTGGCTGAAGCTGGCCGACAAGGTGATGATGATCGGCGAGAGCGTCCTGCATCGCCATGTCGGCCACGACGGCAGCTTCGGCCGCCGGGACGACATGTTCGTGATCGTGTTCTCGCGCCTGACCCGCAGCGAAGGCGCCGCCCGCGCCAAGGCCGCCGCAGAGGAACTCGGACAGCGCCTGCTGGGCAGCGCCAGGTTCACCGGCGAGTCGCTGGTCTTCTGCGCCGAGGTCGACACCAACGCCGCGCTCTCGGCCGACGGCACCATCGACGTCGCCGTGCTGGATAACGCGGTGGCCGAGGCCCAGCAGGCCGAGGACGAGGCCTTGCGGGCGCAGGGCGGCAGGCCGTCGGCCGGCGAGCCGTTGCGCCGCCATCTGCAGCCGAGCGACTGGCAGGCGCCCGGGCAGGAACACCGCGCCCTGCACGAGACCGCGCGAAGGGAAACGGCGGCGCGCCAGTTCCACGCCGCCCAGCCGGCGACGGTGCTGAGCGACGAGGCGGCGGCTCCGGCGGACGGTGCCGAGCACCGGCCGGAGGCGCGCTGGCAGGTGCAGTTCGTCGCCACCTGGCTGGCCGCCGGCGAGAGCCTGTCGGGCCAGTTCTGCCGGGTTCTGCGCCAGGATTCGGCCGACGCGAAACCGTTGGTCGGCAGTGCCGCCTATACCGGCGGCAGCCTTGCCCTGGCCCTCGACAAGATGGTCGCGGCGACGGCGGCGAGGACGCTGCGCGATCTGGCGACGAAGCATCCGAAGGTGGTGCTGATCGTGCCGGTGAGCTTCCGCTCGCTGATCACCCGCCAGCGCATGATGCTGACCGGCGTCTACGCCGACGTCCCCGACGCCGTGCGCCTGCTGCGGCTCGATTTCGAGCTGTTCGACGTGCCCGAGGCGGCCAGCCCGCGGCAGGTGCTCGACGCCGCCGCCGCGCTGCGGCCGCTGGGCCGCGACATCCTGCTGCGGGTGCGCCCCGACCATCCGACGGCGGCGCTGGCCGCCGACTGCGGCTTCGACGGCATCGGCTTCGACATCGCCGAGATGACGGCGGACGAACTCCACCCCGAGCGGCTGGCCGCCGCGTTGTCGGCCGTGCATGGCGCGGCGGCCGAGGCCGGGTTGGCGGCGCATGTCTGGAGCCTGCCCAACCGCGCCGCCATCCGCGCCGCCGCGGCGCTCGGCTATGCCCGCCTCAACGGCCCGGGGCTGGCCGCCGCGACCGATCGTCCCTGCGCGCCGGTGGCGGCGCCGCGCGACCGGCTGATCGGCTGACCGCGCGCCGTACGGTTGCGGCGGCGCCGTTCGCGGGCCATCATCGCGCCATGTCCGACAGAGGAACCCTGGTCCTGGTCGTCGGCCCCAGCGGCGCCGGCAAGGACAGCATCATCGACGCGGCGCGGACCGCGTTGCGCGGCGACGACCGGGTGGTCTTCGCCCGCCGCGTCGTCACGGGCGGCGCCGACCGCGAGCCGCATCTGCCGGCCAGCGCCGCCGAGTTCGCGGCGCTGCGCGCCGCCGGCCGCTTCGCCCTGAACTGGGAGGCCCACGGCAACGCCTACGGCATCGAACGCGAAGCGCTGGCCGCCTTGGCCGCCGGCCGCTGCGTGGTGGCCAACGTCTCGCGCACCGTGGTCGCCGAAGCCCGGCGCCGATACGCTCCCGTCGTCGTGGTGATGGTCACCGCGCCCGAGGAGGTCCTGGCCGCCCGCCTGGCGCGGCGCGGCCGCGAGGACGCCGCGGCGGTCGAGGCGCGGCTGTGCCGGAGCGTCCGTTTCGGCGACGACGGCGCGGTGGTGATCGACAATTCGGGCGCGCTGGAGACCGCCGGCGCCGCCTTCGTCGCCCTCCTCCGTCGCATCGCGGACGGACATGCGACATCCTGACGTCTTGACCTCCGGCCCGCCGCCGCGCTAGGCATTTTCCTTGCCGGAAATCAAGAAAAACGACCCGATCCGGGCAGCGGCAGCGACTTGGGAGGGGGAATGCGTACTGTGGCCTATTGCGCGGCCGGCGCCGTCATGGCTTTTCCGATTCCGAACGAACGCTACGAAGCCTTCGTGCGGCGCGGTTCCGGCGAAGCGCTCGACGGCGATCTGCGCGAGTCGTGCGTCGTCCTCGAGCGCGCGGTCGACCGCTGGCGCCGCGACGGCGCCGCCGACGCCTCGGGCGACGTGGTCGAGGCGGCTTGCCGCATCTGGCGGTTCTTCAACCAGGACGAGGAGTCGCGCGACGACATCGTCATCGTCGACCATGTCGGCGACGGCATGAGTGTCGAATTCGCCCCGATGGCCGGGCTGGCCTGCAGCCTCGCCGGCGAGCAGTGTCACTGCCTGAAGCGTATGGCGGTGGCGAGGCCGATCGCCTCCTGAGCCCGCGTCCGCCAGTCGCCGGCAACCTTTTCGCGGGCCTGCCGGCCGGCTCCTCCCTGGCCGAGGAGCGCTTCGACGCCCTCGCCGGCGCCGGCGCCACGCGGGTGCTGCGCATCGTCTCGACCGGCCAGGCGACGCCGCCGGGCGAGTGGTACGATCAGGACGACGACGAATGGGTGGCGGTGCTCGCCGGCGCCGCCGCCATCGCCATCGCGGGCGAGCCGGCGCCGCGCCGGCTCGGCCCGGGCGACTGGCTGCTGCTGCCGGCCGGCTGCCGTCACCGGGTCGCGTGGACCGATCCCGCCCGCCCGACGGTGTGGCTGGCGGTCCATTTCGCGCCCGGGGCGGCGCCGCCGCGCCGCCCCGAAACGGATTAGTGCCGCGCCACCAGGGCGAAGTCGCGCAACACGTTCTTTTCCATCTCGACCGCCATCAGGCGGTATTTCACGACGTCGCGGATCGACACGATCGCCACCAGATCCTCGCCGTCGAGGATGGGCACGTGGCGGATGCGGCGCGTGTTCATCAGGCGCTCGACGTCGCGCACGCTGTCGTCGCAGGTCATGGTGGCGACGTTGCGGCTCATGATCTCCTCGACCAGCGCGCCGAGGCCGCCGGCGCCGCGGGTGGCGATGACGCTGACGACGTCGCGCTCGGAGACGATGCCGACCAGACGCCCGCGCTCGTCGACGACCGGCAGCGCGCCGATGGTGTTGCCGTGGAGCAGCGCCGCGGCGGTTTCGACCCGCGCCTTGGGGCCGATGGTGCGCAACCCGGAGTGGACCTGCTTGAGAAGGACGCGGACGGTCATTGGACGATTCCCCGAGATTAATGATCGTTATATCAAAGAACTCTGACACGAGGAAATTGACCAAGTCCACACCGCTTCAGGGGGTATTCGTCCTACCTTGTCGGGCGGGCCGGCGGACGCCGCACTGCAGCAGAATGGATGCTGCACAAGCGTTGTGGCGCCTGAGCTGTTGTCGTCGGCAGTCACGGTGATGAACTGATAGTAATTCACAACACGAAGTGTGCGCCCCACTCCGCCAGGTGTCGCTTTTTCCTTGCCAAGCCCCCCGCCCGACCGTTAATCCTGTGGGAAATCAAGTTACGCTAATATACGCGCCTGCGAATGGAACGCCGCCGGCAGGCGGTCCGATCCGCACCTTCGTCGCGGGGCGCTGCAGGGGGTGAGACGATGACCAAAGAAGGCCTGAGCAGCCAGACCATCCTGGTGGTCGGCGGTGGCATCAGCGGCATCTCGACGGCGGTCGAGGCGGCGGAAGCCGGATACGACGTCGTGCTGCTGGAGAGGGCGCCGAGCCTGGGCGGCCGTGTCGCGCAGCTCAACCGGTATTTCCCGAAGCTCTGTCATCCGACATGCGGACTGGAGATCAATTTCCAGCGCATCAAGAAGCAGCGCCGGATCAAGGTCTTCACCATGTCGAGCGTGGTGTCGGTGGCCGGCAAGCGCGGCGACTTCCAGGTGACGGTGCGCCAGACGCCGCGGCACGTCACGCCGAACTGCACCGCCTGCGGCGACTGCGCGACCGCCGCCGAGACCGAGGTCGCCAATCCGTTCAACTACGGCCTCGACAAGGTCAAGGCGGCCTATCTGCCGCACGAGATGGCCTTCCCGATGCGCTACGTGATCGCCCCCGAGGTGATCGGCACGCCCGAGGCCGAAAAGATCAAGGCCGCCTGCAAGTACGGCGCCGTCGACCTCGACGACGAGGAGAAGGTGTTCGAACTGACGGTCGGGGCCATCGTCTGGGCCACCGGCTGGCAGCCCTACGACGCCGGCAAGATCAACCCGTACCGCTACGACTCCAGCCCCGACATCGTCACCAATGTCGAGATGGAGCGCCTGGCCGCGCACGACGGCCCGACCAAGGGCAAGATCCTGCGGCCCTCGAACGGCGAGGCGCCGAAGAAGGTGGCGCTGATCCAGTGCGCCGGCTCGCGCGACCTCAACCACCTGCCCTATTGCTCGCGGATCTGCTGCCTGGCGTCGATGAAGCACGCCGCCTATCTGCGCGAGCAGTACAAGGACGTCGAGGTCGACATCTACTACATCGACATCCGCGCCCACGACAAACTCGAGAACTTCTATCGCAAGCTGAAGAACGACCCGCAGGTCCGCTGGGTCAAGTCGAAGCCCGCCAAGATCATCCCCGGCGACGACGGCCGTCCGGTGGTGTGCGGCGAAAACACCCTCACCCGGGAAATCTACGCGCAGGCATACGACATGGTCGTGCTGGCCGTCGGCATGCAGCCGTCGGTGGCCGACGGCATGCCGGCGCTGGACGTGGCGATGGACGATTACGGCTTCATCGTGCCCGAGGGCAACGAGGGGGGAATCATGTCGGCCGGCGTGGCGTCCGGACCGCTCGACGTCTCGATGAGCGTGCAGTCGGCGACCGCCGCGGCGCTCAAGGCGATCCAGGCGGTGTCGGGCCGGGCTCCGGCCGAGGGGAGGAAGGTGGCCAATGTCTGATAGGAAAACCGGCGTTTACCTCTGCGCGGGCTGCGGCATCGGCGAGGCCGTGTCGCTGGACGCCACCGAGAAGGTGGCGCTGCGCGAGATGAAGGCGGCGCACTGCGCCAAGCACGACATGCTGTGCGGCGACGCCGGCGTCGAGATGATCCGCGCCGACCTCGCCGAGGGCAAGGTCAACCAGCTCGTCGTCGCCGCCTGCAGCCCGCGGGCGATGACCGACCGCTTCCAGTTCGACAACGCCACCGTGGTGCGCGCCAACCTGCGCGAGCTGGTGGCCTGGGCCCATCCGGCCGGCGACGAGGACACCCAGGCGCTGGCGGACGACTACGTGCGCATGGCCTGCGCCCAGTCGCTGAAGACCAAGGCGCCCGAGCCCTACACCGAGGGCGAGTGGAGCCAGCGCATCCTGGTGCTCGGCGGCGGCTTCACCGGCCTCCGCGCCGCCAAGGAAGCGGCCAATGCCGGCCACGAGGTGCTGCTGATCGAGCGGGCCGGCGAGCTCGGCGGCCAGCTCCGCAACTCGGCCAAGGTGGTGCCGCACCGCCCGCCCTACCGCGACCCGCAGGACCCGGGGCTCGAGGCGCTGGTCGCCTCGGTGTCCGAGGACCCGCTGATCACCGTGATGACCGGCGCCCACGTCGCCAGGACCAAGGGCATGCCGGGCAAGTTCGAGGTCGAGCTGGTCCAGGGCGAGTCGGCGGCGACCGAGACCGTCGGCGCCATCGTCGTCGCCACCGGCTGGCGGCCCTACGACGCCACCAAGCTGGGCCATCTCGGCTTTGGCGCCAGCCCCGACGTCGTCACCAACGTCCAGCTCGAGCGCATGCTCAAGGACGGCGCCATCAAGCGCCCCAGCGACGGCCAGGCGCCGAAGAACGTCGTCTTCGTCCAGTGCGCCGGCTCGCGCGATCCCGACCACCTGCCCTACTGCTCGTCGGTGTGCTGCGCCGAGTCGATCAAGCACGCGCTGATGCTGCGCGAGGCCGATCCGCAAGTGCAGGCCTTCGTCGTCTACGACGAGCTGCGCACCCCCGGCGTGATGGAGGAGTTCTACCGCGACGCCCAGGCCAAGGGCGTGGTGTTCATGAAGGGCAAGGTCAAGACGGTCGGCGCCGACCTGACCGTGGTCTACGACGACGAGCTGCTGCAGCAGGAGGTGCCGCTGCAGGGCGTCGACATGGTGGTGCTGGCGACCGGCATGGTGCCGAACACCACGATGACCGACATCGCCTTCGAGAACGGCGAGAGCGCGCTGGTGCAGCTCAAGTCCGACGTCAACCCGGTCGCCCCGATCAAGGTCGCGGGCTATGTCGGCGACGCGCCGGAGCCGCTGCCCCGGCCCGAGGACCGCGTCCCCGAGGGCGCGCCGCTGCTCAACCTGCAGTACCGCCAGGGGCCGCACATCCCGATGCTGGCCGACGGCTTCTCGGACAGCCACTACATCTGCTTCCCCTACGAGACCCGCCGCACGGGCATCTACACCTGCGGCCCGGTGCGGCGGCCGATGGACATGGGCGAGGCGGCCGAGGACGCGGCCGGCGCCGCCATGAAGGCGGTGCAGGTGGTGCGCAACGCCGCCAAGGGTGCGGCGGTGCATCCGCGCTCCGGCGACCTGTCGTTCCCGCGCATCAACCTCAACCAGTGCACCAAGTGCCGGCGCTGCACCGTCGAATGCCCGTTCGCGGCGATCGACGAGGACGAGAAGGAATACCCGATCGTCAACGCGGCGCGCTGCCGCCGCTGCGGCACCTGCATGGGCGCCTGCCCGGTGCGCACGATCAGCTTCGACAACTACTCGGTCGACATGGTCGCCTCGATGATCAAGGCGGTCGAAATTCCCGACGAGGACGAGGAGAAGCCGCGGGTGCTGATCCTGGCCTGCGAGAACGACGCCTATCCGGCGCTCGACATGGCCGGCATCAACCGTCACCAGTACAATCCGCACGTCCGCATCGTCCCGGTGCGCTGCCTGGGATCGGTCAGCCTGCTGTGGATCTCGACCGCCCTGGAATCGGGCTACGACGGCATCATCCTGATGGGCTGCAAGCCCGGCGACGATTACCAGTGCCACTTCGTCAAGGGTTCGGCGATGGCGCAGGAGCGCATGAGCAAGGTCGGCGAGACGCTGAAGTCGATGATGCTCGAACAGGAGCGTGTGGGCCAGATGGAGGTCTCCATCGCCCAGTCGCACGAGATCGGCCCCATGATCGACGAGTTCATGGAGGTCATCGACTCCCTCGGTCCCAGCCCGTTCAAGGGGTTCTGAGCCATGAACGCGATTTCGCCCACCCCCTCGAAGACGTACGACCTGAACTTCGCCCGCTGGGTGTTCGAGAACGTCGACGGCGGCGACCGCCTGAACAAGTGCATGCAGTGCGGCACCTGTTCCGGCTCGTGCCCGATCGGCGAGCAGATGGACCACGGCCCGCGCAAGCTGTTCATGATGATCCGCGCCGGCATGAAGGAGGCGGTGCTCACCTCGAACACCATCTGGAACTGCGTCTCCTGCTACAACTGCGTGGTGCGCTGCCCGCGCGGCGTGCCGGTGACCTACATCCTGCACGACCTCGCCACCCTGGCGGTGGCCGAGGGCTACGCCCCGGCGCGGGAATCCGACAACGCCCGCTTCGCCAAGGCGTTCTGGTGGTCGGCCGCCAAGTGGGGCAAGACCGACGAGCGCCTGGTCACCGCCAAGTACTACTGGTCCTTCGGCTTCGGCGAATTCGTCAAGCGCGGCCAGGCCAACCAGAAGATCGCCCTGAACATGATCAAGGCCAAGCGCATGCACCTGGGCATGCCGCACAAGATCAAGAAGGTCGGCGAGCTTCAGGCCATCCTCAAGAAGGCCGAGGAAATCCAGGCCCGGCACTGAACGCAGCCCCTCTCCCGCCTGCGGGAGAGGGAGGGGCCCGCGAAGCGGGAGGGTGAGGGCAGCGCTCGAAACGCCGGTGCGCAGCCCTCACCCCGGCCCTCTCCCGCGAGCGGGAGAGGGAGAAAGCGAAGGAAGAACGGAAATGACCAAGAAGTTCACCTACTATCCGGGCTGCAGCTCCGAAGCGAGCGCCGTCCACCTCGACCGCAGCTTGCGCGCCATCCTGCCGAAGCTGGGCGTCGAGCTCGAGGACATCGCCGACTGGAACTGCTGCGGCGCCTCGGTCGGCCACATCGCCGGCGGCCATCTGGCCCACACCGCGCTGTCGGGCCGCAATCTGGCCCAGGCCAAGCAGCAGGGCGACAACGACGTCGCGACCCCCTGCGCCGCCTGCTATCTCAACACGCACTACACCAACGAGAAGATGCGTGAGGACGAGACGCTGAAGGCCGAGGTCAACGAGGCGCTGTCGGTGGCCAACATGAGCTACGACGCCAGCTTGCACGTCCGCCACATCTGCGAGGTCATCGTCAACGACGTCGGCATGGACAAGGTCAAGGAGCAGGTCACCAAGCCGCTCTCGGGCCTGAAGGTCGCCGGCTATGTCGGCTGCCAGACCGTGCGGCCGTTCGCCCGCACCGAGCGCGGCGGCAATTTCGACGACTCCTACGACCAGCCGCATTTCCTCGACGACATGATCGAGGCCTGCGGCGCCGAGGCGATCGATTTCGAGAACCGGACGCAGTGCTGCGGCGGCTCGGTCTCGGTGATGAGCCCCGAGCGCGGCCTGCACCTGATGAAGAAGATCCTCGACGAGGCCGAGGCCAAGGGCGCCGACGTGATCGCCACGCCCTGCCCGCTGTGCCAGACCAACGTCGAGATGTTCCAGGACCAGATCAACGCCAAATACGGCACCAGCTTCAACATTCCGGTGGTGTTCTACAGCCAGCTCATGGCGGTCGCCTTCGGCATGGACCCGAAGAAGGACGCCGCCCTGGACGGCCAGATGATCCCGGCACCGAAGCTGGAATCGGCCTGAGGCCGGAGCATGGACACGGCAACGGCCGGACCCGCGAGGGTCCGGCCGTTTTCGTTCGCCGCGTGACGGGGGTCAGTCGGCCGTGCCGGTGCGCTGGTTCCGCTGCTGGCCGTCGCCCTGCAGCATGTCGGCGGCCTCGTTCTGGCCCTGCTGATCGCCGTAGGTGAAGATCCGACCCTGCTGCTGATTCTGCCGGTTCTGCTGCTGGGCCTGCTGGTCCTGCTGCTGCCGATCCTGCCTGAACTGGCCCTGCTGCTGCTGCTGCTGGCCGGGCTGGCTGCCGCGCTCGGACAGGCGGGTGGTCTCCCACTCGAGTTCGACCAACTGCGGCAGGCTGAGGCCGAGGCCGGACAGGGTCACCAGGTCGAGCCGCCCGGTCGGCTGCAGGTTCTGCGCCTGCTGGAAATTGCGGACCGCGTCGCGCGCCTGGCGGTCCCAGCGGCCGTCGATCTGGCCGGGATTGTAGCCGTGCCGCTGCAGCGCGTTCTCGATGCGCTCGACGACGTTGGCGCTGAGGTGCAGGCGGGCGCCGCTACGCGGCGGCTGCGCGTACTGGCCCGAGCCCTGCATTCCGCGCTGGCCGCGCATCATCGGCTGCTGCTGCCCGTAGCCCTGCTGGCCGAACCGCTGATTCTGCTGGCCGTAGCCCTGGCCCTGCTGGCCCCAGCCCTGCTGCTGGCCGTAGCCGCGTTGCTGACTCTGGTCGTAGGTCTGCGGCTGGCCCCAGCCCTGGTAGCCCTGCTGCGGCCAGTTCTGCTGGCCCTGGAAGCCCTGCTGCCGACCGTAGCCCTGGTCGCCGTAGGCCTGCTGCTGGCCGTAGCCGCCCTGCCAGCCCTGCTGGCCGCGGCTCTGCTGGTTCCAGCCCTGCTGCTGGCCGTAACCCTGCTGACCCTGCTGGCCCTGGTAGTTCTGCGCCGTCGCGCCGGTGGCGGCAAAGGCGCCGGCGCCGATCACGGTCGCCGCCAAAAGAAACCTCTTCATCTGGTCCTCCCGGATGGGGTTTGGGGTTCCCTGCCGACAACACGGTCGGGCGCCGAGGGTTCCGAACGGATGAGGGCCCATCCGAACGGCGGGGCCGGCTCTTTCCATTAGATTTTCCTGTTACAGCATATTATAAAGAACTGGATCGCGCGGTACGCCGCGACGAACACAAGGGCGACGAATCGCCTGACCTTGAAGAGAGGGGGAAGTCATGTCCAAGCTGGTGCCGCCGCACGGCGGCGGCGAACTCAAGCCATTGCTGGTTCCGGAAGTCGAGCGTGCGGCGCTGCAAGAGCGCGCCAAGAAGCTCAAGCAGGTGCCGATGTCCAGCCGCGAGACGTCGGACGTGATCATGCTCGCGATCGGCGCCTACACGCCGCTCGAGGGCTTCATGGGCGAGGCCGACTGGCGCGGCGTCTGCGCCGACATGAAGCTGGCCGACGGCACCTTCTGGCCGATCCCGATCACCCTGTCCGCGGCCAAGGATCTGGCCGACAGCATCGGCGTCGAGGAAGAGGTGGCGCTGGTCGACGGCGACAGCGGCGAGATCATGGCGGTCATGGAAGTGACCGAGAAATACGTCATCGACCGCGCCTTCGAGTGCCAGCACGTCTACCGCACCAGCGATCCCGAGCACCCCGGCGTGCAGAAGGTGATGGCCCAGGGCGACGTCAACCTCGCCGGCCGCGTGATGGCGCTGTCCGAGGGCGAATACCCGAAGAAGTATCCCGGCCTGTACCTGCGCCCGGCCGAGAGCCGCGCGCTGTTCGCCGAGAAGGGCTGGAGCCGCGTCGCCGCCTTCCAGACCCGCAACCCGATGCACCGCAGCCACGAGCACCTGGCCAAGATCGCCATCGAAGTCACCGACGGCGTCTTCATCCACCAGGTCCTGGGCAAGCTGAAGCCGGGCGACATCCCGGCCGAGACCCGCACCAAGGCCATCCAGGCGATGGTCGACAACTACTTCGTCCCCGGCACCGCGATCCAGGCCGGCTATCCAATCGAGATGCGCTACGCCGGCCCGCGCGAGGCGCTGATCCACGCGCTGATCCGCCAGAACTTCGGCTGCTCGCACCTGATCGTCGGCCGCGATCACGCCGGCGTCGGCGACTATTACGGCCCGTTCGACGCCCAGCACATCTTCGACACGCTGTGGCCGGGCGCGCTGATCACCCAGGCGCTGAAGATCGACATCACCTTCTTCTGCAAGAAGTGCTACGGCATGGCCACGGCCAAGACCTGCCCGCACCCGAAGGAGGACCAGGTCCACGTCTCGGGCACCAAGCAGCGCGAGATGCTCTCGCAGGGCGAATCGCCGCCGCCGGAGTTCAGCCGCCCCGAGGTGGTGAAGATCCTGCAGGACTACTACGCCAGCCTGAAGAAGGAAACGGCCCCGGCGGAGTAGGTTCGGTGCGCATCCCCTCGCCCCACGGCCGGTCGTCCACGCCCCCTCTCCCGCTCGCGGGAGAGGGTCGGGGCGAGGGCGGCACCGTGGCGCCGGGATCCTACAGCTCGGTGTATTTGTCGGCGCGGCCGCGGGCCTTGTCGGCCGGGTATTTCTCGGCGTTGCGGTCGATCTTGGCATGCGCCGCCGCCGCGAGGTCGATGCCGGCCCGCTCGCAGACCAGCAGCAGGTACAGCAGCACGTCGGCGCATTCCTCGCCGAGCCGGGCGCGGAAGTCCGCGTCGGCGGCCAATTGGTCGAGCTCCCGGTCGCTGCGCCACTGGGCCAGTTCGAGCAGCTCGGAGGCCTCCAGCGACAGCGAGAGCATCAGGTTCTTGAGCGTGTGGAACTGCCGCCAGTCGCGTTCGTCGCGGAACGCCAGCAGGCGCTGCGTCAGTTCGCCGAGATCGTCGCGCATTCGGTCTCCTCGCAGGGTCATACGCCTTTTGGGTTTGACACATATATCAGTGGCTTTTAGATTACCAATTTATAATAAACGCGGCCAAAAGGTCCGATCCGAACAGGGAGGGGTGCTTCCGCCGCAACAAGATTACGCAGGTCGCCGCACGCGGGCGCCCTGCATCGCCGTGCCGGCACGCCGCCGGCGGGCTTAGGGAAGCTGTGAGAAACGAAGGGAGAGAGGTTCATGCCCACGTTCGTTCATACCGACAAGTGCGATGGCTGCAAGGGCGGGCAAGTCACCGCCTGCATGTACATCTGCCCGAACAACCTGATGAAGCTCGACACCACCCGGATGAAGGCCTTCAACCAGGAGCCGGATCAGTGCTGGGAATGCCAGTGCTGCGTCAAGGCCTGCCCGCAGCAGGCCATCGAGGTGCGCGCCTACCAGGACTTCGTGCCGATGGGCGGCGCCGTCATTCCGATGCGCACCGACAGCGCCATCATGTGGACCATCAAGTTCCGCGACGGCGAGGTCAAGCGCTTCAAGTTCCCGGTCCGCACCACCCCGGTGGGCTCGATCGATCCGTATGCCGGCAAGCCGCAGCCCAACGACCTGGACAGCGACAACCTGTTCACCGAGTCGGGCACCCTGCCGACCATCTGATCGGCCACACCGAGAACCTGCGCGCCCTTCGCGAATGGCGCAGCACAGTTGAGGGGAAGGAACTACGATGAGCGAATACGGTTTCGGTAATCCCGAGATCATCGAGATCAGCACCGACATCCTGCTGATCGGTGGTGGCATGGCGGCCTGCGGCGCGGCTTTCGAGGCCAAGCGCTGGGCCGGCGACGACGTCAAGATCACCCTGGTCGACAAGGCGGCCATGGATCGGTCGGGCGCGGTCGCCATGGGCCTGTCGGCGATCAACACCTATCTGGGCGGCCAGAAGCCCGAAGACTACTGCCGCATGGTCTCGGCCGACCTGATGGGCATCACCCGCGACGACCTGGTCTTCGACGTCGGCCGTCACGTCGACGATTCGGTGCACCTGTTCGAGGAATGGGGCCTGCCGATCTGGAAGACCAAGGAGACCGAGGGCACCCCGCTGGCCGAGGGCGGCAAGCCGGTCCGCTCGGGCAAGTGGCAGATCATGATCAACGGCGAAGGCTACAAGACCATCGTCGCGGAAGCCGCCAAGAAGGCCCTGGGCATCGAGAACATCATGGAGCGCGTCTTCATCGTGAAGCTGCTCCTGGACCAGAACGAGCCGAACCGCATCGCCGGCGCGGTGGGCATGAGCGTGCGCGAGCACAAGCTCTACGTCTTCAAGGCCAACGCGATCCTGCTGGTCGCCGGCGGCGCGGTGAACATCTTCCGCCCGCGTTCGACCGGTGAAGGCAACGGCCGCACCTGGTACCCGGTGTGGAACGCCGGCTCGACCTACGCCATGGCGGCGGAGTGCGGCGCCGAGCTGACGATGATGGAAAACCGCTTCGTCCCGGCCCGCTTCAAGGACGGCTACGGCCCGGTCGGCGCTTGGTTCCTGCTGTTCAAGAGCCAGGCGACCAACGCCTTCGGCGAGAACTACGTGATCAAGAACGCCGACATGCTGGCCCAGTACGCGCCGTACGACAAGGCGACCGTGGTGCCGACCTGCCTGCGCAACCACGCCATGCTGAAGGAGATGCGCGAGGGCCGCGGCCCGATCTACATGCAGACTCCGGAAGCGATGGCCAAGCTCGCCGAGACGATGACTCCGAAGGAGATCAAGCATCTCGAGGCCGAGGCCTGGGAAGACTTCCTCGACATGTGCATCGGCCAGGCCGGTGTGTGGGCCGGCATGAACATCCGTCCCGAGCAGTCGCCGTCCGAGCTGATGCCGACCGAGCCCTACCTGCTCGGCTCGCATTCGGGCTGCTGCGGCATCTGGGTGTCGGGTCCCGAGGACCTGAACAGCCCGGCCGAGTGGAAGTGGGGCTACAACCGCATGACCACCGTGAAGGGCCTGTTCACCGCCGGTGACGGCGTCGGCGCTTCCGGCCACAAGTTCTCGTCGGGCAGCCACGCCGAAGGCCGCATCGCCGGCAAGATGATGGTCAAGTTCGTCCGCGACAACAAGGGCTACCAGCCGGTGCTCAAGGGCGACATCAAGGCGATCGCCGAAGAGATCTACCTGCCGGTGCGGAACTACTTCGAGCACAAGGACAAGACCACCGCCGAAGACGTCAACCCGCACTACATCCTGCCGCGCGTCCTGCAGCAGCGCCTGCAGAAGCTGATGGACGAGTACGTGGCCGGCGTGTCGACCTACTACATGACCAACGCCAAGATGCTGGAACAGGGCCTGCACCTGCTCACCATGCTCAAGGAAGACTCCAAGAACATGCGTGCGAAGGACCTGCACGAGCTGATGCGCGCCTGGGAGAACTACCACCGCATCGTCGCGG
>CAZJFH010000035.1:0-51591 GCA_964545205.1 uncultured Rhodospirillaceae bacterium
ACGCGGTCGAGTACTTCGTCTCCTACTACGACTACTACCAGCCCGAGGCCTACGTCCCGCGCACCGACACCTACATCGAGAAGGACTCGGCGATCAACGAGCAGATCGACCGCATGCGCCACGCCGCGACGCGCGCCCTGCTCGAGCGCCGCGACGTCATCATCGTCGCCTCGGTGTCGTGCATCTACGGCATCGGCGCCGTCGAGAGCTACGCCCGCATGACCATCCCGCTGAAGGTCGGCGACGCCGTCGACCAGCGCGGGCTGCTCAAGCAGCTCGTCGAGCTGCAGTACAAGCGCAACGACCAGGCCTTCGCCCGCGGCGCCTTCCGGGTGCGCGGCGACAGCCTGGAGATCTTTCCCGCCCACTACGAGGACCGCGCCTGGCGGCTGTCGATGTTCGGCGACGAGATCGAGAGCATCTGCGAGTTCGACCCGCTGACCGGCGAGAAGACGGCCGGCCTGACCGAGATCGTCGTCTACCCGTCCAGCCACTACGTGACGCCCAGGCCGACCATCACCCAGGCGATCAAGGGCATCAAGGCCGAGCTCGCCGAGACGCTGGAGCGCTTCAACGCCGAGGGCAAGCTGCTGGAGGCGCAGCGGCTGGAGCAGCGCACCAATTTCGACCTCGAGATGCTCGAGGCCACCGGCCACTGCAAGTCGATCGAGAACTACTCGCGCTACCTGACCGGCCGCGCCCCCGGCGAGCCGCCGCCGACCCTGTTCGAATACCTGCCCGAGGACGCGCTGCTGATCGTCGACGAGAGCCACGTCACGGTGCCGCAGCTCGGCGGCATGTACAAGGGCGACTACGTGCGCAAGTCGACCCTGGCCGAATACGGCTTCCGGCTGCCGTCCTGCGTCGACAACCGGCCGCTGAAGTTCGAGGAATGGGACGCGATGCGGCCGCAGACGGTGTTCGTCTCGGCCACTCCGGGCCCTTGGGAGATGGAGCGCACCGGCGGCGTCTTCACCGAACAGGTCATCCGCCCGACCGGCCTGGTCGACCCGGTCTGCGTCGTCCGCCCGGTCGAGCACCAGGTCGACGACCTGCTGGGCGAGGCCAAGGCCTGCGCGTCGAAGGGCCAGCGCGTGCTGGTCACCACCCTGACCAAGCGCATGGCCGAGGACCTGACCGAGTACCTGCACGAGCACGGCGTGCGCGTGCGCTACCTGCATTCCGACATCGACACGCTGGAGCGCATCGAGATCATCCGCGACTTGCGCCTCGGCGCCTACGACGTGCTGGTCGGCATCAACCTGCTGCGCGAGGGCCTCGACATCCCCGAATGCGCGCTGGTCGCCATCCTCGACGCCGACAAGGAGGGCTTCCTGCGCTCGGAGACCTCGCTGATCCAGACCATCGGCCGCGCGGCGCGCAACGTCGACGGCCGGGTGATCCTCTATGCCGACACCATGACCGGCAGCCTCAAGCGCGCCATCGACGAGACCAACCGCCGCCGCGAGAAGCAGCAGGCCTACAACGCCGAGCACGGCATCACGCCCGAGAGCATCCGCAAGTCGATCGCCGACGTGATGCAGAGCGTCTACGAGCAGGACTACGTCACCGTCCAGGCCGATTCCGGCATGGCCGAGTTCGTCGGCAAGGACCTGCGCACGGTGGTCGCCGAACTCGACAAGCGCATGCGCGCCGCCGCCGCCGACCTCGAATTCGAGGAGGCGGCGCGGCTGCGCGACGAGATCAAGCGGCTGGAGGCGCTGGAGCTGGAGATGCCGGTGGCCTACGATGCCAAGCCGCGCCCGGGCAACCGGCCGGAGAAGACCGGCCGGCCCAAGGGGCGGCGGAAGGGGCGGTAGGAATGAGGCCTCGCGAGCGCACCGTTCGGGTGGCGGCACCATCATGAAATCGGTCCTGATCCTCCTCGTCGTCATCGCCCTCGCCGCCGGCGGCTGGTTCTGGCGCGACCGCCTGCCGTGGCCGGCCGCCGAGACGGCGAGCGTCGCCGCCGCGCCGCGCGAGCCGCCGCCGAAATCGGTCGCGGCGCAGACGGTGGGGCTGTCGGCGCTGGTCGAGCGCATCCGCGCCGTCGGCACGGTCGAGGCGCGCGACGCGGTGATCCTGACCGTCGAGACCGCCGGCATCGTGCGCGAGATCCTGTTCGAGCACGGCGCCGAGGTCGAGGCCGGCGCGGTGCTGCTGCGCCTCGGCGACCGCGAGGAGCGGGCGCAGGTGGCGGCGGCGCGCACCGGCCTGGAGGCGGCGCGCAAGGCGCACGAGCGCGCGACTCAGCTCAGGCGCAACGGCACGGTCTCGCAGCAGGTGCTCGACGACGCCGCGGCGGCGCTGGACGCCGCCCGGGCGGCGCTGGCGGTGGCCGAGGCGCGGCTGGCCGAGCGCGAGGTGCGCGCACCCTTCGCCGGCCGCCTCGGCTTTCGCCAGGTCAGTCCCGGCGCCTATCTGCGGCCGGGCGATCCGATCACCACCCTCGACGACCTGTCGCGGGTCTACGTCGATTTCGCGATCCCGGAGCCGCGCATGGCGGCGCTGGCCCCCGGTCAGGCGGTGGCCGTGCGCTCGGCGGCCTATCCGGGCACGCGCTTCGAGGGACGCGTCGCCAGCATCGCGCCGCGCGTCGACCCGGTCAGCCGCCAGGTCGCCGTGCGGGCCGAGATTCCCAACGACGGCGAACTGCTCCGCCCCGGCCAGCTCGCCGAGGTCGAACTGTCGGTCGGCAGCCGCGAAGCGGTTCTGGTGCCGGCGACCGCCGTCGTCGCCACCGGCCGCCAGAGCTTCGTCTTCGTCGTCGGCCCCGGAAAGCGGGCCGAACGCCGCACCGTCGAGACCGGCGAGCGCCGCGACGGCGCCGTCGAGATCACCGCCGGCCTGACGCCGGGCGAGACCGTCGTCGTCGAGGGCGCGACCAAGCTCGACGGCGGCGACGCCGTGTCGCTGGTGCCGGCGATGGCCCTGGGCGCGCCGCAGGGCGCGGGGGGCTAGGCGTGCTGCTGTCCACCTTCTCGGTCCGCCGGCCGATCGCCGCCAGCGTCGTCAACCTGATCGTGCTGGTGTTCGGCCTGTTCGCGCTGACCCAGCTCAGCGTGCGCGAGGCGCCGGACATCAATCCGCCGCTGGTCGGCGTCAGCACCTATTACCCCGGCGCCGCCGGCGAGGTCGTCGAGAGCCGGGTGACCCAGGTGATCGAGGACTACCTCGCCGGCATCGAGGGCATCGAGACCATCACCTCGTCGAGCAGCGACGGCCGCAGCTACGTCAACATCGAGTTCGCCCTCGACCGCGACATCGACGTCGCCGCCAACGACGTGCGCGACCGCGTCAACCGCGCGTTGCGCGACCTGCCCGACGACATCGACCCGCCGCGCGTCGCCAAGGCCGACGAGAACGCCGACGAGGTCATGTGGCTGACCCTGCGCAGCGACCACCTCGACGCCATGGCGCTGACCGACATGGTCGAGCGCCTGGTCGTCGACCGCCTGACCACGGTCGACGGCGTCGCCCAGATCAATATCGGCGGCGAGAAGCGCTATTCGATGCGCATCTGGCTCGACCGCCGGGCGCTGGCGGCGCGCGGCGCCACCGTCGGCGACGTCGAGGCGGCGCTCCGGCGCGAAAACGTCGAGCTGCCGGCCGGCCGCGTCGAGGGCGCGCAGCAGAACCTGACCATCCGCACGCAGCGCGGCTACCGGACGCCCGAGGATTTCCGCGCCCTGCCGGTGCGCACGGTCGAAGGCGGCGACGTCGTCCGCCTGGGCGAGGTCGCCAAGGTCGAGATCGCGCCGTCCAATCCCTACCGCCTCTATCGCGCCAACGGCCGCCAGTCGATCGGGCTCGGCATCATCGCCCAGACCGACGCCAACCTGCTGGAGGTCGCCTCCGGCGTGAAGGAGGAGCTCGACCGCGTCCTCGCCGACCTGCCCGAGGGGCTGGAACTCGGCGTCAGCTACGACAGCTCGGTCTTCGTCGAGGCGGCGCTGACCGAGGTGCTGACCACCCTGGTGATCGCCATCGTGCTGGTCACGGCGGTGATCTACCTGTTCCTCGGCAGCGGCCGGATGACCTTCATCGCGGTGACCGCGATCCCGGTATCGCTGATCGGCGGGCTGCTGGCGATCTGGGTGCTGGGCTTCTCGATCAACGTGCTGACGCTGCTGGCCTTCGTGCTCGCCGCCGGCCTGGTCGTCGACGACACCATCGTCGTCGTCGAGAGCATCTGGCGCCGCTTCGAGCACGGCGAGCGCGCCGAGGCGGCGGCGATCTCGGGCGCGTCGACGGTCGGTTTCGCGGTCATCGCCACCACGGCGGTGCTGGTCGCCGTGTTCGCGCCGCTGGCGCTGCAGCAGGGCCATGTCGGCCGGCTGTTCGCCGAGTTCGCGCTGACCATGGCGGCGGCGGTGGTGATCTCGACCTTCGTCGCCCTGACCCTGGCGCCGGCCCTGGCCGGGCGCATGCTCGGCCGCGAGCACCGGCCCAACGCGCTGATCCGCGTGGTCGACCGCGCGGTCGCCGGTCTCGAGAACGGCTACCGCCGGGCGTTGGGCGTCTTCGTCGCCTCGCGGGTGCCGGTGGTCGCCGTCATCCTCGCCACGGTGGCGGCGGCGGGCTGGCTGTATCGCGAGCTGCCGCAGGAGCTGGTGCCGGCCGAGGATCGCGGCGGCTTCTGGGTCATCGTCAGCATGCCCGAGGGCGCCTCCTACGACTACGCGCTGCCCTATGCCGACGCGCTCGAGCGGGCGCTGCTGAAACGGGTCGAGGACGGCGTCGCCACCCAGGCGCTGACCGCGATCTTCGGCAGCGGCGATCCCCGGGTGCGCGGCATCGTCGCCCTGTCCGACTGGTCCGAGCGCGACGTCCACGTCGAGACCGTCATGGACGAGCTCACCGAGGAGCTGAGCGCGCTGCCCGGCGCCGAGGCCTATGCCCGCTCGCGCCCGTCGCTGGGCCAGCGCTCGGGGGGGCGGCCGCTGCAGGTGGTGATCGGCGGCCCGACCTGGGGCGACCTCGCCGAGTGGCGCGACCGCATGTTGAAGCGGCTGGAGGCCAACCCCGCCCTGACCAGGCCGTCGGCCGACTACGACGAGCGCCGGCCGCAGCTCGAGGTCGCGATCGACCGCGAGCGCGCGGCCAAGCTGGGCGTGGCGGCGGCCGAGGTCGGGGCGACGCTGCAGACGGCGCTGGGCTCGCGCACCGTCGGGACCTATATCGACCGCGGCGAGGAGTACGACGTCATCCTGCAGGCCGAGGCCGCCGACCGCCGCGGCCCCGACGACGTCACCGATCTTTACGTCCGCGGCCGCGACGGCCAGCTCGTGCCGCTGGCCAATCTCGCCAGCCTGACCGAGACGGCGGCGGCCAGCAGCTACAGCCGCTTCGACCGCCGCCGGGCGGTGACGATCTCGGCCGGGCTGGCGCCGGGCTACACCCTGGGCGAGGCGATCGCCTTCGTGCGCCAGGCGGCGGCCGAAGAGCTGCCGGGCAACGCCACCATCGACTTCAAGGGCGAAAGCCGCGAGTTCCAGCGCGCCGGCGACGCCGGCATGACCACCTTCGTGCTGTCGCTGGTGGTGGTGTTCCTGGTGCTGGCGGCGCAGTTCGAGAGCCTGCGGCTGCCGGCGCTGATCATGACGACGGTGCCGTTCGCCACCACCGGGGCGCTGTTCGGACTGTGGATCACCGGCCAGACGCTCAACATCTACAGCCAGATCGGCGTCGTCATGCTGGTCGGGCTGGCGGCCAAGAACGGCATCCTGCTGGTCGAGTTCGCCAACCAGCTCGCGCATCGCGGCCTGGTCCGCGGCGAGGCGGCGGTCGAGGCCGCCGTGGTGCGGCTGCGGCCGGTGCTGATGACCGCGATCTCGACGGCGGCCGGCGCGGTGCCGCTGGTCATCGGCTCGGGCGCCGGCTCGGAGAGCCGCTACGTCGTCGGCGTCGCGGTGCTGTTCGGGATCGGCTTCGCCACCGTGCTGACCCTGTTCGTGGTCCCCGCCCTCTACCGCTGGACGGCGGCGGCGCCGCGGCGCATGCGCGTGGCGAAGCCCGCGGCGGCCGGCGAGTAGCTTTCGCGGGCCGGCCGTTCGCGCTAGTCTGGCGCGGCACCGCACGGAGATCCTCATGCTCGGCGAAGTGGCGATCGTCCTCGCGCTGATCGTCCTCAACGGCGTCTTCGCGATGTCGGAACTCGCCATCGTCTCGGCCCGCAAGGCGCGGCTCAAGTCGCTTGCCGAGAAGGGCGGGCGTGGGGCCCGCATCGCGCTGGCCCTGGCCGAGGAACCCGGCCGGCTGCTGTCGACGGTGCAGATCGGCATCACCCTGATCGGCATCGTCGCCGGCGCCTACGGCGGCGCCAGCCTGTCCGGCCCGCTGGCCGAGGCCCTGGCCGCCACCGGCCTGTTCGGCGCGGCGGCCGAGGAGGTGGCGTTCGCGCTGGTGATCGGCGTCATCACCTATCTGTCGCTGATCGTCGGCGAACTGGTGCCCAAGCAGATCGCGTTGCAGAATCCGGAAGCGGTCGCCAGCCTGATGGCGCCGCCGATGGCGGCGCTTTCCCGCCTCGCCTCGCCGCTGGTCTGGGTGCTCGACGCCTCGACCCGGCTGGGCCTGCGGCTGCTGGGACGCGGCGGCGTGCCCGACGCGACCGTCTCCGAGGAGGAGGTCCGGGCGCTGATCGCCGAAGGCGCGCGCACCGGCATCTTCGCCCATGCCGAGAAGGAGATGATCGACAGCGTGCTGCGCCTGGGCGACCGCGGCGTGCGCGCGCTGATGACGCCCCGCGTCGACGTCGTGTGGCTCGACGCCGACGCGCCGCGCCGCACGGTGCTGGAGACGCTGCGCCACCACGGTTATTCCCGCTACCCGCTGGCCGAGGGCAGCATCGAGGAGGTGATCGGCGTCGTCCGCACCAAGGATCTGCTGGAGCGGCTGCTGGCCGGCGGCAATCTCGACCTGCGCGCCTGCGCCGTCGAGCCGGCGGTGCTGCCCGACAGCGTCGACGCGCTCCGGGCGCTCGAGGTGCTGAAGGATTCGCCGGTGCACATGGCGCTGGTCGTCGACGAGTACGGCTCGTTCGAGGGCGTGGTGACCACCGGCGACGTGCTCGCCGCCGTCGTCGGCGAACTGACGGTCGACCGCGCCCTGCACGACATCGACGTGGTGCGCCGGCCCGACGGCTCGTGGCTGGTCGACGGCGGCCTGGCGATGGACCGCCTGCGCGACCTGCTGCCGGCCGCCGCCCTGCCGGCCGACGGCGACTACGACACGGCGGCCGGCTTCGTCCTCGACCGCCTGCGCCGCGTCCCCGAGACCGGCGACGCCTTCGACTGGAACGGCTGGCGCTTCGAGGTCGTCGACATGGATGGCCGCCGCGTCGACAAGCTGCTGATCACCCCGCCGGCCGATTGAGGCGTCACGCGCGGGAAGGCGTGACGCCTAGCTGTTGCGCAGCGTCGACAGGAAGTCGTGCAGCTCGCGCACCAGCGACTCCGTCGGCTTGGCCAGTTCCTCGGCCGCCCAGATCACCTGGATCGCCGAGCCGTAGGACGAGGCCGAGGCCTGGGTCACGCCGGCCACCTGCGAGGCCACCGCCTCGGCCTCGCCGCTGACGTCGCGCACGCTGGTGGCGATGTCGTGGGTGGCGCTGGTCTGGGACTCGACCAGGCCGGTGACGCGGGCGGCGATCTCGTTGACCTCGCTGATCGTCGAGGTGATGGCGCCGATGGCGCGCACCGCGCTGTTGGCGGCGTTCTGGATGCCGGCGACCTGTTCGCCGATCTGGTCGGTGGCCCGCGCGGTCTGGCCGGCCAGGCCCTTGACCTCGTTGGCGACCACGGCGAAGCCCTTGCCGGCTTCGCCGGCGCGCGCCGCCTCGATGGTGGCGTTCAGCGCCAGCAGGTTGGTCTGTCCGGCGATCTCGGTGATCAGGTTGACGACCTCGCCGATGCGGTCGGCGGCACCGGCCAGCTCGCGCATCATCGCATTGGCCTCTTCCGATTCCTGCTGGGCGCGCGAGGCGATGTCCGAGACGCTGGTGACGTCGCGGCTGATCGCGGTGATCGAGTCCGACAGCGACGACGCCGCCGAGGCGGCGTTCTTCGAGATGTCGAGGGTCCGCACCGAGGCCTGGGCGACCTCCAGCGTGCCCGAGGCCGACGAGCCCAGCTTGCCGCCCATGTGCTCGGCGGTCTCGACGATGTCGCGGGCCCGGCTCGAGACCTGCTCGGCCACCGACTTGACCCGCTCCTCGAGATCGTCGGCGAGCTTGAGGATGTGCCGGCGGCGCTCGTCCTCGGCGCGACGCTCCATCTCCTTCTGCTCGGCCTCCATGCGCCGCATCGCCAGGCTGTTCTCCTTGAACACCTCGACCGCCTGCGCCATGCGGCCGATCTCGTCGCCGCGCTCGAGGCCGGGCACGTGCGATTCGGTGTCGCCCTGGGCGAGGCGGGTCATCACCGCGGTGATGGCGTCGAGCGGCTTGACGATGCCGCGGGCGATCAGCATCGCCAGAACGAAACCGGCGGCCAGGGCGATGGCGGCGAACATGCCGGCGAACTGGATCTCGCGCTGCATCTTGGCGCTGGAGCTGGACTCGATCTCCTCCATGCGCACCAGCTGCGCGCTGGCGATCTGGCGCGCCAGGTCGGCGGCGCCGGCGCCGGTCTCGGCCAGCTTGGTCTTGGTCAGCTCGATGATCTCGCCCTGGGTGACCTGGATCCCCTCGAACGCCTGGCCGAATTCGGGCGCGCCGCGCTCCAGCTCCTCGGCCATGGCGCGGCTGTCCTCGGTGGTCGTCAGGGTCAGCAGCTGGTCGACGTGCTCCTGGAATTCCTGGATGTGCTGCGACAGGTCCGAGGCGGCGGCGCCGTCGTTGAGGCCCAGGAATGCGAGCGCGTTGTAGCGGGCGTACATCAGGCTCTGCTGGACCTTGCCGGCCTGGGCGGCGACGTCGAAATGGCCCTCGCCCATCGCCGTCTCGATGATCGCGGTGGTCATCGCCGACATCGCGGCGCCGGAGGCCATGATGCCGACGTCGACGCGGTCCTGCTGGGCCGTCTTCAGTTCCAGGATGCGCTGATAGGTGCCGACGTATTCGTCGAACAGCCCGTGCAGCTTCTGGATCTGGGCGTTCTGCTCGGGGTCGTCGATCTTGGCGTCGGCCTCGGCCAGATGGCCGCGCAGCGCCGCCTCCAGGCCGACGATCCGCTCCTCGTCGCCCTCGGACGCGTTGCCGCCGAGGATGGCGGTGACGGTGCGGCGCATTTCGGTCATGTCGGCGCTGATGCCGAGCAACAGAGTCGCCTCGTGGCTGGCGCGCACCAGGGCCTCCTGGTCGTTGCGCGCGTCCATGAGACCACGAATGCCGATGAACGCCACCACCGACAGCAGCAGCAGCGTCAGCGTGAACCCGCCGTAGATTCGGCCGCGAACGGAAATCCTGTGCGCCAGGCCGCCCCAACCAGACATGAGACCTCGCCTAATGGAATAACTATTTCGGAAATGTGAATATACCGCTCCAGTTTGGAATTCCACAACCCTCAAGCTACGCGGCTCCGGGCTGCGCCGGGCGCAGGCGCTCTTGCCTCGCGCGCGGCCTCGGCGTACTGTCCGTGCCCGGTCTTCAAGCACATCCACGAGGGGCAACCATGCCGTTCATCGCTTCCCGCCTTTCGGCCATCAAGCCGTCGCCGACCCTGGCCGTCACCAACATGGCCGCCGAGCTGAAGGCCCAGGGCCGCGACGTCATCGGCCTGGGCGCCGGCGAGCCCGACTTCGACACCCCCGACAACATCAAGGCGGCGGCGAAGGCGGCGATCGACCGCGGCGAGACCAAGTACACCCCGGTCAACGGCACCCTGGCGCTGCGCAAGGCGATCTGCGCCAAGTTCGAGCGCGAGAACGGCCTCAAATACGCCCCCGACCAGGTCACCGTCGGCTGCGGCGGCAAGCAGGTGATCTACAACGCGGCGATGGCGACGATCGATCCCGGCGACGAGGTCATCATCCCGGCGCCGTACTGGGTGTCGTATCTCGACATCGTGCTGCTGGCCGGCGGCAAGCCGGTGGTCGTGCCCTGCAAGGAGGAGAACGGCTTCAAGCTGCAGGCCTCCGAGCTCGAGGCGGCGATCACGCCCAAGACCAAGTGGCTGATCCTCAACTCGCCGTCCAACCCGACCGGCTCGGCCTATTCGCGGGCCGAGATGAAGGCGCTGACCGACGTGCTGGTCAAGCACGAGCATGTCTGGGTCATGTCCGACGACATGTACGAGCACCTGGTCTACGACGGCTTCGAATTCTGCACCCCGGCCGAGGTCGAGCCCAAGCTCTACGACCGCACCCTGACCATGAACGGCGTGTCGAAGAGCTACGCGATGACCGGCTGGCGCGTCGGCTACGCCGCCGGCCCGAAGGCGCTGATCGACGCCATCGCCAAGGTCCAGTCGCAGAGCACCACCCACACCTCCTCGGTCAGCCAGGCGGCGTCGATCGAGGCGCTGAACGGTCCGCAGGACTTCATCACCGAGCGCGCGGCGGTGTTCCGCGAGCGCCGCGACATGGTCGTCGAGATGCTGAACGCCATCCCCGGCCTGAAGTGCCTGAAGCCGGAAGGCGCCTTCTACGTCTATCCGAGCTGCGCCGGGGTGATCGGCAAGAAGCGCCCCGACGGCAAGGTGATCGCGAGCGACGGCGACTTCGTCACCTGGCTGCTCGAGGACCAGGGCGTCGCCGCGGTCCAGGGCGAGGCCTTCGGCCTGTCGCCCTATTTCCGCATCTCCTACGCCACCTCGACCGAGCAGCTCCGCGAGGCCTGCCAGCGCATCGCCAAGGCCGTCGCCAAGCTGGGCTGAGCCCGCTTCCCCGGAACCAAAGGCCTCCTTCCGGCATTGAATCCTCTAGCCGGAAGGAGGCTATCATGACCATCCGAACGATTCTTTCGAGCGCCGGCCTTGCCGTGCTGCTCGCCAGCGGCGGCGCCGCCGCCGCCGAGTATGGCGCCGCGAGCGCCTACGGAACCCAGGAGCAGGACGCCGAGCAGGTCGGCGACACCCGGCTGCGCGGCGAGGCGCTGCTGGGGCGCACCGTGTTCACGCCCGAGGGCCAGCCGGTCGGCCGCGTCGCCGAGGTGCTGGTCGCCGACGGCGGCCAGCTCATCACCCTGGCCGTGCTCGGCGCCGACGGCGCGCAGCCGATCGCCGTGCCGGGCGAGCACGTCGAGGTCCGGGCCGACCACCGCATCGTCGTCGACCTGACCGAGGAGGAATGGGCGGCGCTGCCCGGCTTCGAGTCCGGCCAGCCGCAGATCGCCCGCGAACCGGCCCCGCAGACCGGCGAACGCACCGACTGAGGACGGAGGAGACATGCGACTGACGATCGCCGCGGCGGCGCTCGCCGCCGCCATCGCCCCCGCCTACGCCGCCGACCGGCCGCTGCCGGCGCCGGAATACGGCCCGGCCGGCAAGATCGGCCATCCGGCCCTCGAGGGCGAGCCCGGCGCCGCGGAAGCGGCCACCCCGGCCCCGGTCGACGAATCGGAGATGGTCGGCCGCTCGGTGCTGCGGCCCGACGGCGAACTGGTCGGCGAGGTCACCGAGCCGCTGACCGGCGCCGTCGTCGTCGATCGCGGCGGCAGCTTCTCGGTCGGCGCCCGGCGGGTGGTGATGCGCACCGACATGCTGCGGCCGGCGCCGGAGGAGAACTACCTGATCGCCGATCTCAGCCCCGAGGAGGTCGCCGAGCTGCCCGAATACGTCGCCGACCAGCTCGAGAGCGAGCAGGTCGAGCGCCGCATGGTGGTGCCGCCGGCCTCGCTGGGCGCACCGGCCCCGGCCAAGGTCAGGCCAGAGCCGACACCGCCTGCAGACGGCAGCGCGCCGGCAGGAACTCGATGACGTTGACCTCGCGGTCGGCGGCCAGTTCGACGATGCGGTAGCGGCCGGCGGCGCGTCCGCGCACGCGCATGCGCCCGGCCAGGCGCCGGCGCACCAGCGCCGCCGCCTCGCCCAGGCCGCGCACGGCCACGGTGCGGGTGCGCCCCGCCTTGCCGACGATCCCCGACGAGATCGACACCACGCAGGCGCCGAACAGGTCGGCGCCGGTGGTCACCGTCAGGAAGCGCAGACGCCGGCGGTCGTCCTCGTCGCGCAGGGAGATGCGGAAATTGCCGATCATGGTCTCGCTCCGGCGTAAGCCGCCGGCGAGTCGCTGTCAAGCGCCGCCTTTCTTGACATCGATCATGTTGCCCCCGGCGCCGGAACGGCTAGACTCCGGCCGGTATCTTCCAGGGGGATTCGGGGACATCATGACCAGGATCATCGCGACCGTGCTCGCCGCCGCGCTGGCGGCCGCGCCGCTTCCGGCCGCCGCCGCCGCGCCGCATGCCACGCCCGAGGAGGCGCCGGCGCCGGGCGCCCGGATCGGCGGCACCTTCATGCTCGAGGACCATACCGGCCGCGTCGTCCGCGACGAGGAGTTCCGCGGCAAGTTCATGCTGATCTATTTCGGCTACACGTTCTGTCCCGACGTCTGCCCGACCGGGCTGCAGACCATCGGCCAGGCCATGGACCTGCTCGGCGCCGACGAGGCCGAACTCGTGCAGCCGCTGTTCATCACCGTCGACCCCGCCCGCGACACCCGCAAGGTCGTCGGCGACTACGTCGCGGCCTTCCATCCGCGGCTGATCGGGCTGACCGGGCCGCAGGCCTTCATCGACTCGGCGATCTCGAAGTTCAAGGTCAAGGTCGCCAAGGTCGCGACCGAGGGCGCGCCCGACGGCTACACCGTCGACCACACCGCCAGCGCCTTCCTGATGGGGCCGGCCGGCGAATACGTGAAGCGCTATCCCCATGGCATGCCGGCCGAGGACATCGCCGCCGACCTGCGCGAGATGATCGCCGAGCTGAAGGCGCGGCAGTGACCGAGCTGTCGCGCAGCTTCGGCTACCGCTCGGTGGCGCCGGACGAGCGCCAGCGCCTGATCCGCCGCGTGTTCGAGGTGGTCGCCGGGCGCTACGACCTGATGAACGACCTGATGAGCATGGGCGTCCACCGGCTGTGGAAGCGCGACATGGCGCGGGCGGCGGCGGCGGGGCCGGGCCAGGTGATCGTCGACCTCGCCGGCGGCACCGGCGACATCGCCCGCCTGCTCGCCGGGCAGGATCGCAGCGTCTACGTCTGCGATCCGTCGCTGCCGATGATGGCGGCCGGCCGCTCCCGCGGCCTGGCGCATGTCGGCTGCGTCGCCGGCGCCGGCGAGGGCATCCCCTTCGCCGACGGCGCGGTCGACACCGTCACCATCGCCTTCGGCATCCGCAACGTCACCGACATGCCGGCGGTGCTGGCCGAGGTGGCGCGGGTGCTCAAGCCGGGCGGCCGCTTCCTGTGCCTGGAGTTCTCCAGGCCCGACTGGTGGCTGAAGCCGTTCTACGACGCCTGGTCGCATGCGGTGATCCCGCGCCTCGGCGCCGCCGTCGCCGGCGCGCCCGAGGCCTACCAGTACCTGATCGAGAGCATCCGCCGCTTCCCCGACCAGCGGGAGATGGCGGCGCTGCTGGAACAGGCCGGGCTCGAGCGGGTCACCTGGCGCAACCTCTCGTTCGGCATCGCCTGCCTGCACGTCGGCGCGAAGCCGGCCCGCGCGCCCTGACCCGGACGGGGCGGACCCTGTCGCCCGCCCCGCCCGACCGCTCATTTGGCCTCGGCCACCGGGCCCGAGGCGATGGTGGTCGGCGTGCCCTCCGCGCCGGCGAACACCACCAGCACCTTCGCCGGCTGGTCTCCGGCGTTGAACAGCTGGTGATCACGATCGATGGCCTCGATATAGGCCTGCCCCGTCTCGAACTTGTGCGGCTCGCGGCCCTCGGTCCGCAGCTCCACGTCGCCTTCGAGCACGTAGACGAAGGTCGGAACCGGGTGCTGGTGCAGCGGCGTGCGGCCGCCGGGCTCGATGGTGCCGATGACCGACGTGATCTGCGGGGTGCCCTCGGGATAGGCCAGGGCGTCGCCGTCCCGGGTCTCGGTCGACTTCAGCAGGGATTCGGTCTCGAAACCTTCCGGCAGCGCCATCTCCTGGGCGGCGGCGCCGGCGAACGGCAGCGCCACGGCGAGACCGAGGCCGAACAGCGATCCTGTGAATGCGTGCATCTCCTCCTCCATGCTTGGTCGGCGGCTTCGCGGCCGCGATACCCAAGCTACGGACGGGGGGCTGGCGTTGTTCCCCGGAAAACCGGCCCTATCGATGTTCGCGTCCGGCCGCACCGTTCTCGCGCGAGCCCGGCCGCGGATCGGGCTGCTCGGCCAGCGCCTTCTCGATCAGCGCCGCGTCGGCCTCCCAGTCGTGGGGGGCGTCGTGGCGGGCGATCACGCGGCCGTCGCGGCCGATCAGCATGCTGACCGGCACGGTCTCGATGCCCAGCGCCTTCACCGCCTCGTGGTCGTCGTCCATGAAGGCCGGCAGGTCGGTGATCTCCTGGCGCCGGTAGAAGAACCGCACCTTGGGCAGGCCGCTCTTGTCGATCGACACCGGCACCACCGCGAGGCCGCGCGCGCCGTAGGCGCGCTGCAGGCGCTGCAGCGCCGGGATTTCGGTGACGCAGGGCAGGCACCAGCTCGCCCAGAAGTCGAGCAGCACCACCTTGCCGGCGAAGTCGGCCAGGCTGCGCTGGTCGCCCTCGGCGTCCTCGAAGGTGAAGGGCGGCAGGATCTCGGCGGCGGCCGGCGCGGCCGGCAGCAGGGCGGCGAGCAGCATCAGGACGAAGCGTGTCTTCATGGGCGTTCTCACAGGCCGCAGGCCAGCAGGCCGGCCGACAGCAGCAGCCCGTAGGCGAGCTGCAGCCGGGCGGTGCGGGCGAGCAGCGGGTTGAAGGCCGGGCCCGGCGGCTGGGTCAGGAACGCCGCCGCCAGCGGCACGGCCAGCGGCGCCGCCAGCAGCGCCAGCCAGGCGACCGTGCCGGGCAGCAGGGCCTGCAGCGGCACCAGCAGCGCGAACGGCCCGGCCAGGAACAGCAGATAGATCGGCTTGGTCAGGCCGGCGCCGACGACCACCGGCAGGGTGCGGCGGCCGACGCGGCGGTCGCTGTCGGCGTCGCGGTGGTTGTTGACCAGCAGCACGGCGGCGCCGAACAGGCCGATCGCGGTGCCGGCGACCAGCGCCGCCGGGGTCAGCGCCTGGGCGTGCAGCCAGTAGGTGCCGCCGACCGCCGCCCAGCCGAAGAAGGCCAGCACGAACAGCTCGCCCAGCGGCGTGTAGGCGATCGGCCGCGGCCCGCCGGTATAGCTCCAGCCGGCGATCAACGACAGCACGCCGACCGCCAGCAGCGGCCAGCCGCCGACCCAGACCACGTACAGCCCGCACAGCGCCGCCAGCCCGAAGCACAGGTTGGCGGCGCGGATCACCTGCGCCGGCGTCGCCCAGCCCTCGGCGGTGACGCGCTTGGGGCCGGGGCGGCCAGGACCGTCGCCGCCGCGCAGGAAGTCGGCGGCGTCGTTGTGCAGGTTGGTCGCCGCCTGGATCAGCAGCGCCGCCAGCGCCGCGGCCAGCGCGGCGAGGGCGTCGAAGCGGCCGGCCTCGGCGAAGGCCAGCGCGCTGCCGACCAGCACCGGCACCAGGGCGATGGTCAGCGTCTTGGGCCGGATCGCCTGCAGCCACAGCCGCCAGCCGGTCGGGGGCGCGGCGGCGGCGGCGGCGAGTCGCACGGCGGCGGCGTCGCTAGGAGTGGCGGTCAAGCCGGCCTCCCTGCAGCGTTTCGGCGCGGGCGCGGAACGCGTTGAGGATGCGGCGCTCGACCTCGGGCAGCGACACCCGGGCCAGCAGCCCGAGCAGGTCGCGGCGGAAGGTCATCGCGAAGCCGCACTCCACCCGGCAGCCCGAGGGCGCCAGCGGCAGGAAGCGCCAGCTCAGGCGGAAGTCCCGGAACGGCCCGTCGCCGCTGGTGATGTCGATGGCCTTCGGCGGATCGAATTCGGCCCGGGTGTGGAACCGCAGCCGCACCGGTCCGGTGCCGAAAAGGTTGTCGCAGCGCCAATGGTCGGGATGCCGGGCCAGGATGCGGGTGGCGATGCACCAGGGCACGAAGCGCGGATAGGATTCGATGTCGGCGGCGATCGCGAACAGCGCCTCGGGAGCGTGCGCGGGGAAATCCGCCCGCCATTGCCCGACGACGCCGTTGCCGCCCGCCCGTGCCGCGCCGCGCTGGTCCATGGCCCGCGATCACCGCGCCGCATCCGCCGCCGCGGCGTGGCGCCGCGACAGGATGAACGCCAGGGCGCTGACGTTCATGGTCAGCGCGTAGACGATGCTGGGCACCATCATGTCGCCGCTGCCGAGCAGCGTCGTGGCGACGAAGATGCCGAGCGCCCCGTTCTGCAGCCCGGTCTCCAGCACGACGGCGATGCCCTCGGGCCGCTCCAGCCGGGCGCCGCGCGCCAGCGCCGCCGACAGCGCCATGCCGCCGAGATTGAGCGCCAGCACCGGCGGCAGCACTTCGGCGGCATGGGCCGTCATCACCCCCCATTGGCCGGTGAAGGCGGCGACGACGATCAGCGCGAAGACGCCGGTGGCGATCCGCCGCACCGCCGGCTCGGCGCGGCCGGCCAGGCCGGCGCGCCAGCGCCGCAGCGCCATGCCCAGCAGCATCGGCAGGGTGGCGACCGCGAACAGGCCCAGCGACATGCGCAGGACCGGCAGCTCGGTGGCGGCGTCGTAGCCGCCGAAGCCGAGCAGCGCCAGGTTGACCAGCACCGGCACGGTCAGCGCGCCGGCCAGGCTGGCGATGCCGGTCATGGTCACCGACAGCGCGGCGCTGCCGCCGGCGAGCTGGGTCAGCAGGTTCGAGGTGACGCCGCCCGGACAGGCGGCGAGAATGACGATGCCGACGGCGAAGGCGGGGCGCGGCTCGAAGATCGCGATGGCCAGGAACGCCAGCGCCGGCAGCAGCAGCATCTGGCAGGCCAGGCCCAGCGCCACCGCCCGCGGCCGGTTCAGCACGCGCATGAAGTCGGCGCCGGTCAGGTTCAGCCCGACCGCGAACATGATGAAGGCCAGCCCCAGCGGCAGCAGAACCTGTTCCGTCATGCCCCGCCCCCCGCGATCGTCATGGGTAGTCGCCGCGCCGGAACACCTGGAAGCCGGCGAAGGCGGCCAGCAATCCCAGCAGCGCCGGATAGGCGATCGCCCACCACAGGTACACGTGCTCGCCGAAGGCGTCCAGGATCACGAAGGCGGCCGGGCCGAGCAGCACGAGCTGCGGGTCGAACAGCATCATCGAGGCGGTGCGGAACACCTGCAGCGGATTGAGCAGCGCGATGCCGACCACCAGCTCGACCGGCGCCGCCTCGCGCATCAGCACGCCGAGCAGCACCAGGTCCATGAACAGCAGCAGCACCAGCCACAGCAGGAACGCCGCCGACTGCGCCACGTCCGAGGACCGCGCCACCGACGAGACGAAGAAGCCGATCCCCAGGAAGCACCACGAGATCGCCACCAGCATGCCGGTGTCGAAGGCGAAATGCCGCCACGGCACCTCGAGCCCCTGCCCGACGCCGAACGCCACCGCGCCGGCCATGGCCAGGAACACCGGCAGGAACACGGCGACGAAGCGGCCGAGCAACTTGCCCCAGTACCAGGCCCCCAGGGATACCGGGAGCGACAGCATGTACTCGAACACGCCGGCCTCGCGGTCGCCGGCGACCGAGCGCACGGTGCTGATCAGCACGAAGACCGGCAGGATCGCCATGGCGAGCTGGATGTAGGTGACCAGCAGCCGCGACAGCCCGGTGAAGCCCATCACGCGCGATTCGGTCAGGCCGAACACCAGCAGCGAGACGACGATGCCGCCGAAGATCAGCGCATAGACCAGGAACCAGCGGGCGCGCAGGGATTCGGCGATGTCGAGGCGGGCGGCGAGGAGCAGGTTGCGCATGGTTCAGACCGCGTCGAGAGACACAAGGACTCCCTCCCCCGCATGCGGGGGAGGGCCGGGGTGGGGGCCGCGCCTGAGACCAGGGTCGGGCGCTGGTGCGCTGCCCTCACCCTCCCGGCCTGCGGCCGGGCCCCTCCCTCTCCCGCAAGCGGGAGAGGGAATGATGGAGCTCGCCTCGATCATTTCGCCGCCGCCACGGTGGTCGGGGCGAAGCATCCCGAATGCGAGCCCGCGATCGCCAGGCGGTCGATCATCTGGGCATAGGACACCGCGCCCTCGCGCTCGTTCGGCACCGCGGCGAAGTTGTAGTTCATCGGGCTGCGGACATTGACCAGGAAATGCGCCTGGCGGGCGTCGAGCCAGGTGGCGCCGTCGTCGTGGCTCATCACCCAGAACTCGGCAAGCTGGCCCTCTTTCCAGCCCTGGCGCGTCGCCCATTCGACGGCGCAGCCGAGATCGTCGAACTTGTACAGCCGGCCCTTGTCCCCGCCGCGCAGCTCGGCGGCGAACTGGCGCTCGGAGATGATCATCCGGCAGTGCTCGCAGGAATCGCGTTCCCAGGTGATCGGCTCCGGCCCCGCCTTCTCGCCGCAGCCGGGCACGACCGACAGCGCCAGCAGCGCCACCGAGCCCTTGAGCAGGTCACGCCTGGCGAGCATGCGACGCCTCCTGCGCCGGCGCCCGGGCCGCGCCCTCTTCCATGTGGATGCCGGTCAGCAGGCCGGCGTAGCGCGACAGCATGCCGAGGAAGCGCAGCCGGTCGGGGCCGGCGATCTCGCCCTCCCAGACGGCGCCGGCGCCGGCGTCGCGGAAATGCCACTCGCCGACGGCGCGGGCGAAGGCCTCGTCGGCACGACCGATGGTGACGCGGCAGGACAGGATGCCGGCCATCGACACCGCGTCCTGGACGCGGTCGTCGAGCACGACGCGGCCCGAATCGAGCTCGATCACCCGGGTGACCAGCGAGGCGACCTCGTCGAGGCGGTGGCTGGTGATGATCATGGTGCCCGACTTGCGCTCCTCGAGCAGGGCGAACAGCACGCGCCGCGCCGCCGGGTCGAGGTTGGCCGCCGGCTCGTCCATGATCAGCAGCTCGGCCTCGCGGCCGAGCGCGATGGCGATCAGCAGCTTCTGCTTCATGCCGCCCGACAGCTTGACGAACGGCCGATGGCGGATCGCGCCGAGGTCGAGGCCCATGCGCTCGGCGATGCCCTCCATGCCGGCCGGATCGACGTTGCCGACGCCGGCGGTGAAGCGGATCAGCTCGCCCACCGGCATGCGCAGCGGCGGCGGCAGCTGCGGCACGAAGCCGACCTTGGCCAGCACCGTGGCGCGCTCGGCGCGCGGCGAGCGGTCGTCGATCGTCAGCTCGCCGTCATGGGCGTACTCGCCCAGCAGGCAGCGGATCAGCGTCGTCTTGCCGGCGCCGTTCGAACCGACCAACGCCACCCGCTCCTCGCGGCCGATGGCGAGGGACAGGCCGTCGAGGACGCGGACCTTCTTGAAGGTCTTGGTGACGTTGTCGAGACGAATCATGCGACCATCGCTACAGCAGGTTCTTGAGCCCGGCCATCTCGAACTTGAGCGAGCCGGTGGGACAGACTTCGATGCACATGCCGCACCGGGTGCAGTCGGCGCCGATGTCCATGCGCACGTCTTTTGAATACCCCATCTTGGTCATGAAAAGCACGTGCGGAACCATGCACACCCGGCGGCACTCGCCCTCGTGCAGGCACGCCTCGGCGTCGTAGCTGACCTTGAACGGCGAGATGCCGCCGACCGCGCCGTAGGTCATGCCGATCGGGCAGATGTAGCGGCACCAGAAACGGCGCGAATAGAAGATCTCGATCAGCAGCAGCACCGCCACGATGGCGGTCGCCATGCCGAAGCCGTAGATCAGGCCGCGGCTGACGATGCCGACCGGCGAGATGGTCTCGAACACGGTGTATCCGCTCACCACCGCCAGGGCGGCGAACACGACGTAGAGCACGGTGCGGGTGCCGCGATGGAGCTTGTGGTCCTTGACCAGCTTCTTCTCGGCGAGCTTGAGGTGCAGCATCTCGGCCCATTCGCCGAGCAGATGGTACGGGCAGCACCACGAGCAGAAGCTGCGTCCGCCGACCAGCCACCACAGCAGGAACACGGTCGCCGTGCCGATGACCAGGTTCACCAGCACCGTCTTGAAGGCCAGCATCACCTGCAGCGCCGAGTTCAGGTCGGCGAAGTGGAAGCCGATGACGCGGCTGGCGGTCAGCGCGCCCTCGACGATCTGGATGTCGAGCCTCCACGAGACGACGAACAGCAGGTTGATGAACAGGATCGAGGTCCAGCGCCAGGCGCGCCATTTCTTCGAGCGCTTGAAGTGCGCCTTCTCGTCCTTGATCGCCTGCTTGCGCTTCTGCACCTCCTCGGAGCTGCGCTTGTGCTCGTAGAGCGCGCGCATCTCCTCGGTCCAGGTCTCCGGCTTCGGCCGGTCGGGTTCCGAGCCCAGCAGCAGGGCGTAGGACTGCCGCAGATCCGAGAGCATGCCCATCACGACACCCCCTTGCCGGCGGCCGAGGCCTTGTTCGGGCGCACGCGCGCGTCGATGACGATCGGCGGCGGCTCGACGGGACAGATCATCTCGCACATGCCGCAGCCGACGCAGGGATCGTGGATCACCGGCGTGCGGCGCTTGTCGGCCGGATCGTCGCTCATCGGCTGCAGGCTGATGGCGTCCTTGATCGGGCATTCGCGCACGCACAGGTCGCACAGTTCCAGGTCGTAGATGTGCTCGGCGACCGGCAGCGGAGTCCAGCGGTCGACGTTGATGTAGCGATGCAGGCCCTTGTCGCGGGCGGCGCCCTTGAAGCCCTGGCCCTGGCGGGCGAGGCAGGACTCGAGGCGGTCCTCGACCATGCGGGCGAAGCCCATCTCGGTCTGCTCGGGCTTGTCGAGATCGTGGGTCAGCGCCCCGGTCGGGCAGGCGAGCACGCACTGGATGGCGTCGCAGGAGAAGTCGCAGGCCTGGTCGCGCGCCGAGATGTAGGGCACGCCGATCCCGAAGCCCTCGTCGACGTCGGCCAGGAAGATGGCCTCGACCGGGCAGACCTGGACGCACTGGCCGCACTTGATGCAGGCGGCCAGGAAGGCGTCCTCGTCGAGCGCGCCCGGGGGGCGCAGCCGCGGGTTGGCCTTGGCCTGCAGCACCGGCAGCAGGCCGAGCAGCGAGCAGCCGACCACGGCGCCGCCGAGCACGGCCGAGCGCAGGAACTCGCGGCGGCGCTCCTGCGCCGGCGTCAGGGCCTTCGGTTTGGGTTTCGGGTTCTCTGGCGAAGACATGACGGTCGGTCCCTCTTCTTCTTGGCCGGTCACGAGACCGGCTTCTCGGCCACCTTGTTCAGCAGCGGCCGTTCGTCGCGGAGAATCAGCTTCGGCTCCGAGAACGGCGCCAGCCGCTGCATGAAGTCGATCAGTTCGAGCACCGGCGAGCCGCGGAAGAACGCGACCGGCGGAATGTCCATCCACAGGCGGTCGGCGTAGTCGTAGATCTCGATCGGCGAATCGCCGACGCCGTCGCGGTCCTCGTCGAAGCCCTCGTAGCTGTCCCAGTGGTTGCCGGTCCAGGTGTTGGCGTTGGCGGTGCGGTCGTGGCTGACCCCGACATGGGTGAAATTGCCGATGAAGTCGTTGCCGGTGAAGGTGTTGCCGGGAAGGCTGGACAGGAAGTTGATGCCGACGCCGTTGAAGGCGATGGAGTTGCCCTCGAAGGTGTTGGGCACGTCCGGCGCCTCGGGCGTCTGGTCGACGTAGAAGCCGATCGCGTTCCCCACCACGCCGTTGTCGAGGAACCGCGCGTCGTTGGTCTGCTTCAGGCCGATGCCGATCCCGGACGGGCCGTTGCTCTCGAACACCTGGTTGCCGGTCAGGTCGAGGGTGTTCACGAACATCGCGAAGATGCCGACCATGTTGCGGCGCAGCCAGTTGTCGTGGCCGGTGTTGTTGTCGGCGTACATGTAGTGGATGCCGTAGCGGCTGCCCGAGACGCGGTTGCCGGTGATCTCGTTCTGGCGCGAATACCACACCAGGATGCCGTCGCGGACGTCCTCGACGACGTTGTCCTGGACCTTGGTGTACATCGAGTACCAGATGCGGATCGCGTCGCCCTTCAGCCCGATCTCGTTGTCCTTCGAGCGGATGGTGTTGCGGCGCAGGATGTTGTTGTTGGCCTGGGCGAGATCGATGCCGAACAGGCAGTTCTCGATCACCAGGTCCTTGATGGTGTTGAAGTGGCTCTTGACGTGCAGCGCGGCGTCGAGCTTGGTGTGGTGGTCGCCCGAGTTGCGCAGCACCAGCCCGGCGATGATCGAGCGGCTGGCCTTGAGCGTCATCACCGTGCCGACACCGCCGTTGTCGATGATCACCTTGCCGCCGCCGTAGATGTTGATCGACTTGTCGATCACCACCGGCCCGGCATAGACGCCGGGCGGCGGCAGCAGGGTGCCGCCCTCGGGCGTCGCGTCGACGAGCGCCTGGAACGGCGGCGGGTCGGCGGCCACGGCCGGCAGGGACGATAGCAGGAGAGACGCCGCGATGGCGGCCTTGGTCAGCCAGGACATCTGGAGAGCCACGACGTTGCGATTGCCGGCGATTATACCAGAAGGGTAGGGGCGGCACCTTGCCTTAGGTCAAAGCGCCACCCCTTCGGAGCCGTCAGGCCGGCTGCGCCTTGCCCGACGGAAGCGCCGTGCCGGCGGGCTCGCCCTTGAGCTGCTTGCGGCGGATCAGGGCGGCCAGGACCATCACCGCGGCCATCGCCACCAGCAGGCCGAAGCCGTAATGCGGGTAGGAGAAGGTGGAGAACTGCGCCACCTTGCCCTGGCCGAACACGGTCGGCATGAACGGCTTGACGGTGAAGGCGCCCATGTCGTTGAGCGTGTGCCCGAACCAGTACAGCCAGGCGGCGTAGTCGGCGACGAAGGCGACCGGCAGGATCGCCGGAACCACGCCGAGCAGCCACGGGCCGGCCGGCACCAGCAGGATGCCGATCGTGAGCACCACCACCGAGCCGACGATGAAGGCGTAGACGCCGTAGCTCGCCGTGGTCATCGCCTCGACCGCCTTGCCGATCACCTCGGGCTGGCGGAAGTAGCGGCCCATGCCCTCCTCGTAGGCGGTCTGGATGGCGTACAGGCCGGTCCAGTCGGCGTACTCCTCGGGCTCCAGGTTCATCGTCTTGACCATGTCGGCGACGTAGTCGGGGGTGAACAGGTGGACGCCGCCGGGCATGAACAGGGCGGCGGTCGCCCAGGCGACGATCGCGGCGCCGCCGACGCCCATCACCGCCGCCGCGAGGCGCCGGCCGGGCATCATGAAGGCGACCATGCCGACCGCCAGGATCGACACCAGGAACGGCGACATCGCCCGCTCGATCGGCGCGCCGGCGGCGATCGGATACATGCCGACGTAATGGTTGATGGCGTCCATCTCGTGCTTGCAGTCGAGCCCTTCGTCGCCGACGTCGAGCTCTGCGCTCTCGATATGCTGACAGCCGTTGTAGACGCCATCGAAGTGGAAATGGATGCGGATGCCGTCGGGGAAGGCGTCCGTGGGGTACTGCGGCGCCGTCAGCGACACCCACCAGATGGGCGCGAAATAGGCGGCGGCCAGCAGGGCCAGGGCGACGACGGTCATCGCGCGATAGATCACGCCCTGCTTCGATTTCGTCTCGGCGCTCATTTTACATACCTGTCGCGTTATTCTGGGGAAGGGAAACGGCGGCCCCGCGGGGGTGCGGGGCCGCCGCCGCCGTCCTTACAGGAAGTCCGGATTCTCCCAGCACGGCACGTTCGGCTCGTGGCGGGGATAGGGCTTCTTGAACTCCTCGGCGCATTCCGGAGCGCGCTTGTCCTCCGGCGGCTGCAGGCGCGAGGTGTAGTCCAGGATGGCGTCCATGTCTTCCTTGGAGATTTCCTGGATCTGCTTGACCATCTCCGGGTTGGCGTTGCGGCGCTTGCCTTCCTTGATCCACTCGAACTGGCGGACCAGGTAGGCGTAGTGCTGGCCTTCCAGGCGCGGATAGAACTTCTCGGCGTTGCCCTCGCCATGCTCGCCATGGCAGCGCACGCAGTTCTCCTGGTACAGCTTCTTGCCGACGTCGAGGCGCTCGCCCGGGCCGACGCCGTTGTAGGGCGTCATCGGCAGGGTCGCCATGTAGGCGGCGACGTCGGCGATGGCCTGGGTGCCGCCGATCTCGGACGGCAGCGCGAACGGATACATCGTCGGGTTGTCGCGGTTGCCGGCGCGGATGTCCGACAGCTGCTTGATGGTCACGGTGGTGTGCTGACCGGCGAGCTGCGGGAAGGTGCCGTCCTGCAGGCCCCAGCCGTTGAGCATGTGGCAGGCCGAGCAGACCTCGTAGATCTCGCGGCCGCGATCGATGTCGCCGACCAGCTCGAGAGCCTCGTCCTTCTCGCTGTCCTGCATCCAGCCGGACTTCTTCTCGCCGTCGGCCGGCGCCGCGCCGGCCGCCATCGCGCCGGAGATCGGCGCCACCGCCAGCGCCGCCAGAACGGTCGCCACGGAAACGATCTTGATATTCATCACCAGACTCCACTCATCGGATTGATTGTTTCACTCCCCCCTTGAAGAACGCTGCCCCTCCTCAGCGCTTCACCGTCGACAGGTAGTCGGCGATCATCTGAATCTGCTCGTCGTCCAGCTTCTTGACGAAGTTGAGCATGGTCTTGGTCTTGCCGTGGTCACGGGCGCCGTCGCGGATGTCCCTCATCTGGGTCGCGGCGTAGGACGCCTTGACGCCGGCGAGATAGGGATGCGCCGGCAGCGGCCGCTTGCCGTCGGGGCCGTGGCAGCTCAGGCAGCCGCTCTTCTTGTAGAGCTTCTCGCCCTCGGCGATGCGCGCCGCGTCCTCGGTCCCCGGCTTGGCCTGGACCGGCGGCAGCTTGCTCAGCCACTCGGCGATCTGCTTGATCTCGTCGTCCGAGACCAGGTGCATCACGCCGGCCATGCCGGCGGTGCGCGGATTGCCAGAACCGTCGGGGCTGCCCTTGCGCTTGCCTTCCTTGATGTCGTGCATCTGCTGGATCATGTACTTGGCGTCCTGGCCGGCCAGATTCGGATAGTCCAGGATGGCCTTCGACCCGTCCTTGCCGTGGCAGGCGATGCAGGTCTTCTTCAGGAACAGCTTCTTGCCGGGATCGCTGGCGGCAGCGGCCGGACCGGCGGCCAGTGCGATGACCGACCCGGCGGCGGCAGCGAGGGCGAGCAACTTGGCATGCCGAACCAACCGCATTGTCTGAACTCCCTGTGTTTTCATTGAAAATGATCTAACGAATTCGACAATAGCCGAACATGCGAATTTTTGAATTGACGTTCATCAAGAAATTAGATTGACAATTCTCAAGCAAACGGGAGGGGCGCCGGAACACCCCTCCCGTCACTTCAACGACCTACTATTACTTCACCTTCTTCGCGCCGTTCTGCTCGAGGAAGGTCTTGGCGCGCAGACCGATGTCGGCGGCCTTCACCTGGTACTGCCACCACTGGCCGGCCCACAGGGTCGCCGACTGCCAGTCTTCCTTCTTGGCGAAGTCGTCGGCCTTGGTCTTGGCTTCGGCCGCGAAGTTCAGCTGGTCGGTGGCGTCCTCGACCATGCTGACCACCTGCGGGAAGTCCTGGTAGTTCATGCTGGTGATGAACCCGACGACGCTGTCGATGACGGCCTGGGTGTCCAGGTTCGCCTTGTACTGCTTGTCGAAGTCGGCCTTCGAGTAGGTGGTGCCTTCCTGCATCTTGACGGCCGCGGCCTTCACGCCCTTCGGACGGACCAGCAGGTAGCCTTCCATCTCGAGGTGAAGGGCCGAGCAGAACTCGGTGCAGTAGTAGGGATAGACGCCGGGCTTGTCGACCGTGATGGTGGTCGAGGCGGTCTTGCCGGGCTCCAGCGACAGGTTGGCGTTGTAGCCGGAGACCGAGAAGCCGTGGGTCTCGTCCTGGGCGCGCTCGGTGTTGGTGAAGGCGAAGGTGACGGTGTCGCCTTCCTCGACCTCGACGATCTCGGGCGTGATGTGCGACCGGATCAGGGTGCCGAAGACCTTCACGTTCTTGCCGTCACGCTCCACGCGCTCCTTGCCGGGGCGGGTGGCGTCGGGATGACGCTCGCCGGTGCGGCTGTTGGTGCCGAACTTGTAGCGGATCATCGGCTTGAGCTTGTCGGCGGCGATGGCGACCGCGTAGTGCGGCTCGCCCAGCGGCAGCGGCATGTCGTAGAGGACTTCCATCTTCTCGCCGGAGATGTCGACGAGCTGATGGTTCTGCGGATGCAGCGGGCCGACCGGGTTGAAGCGGTCGATGGCCAGCTTGTTGAGCGCCACCAGGTACTTGCCGGCCGGCTTCGTCGAGTCGCCCTGCATGGTCATGAGGTGGCCGATGTTGTAGTGCACCGACACCTTGTCGAGGACCTTGCCCTCGCAGTAGTCCCACTTCACGACCTGGCTGTCGACGTACAGCGAGGTGTAGGCGACGCAGGGCCGGGAGTCGTACTGGGTGTGGAGCGGGCCGAGGCCGAGCTGCACCATCTTGTGGACGGCCTGCTCGAACTCGATGATCGGAATGCCGTACGGGTCCTTGCCCGCGAACTTCTTCTCCTTGATGGCATTCATGATCTTGTCGAACGAGTACACCGTGCCGTGGCTGTCGAGCTTGCCGCCGACGATGATGTACTTGCCGTCCGGCGACACGTCGGCGCCGTGCGGGCTCTTGGCCTCGGCGACCAGGAACAGCACGCCGTGCTCGACGGCGGCATCCATGGTCAGCACCTTGTGACCGTTGATCTCCTTGACGCCCTTGCCGGCCTTGACCAGCTCGGCGGCCTTCTGCCAGTTGACGACGTGCAGGAAGTCGGTGTCGTTCTGGGAGCAGCCGGCCTCGAACGGCGGACGGCCGCGCTCGATGCCGCCGACGTAACGCTCGGAGCAGAACGAGTTGGTGAACGACCAGCCGTGCGACGGGCCCTTGCCGGCATCGGACAGGTCCTGGCTGTAGGGCGGCATTTCGACGGTGAAGGACTCTTCCGGAACGATCCGGCCCTTCTTGCGGTCGAACTTCCAGTAGGTGACGCCGCCGCGATAGTCTTCGTTGAAGCGCTCGATCGGAGCGTAGCCGCCGCCCAGCGGGGCCGGAAGCTGCGCCGCCTCGATGACGTATTCGCTGTCCTGGGTGACGAAGGCGCCGCCGTGCTCGTTCTGGAACACCGGGTTGTGCACGATCTGCTGCGTCTCGAAGTCGTGCAGGTTGATGACGGCGATGCGGGGCGAGTTCTTGTCGTTGATGAACAGGTACTCGCCGTCGTACTCGCCGTTGGTCTCGGTGATCGCCGGATGGTGGGTGTCGCCCCAGGACACCATCTTCCCGGCCAGCGTCGGCTGGGCCAGGATCTTCTTCGACTCGTCGTCGAAGCCGAAGCCCTGCCAGGGCTCGGGCGTGAACGCGCTGACGTACTTCAGGATCCGCATCGACGGGATGCCGTAGACGATGATCTGGCCGGACTGACCGCCCGAGGAGAACGCGATGAACTCGTCGCGGCCACCCGAAGGCGTGTAGGTCTTGGCGGCGGCGAGCAGATCCTTTTCGGTCAGGCCGCGGCGCTTCATCACATCCTGCAGCGTCTCGGCGTTCGCCGAGGCGGCGGCCAACCCGGCGCCGAAGCTCAGCGCCGAGGTGAGCATCAGAGCTTTCCTAATCCTGCTCATCAGTACCCCCTAGAATTTTCCCAAATGGTTCCCCTACACGCGGTACCGCAGAGTGCGAGGTAGGGCGCGCCCCCCGGCCATTGGAAAACCGGAACGGTCGGAAATGGGGGCCGGTCGGAAACGACCCCTCCGTTCGCGGCTAACCCCCTTTGGCTAAGCAGCTTCGCGCATAATCGTGCCAAGACCGGATCACCTCCTTGACGTTCGTCAACTTGTGGAGGCGCAGCCTTGTATTGATCGAAACCGAACAAGTGTTCGGCCGCCGCGGGATGATGGCCACGCAGGCGAAAACTGCGACAAATCGTCGCAGTCCTTGCGCGCTCAGAAAGTGACGGCGGTCAAGTACAGGCCGCAAGCCGGCGCCGTCGGGCCGCCGGCCCTGCGGTCGCAGGCGTCGCGGGCGCGGGCGACGTCGTCCGGGCGCCACTTGCCCAGCCCGACGAGATGCAGGGTGCCGGTCATGTTGCGCACCTGGTGGTGCAGGAACGAGCGCGAGGCGGCGACGACGTGGATCTCGTCGCCGACGCGGCGGATGTCGAGCCGGTCCAGGGTCTTGACCGGCGAGGACGACTGGCACTCGCTGTCGCGGAAGGTGGTGAAGTCGTGATGGCCGACGAGGTGGCGGGCGCCCGCCGCCATCGCCTCGGCGTCGAGCGGCCGCGGCACCCACCACACCCGGCCGCGCTCCAGCGCCGGCGCGGCGCGGCGGTTGAGGATGCGGTAGAGATAGGCGCGCCCGGTGGCCGAGAAGCGGGCATGGAAGTCGTCGCCGACCGGCTCGGCCTCGAGCACCGCCACCGCCTCGTGCTTCAGGTAGTTGTTCAGCGCGTCGCGCACCGTGTCGGCCGGATAGGCGCGCGGCAGGTCGATATGGGCGACCTGGCCGGTCGCGTGCACGCCGGCGTCGGTGCGGCCCGCCGCCACGGTGGCGACCGGCCCGCCGCACAGCCGTTCGGCCGCCGCCTCCAGCGCCCCCTGCACCGAGCGCAGCCCCTCCTGGCGCTGCCAGCCGACATAGGGGCCGCCGTCGTATTCGATGGTCAGCTTGTAGCGCGGCATCAGCGCAGGACCGTGCCCTTCGGCACGGCGAAGCCGCGCAACAGGGCGTGCGCCGCCATCGGCGCCTTGCCGGCGCGCTGCACCAGGCTCGGGCGCAGGCTGCCGGTGCCGCAGGCGATCGTCAGGGCGTCGTCGAGCACGGTTCCCGGCGCGCCGCCCCGCTGGTCGAGCTCGGCGGCCAGGACCTTGAGGCGTTCGCCGCCGTGCTCGAACCAGGCGCCGGGGGCCGGCGACAGGCCGCGCACCAGCCGGTGCAGTTCCTCGGCCGGCCGCGCCCAGTCGATGCGCGCCTCGGCCTTGTCGATCTTGGCGGCGTAGGTGACGCCCTCGGCCGGCTGCGGCACCGGGCCGATCAGCCCGGCCGGCAGCGCCTTGAGCGCCTGCACCATCAGCCGCGCCCCCATCGCCGCCAGGCGGTCGTGCAGGCTGCCGGCCGTCTCGTCGGCGGCGATCGGCGTGGTCTGCCACAGCAGCATCGGCCCGGTGTCGAGGCCGGCATCCATTTGCATGATGGTCACGCCGGTCTCGGCGTCGCCGGCCATGATCGCGCGCTGGATCGGCGCCGCGCCGCGCCAGCGCGGCAGCAGCGAGGCGTGCACGTTGAGGCAGCCCCACGGCCGGGGCGCGTCGAGGATCGGCTGCGGCAGGATCAGGCCGTAGGCGGCGACGACCGCCGCCTCGGCGCCGAGATCGGCGAAGGCCTGCTGCTCGGCCTCGCCGCGCAAGCTGCGCGGCGTGCGCACCGCGATGCCGCGGCCCGCGGCGAAGGCGTGCACCGGGCTGGGCCGCTCCTTGTGGCCGCGTCCGGCCGGGCGCGGCGGCTGCGAATAGACGCAGGCGACCTCATGGCCGGCGTCGAGCAGCGCCGACAAGATGCCGACGCTGAAATCGGGCGTTCCCATGAAGACCAGGCGCACGGCGGCTCCTCCGGAGGCGGAAAGGCCCGGATTTAACCACCGCCCGCCCGGCGGGCCAAGGGCCTTCGGCTATTCGAGCTCGGCGCAGGCGATCGGCACGGTCATGTGCGCCGGCACGTCCGGCAGCGAGCGCGCGCTGTCGGGCAGTTGCGCCGTCTGCGGCACGGTGTGCATCAGCACCACCCGCTTCTCCAGGGCGGTCGGCGAATCGAACTTCGCCTCCATCGCCTCCTGGATGCGGTCGAAATCGACCTTGTGCGTGTAGACCAGATTGCCCGCCGCCCTGGCGTCGGGATAGCTCTGCGACGGGATCTCCATGCTGGCCGGCGCGTCGTGGAACGGGATCATCGTGGTGCCGGCCACGGCCTCGGCCTCGACCAGGTCGATCACCCCGTCGCCGTTGGCGTCGTCGGCCATGGTCGGGCAGCGCGCCTCGCGCGGATCGTCGCCGGGAAAGCCGTGGACGTGCATCAGGTGCTGGCCTTCGCCGACGCCGTCGGCCTGGACGTCGAACACCAGCATCTGGCCCGAGGTGGCGATGGTCACCGCGCCGGTGACGTTCTGGCCCAGGCTTTCGGCGTTGACGGGCCGCAGCTTGCCGGTGACGAAATCGGGCGCGCCGGCGGCATGGGCGCCGGCGGCGAGCGCCACCAGGCCGGCGGCGAGAACGGTTCGGGTCATCGTAGGCCTCCCTTGGCGTGTCTCTTCACCCCGGACAACACCGGAGCCGCCCAGTCGTTCGGGAGGCGGCGCGGATCAGGCCCGCGCCGGAACGCTCTCGGTCTTCTTGGCCTTGGTCAGCTTGCGCAGGATCATGTTGCGCTTGAGCGCCGAGAGGTGGTCGAGGAACAGGATGCCGTCGAGGTGGTCCATCTCGTGCTGGACGACGACCGCCAGCAGGCCCTCGGCCTCGAGCTCGCGGATCTCGTTCTCGTGGTCGAGATAGCGCACGCGGACCCGCGCCGGCCGCTGCACCTCGGCGTAGTGCTCGGGCACCGACAGGCAGCCTTCCTCGAACACCGCGTCCTCGTCCGAGACCCAGACGATCTCGGGGTTGGCCATGCGCACCGGCTGCCTGTCCTCGCCGTCCTTGGCGATGTCGAGCACCAGCACCCGCTCGTGGACGCCGACCTGGGCGGCGGCGAGGCCGATCCCCGGCGCCGCGTACATGGTCTCCAGCATGTCGTCCATCAGCCGGCGAATCCGGTCGTCGACCTTCTCCACCGGCTTGCACTTGGCCTTGAGCCGGGGATCGGGAGCGGTGAGGATGGTGAGCAGGGCCATGGGCGGCGTCGTCCGTACTGTGCGGGAAACCAGCCGTCAAATATGACCGCCGGCGCGGCGCGTCAAGGATTCGCGCGCTAGCGTCCCTCGCGCCACCACGCCATCACGAAGCCGCCCAGCGTCAGCAGCAGCAAGAGCGCCGCCGGCATCAGCGGCACCTCGCGCACGGCGGTGACCAGGTGCTGGCCGTTGGCGACCAGGCCGAACCAGCCGCGGCCGGCGGCCGGCGCCTCGGGATCGACGCGGCGGAAGTCGGGGACGCCGTCCGCGGCCAGCCAGCGCACGCCGCCGCCCGAGGCTTCGGCCACCGGCGTCAGCCGCGCGGCGGTGGCGGCGAGGTCGCTCATCTCGACCGGATTGAGGCTGCCGACCGCGGCGACGGCGGTGCGGGCGCCGTCGGCGACCCGATAGAGGCCGCTCTGCTCGACGGGCAGCGCGGCGGTGGCCCGGCCGTCGCCCTGGTCGGCGAGCGCCAGCGTGCGGGTGGTGTCGTCGGGCATGGTCACGGCGACCTCGGCCGCGCCCGGGGACAGGCTGCGGCGCTCGACGCGAAGCTGGCCGTCGCGGACCTCGGCCGACAGCGACTCCTCCTCGAGGCTGGGCTCTTTCATCAGCCAGTGGGCCAGCCGGCGCAGCAGCTCGGCCTGCGGCCCGCCGCCCTCCCAGCCGCGGTCCCACAGCCAGACGGTGTCCGACAGCAGCTGCGCCACCCGCCCCTCGCCGACCCGGTCGAGCACGAGCAGCGGCCGTCCGGCGGCGCCGGTCATCACCTGCACGCCGTTCATGGCGTCGGCCGAGATCAGCCGCATCCAGCGCCCCCAGCTCGGCGCCTCGCCGCCGCCGGGCAGGTCGGCGGTCACCGGATGGCGGCGGCCGATCGGGGTGATTTCGGGCTTGAACGCCTCGGCGATCATGCTGCCGTCGGGCGCGGCCGGCAGCACCCGCTCCAGCGGCGTCGCGTGAAGGTCGAAGCCTTCGGTGACCTCGGGCCCGACCGCCATCAGCAACGCGCCGCCGTCGGCGACGTAGTCGGCGATGTTGCCGTAGTAGTCGGCCGGCATCAGCGAGCGCCGGCGGTAGCGGTCGAAGATGACCAGGTCGAACTCGCCCAGCTTCTCCTCGAACAGCTCGCGGATCGGAAACGAGATCAGCGCCAGTTCCTTGAGCGGCGTCGCGTCGTCCTTCTCCGGCGGCCGCAGGATCGTGAAATGGACCAGGTCGACCGAGGGATCGGCCTTGAGCAGGTTGCGCCAGGTGCGCTCGCCGGGATGCGGCTCGCCCGAGACCAGCAGCACCCGCAGCCGGTCGCGTACGCCGTTGACGGTGACCGCGGCGCGGTTGTTGGCCATCGACAGCTCGTTCGGGCCGGGTTCGGCCTCCAGCTCGACGACCGTCGGGCCGCCATGCTCGACCGGCACCTCGATCCGCCGGGTCTGGTTGAGCGGCAGGGTCATCGGCACGGCGCGGCCGCCGTCGCGGCGCACCAGCACCCGCACGCTGCCCGAGGCGCCCGGCTCCTCCACCCGCAGCGCCACCTCGACGGCGTCGCCGACGATGCCGAAGCCCGGCGCCCGTTCGACGATCAGCCGCCGGTCGCTCTCGTCGGGCCGGCCGGTCAGCAGCACGTGCAGCGGCGCGCCGATGCCGCCGGCGGCCGGCGGCGCGTCGTGGACCTGGCCGTCGCTGATCACCACGACGCCGGCCAGCCGCCGGCGCGGCACGTCCGAGAGGGCGCGCTCGAGCGCCTCGAACAGCCGCGTACCCTCGTCGCGGGCGGCCGGCGGGCGGACGCGCTCGACCCGAACCTCGAGCCCCTTCAGCCGGCCCAGCCGCTCCTCGACCGCCGCCAGCGCCTCGCGCGTCTGCGCCCGCCGTTCGCCGACCGCCTGGCTGCGGCTCTCGTCGACCAGCACCACGGCGACGTCGTCGAGCGGCAGCCGCTCCTCGCCGGCGAGATGCGGATTCAGCAGCGCGAGCACCAGGGCGGCGAGCGGCAGCAGCCGCCACCAGGCGCCGCGGGCGCGGCGGAGGACGGCCAGCAGCGACAGCAGCGCCACCAGCGCCGCCGGCACCGCGATCAGCGGCCACGGCACCAGCGGCGCGAAGGCGATCTCGGCCAGGCCCCAGGTCATCGGCTCAGACGCTCCAGGATGTGCGGCACGTGCACCTGATCCCCCTTGTAGTTGCCGGTCAGCGCGTACATCACCAGGTTGACCCCGAAGCGATAGGCCATCTCGCGCTGGCGCTCGCCGCCCGGCACGACCGAGACCTGCGGCCGGCCGCGCTCGTCGACCGCCCAGGCGGCGGCCCAGTCGTGGCCGCCGGCGACCACGGTCGAGACGCCGTCGTTGACCTGCTCGTTGGTGCGCTCGACCCATACCGTGCCGCCGGTGTAGCGGCCGGGCATGTCGCGCAGCAGGTAGAAGGTGCGGGTCAGCACGTGATCGGGGTCGACCGGGGCCAGCGGCGGGATCGCCAGTTCGCGCGCCAGCTCCTGCAGCCTGGCGGCGCCGCCGCCGCCGAAGCCGAGATCGCCCTGGTCGCGGGTGTCGAACAGGATCATGCCGCCGTGGCGCATGTAGTCCTTGATCTTCTCGGCCGCCGCCGCCGACGGCGCCGCCTGCACGTCGGTGACCGGCCAGTAGAGCAGCGGAAAGAACAGCAGCGGATCGTTTTCGACGTCGACGCCCATCGGCTCCGCCATCTCGACGGTGCTGCGGCGGGCGAGCACCTGGGTGAGGCCGGCCAGCCCGGCGCGGCTGAGTTCGTCGACCGCCGGATCGCCGGTGCGGACATAGGCCAGCCGGGTCTCCAGCGCCGCCTCCATCGCGAAGTCGTCGACCGCCGCCCGCGCCTCCGGCGCCGGCGGCACCAGCAGCAGCGCCGCCAGGCCGGCCGCCGCGGCGCGGCGCGCCAGCAGCCCGCGCAAGCCGAGGGCGACCGCGGTGTCGATGGTCGCCAGGATCAGCGCCGCCGCCAGCAGCCACGGCTTGAGATCGACCTCGCGCTCGGCCTGCTCGTAGCCCGAGACGACGACGCCCGACGGCATCGCCAGCGGCTGCGGCGTGCCGATCGCCGGACCCAGGTTCAGCGCCCGGCGGCTCGAATCGTCGCCGTAGAAGCCCGGCGGATGGCGCGGCGACGGCGTCGTCGCGGCGATCTCGCCGGCCGGCAAGGCGGCGACGTTGGTCAGCGGCGGCCGCAGGCGGCCGAAGCCGTCGAGGACCTCGGCCGGCGCCAGGCGCAGGTCGGCGCGGCCCTCGGCGACGCCTTGCGACAGCTCGACCAGCCGCCGCAGCATGTCGACGAACAGCCCCGACAGCGGCAGGTTGCTCCAGGTCGGATTGCCGGTGGTGTGGACCAGCACCAGCCAGCCGTCGCCGCGCGGCTCGGCGGTGACCAGCGGCGTGCCGTCCTCGAGCCGCGCCCAGGTCTTGTCGCCCAGCCCGACCTCGGGCTCGGCCAGCACCTGGCTCGACACCCGCACGTCGTCCGGAATCGCCAGCCCGGCGAACGGACTGCCCTCGGGGAACGGCGCCAGGCTGGTCGGCGCGGTCCACGACAGCGCCCCGTCCAGGGTGCGGCCGCCGCCGCCGCGCAGCCGCACCGGCAGCAGCGGATCGGGCGCCGCCGAGAGCTGCGGCCCGGCGAAGCGCACCAGCACGCCGCCCTTGCCGATCCATTCCTCCAGCCGCTGGATCTCGCCGGGCGTCGGCCGCACCGAATCGGGCAGCAGCGCCACCGACAGCGGCCGCGCCAGCAGCTCCTCGATCGAGCCGGTGCGCAGTTCGGCGAAGGGGTTCAACGCCTTCTCGGCGTAGTGGCGGTCGGCGAGCAGCGGCGCCGTCTCGGCGTCGCCGCCGGCGACGATGCCGACCGGGCGGCGGCGCCAGCGCTCGTCCAGCAGCACCACGGTGGCGGCGCTGGCCTCGTCCTCGACGTCGAAGCGGGCGACGCGGTTGCGCAACTCGGTCGGCAGGTCGAAGACGACCGTCGCCTCGGTCGCCCCGGCGGCGATCGTCGCCTGCTGGCGCGCCACCGTGCGGCCGGCGCCGTCGACCGCGCGCACCGGCACGAGCTCCTCGGCGCCGGGGGCCGCGCGCCGCAGCCGCGGCGCCAAGGCGTTCGCGTCGGCGGCCGGGGGCAGCAGCACGCGGGCGAGCCCGCGCGGATGCGGCACCAGCGCCTCGGTCAGCGCGAAGGTCTGCAGCCGGCGCGCCAGTTCGCGGGCGCCGGGTCCGTCGATGCCGTCGGTCAGCCACACCACCCGCATGCCGGGCTGGCGCTCCATCCCGGCGAGGAGCGCCTCGACGGCGGCGCGGTCGACCGGCCACGGCTTCGGCGCCATCGCCTGGGCGACGGCGCGCGCCGCCGCCGCCGACGTCACGTCTGGCCGGCGCGGCTTTTCGCCGCTGGCCGCCGGCGCCGTCGGCAGCAGCATCACCGGCCGGTCGGCGCGCTCGGCCTGGTCGAGCAGGGAATCGAGCGCCGCCTGGCGGCGCTGCCACTGGCCGGCCGCCGCCCAGCCGTCGTCCATGACGATCAGCACCGGCCCGTCGCCGGCCGCCCTGGTCTGGGCGTTCATCACCGGATGCGCGACGGCCAGGATCAGGAGCGCCGCCAGCAGCAGCCGCAGCAAGACGAGCCACCACGGCGTGCGCGCCGGCGTCTCCTCGCGCGACGCCAGGCCGAACAGCAGCCGCACCGCCGGAAAGCGGACCAGCCGCGGCGACGGCGGCGTGACCCGCAGCAGCCACCACAGCAGCGGCAGCGCGGCGGCGGCCGCCAGGGCCCAGGGAGCGAGGAAGGTGAGCGAGCCGAAACCGAACATGATCAACGGGTGCCGAGGGCGGTGTGCAGGGTCAACAGAATCGCTTGCGGCGGCGTGTCCGTGTGATGCACGGCGAAGCGCCAGCCGACCGAGCGGGCGATGGCGGCCAGCCCGTCGCGATGCGCCCGCAGGCGCTCGCCGTAGGCGGCGCGCACGTCCTCGGCGCGGGTGATCAGCGTGTCGCCCTCGCCCTCCAGGCCGGCGAAGCGAATCCGCCCCTCGAAGGGCATCGCCTCCTCGGCCGGATCGAGGACCTGCAGCATATGGCCCGCCGCGCCGCGGTCGGCAAGCCGGCGCACGGCGGCGTCGACCTCTTCCAGCGGCGCCAGGAAGTCGCCGGCCAGCACGATCTGGGCGTGGCGCGGCACCGCCGCCGGCGGCGGCAGGCCGTCGGCGGCGCCGCCCTCCTCCATGGTCAGGGCCAGCCGCGGCAGCACCGCCCGGCCGAGGCCCGGGCCGCGCGCGTCGCCGAGCAGGCCGACGCGCTCGCCGCCGCGCACCAGCAGGGCGGCCAGGGCCAGCATCAGGAGGGCGGCGCGTTCGCGCTTGGTCGGCAGGTCGGGGCGCGAGCGGTAGTCCATCGAGGCCGAGCGGTCGAACCACACGTGCACCGCCTGTGCCGCAGCCCATTCGGTCTCGCGCACGAACAGCGGGTCGGCCCGCGCCGAGCGCCGCCAGTCGATGGCGGCGACCGGATCGCCCGGCTGATAGCGGCGGAACTGCCAGAAGGTCTCGCCCTGGCCGGCGACGCGGCGGCCGTGGACGCCGTGCGCCACCGTCGCCGCCACCCGCTCGGCGGCCACCAGCAGCGGCGGCAGCAGCGCCGAGAGTTCCTCGGCGCGCCGCTGGAGCTGGACGGGATCGCGTGGCGTCAAGCGACCGCCTCGCACAGCTTGTCGATCACCGTCGCGGCGCCGATGCCGTCGGCGCGGGCGGCGAAGGACAGCGCCATGCGGTGGCGCAGCACCGGCTGCGCCAGCGCGACGACGTCGTCGACCGACGGCGACAGCCGGCCGTCGAGCACGGCGCGGGCGCGGGCCGCCAGCATCAGCGCCTGGCTGGCGCGCGGCCCCGGCCCCCAGACGACGTGGCGGCGCACGAGGTCGAGTTCGCTGACCTCGGGCCGGCCGGCGCGCACGATCTTCAGGATCGCGTCGACGACGCTGTCGCCGATCGGAATGCGCCGCACCAGCTGCTGCGCCGAGAGCAGGTCGTCCGGCGTCATCACGCGCACCGGCTCCTCCTCGCGGCTGCCGGTGGTGGCGATCAGCATGCTGCGCTCGGCGTCCTGGTCGGGATAGCCGACGTCGACCTGCATCAGGAAACGGTCGAGCTGGGCCTCGGGCAGCGGATAGGTGCCCTCCTGCTCCAGCGGGTTCTGGGTCGCCAGCACGTGGAACGGCTTGGGCAGGTCGTGGTAGTGGCCGGCGACGCTGACCCGGCGCTCCTGCATCGCCTGCAGCAGCGCCGACTGGGTGCGCGGGCTGGCGCGGTTGATCTCGTCGGCCATCAGCAGCTGGCAGAACACCGGGCCGCGGATGAAGCGGAACGAGCGCGCGCCGGTCTCGCTCTCCTCCAGCACCTCCGAGCCCAGGATGTCGGCCGGCATCAGGTCGGGCGTGAACTGCACCCGCTTGTCGTCGAGGCCGAGCACGATGCCCAGGGTGTGCACCAGCTTGGTCTTGGCCAGGCCGGGAACGCCGATCAGCAGGACGTGACCGCCCGCCAGCAGCGTGATAAGAGTTTCGTCTATGACCTGCTGCTGGCCGAATATGATACGCCCGATCCGCTCGCGGGCTTCCGCCAGCCGGCTATTGAGGCGGTCCATTTCGCGAACCACTTCCGATACGAGGCCGCCGTCGTCGTCGGGACGGGCGGCGCTGGGATTCACCGGGGACATCGAATGGTGCTCCACGCTGCGTTACGGGTTGTGAAATGAGCGAAGGACCGCGACGAAACGAGACTGCGCCCGATCTGGGTCCCACCTGGCGGGGAACGGTCTGCGGCGATCTGGACATGCGCATCGATCGGAACGGCACGTGGTATTATCATGGCTCGCCGATCGGGCGTAAAGAACTGGTGTGTCTGTTCGCATCCGTGCTCCGGCGCTATCCGGATGGGTCGTACTGGCTGGTCACCCCGGCCGAGGCGGGACGGGTCGAGGTCGAGGACGCCCCGTTCGTCGGGGTCGAGCTGTTCGTCTCCGGTTCCGGCCGCGACATGGTGCTGTCGGTGCGCACCAACGTCGACGAGGTGGTGACCATCGACGCCGCCCATCCCCTCAAGATGGTTGCCGAGGACGGCGGTGAACCTATTCCATACGTAGAGGTCCGGGACGGCATTGCGGCGCGGCTGACCCGACCGGTGTTCTATGAACTCGTCGCCCTGGGTACTGAGGAAAAGGCGGGCGCAGACCCGCTGTTCGGAATATGGAGCAGAGGAACGTTCTTTCCCCTGGGCAGCCTGGAGGGCGCCCGCTGAATCGCGACACCATCGCCGCCAAGCTGGCGGCGCGCCCGGCGTTGCGCCGCTCCGACGCAGGCAATGCGCTGCTGCTCGGCGGCGATCCGCGCGCCGAGCCGGTGGCGCCGGAGCGCCTGCTGGTGCCGGCCGCCGTGCTGGTGCCGCTGGTCGCGCATCCCGGCGGCATGACCGTGCTGCTGACCCAGCGCACCGCGCATCTGTCGCACCACGCCGGCCAGGTGTCGTTTCCCGGCGGCCGCATCGAGGAGGCCGACGACGACCCGCTGGCGGCGGCGTTGCGCGAGACCGAGGAGGAGATCGGCCTGGCGCCGGAGCGGGTCGACATCCTGGGCTGGCTCGACGACTACGTCACCGGCACCGGCTTCAGGATCACGCCGGCGGTCGGCCTGATCCGGCCGCCCTTCGCGCTGACGCCCGACCCGTTCGAGGTCGCCGAGGTGTTCGAGGTGCCGCTGGACTTCATCCTCGATTCCGCCAACCACAAGCGCCACACCCGGCTGGTCGAGGGCCGCGAGCGGCGCTACCATGCCATCCCCTACGGCGAGCGCTACATCTGGGGCGCCACCGCCGGCATGCTGATCAACCTCTTCGAGATTCTCCGCTCTTGATCCGTATTCTGCTCACCTACGTGCTGCCCATCCTGCTGCCCACGGTGGTCTACCTGCTGTGGCTGTCGGCCAGCGGACGCGCCGGCAAGAAGGGCACGGTGCCGTGGGCGTGGCTGCTCGGCGCCGGCGTGTTCCTGACCGCGCTGGTGCTGGTCGGCACCACCATCATGGGGGCCGGCGAAACCTCCGAGCGCTACATCCCGCCCCATGTCGACGAGACCGGGCGCGTCGTGCCCGGTCGCTTCGAATAGCGATGGACCCCGTCGGCCAACTTCCGCCGCAGGACTGGCTGATCGCCCCGGAGACGCGGGCGGTCGTCGCGGCGCTGACCGCCGACGGCGCCGAGGTGCGCTTCGTCGGCGGCTGCGTGCGCGACGCCGTCCTCAAGCGGCCGATCAAGGACATCGACATCGCCACCCACGACCCGCCGGAGCAGGTGATGCTGCTGCTCGAGCGCGCCGGGCTGAAGGCGATCCCGACCGGCATCGAGCACGGGACCGTGACCGCCATCGCCGGCGGCCAGCATTTCGAGATCACCACCCTGCGCTGCGACGTCGAGACCTTCGGCCGCAAGGCGCGGGTCGCGTTCACAGACGACTGGGCCGCCGACGCGGCGCGGCGCGACTTCACCATCAACGCGCTGTTCGCCGACCCGCAGGGCCGCATCTACGATCCGTTCGACGGACTGCAGGACCTCGGCGCCGGGCGGGTGCGCTTCGTCGGCGACGCGATGCAGCGCATCGACGAGGACGTGCTGCGTCTGCTGCGGTTCTTCCGCTTCCACGCCCATTACGGCCGGCCGCCGCCGGACCCGATGGCGCTCGCCGCCTGCCGCGCCATGGCGCCGCGGCTGCCGCAGCTTTCCGGCGAGCGGGTCTGCGGCGAGCTGATCAAGCTGCTGCAGGCCCCCGACCCGGCCTCGGTGCTGCTGCTGATGCAGGGCGAGCGGGTGCTCGAATGGGTGCTGCCCGAAGCGGCCGAGTTCGGCCGGCTGCGGGTGTTGTGCTTCCTGGAGACGCGGGCGCTGGCGCTGGATTCGGTGCGGCCCGATCCGTTGCGCCGGATGGCCGCCGCCCTGCGCACCGATGCCGAGGGCGCCGCCGCCGCGGCCGAGCGGCTGCGCATGTCGGCGCGCCAGCGCGACCGCCTCGTCGCCCTGGCGGCGCCGGAGGCGGTGCCCGATCCGAGCTGGGACCCGCCGCGGCGGCGCCGGCTGCTGCGGCGCGTCGGCGGCGAGCTGTTCCGCGACCTCGCCCTGATCGCCTGGGCCGAGCGCAAGGCGCTGGAGCCCCACGGCACGCCCGAGGAGACGGCGGGCTGGACGTCGCTGCTCGAGGACGCCGACGCCTGGACGCCGGTCGAGCTGCCGGTCAAGGGCCGCGACGTGATGGCGCTGGGCGTGCCGCACGGCCCCGGCGTCGGCGCGCTGCTCGCCGAGGTCGAGGCGTGGTGGGAGGCGAACGACTACCGCCCCGGCCGGGCCGAGGCGCTGGCGAAGCTCAGGGAACTGGTCGCAGGTACGGAATGACCGCGGCGCCGCCGGCGTCCTCGCGGTCCTCGCCGCGCGCCGGCAGGGTGAAGCGGAACACCGTGCCCTGTCCGGGCCGGGACTCCAGGCCGATGCTGCCGCCGTGGTGCTCGATGATCCGCTTGCACACCGACAGCCCGATGCCGGTCCCCGGATACTCGGCCTGGCTGTGCAGGCGCTGGAACAGGTCGAACACGCGCTCGTGGTGTTCGGCGGCGATGCCGATGCCGTTGTCGGCCACCGAGACCGTCCAGCCGTCCTGCGACGGCTCGGCGGTGAGCGTCACGCGCGGCGGCACGCCGGGCCGGGCGAATTTGACGCCGTTGCCGATGAGGTTCTGGAACACGCCGACGAGCTGCATGTGGTCGCCGACGACCACCGGCATCGCGCCGACGCAGACGGTGCCGCCGACGCTCTGGATCGCCTCGGACAGGTTGAGGATGGCGGCCTCGGCCGCCGCGCCGAGATCGACCGGCCGGAACTGGCCGCCGCGGCTCTGCACCCGCGAATAGGCCAGCAGGTCGTTGATCAGCGCGTGCATGCGGTTGACGCCGCCGACCATGAAGTCGATGAAGACGTCGGCATCGGGATCGAGCTTGCCGCGATAGCGCCGGGCGATGAGCTGGGCGTAGCTCGCCACCGAGCGCAGCGGCTCCTGCAGGTCGTGCGAGGCGACGTAGGCGAAGCGCTCGAGCTCGGTGTTCGAGCGCACCAGCTGGTCGACCATCTGGCGCATCGTCTCCTCGGTGCTGCGCCGGTCGGTGATGTCGGTGAACGACACCACGCCGCCGATCACCCGGCCGTCGAGCATGATCGGATGCGCCCGGTACTCGACCGGCGCCGAGCTGCCGTCCTTGCGCCAGAACGCCTCGTCGTCCGCATGGGCCGGAATGCCGCGCTGGATGGCGGCGAGGATGCGGCAGTCGGATGCCGGCAGCGGGGTGCCGTCCGGGTGATGGTGATGGATGAGCGCGTGGAGGTCGCGGCCGAGCAGTTCCTCGGCGCGATCGTAGCCCAGCAGCCGCAGGGCGGCGGGATTGATGAAGGTGCAGCGGCTGGCCGCGTCGACTCCGAAGATGCCTTCGCCGGTGGCGTCGAGCAGCAGGCGCAGGCGCTCGTTGCTCTCGCGCACCGCCTGCTGCGCCTGCTTGCGCTCGGTGACGTCCTCCTTGACCGCCATATAATGGCTGACCTCGCCGTCGACGCCGCGCACCGGCGAGATCGAGGCGGTCTCCCAGTACAGTTCGCCGTTCTTCTTGCGGTTCAGCAGCTCGCCGCGCCATTCGCCGCCGTCGGCCAGGGTCCGCCAAAGCTCGCGGTAGACCGTCTCCGGCATCATCCCCGACTTGAGCAGCGACGGCAGCCGTCCGACCGCCTCGTGCGCGCCGTAGCCGGTCAGCTCGGTGAAGCGCCGATTGACGTAGACGATGCGGCCGTCGAGATCGGTGATCATCACGCTGGCCGGGCTCTGCTCGACGGCCTGGGACAGCCGCCGGATCTCGGCGTGGTGAAGCGGAATCTGCTCGGCCATGGCGTTGAAGGCCTCGGCGACGCGCGCGAACTCGCCGTCGACGCCCTCGACGCGCTGCGCGTAGTCGCCGGCGGCGACGGCGCGCATGCCGGCGTCGAGCCGCTCCAGCGGCCGGCGGACGTAGCGGCGGATGACGAAGCCGACCGCCAGGAAGATGATGATCAGGCCCGCCAGGTCGGCGCCGAGCCGGGCCGGCAGCGCCGCCAGCGCGGTCTCCGCGACGTGGCGGGCCGGCAGCTTGATCGACAGGATGCCGCGCAGCTCGCCCAGGCGGTAGCCGAAGCCTTCCGCGTACTTCTCGCGGATGACCGCCGGGGCGTCGGCGGGATCGCCGTGGCAGGTCAGACAGTATTCCTCGACCAGGATCGGGCGGGCGTACAGCAACCACGGCGCGCCGTTGTCGTCGGTGAACGGCACCAGCAGTTTTTCGCGTTGCGGCTCGGCGCGGAACCGCTCGATCGCCGCCATCTCGACGGCGTCGGCGCGGTTGACGGGGTTGCGCGGCCGGTCGGAGACGTTGTTGAAGGTCAGGCCGCTGCCGTCCCAATTGCCGAATTCCTCGGAGATCCGCCTCATGGCGTGGGCCGGCAGCAGGGGCAGCGTGCGTTCCTCGACCGGAATGTCGTTGGCGAGAAGGGCGCGCTGATAGACGCGCCGGGTCGCCATCACCATGCCCTGAACCTTCTCGGCCTGGAGCTCGAGGTCGAGCAGGGCGTGCTGGCGCAGTTGCCGATAGGTCACCAGCCCGTCGGCGGCGAAGACGACCAGCAGCACGGCCCCGACCGCCAGCAGCAGGCGCGTCTCCAGCTTCAACGGAACCTCCCCCAGAGGCTGCATCCCGCGCAGAGAATATCATCCTTTGTGCAAATGCAGAACGACCGACGCGCAGCGGCATTGCGGTCATGCTTCCGCGGCAATGCTGCGGCATCTCAGCCGGGAAAGCCGTCCGTCTGGCGCAGCGCCTCGCCGAGCACCATCGCGGCGGCGACGGCGACGTTGAGCGAGCGCCGCCCGGCGGCCATCGGGATGATGATGCGGGCGTCGGCGGCCTGGTGGACCTCGTCGGGAACGCCGAGGCTCTCGCGCCCGACCAGCAGCACGTCGTCGGGCCGGAACGCGAAGCCGGCGTAGGGCTGCGCCGCCTTGGTGGTCAGCAGCACGAGGCGGCCGGCCGGGCCGCTCTCGCGGAACGCCCGCCACGAGACGTGGCGCGCCAGATCGAGGCCGTCGAGGTAGTCCATGCCGGCGCGGCGCAGCCGGCGGTCGTCGAACAGGAATCCGCACGGCTCGATGATGTCGACGCCGATTCGCAGGCAGGCGGCGGCGCGCATCAGCGTGCCGGCGTTCTGGGGTATGTCGGGTTGGTATAACGCCAATCGCACGGGTCGGTCTCCGCCAGACCTTTGTGTAGGCCGATCGTTGACAAATCTCAAGGCTTGGCGCTGCTTGGGTTTTGCGGGGCATTTGTGCCTTTTCAATTACCCCGATTTGCTCTATACGCACCCCCGAAATCAATGCGCCCCAGGCCATCGGTCTGTCTTGACGATGGCTGCCGTCCGATTAGGCGGCGGCCGCGGCGCTGATACGAGTCATGCCCATTTTTGCGGTGCAACACGAGGTAGATCGACATGGCTGAAACGGCAACGCATGCCACCGGCTCGCCCGGTGAAGGCGAGACCCGCCGCGACTTCCTGCTGTACGCGACCACGGCGGTCGGCGCGGTGGGAACCGCCGTCGCGCTGTGGCCCTTCATCCACAGCATGAATCCGGCGGCCGACGTTCTGGCGCTCTCGACCACCGAGGTCGACCTGGCGCCGATCGCAGAAGGCCAGGCGATCACCGTGATGTGGCGCGGCAAGCCGGTGTTCGTGCGCCACCGCACCGCCGCCGAGATCCAGGAGGCCCAGGCCGTTCCGGTCGGCGAGCTGCGCGATCCGCAGACGGACGAGGAGCGGGTCCAGAAGCCGGAATGGCTGGTCATGGTCGGCGTCTGCACGCATCTCGGCTGCATTCCGCTGGGTCAGAAGGCGGCCGATCCGAAGGGCGACTTCAACGGCTGGTTCTGCCCCTGCCACGGTTCGCACTACGACACCTCGGGGCGCATCCGCAAGGGTCCCGCGCCCACCAACCTGCCGGTGCCGGAATACGCGTTCCTCACCGACACCAGCATCCGGATCGGCTAGGAGGCTAGAGATCAATGAGCGGACGCGTTAACTGGAAGAACCCGGTCGTCCGGTGGGTCGACGACCGCCTGCCGATCTTCTCGACCCTTTATCACGACGCCGTCGACTATCCGACGCCGCGCAACCTGAACTACTGGTGGAACTTCGGCTCGCTGGCCGGCGTCGTCCTGGTCATCATGATCCTGACCGGCGTCTTCCTGGCGATGAACTACACCGCCCACGTCGATCACGCCTTCACCTCGGTCGAGCGCATCATGCGCGACGTCAACTACGGTTGGCTGCTGCGCTACGTCCACATGAACGGCGCCTCGATGTTCTTCATCGTCGTCTACATCCACATCCTGCGCGGTCTGTACTACGGCTCGTACAAGGGCCCGCGCGAGGTGCTGTGGTGGCTGGGCATCCTGATCTTCCTGGCGATGATGGCCACCGCCTTCATGGGCTACGTGCTGCCCTGGGGTCAGATGTCGTTCTGGGGCGCCACCGTGATCACCAACCTGTTCTCGGCGATCCCGCTGGTCGGCGAGTACATCGTGACCTGGCTGTGGGGCGGCTTCTCGGTCGACAACCCGACGCTGAACCGCTTCTTCGCCCTGCACTACCTGCTGCCCTTCGTGATCTTCGCCCTGGTGTTCCTGCACCTGGTGGCGCTGCACACCGTGAAGTCGAACAACCCGCTGGGCATCGACATCAAGGGCCCGCAGGACACGATCCCGTTCCACCCCTACTACACGATCAAGGATCTGTTCGGGCTGGGCGTGTTCCTGATCTTCTTCATGTTCTTCGTGTTCTACGCGCCGAACTACATGGGCCATCCGGACAACTACATCCCGGCCGACCCGATGGTGACGCCGCCGCACATCGTGCCCGAATGGTACTTCCTGCCGTTCTACGCCATCCTGCGCGCGGTGCCGGACAAGCTGGGCGGCGTGGTGCTGATGTTCGCGGCGATCATCGTGCTGTTCTTCCTGCCCTGGCTCGACAGCTCGAAGGTGCGCAGCGCCAAGTTCCGCCCCTACTTCAAGGGCTTCTTCTGGATCTTCGTGATCGACTGCATCGTGCTGGGCTATATCGGCGCCAAGCCGCCGGAGGGCATTTACGTGACCATCGGCCAGATCGCCACGATCTGGTACTTCGGCCACTTCCTGGTGATCCTGCCGCTGCTGGGCAAGTTCGAGAAGACCCGTCCCCTGCCGCAAAGCATCGCGGCCCCCGTGCTGAAGGGCGCCGGCCCGACTCCCGCGGGCGCCACGGCTCAGAAGATGGAGAAGGCGTAATGCGTAAGATCGTCGTCACCGCCATCGCGGCCGCCGGCCTGGCGGTCGCCGCCAACGGCGCCGTGGCCGCCGAGGGGGCCGGCCAGCTCACCGACGTCGACTGGAGCTGGGAAGGCGTCTTCGGCAGCTACGACGAGGCGCAGCTCCAGCGCGGCTTCAAGGTCTTCAACGAGATCTGCGCCAACTGCCACGCGCTGAACCTGGTCGCCTACCGCAACCTCGCCGAGATCGGCCTGCCGGAAGAGCGCATCAAGGAGATCGCCGCCGAGCGCGAGGTCCAGGACGGACCCAACGACGAGGGCGAGATGTTCATGCGCCCGGCGCTGCCGTCGGACCACTTCGTGCCGCCGTTCCCGAACGAGAACGCCGCGCGCTACGCCAACAACGGCGCGCTGCCGCCCGACCTGTCGCTGATGAACAAGGCGCGCATGGGCGGTCCGGACTACGTCTACAGCCTGCTGATGGGCTACGAGTTCGAGCCGCCGGAAGGCGTCGAGCTGATGCCGGGCATGAACTACAACAAGGTCTTCCCCGGCCATCAGATCGCCATGCCGCCCCAGATCTTCGAGGGCATGGTCGAGTACGAGGACGGCACCGAGGCGACCGCCGAGCAGATCGCCAAGGACATCACCGCCTTCCTCAACTGGACCGCCGAGCCCGAGCTCGAGCAGCGCAAGAACATCGGCCTGAAGACGATGATCTTCCTCATCGTGCTGACCGCGATGATGTACGCGCTGAAGCGGGCCATCTGGCGCGACGTGCACTGATCCTCGCCCGCACCGCGAGACGGAGGGGCCGCTGCCGCCAGGCAGCGGCCCCTTTCGCTTCATCCCGGGAATTCACCACGAAGGCACGAAGGCCACGAAGATAAAGGGCTTGGCCGGCGAAGCCGGCGTTTTGCCTTCTTCGTGCTCTTCGTGCCTTCGTGGTGAATGGCTCCGCGCTCTGCGGCCGGCCGAGATCGCTGCCCCTGGACAGCGCCGGCCCGACGCGCCATTTTGATCCGGCTCTTGGCAAGGGGAGGCGAACATCATGGCGGATGCGCAGGCGCCGGTGATCGGCATCATCGGCGGCTCGGGCGTCTACGACGTCGACGGGCTCGAAAACAAGGAGTGGCGCCGGGTCGAATCGACCTTCGGCCATCCCTCGGACGAGCTGCTGTTCGGCGAGCTCGGCGGCCAGAAGCTGGTGTTCCTGCCGCGCCACGGCCGCGGCCACCGCATCCCGCCGTCCGAGCTCAACTTCCGCGCCAACATCGACGCCATGAAGCGCGCCGGCTGCACCGAGATCATCTCGGTCTCGGCCGTCGGCTCGCTGAACGAGAAACTGTGCCCCGGCACCTTCGTCATCGTCGACCAGTTCGTCGACCGCACCTTCGCCCGCCAGAAGAGCTTCTTCGGCACCGGCCTGGTCGCCCATGTCGGGCTCGGCCACCCGGTCTGCGGCCGGCTCGGCGACGCGCTCGAGGCCGGCGCCAGGGACGCCGGCATCCCGGTGGTGCGCGGCGGCACCTATCTGGTGATGGAGGGGCCGCAGTTCTCGACCCTGGCCGAGTCCAACCTCTATCGCCAGTGGGGCTGCGACGTCATCGGCATGACCAACATGCCCGAGGCCAAGCTGGCCCGCGAGGCCGAGCTGTGCTACGCCACCGTCGCCATGGTCACCGACTACGACTGCTGGCATCCCGACCACGACCACGTCTCGGTCGAGGCGGTGATCAAGGTGCTGCTGGAGAACGCCGACAAGGCCCGCGCCCTGGTCAAGGCGGTGGTGCCGAAGCTGTCGGGCCGCGCCGCGATCTGCGATCAGGGCTGCCACCGCGCCCTCGACTACGCCGTCATCACCCATCCCGACGCCCGCGACCCCGAGATGGTCAGGAAGCTCGGCGCCGTCGCGGGGCGGGTGCTGAAATAGGACAAACCACAGAGACGCAGAGACACAGAGAAGGCTCCGAGCATCTTGACTGCGCCTTCGGCGCGAAACTGTCTCTCTGTGCGGTCTCTGTGTCTCCGTGCCTCTGTGGTTCACCAGCGCTGGAATTCACGATGAACGTCAACGGCAAACCCACCCGCACCATCTGGCTCGCCGGCGACGGCTGGGCGGTCGAGATCATCGACCAGACCCGGCTGCCGCACGATTTCGCCACCGTGCGCCTGGAGACGATGGAGGACGCCGAGCGGGCGATCCGCGACATGCTGGTGCGCGGCGCGCCGCTGATCGGCGCCACCGCCGCCTACGGCATGGCGCTGGCGATGCGCGCCGATGCCTCGGACGCCAATCTGCGGACGGCGCACGACCGCCTCCACGCCACGCGGCCGACGGCGGTGAACCTGCGCTGGGCGCTCGACGCGATGCGCGCCGCGCTGGCGCCGCTCCCCCCCGCCGAGCGCATGGCCGCCGCCTACGCCAAGGCCGCCGCGATCTGCGACGAGGACGTCGCGATCAACGCCGCCATCGGCCGCCACGCGCTCGCGATGTTCGAGCAGGCCTGGGACAAGGCCCGCGCCCGCGGCGCCGCGCGGCTGGAGGTGCTGACCCACTGCAACGCCGGCTGGCTGGCGACCGTCGACTGGGGCACGGCGCTGGCGCCGATCTACATGGCCCACGACGCCGGCATTCCGATCCACGTCTGGGCCGACGAGACCCGGCCGCGCCTGCAGGGCGCCTCGCTGACCGCCTGGGAGCTCGACAGCCACGGCGTGCCGCACACGGTGATCCCCGACAACACCGGCGGCCACCTGATGCAGCACGGCATGGTCGATCTGTGCATCGTCGGCACCGACCGCACCACGGCCGACGGCGACGTCTGCAACAAGATCGGCACCTATCTGAAGGCGCTGGCGGCCAAGGACAACGGCGTGCCGTTCTACGTCGCGCTGCCCAGCCCGACGATCGACTGGAGCATCTCGGACGGGCTGAAGGAGATTCCGATCGAGGAGCGCGACCCGGCCGAGGTCACCCGCATCGTCGGCCGCTCGGACGCCGGCGCGATCACCGGCGTCACCATCACGCCGCCGGGCAGCCCGGCGGCCAATTACGGCTTCGACGTCACTCCGGCGCGCCTGGTGACGGCTTTGGTGACCGAGCGCGGGGTTTGCGCGGCTTCGCGCCAGGGGCTTTTGTCGCTGTTCCCGGAGCGGCGTCCGAACCGCTAGCCGCCTTCCTGGCCGGCGCCCGCTTGCGCGGCGCCTTCGGCGCGGCTTCGGCCGTCTTGGGCTTGGCCTTGGGCTTGGCCTTGGGCTTCGGCGCGGCCTTCGGCGCGGGCTCCGCGGCCTTGGGCGCGGGCGCGGGCTCCGCGGCCTTGGGCGCGGGCTCCGCCGGCTCGGCCTTGGCTTCGGGAGCGGGCGCGGGTTCCGGCTGCGGCGCCGCCGCCGGGGTCGCGGTCTGCGCGGCGGCCAGCGACAGGCAGGTGACGGTCAGCGACACCGCGCCGCGGTTGTTCCAGTACATCGCCGGCAGGTCGTTGGCGAAGCAGCACAGCTCGCCGGCCTCGGCGACGTCGCGCTCGGTGCCGGCGCCGATCGCGAAGGCCCCGGCCTCGTCGCGGCCGATGGCGCCGCCCAGCGTGAACCAGCGCGCCCGCGGCAGCCGGCGACCGCGCTCGAAGAACAGCAGCGCCAGCGAGTCGTAGCCCTCGGGACCGGTGGCGACGAACCAGTCGGTCCAGCGGCCGCCGGCCTCGAACCGGTAGCGCCCCGGCTCGAGCATGATGCCGGTGTCGTTCCAGTACTGCTCCGAGCGCACCTCGACGGTGCGGCTCTCTCCGACCTTCAGCGGCGTCGCCATGCGTCCCTCCCGGCAGGTGTTCGCCCACCGAGTGTAAGCCGCCGATCAATGCTTGGGAAGCCAAGCGCTTTGACATATCTATAGGTCCGCATCTGGCTCCAGCCGAACGGGGAATCCATGCAGTCCAAGTGGTCCGATGCCGAGGCCGATTCCTTCATCACCCGCTACGCCGCGCGGGACGTCGGCCCGGATCTCGCGCTGCGCGTCTACACCACCCGGCTTCTCGGCTCGGATCCGCGCCTGGTCCTGCACGGCGGCGGCAACACCTCGGTCAAGACGCGGATGACCGATCTGCTCGGCGACGAGATCGAGGTCCTGTGCGTCAAGGGGTCGGGCTGGGACATGGGCGCGATCGAGCCGGCCGGCCTGCCGGCGGTGCGGCTCGAACCGTTGCGGCGGCTGCGCCGGCTCGACGCGCTGTCCGACGAGGACATGGTCAACTTCCAGCGCGGCAACCTGCTCGACGCCACGGCGCCGAACCCGTCGGTCGAGACGCTGCTGCACGCGTTCCTGCCGCACAAGTTCGTCGACCACACGCATTCGACGGCGGTGCTGGCGCTGGTCGACCAGCCGGACGGCGCCGCGCTGGCGCGCGAGGTCTACGGCGCGCGAATGGCGCTGGTGCCCTACATCATGCCCGGCTTCGCGCTGGCCAGGAAAGCGGCCGAGATCGCCGACGCCCATCCGGATGCCGAGGGCATGATCCTGCTCAAGCACGGCATCTTCACCTTCGGCGACACCGCGCGGCAGGCCTACGAGCGCATGATCGAGATGGTCGATCTCGCCGAGAGGCGGCTGGCGCGCGACCGCAAACCGGTGTTCGCCGCGGCGGCGCTGCCCGAGCGCCTCGCCACGCCGGCGGCGGTGGCGCCGATCCTGCGCGGCCTGACGGCCCTCGCCGTGGCCCCCGGCGAGGGCGCGTACCGGCGGCTGGTGTTCGATTTCCGCACCAGCGACGGCATCCGCAACTACGTGGACGGCGCCGAGGCGGGGCGCTACGCCCGGGCCGGCGTCGTCACGCCCGACCACGTCATCCGGACCAAGAACTGGCCGCTGATCGTGCCGGCGCCCGCCGCCGACGACCTGCCGGGCTTTCGCGCCGGCGCCGCGGCGGCGGTCGAGGCCTTCGTCGCCAGGTACCGCGAGTACTTTCGCGTCAACGACGCCGCCGCCGGCGGCGGCAGGACCGCGCTCGACCCGATGCCGCGCGTGATCCTGGTGCCCGGGCTCGGGCTGTTCGGCCTCGGCGCGTCGGCCAAGGACGCGGCCATCGCCGCGGACATCGCCGAGAACACCGTCGCGACCATCACCGACGCCGAGGCGATCGGCCGCTATCAGCCGGTGTCCGAGGCCGAGGCCTTCGCGCTGGAATACTGGTCGCTGGAACAGGCCAAGCTGGGCAAAGCGGGCGAAAAGCCGCTGGCGCGCCAGGTCGCGGTGGTGACCGGCGGCGCCTCGGGCATTGGCCTGGCGACCGCCCGCGCCTTCGCCCGCGACGGCGCCGAGGTGGCGGTGCTCGACCTCGACGCCGGCCAGGCCGCCGCCGCGGCCGCGGCGATCGGCGGCAAGGCCCTCGGCCTCGGCTGCGACGTCACCGACCCGGACGCGGTGCGCGCCGCCTTCGACGCGGTCTGCGCGCGGTTCGGCGGCGTCGATATCGTGGTGTCGAACGCCGGCGCCGCATGGCAGGGCGCGATCGGCGAACTCGACGACGCGCTGCTGCGAAAATCGTTCGAGCTGAACTTCTTCGCCCACCAGTCGGTGGCCCGCAACGCGGTGCGGGTGATGAAGGAACAGGGCCTGGGGGGCTGCCTGCTGTTCAACACGTCGAAGCAGGCCGTCAACCCCGGCAGGAACTTCGGCCCCTACGGCCTGCCCAAGGCGGCGACGCTGTTCCTGCTCAAGCAGTACGCCCTCGACCACGGCCGCGACGGCATCCGCGCCAACGGCGTCAACGCCGACCGCATCCGCTCGGGACTGCTGACCGACGACATGATCGCCAGCCGCGCCAAGGCGCGGGGCCTGTCGGAAAAGGACTACATGGCCGGCAATCTCCTGGGCCGCGAGGTCACCGCCGAGGACGTCGCCGAGGCCTTCGTGTTCCTCGCCAAGGCGCCCAAGACGACGGCGGCCGTCCTCACCGTCGACGGCGGCAACATCGAGGCCTCGCTGCGATGAGCGCCCGGGCCCGCCAATCCCTGCTCGACGGCATGGCGCGCCTCGACGCGCTCGGCATGAACCGCAACGCCACCGGCAACATGGCGCTCCGCGACGGCGACGGCTTCCTGATCACGCCGACCGGCATGGCGACCGCGACGATGCGCCCCGACGACATCGTGTCCATGACCTTCGACGGCGCCGCCACCGGCCGCCGCAAGCCGTCGAGCGAATGGCGCCTGCACCGCGACGTCCTCGCCGCCCGCCCGGAGATCGGCGCCGTCGTCCACAGCCACGCGCCGTTCTGCACCAC
>CAZJFH010000036.1:0-50662 GCA_964545205.1 uncultured Rhodospirillaceae bacterium
TCGGCTTCGTCACGCGTCCCTCGCTCCTACCACCGGCCCCGCCAGGCCGGTTTTTCCGGGGTGTCCTATGTACGAACGTACAAAGACGATAGCGCCATTTCAGCACAAACGCAAGCCGCGCAGTGGCATTTCGGCTGTTTCAGCGCACGCGCCTGATGTCAGGGCTTCAGTCCAGAAGATTTTTGTTTGTTTTCAATTCGTTGTTCGCGGCCGAGAAACTTCCGGCGCCGGAACGCCCCGAGGTTTCACCTAATGGGTCGGCCGGTGAAACCTCGGACCGCATTCGGCGAGAGGCTGATCAAGGCCCGCGGCAATCGCACGCGGGAGGATGTGGCGGCCGAGCTCGGCTGCGCTCCGAGCAGCTTGGGCAATTACGAGCGCGGGCGCACAGAGCCCAGCATCGAAGTGCTTGAAAGGCTTCGCGCTGTTTTGGGCGTATCGTTGGACTGGTTAATTGCCGGTCCAGCGCATTCTGGGGGTGCCGCGGAGAACAAGACGAATGCAGAACCGGACCCGGAAGTCTTGCGGGCAGCAATCCAGGCGGTCGACGAGATGCTTGAACAACAGCGATTACAGGCGAGTGCTTCGGACAGAGCAGACTTGATCTTGTCGGTCTACCGTATCAGGATGGCCGAACGCGCTAGTGAGCGCCATCAGCAGCCATTTTCGGCTGAGAAACGCCGGACAGGATCTTGATCGCTGGGGGAAACGGTGGACGAGTTGGAGAAGGCACGCCAGATCGTCGCTCGCATCGTCGGCGCCAACGACCGCACGAAGCCCAGAGCCTCGGAAGAGGTGCGCCGTGGAGCTGCTGCCATAGTCGTCAACGGCCCGGTGACGATAACCGTCAGTGTCAATGCTCCGGAGCAGGCGGCGGGCGTCCGCAACGAGACGAGGGGGCACGGCGTCTACTTCACTCCGAGAGCCGTCATCGAACGAATTGTGGAAGAATTGCCGCCGTTCAGCGACTCGCTGCTCGACCCCACCCGCGGAACCAGTGCTTTTCTCCGCCGATCTCTGACGCATGCAAGCGGTCTATGAGGCGCCTATGAAGAAGCTCGCCCTCGGTCTCTTCCTCGCGTGTCTCGGCGGTGCAGAGAGCTTCGCCGATCAGCAGAGCGCAATGACGGCGCTCCGAAACGAACCGACCATCAAGGACTTTGCCTGGAAGGGCCCTTCCCTCTGGATTGGCGTGCTCGACGACGGTAGCCGGCGAGATGGCTATGCGCAGTACGTGTGTACCCTGCTGGCGGAGCATGGGGTTCGGGACAAGGTGCACGTCCGGATCATGGACGTCGCCAAGGCCGCAGTTGCCAAGAAGACTGTCGAACTCGGCGACGCCTGGTGTCCCTAAGAGACCTTTAAGAGCGAGGGGAGGCGGGTTAGGATCGGGCTGAGAAGGGGAGGCCGGCGCCGGGGCGCCGCTCCAAGGTCAACTGTCCGGCGGGTCGATTTGCGTGCTCACTCCAGGTTCGACCAGGTCGCCGCCCGCGCAGGCCGCCGACCCGCCCAACCCAAGGCGCCACGCCACATCCCACGATGTCCCGCCCCATCTCGCCTCATCCCGCCTCCCCTCCAGGAATCACTGTCCCCTTACAGAGAGGGAGGGGCCCAGCCGCAGGCTGGGAGGGTGAGGGTGATGCCGCCGCCCGTCCAGGCGTCGATACCCCCTCACCCCGGCCCTCTCCCCCGTTGGGGAGAGGGAGAAACATTCCCTCTCCCGCGAGGGGAGAGGGAGAAACACGTCCGCCCGCCAACCCAATTCATTCCCCATTCAGCGCCATCCGCTATAATCGCCGATTATGAAGGGGATGGTGGTGGCGATGGTACTGGTCGCGTTCGCGGGGCCGGCGCTGGCGCAGACGCAGTATGACGATCACGAGCGCGCCCGCCGGCTGGTCAAGGCCGGGGAGATCGTGCCGCTCAGCCAGATTCTCGCCATCGTCGAGCAGAACTTCCAGGGCAAGATGCTCGAGGTTCTGCTGCAGAACTGGGACGGGCGCTGGGTCTACGACGTGCGGCTGCTGACGCCGTCGGGCTGGATCATCGACCTGTTCTACGACGCCAGGACCAAGGAGCTGATCGACACCGCCGGCCTCTACGGGCCGAGCGGCAAGGCGATGGAGCCGCCGGTGGGGACCGACTAGGCCGCGGGGGCGGCAGGGAGTGGGGGCATGCGCATACTCATCGTCGAGGACGAGCCGACGCTCGGCGGCCAGCTGGTGGCCGCCGCCGAGGCCGCCGGCTATGCCGTCGACTGGGCGCGCGACGGCGAGGAGGCGCATTTCCTCGGCGACACCGAGCCCTTCGACGCCGTCGTGCTCGATCTCGGCCTGCCGAAGCTCGACGGGCTGAAGGTGCTGGCGCGCTGGCGCGAGGCCGGCCGCGCCATGCCGGTGCTGATCCTGACCGCGCGCGACTCGTGGCGCGACAAGGTCGCCGGCCTCGACGCCGGCGCCGACGACTACCTGGCCAAGCCGTTCCGGGTCGAGGAGCTGATGGCGCGGCTGCGCTCGCTGATCCGCCGCTCGTCGGGCCACGTCTCGACCGCCATCGCCTGCGGCCCGATCACCCTCGACACCCGCACCAACGCGGTCGCCGTCGACGGCCGCCCGATCGCCCTGACCGCCCACGAATACCGCGTGCTGGCCTACCTGATGCACCACCAGGGCCGCGCGGTGTCGCGCACCGAGCTGACCGAGCACATCTACGCCCAGGACTTCGACCGCGATTCCAACACGATCGAGGTCTTCGTCGCCCGGCTGCGGCGCAAGCTCGGCGTCGAGTGCATCCAGACCGTGCGCGGCTTCGGCTACCAGCTCGACGCGCCGGCGGAAACCGCGGCGCCGTGATGAGATCCGGCCGCTCGCTGCATTTCCGGCTGATCGTCGGCGCCGCCGTGTGGGTGACGACGGCGCTGGGGCTGAGCGGCGTCGTGCTCGACCACCTGTTCCGCGAACACGTCACCGCCAGCTATCAGGCGATGCTGATCACCCAGCTCGACCAGCTCGCGGCGATGCTCCACCACCGCGCCGACGGCCTGGTCGAGCTGCGCGGCCCCTTGAGCGATCCGCGCTTCACCAAGCCCTATTCCGGCTTGTACTGGCAGGCCGCCGACGACAAGGGCCGGCCGCTGGTGCGCTCGCGCTCGCTGTGGGACAGCGAGCTGCCGCTCAGCCCCGACCGCCTCGGCGTCAACGAGATCCACCGCCACGTCGTGGACGGCCCCGACAACCAGCGCCTGGTCGCCGTCGAGCGCATGATCTCGGTGCCGGGGTCGCTGACCCGGCTGCGGGTGGCGGTGGCCGGCGACCTCGCCGCCACGGCGCCGCTGGTCGACGCCTTCACCCGCACGCTGGTGCTGTCGCTGGGCATCATCGCCCTGGGGCTGATCGCCGCGGCGGCGGTGCAGGTGCATGTCGGACTGCGGCCGCTGCGCAACGTGCAGCAGGCGCTGGCGCGCATCCGCGGCGGCACCGCGACCCGCATGGAGGGTGCGCATCCGCGCGAGGTCGCGCCGCTGGTCACCGAGCTCAACGCCCTGCTCGACCATTTCGACGGCGCCCTGACCCGCGCCAGGACCCAGGCCGGCCAGCTCGCCCACGGCCTCAAGACGCCGCTGGCGATCCTGGCCAACGAGGCCGACGCCATGGCCCGGTCCGGCGACGCCGAGCGCGCCGCGGCGCTGTCGGCGCAGATCGAGGCGATGCGCCGCCAGATCGACCACCACCTCGCCCGCGTCCGCGTCGCCGCCGCCTACGCCCTGCCCGGCGTGCGCTGCGCCGTGGCCCCGGCCGCCGAGGCGATCGGCCGCACGCTGGAGCGCCTGTACGGCGAGCGCGGGCTGAAGATCGGCGTTTCGATGTCGCCGCGCCTGGCCTTCGCCGGCGACGCCCAGGACCTCGAGGAGGTGCTGGGCAATCTGGTCGACAACGCCTGCAAATGGGCGACCAGCCGCGTCGAGGTGACGGCGCGGCGCCAGGACGGCATGCTGGTGATCGCGGTCGACGACGACGGCCCCGGCGTGCCCGAGGGCATGGCCGAGATGGCGTTCGAGCCCGGCGCGCGCTTCGACGAGACCAAGCCGGGCAGCGGCCTCGGCCTGCCGATCGTGCGCGACATCGTCACCCTGTACCGCGGCGGCATCGCCCTGGCGCGCTCGCCGCTGGGCGGGCTGCGGGTCGAGGTGCGGCTGCCCGCGGCCGCCGAGGCCTAGCGGATGTCCGTCGATCTTCCGTTCCCGCCGTTCTTCAGCCTGCTGATCCTGCTGCTGCCCGGCGTGTGGCGCCTGGGGCTGTGGCTGGCCGCCCAAGCCGCGCCGGAGGCGGCGCGGCTGCTGGCGCCGGCCCTGGGTCTCGCCGCCGGCCTGCTCGCGGTGCATCTGGCGTCGGGCGTGTTCGGCTTCCATGCCGGGCTGGCGGTCGGCCTGGCCGCCGCCGGCCTGCCCGGCTACGTGCTGTGGCGCCGCGCGGCGCCGCCGGCGCGGCGGCCGTTGCCGCGCGGGCTGGTCCTGGTGGCGGCGCTCGGCACCGTCGCGATCCTGCCGGCGGTGGCGGGATGGGACTTCTTCGACAAGTTCCCGTTCGGCACCGGCCATTTCTCGCTGCCGGCCCAGATCCTCAACGGCATCTATCCGCCGCGCGAGCTGTCCTTCCCCGAATACCCGGTGCGCTATCATCTCGGATTCGACCTGCTGGCCGCCGTGGCGGCGGCGCTGACGCGGCTGCGGCTCGACCTCGTCGTCGACGGGCTGACGCTGGCGCTGTGGGCCTATGCGCTGGTGCTGTTCGGCGTCGCGGCGGCGCGCCTGATCGGGCCGGCGGCGGCGGTGCCGGGGGCGCTGATCGGCGGCTTCATCGGCCGCTTTCCGCTGTTCGCGCCCGGCGAGCACCTGACCAACCAGATGCTGGGACAGGTGCATGTCGGCGGCGAGGGGCTGCGCCACCTGCTCAATCCGCCGATCCCGGCCTACCTGTTCCAGCATGCCTGGACGCTGGGACTGCCGCTGTTCCTGGCCGCCGTCGTGCTCGCCGCCACCGTGGAGACGGCGCCGCGGCGGCCGCCGGCGGCCGTGGCGCTGGCGCTGGCGCTGCTGGCGCTGGCGCTGGCCAACACGGTGCTGTTCCTGTGCTTCGCCGGCGCCCTGGCGGGGGCGGCGGCCTGGGCGCTGGCGCGGCGGCGGCCGGCGGCGGCCACGGCGGGCGCGGTGCTGCTGTGCGCCGCGGCGCTGCCGCTGCTCGGCGGCATGCTGCCGCTGGTGGCGCGCGAGCTCGGCGCCGTCGCCACCGCCGAGGCCGGCGGCCTGCGCTGGGCCGAGGGCGGCAAGGCCGGCGACTGGGGCGCCAGCCTGGCCTGGAACGCACTGACCTTCGGCCTGGCGCTGCCGCTCGGGCTGGTCGGGCTCGGGCTGCTGCGCCATCTGCGGGCGGCCTTCGTGCTGCTGTTCGCCGGCAGCTTCGCCATCCTCAACGGCGTCGAGTTCGTCCGCTCGTGGGACATCGTCAAGTTCGGCGCCGTTGCTGCGCTGGCGCTGGCCTTCGGCACCGCCGCGGTGGTGACGCGGCTGTGGACGCGCCCACGCCTGCCGGCGCGGGCGGCGGCCGTGCTGTCGCTGGTCGCGGTGACCGCCGGCGGCGCCGCGTTCCTGCTGCCGTTCTGGCTCGACCGGCCCGACATTCCGCCCGACCCCTACATGCCGGCGGCGGCGCGGCTGCAGGCCTTCGCGGCCAGCCCGGCCGAGCGGCGGGCGGTCGGCTGGCTGCGCCGGCGGGTGGCGGCCGGCGAGGCGGTGTTCTGCCCCGAGCGGCTGCGCGCCACCTGCAGCCAGGGCGGCGGCCTGCCGGAATGGCACGTCTTCGACTTCTTTCCCCACCACATGGGGGTGCCGCGCGCCGCCATCGAACGCCGGCTGGCGCGCCAGCAGCGGCCGCCCGACCCGCAAGCCCTGCGCGAGGCCGGCGTCGGCTGGGCGGTGATCCCCGACGAGCCGCGATGGCAGGCGCTCGCCGGCGACTGGGCGGCGCAAGGCGCGGCGCGGCGCGCAGCCGAGTTCGGCGGCGTCGCCGTCTACCGCGTCCTGCCCTGAGCGGCGCTACTTGTTCAGGATCTTCGGCACCGGATTCTGCCGCAGCCGGTAGGCGTCGGGCATGCCGCGGCCGAGCAGCGGGCGCAGATACATGCGGAAGGCGTCGGTGACGTCGGTGCCCGACGGCGAGATGAAGTGGTCCTCCATCACCCGGGTCTTGCCGGCGACCGCTCCCAGCGGCATCAGCTTGTAGTCGACCGAGTAGAAGCCGGTGCGCTCGATCACCACCGAACCGTCCTCGCCGCCCCACATCGCGAACTGGACCGCCTTCTCGCCGACCTCGCGCGCCTCGCGCTGGTCGACGTCGGAGACGCAGCCGACGAACGAGCGCTGCAGGTAGCCGAAGGTGTCGCCGCGCACCCGCTTGATGCCCAGCTTGTCCTTGATCTCCTGGCACAGCAGGTCGGCCAGGGCGCCGGTGCCCGAGAGCTGCACGTTGCCATGGGCGTCGCGCTCGACCTCCTTGGCCAGCTTGGTCACGATGGGCTCGCCCGATTCGTCGTGGACGCCTTCCGAGCAGGCGATGACGCAGCGGCCGTGCTTGTCCATCGTCGCCTTCACGTCCGACAGGAAGGACTCGACCTTGAAGGTGCGCTCGGGCAGGTAGATCAGGTGCGGGCCGTCGTCGGGGAACTTCTTGCCCAAGGCCGAGGCCGCGGTCAGGAACCCGGCATGGCGGCCCATGACGATGCCGAGATAGACGCCGGGCAGCGCCCAGTTGTCGAGATTGGCGCCCATGAACGCCTGGGCGACGAAGCGCGCCGCCGACGGAAAGCCCGGCGTGTGGTCGTTGTGCACCAGGTCGTTGTCGATCGTCTTGGGGATGTGGATGCAGCGGATCGGGTATCCGGCCTTGCGCGCCTCCTCCGAGACGATGCGCACCGTGTCCGACGAGTCGTTGCCGCCGATGTAGAAGAAATAGCGGATCTCGTGCGCCTGCAGGACCTTGAAGATTTCCTGGCAGTATTTCAGGTCCGGCTTGTCGCGCGTCGAGCCGAGCGCCGAGGACGGGGTCTCGGCGACCTGTTCGAGATTGTGCGTCGTCTCCTGGGTCAGATCCAGGAACTCCTCGTCGACGATGCCGCGCACGCCGTGGAAGGCGCCGTACACCAGGTCGACGTTGCGGAATTTGCGCGATTCGAGGACCGCCCCGACCATCGACTGGTTGATCACGGCGGTCGGGCCGCCTCCCTGTGCGACCAGCACCTTGCCTTGCAGCATCCTTGCGTCTCCTCTTCGGGCCTTCATGCAGGCGAACGCGCCGGCGGGCGGCTGCCCCCGGCGCCTGTCGACCATTATGGCGCAATATCCCGCGATGTCCTTTCCCCTATGGAGTGGGGCGCCGCTGGACTTTCGGGTATGGGCCGGGGAACGGAAGTCGGGGGCCCGGCGCATGAGCGGAGGTGGACCCGGCGCCCGCGGTGCAGTATATTGGGAGCAATTCGCAGCGGAGACGCCAAGCCAGATGTTCGCCGACAACACACTGACGCCGAAGGAAGCCGTCCGCCTGTGCGCGCTCGGCCTCGTCGCCGGCGAGCCGATGCGCTACAGCGCGCTGGCCGGGTCGGTGCGGCACTTCATCAGCCGAATCGTCGGGCCGTCGCTGGACCTGCTCGGCCTGTCGGTCGAGCTGCTGAAATACGAGGGCCTGGTCGAGCCGGTCGAGGGCGAGGGCATGGAGGACGACGCCGTCCTGGCCATCACCGAGGCCGGCCGCAAGGAGCTGCGGACGCTGCTGACCGCGCGCCTGCGCCCGGGCAGCGACCTGTCGAAGCTGATCATCGCCCTCAAGTTCCGCTTCCTGCACCTGCTGGAGCCGGCGCAGCAGCGGGCGCAGATCGACATGCTGATCGACGCCGTCGAGAGCGAGCTCGCGCGACTGCTCGACCTGCGCCAGCACCACGCCGACGATCCGGGCCTGCTGATCGCCTGGCTCGACCACGACATCGAGCTGCTCGAAGGCCGCCTGGCCTGGCTCGAGGGTCTCGGGCGCAAGCTTTAGAACTCGCCCGACCTGCCCCGGCAGCGCCGCGGAATCGGGACCCCATCCCCAAAAGGGTTCATCGCGGATTAGCGGGCAAGCGCAACTGACCCTCTCCCGCCTGCGGGAGAGGGAGGGGCCCGGCCGGTAGGCCGGGAGGGTGAGGGCGGCGCTCCAGCGCCCGTTTGGCGCTCAGGCGCGGCCCCCACCCCGGCCCTCCCCCGCAAGCGGGGGAGGGAGCAGAAAGGCTCCCCGGAATTTGGCGATGAACCAAAAAAAGCGCGGCCGCCGCGACCCTCGGGCCGCGGCGGCCGCCGTTCCGACGTCCGGCCTTACTGGACGGTCTCGACGCCCTTGGACTTCATCAGTTCCTGCAGCTCGCCGCTGGCGGCCATTTCGCGCACGATGTCGCAGCCGCCGACGAACTCGCCCTTGACGTAGAGCTGCGGGATGGTCGGCCAGTTGGTGTACTGCTTGACGCCGTCGCGCAGCGACGGGTCCATCAGCACGTCGATGCCCTTGAACTTGACGCCCAGATCGCTGAGGACCTGAACCACGGCGGCGGAAAAGCCGCACTGCGGAAACATCGGGGTGCCCTTCATGTACAGGACGACCGGGTTCTCCTTGAGGTCCTGCTCGATCCGGTCGAAAACGGGATTGCCGCTCATTTCTGTTCCTTCATTCCTAGCTGCCGGCGGGACCACCCGGACGGCACGATCGGCCGAATATATTAGCGGAAGGCTCGGGATTGGCAAGTCGACGTCGGTCGGGATGTTCAACCGCGGTAGATCGTCACCATGCCGCTGAGCACGCCGAGCGCCGCGAACATGCCGCTGAGCAGCACCGGCCAAAGCTGCAGATGCGAAAACAGACGGCCGATGATGTTGGAATCGTCGACGAAGCCGAACTCGTCGCCATCGTAGCGGCGGATGTGCAGCTTGCCGCGCGCCCAGTTGCGGATCACGAAGGCATGGCCGACGTGGAACAGCGCGATCGCCAGCAGCCCCAGCGCGAAGCACACCGCCGGCGTCACCGCCATCTGCGGGCTGCGGCTGAACTGGATCAGGAAGGCGGTGAACATCACGGTGGTCGCCAGGCCGGCGCCGTTGACCAGACCGAAGAAGCGCAGCGCGGCCGACAGCACCCGCTCGTACCATTCCAGTCGCGTGCCGACTTCGGCGCGAACCTTCTGCGCGACTTCGCGCGACGTGCCGCTGGCGGTCTCGGTAGCGCTCATCCTGGCCTCCCCGTTGCCGTCAGGATACGCGGTTTTTCCGGGCGCGAGAAGCGATGGCGAAACCGCCGCCGGAATAGATCAGCAGCCCGGTCCAGATGCAGGCGAAGGTGACCGCGTGCGTGGCGGTGAAGGTCTCGCCGAACAGGCCGGCGGCGATGACCATCTGGATGGTCGGATTCAGGTACTGCATCAGGCCGAGCGTCGCCATCCGCATGCGCCGGGCGGCGAAGGCGAACAGCAGCAGCGGCACGGCGGTGGCCGGCCCAGCCAGGGCCAGCATGAACGCCATCTCGGCGCCGCTGCCGAAGGCGCCGCCGCCGGGCAGGACGAGCAGGTAGACCAGGGCGACCGGCGCCAGCACGCAGGCCTCGACGAACAGCCCGGCCAGCGAATCGGCCGGGGCGATCTTGCGCAGCAGGCCGTAGCTGCCGAAGGTGACGGCCAGGGTCAGCGCGATCCACGGCAGCTCGCCGAACGACCACACCATGTAGCCGACGCCGGCGACGACCAGGGCGATGGCGGCCGTTTCGCGGCGGTTCAGCCGCTCGCGCAGGAACAGCGCGCCCAGCATCACCGCCACCAGCGGAAAGATGAAGTAGCCCATGCTGGCCTCGAGCAGGCGGCCGTTGGCCACCGACCAGATGTAGAGGCCCCAGTTGACCGAGATCAGGCTGGCCGAGCCCAGGAACACGCCGAGCTTGCGCCGCGAGCGCACCACCGCCTCGATCTCGGCGAAGCGGCCGAGGCCGGCGACCAGCGCCGCCGTGACGACGACGGTCCAGACGACGCGGTGGGCCAGGATCTCCAGCGCCGGCACGGCGCCGAACCACTTGTAGTAGAGGGGCAGCACGCCCCAGGCCAGGAAGGCGGCGAGCCCGGCCAGCGCCCCGATCCGGGCTTCGCGCGCGTTCCGTTCGGTCATGGCGGCCGGGCGGCCGCTCAGTCGAGGTTGGGGGCGTCCTCGGGCACGGCGGTCTGCAGCGCCAGCGCGTGCAGGTCGCCGCCCATCTTGCCGCGCAGGGCCGAATAGACGAGCTGGTGCTGCTGCACCCGGCTCTTGCCGCGGAACGCCTCCGAAACCACCAGCGCCGCGTAGTGATCGCCATCCCCGCGCAGGTCCTCGATGACCACGCGGGCGTCGGGGATGCTTTCCTTGATCATGGCTTCGATGACGCCGGCGTCCATCGCCATTTCGCTCGTCTCCTGGGCTTATGTGTCGGTCGCCGGCCAGACTACGATGCCATCCGCCGGCTGTCGATGGTCACGACGGCGGCGCGTTCCGCGCCGCCCCGGAGAGCGCGCCGAGCACCGGTTCGAGCGCCCGCCTAGCCGCCGCTGACCGTGGGGCCGCCGACGGCCTTCCAGGCCATCAGCCCGCCCTGCATGCGGTGGATGGTCCCGTCGTAGCCGGCCTGCAGCAGCCGCAGGCTGGCCATGCCGCAGCGGGCGCCGCTGCGGCAGTGCACGACGAGCTTCTTGCCGGCCGCCGCCGGGACGCGCCCGGGATCGAAGCTCGACAGCGGATTGGCGACCGCACCGGGAATGCGCTCGCGCATGATCTCGCCGGGCTCGCGCACGTCGACGAGGATCGCCTCGCCCGACTCGAGCCACTGGCGCACCTCGCCGGCGTCGACGAGGCGGATCTGGTCGCTTTCAGGCTGCTGCGGCACCGCCGCGAAGGGGAACAACCGGCCGAACATGGACTCTCCACTGGTCGCTGTATTTTAGGAGACACTAATATTGAAACGATCGGCCCGCTGTCAATGGGCCTACCGCCGACGATCTAGCCGGAGGCCGCTCGGGCCGCTAATTCGGTGGGCGCGACCGGTGTCTGACCAAAGAGGTGGTACTGAGTGGCTATGGACACCGGCATGGAGCGCCGCAATATTTTTCAACAATAATAACGGCTTAACCGGTGCCCGTCGGCGCAAGCCGCGCTGTTTCGCTTGCTTTTTCCGGCACTTGCACCGAGCGGAGATGCACATGACGGTCGCCCTCGAGAGACTGTTCGGCTCCGGCGAGACCTACGTCGACCCGTCCAGCGTCGTTGTCTGGGAGCAGATGGACGCCGGCCGCGCCTGGCTGCCGCCGCACATGCTGAGCGTCCCCGGCCTCGGTCGCCAGGAGATGCTGGCGCTGTCGCGCGTCGATCTCGGCCGCATCGCGCTGGCGAGCGTGTGGATCAAGACCGTGATGACCAGCCGCATCACCGAGGCGAGTCTGATCGGACGGCCGATCGGCGACTGCCGCGTGGCGCTGCAGGAGATGCGCGAGGACAGCGGCCACGGCTTGATGCTGCTCAAGGTCGCCGAGACCGCCGGGGTGCGCGAGGTGGCGATGGCCGAGCCGCTGGCGCGCCTGGACGGCGCCGTGCGCCGCCTGAGCCCCGCCGATGCCGGCTTCTGGGCCTGGATGTACCTGGCCGAGGCGGTGACCGACGCGCTGGCCGTCAAGGCGCTGCGCGAGGCCGATGCGCTGTGCCCGGTCGCGCGGCAGGTGCTGCAGCTTCATCACCGCCACCAGAACCGGCGCCTCGCCGCCTGCAAGACGGTGCTGTCGGAACGGCTGACGTCGGCCGGCCCGATACGCCGGCGCATGGTCGCGATGAGGCTGCCCGGCCTGCTGCGCCGCTATCTCGGCCTGCTGCTGTTCCCCGACGCCGCCAGCCTGGCGGCGCTGGGCGTGCCGAACCCGCAGGCGACCGCCCGCGCGGTCGCCAACGACCACGGCCGCCGGGCGCTGGGTTCGGGCTGCGCCGCCGCGGCGGTCACGGTGCTGCGCCGCTCGGGGCTGCCGGTCCGGGCCGGCGCCAGCTATCCCTGGTAGACGGCGGCGGCGCGGGCCTCGCGGTCGCGGCACCGGCCGCCGGACGCGGCGCTTGCGCATCCGGTCCGGCTGTCGTGTAGAATGGCCGGCATGTACAAGATCATCGCCGCCCTTCTCGCCCTGCTGATCGCCGCCCCGGCCGCGGCGGCGGAGTCCGTGACGCCGACCGAGCTGGCCGATCCCAAGCCCGACTGGGACAATCCGCGCCGGATCATCCTGCAGCTCACCGAAGACGCCCCGGAGCGCGTCAACGGCGTGCTGTCGAACGCCATCAACGTGCAGAAGGCCTACGGCACCGACAACGTCGAGATCGCGATCATCGCCTACGGCGCCGGCGTTCGCGCCCTGCTCAAGGGCGAGGCGCCGGCGCCGGCGCGGATCGACAGCCTGGTGCAGTACGGGATCGAGTTCGTCGCCTGCGGCAACACCCTGGACACCATCGGCAAGGCCCCGGCCGACCTGCTGCCGGGCGTCACGGTGGTCCAGGCCGGGATTCCCGAGATCGTCGAGCGCCAGCTTCGCGGCTGGTCCTACGTCGTGCCCTGAGCGGCGGCCTCGGGCGCCGGCGGCAGCAGCGGAACGACGGCGTCGAGCATGCGCTCGACGACGCCGGCCGCGGCCTCGGCATGGCCGCGGGCGGCGGCGGCGCGCCGGGCGCGAAGATCCGGGTCGGACAGCAGCGCGTCGATGGCCGCCGCCAGGCCGTCGCCGTCGGCGACCGTCTCGAGGGCATCGGCGGCGCGAAGGCCGGCGACGATCTCGGCGAAGTTCTCCATGTGCGGGCCGCAGACCAGCGCGCAGCCCAGCCGCGCCGGCTCGAGCGGGTTCTGGCCGCCGTGCCCGCGCAGCGACTTGCCGACGAAGGCGATCTGCGACAGCCGGTAGAACAGCCCGAGCTCGCCCATCGTGTCGGCGAGGTAGATCTGGTCGGAAGCGTCGGGGATCGATCCGTCGCCGCGGCGCGCCACCGCCAGGCCCTGGCCGCGCAAGCTCGCGGCGATCGCCGCGCCGCGGAGGTGATGGCGGGGAACGATGATCGTCAGCAGGCCGGGATGGCGCGCCTGCAGCCGGCGGTGCACCTCGCCGGCCAGCGCCTCCTCGCCCTCGTGCGTGCTGGCGGCCAGCCAGACGGGGCGGCCGGCCAGCGCCTGGCGCATGACCTCCAGCGCCGCCGGATCGGCGGGCAACGGCGCCGCGGCGAGCTTGAGATTGCCCAGGGTCGCCACCGCCGGCGCGCCGAGGCGGCGCAGACGCTCGGCATCGGCCTGCGACTGCGCCAGGCAGCAGGCGAAGACCGACAGCAGGCGGCGCGCCGAGCCCGGCGCCCAGCGCGCCCAGCGCCGCGCCGAACGCTCGGAGATGCGGGCGTTGACCAGCGCCGCCGGCAGCCCGCGCAGGCCGATGGCGGCGAGCATGTTCGGCCACAGGTCGGATTCCAGCCACACCACCGCGTCGGGCCGCCAGTGATCGAGGAACGCCCGCACCCACGGCGCCCGGTCGACCGGGACGTACTGGTGCACGGCGCCGGGCGGCAAGCGGTCGGCCAGCAGCCGCGCCGAGGTGACGGTTCCGGTGGTGACCAGGATGTTGAGCGCGGGACGCCGCTGGCGCAGCGCCTCGATCAGCGGCAGCGCCGACAGCGCCTCGCCGACGCTGGCGCCGTGCACCCATACCAGCGGGCCGTCCGGTCGCGCCATGCCGGGGCGGCCGCGGCGCTCGCCGGCGCGCGCCGCATCCTCCTTGCCGCGCCGCTGGCGGGCGCGCAGATAGGCCTCGATGGGCCCGATCGCCGCGTCCGTGACGGCGCGGTAAAGGGCGAGTGGCAAGCGGATCACGGCAGCGGACGCGGATTTGCACTTCTGGGTGGATGGCGCGAGACTGTATAGAACGCCGATGGCGGCGCCGCAAGCGTCGCCCGGCCCGGCCAGCAGGGAGCGAAGGGATGGAGATCGACACGCCGCAGCCCGCGGTCTTCCTCGACCGCGACGGCGTCCTGAACGTCGACCACGGCTACGTCCACCGCATCGAGGACTTCGAGTGGGTCGACGGCGCGCTGGAGGCGGTGCGGCGGCTGAACCGGGCCGGATACCTGGTGTTCGTCGTCACCAACCAGTCCGGCGTGGCGCGCGGCTACTACGACGAGGCCGACGTCCACGTCCTGCACGGCTGGATGACCGAGGCGGCGGAGCGCGCCGAGGCGACCATCGACGACTTCCGCTACTGCCCCCACCACGTCGAGGGCAGCGTTCCGGCCTACGCCAAGGAATGCGGCTGCCGCAAGCCGATGCCGGGAATGATCATGAACCTGATGATGGAATGGCGGGTCGACCCCAAGCGCAGCTTCCTGGTCGGCGATAAGCCGGGCGACATCGAAGCCGCCAAGGCCGCCGGCATCGACGGCTATCTGTTCGCCGGCGGCAACCTCGACGAGTTCGTCGCCGGCATTCTGGACCGCCGGGCGCCGTAGCGCCGACCTGGCAAGTTCGCATCCAAAGTGGAAGCCGGACTGCCATCGCGGCGCCCCGGGACGGCGCCGCGATCGGCCAGCCGCCGCGGATTCGCGATCTGGCATGCCGATTGCCACGGGCGCGACAAAGCGTCGCATGGACTATGACCCGGAGGATTCGATGAGCCACGCCCGCATCGCCACTCTCGCCGCCGCCGCGCTGCTGGCCGGCGCCGCGCCCGCCGAGGCGCACACCTTCGGCGCCCACGGCGCCGGGCTGGCCGACGGCATCGCCCACCCCTTCGCCGGCCTCGACCATCTGCTGGCCATGGTCGCGGTCGGCCTCTACGCCGCCCAGAGCGGCGGCCGGGCGCTGTGGCTGCTGCCGCTGAGCTTCGTCGCGGCGATGGCCGCCGGCGCCGTCCTCGGCGCCGTCGCCGGGAGCCTGCCGGCGGTCGAGCTCGGCATCGTCGGCTCGGTGCTGGTGCTCGGCGCCCTGGTCGCCTTCGGTCGCCGCCTGGCGGCGCCGCTGGGCGCCGCGGTCGTCGGGCTGTTCGCCAGCTTCCACGGCTTCGGCCACGGCGCCGAGATGCCGGCCGCCGCCTCGGCGCTGGCCTACGGCGCCGGATTCGTCGCCGCGACCGCCACCCTGCACGCGGCCGGCGTCGCCGCCGGCCTGGTCCTGACCGGCGGCACCGGCCGCCTCGCCCTGCGCGCCGGCGGCGGCGCCATCGCCGCCATCGGTCTGGCGCTGATGGCCGGCTGACCCGGACCCGCCGCCCTTGCTTTCGCGGGGCGGCGGCGCCTAAGCTCTGGCCGCGGGCGAGAGGGCGCATGGCGGACACGAAGAGTTTCACGGTGATCTGGCTGCAGGCGGCGAGTTGCGGCGGCTGCACGATGTCGCTCCTCGGCGCCGAGGATCTCGACCAGACCCTGTCGGCCTTCGGCATCCGGCTGCTGTGGCACCCCGCCCTGTCGGAAGAGAGCGGCGACGAGGCGATCGCCCTGCTGCAGGCCGCCGCCGACGGCGGGCTCGCCTTCGATGCCCTTGTCGTCGAGGGCGCCGTGCTGCGTGGTCCCGACGGCAGCGGCCGCTTCCAGATCATGTCGGGCACCGGCCGCGCCATGGCCGACTGGGTCGCGGCGCTGGCGGCGCGGGCCCGCTACACCGTCGCGGTCGGCACCTGCGCCGCCTTCGGCGGCATCCCCGCCGCCAATCTCGACCAGACCGATGCCTGCGGCCTGCAATGGCGGGGCGAGGCGGCCGGCGGCCTGCTCGGCGAGGCCTGGCACGGCGGCGGCGGCCTGCCGGTGGTCAACGTCGCCGGCTGCGCGCCGCATCCGGGATGGATCGTCGAGACGCTGGCGGCCCTGGCGATCGGCGGCTTCTCGATCGCCGACCTCGACCAGTTCGGCCGGCCGCGCGCCTTCGCCGACCACCTCGCCCACCACGGCTGCGCCCGCAACGAGTTCTACGAGTTCAAGGCCTCGGCGGCGCGCGCCTCGGATCGCGGCTGCCTGATGGAGAACCTGGGCTGCAAGGCGACCCAGGCGCCGGGCGACTGCAACATCCGCCGCTGGAACGGCTTCGGCTCGTGCACCGACGCCGGCTACGCCTGCATCAAATGCACCTCGCCCGGATTCGAGGAGCCCGGCGGCCCGTTCCTCGAGACCGAAAAGCTGGCCGGCATTCCGGTCGGCCTGCCGACCGACATGCCCAAGGCCTGGTTCGTGGCGCTGGCGGCGCTGTCGAAATCGGCGACGCCCGGCCGCGTGCGCCGCAACGCCCATGCCGACCACGTCGTGGTGCCGCCGGTCTGGCGGCAGGGAAAGCAACCGTAGTGGTTCGACAGCAGGAGACCGGCACGTGACGCGGCTTGTCGTGGGTCCGTTCAACCGGGTCGAAGGCGATCTCGAGGTGCGCCTCGACGTCGCCGACGGCCGGGTCGCGGCGGCCTGGGTGACGGCGCCGCTCTATCGCGGCTTCGAGCGCATCCTGCAAGGGCGGCCGCCGGCCGACGCCCTGGTGATCGCGCCGCGGGTCTGCGGCATCTGCTCGGTCTCGCAATCGGCCGCCGCCGCCGCGGCTTTGGCCGGCCTGGCCGGCGGCGCCGTGGCCGAGAATGGCCGCCTGGCGGCCAATCTGGTGCTGGCGGCCGAGAACGTCGCCGACCACCTGACCCATTTCCACCTGTTCTTCATGCCGGACTTCGCCCGCGCCGCCTATGCCGGGCGCCCGTGGCACGAGGCCGCCGCGGCGCGGTTCCGGGCGAGCACGGGCGCGGCGACGCGGGATTTCCTGCCGGCGCGGGCCAGGTTCCTGCACCTCATGGGCCTGCTGGCCGGCAAGTGGCCGCACAGCCTGGCGCTGCAGCCCGGCGGCACGACCAAGGCGGTGGATTCCAGCGAGCGGGTGCGGCTGCTGGCCGTGCTCGGCGGCTTCCGCCGCTTCGTCGAGGAGCATCTGTTCGCCGACGACCTCGAACGCATCGCCGCGCTCGACTCGCCGGCGGCGCTCGACGCCTGGGCCGACGAGTCCGAAGCCGGCGACGTCCGGCTGTTCCTGCGCGCCGCCGCCGATCTCGACCTGCAGGCGCTGGGCCGCGGCCCCGGCACCATGATGAGCTACGGCAGCCTGCCCTCGGCCGACGGGCCGCTGTTCCGCCGCGGCCTGTGGCGCGACGGCGCGGCGACGGCGCTCGAGCTTTCCGGCGTCGCCGAGGACGTCAGCCACGCCTGGATGGCCGGCTCGGCCGCGCCGCCGCAGGACGGCCGCACCATCCCCGACGCCGACAAGGACGGCGCCTATTCCTGGTGCAAGGCGCCCAGGCTCGACGGCGCGCCGGTCGAGGTCGGCGCCTTCGCGCGCCAGGCCATCGACGGCCAGCCGCTGATCCGCGCCCTCGCCGAGACGGTCGGCGCCAACGCCCGCGACCGTGTCGTCGCCCGCCTGGTCGAGACCGCGCGCCTGCTCTTGGCGATGGAGCGATGGGCCCGCGCCCTGCAGCCGCGCGAGCCGTTCTGTCTCGACAGCCAATCGCCGGACTCCGGCCGCGGCGTCGGCCTGGTCGAGGCGGCGCGCGGCGGCCTGGGCCACTGGCTGGCGGTCGCGGACGGCCGCATCGCCAACTACCAGATCATCGCCCCGACCACCTGGAACTTCTCGCCCCGCGACGAAGCGGGCACGCCCGGCCCGCTGGAACAGGCCCTGGTCGGCACCCCGGTCGGCGACGGCGAGAAGACGCCGGTCGCCGTCCAGCACGTGGTGCGCAGCTTCGATCCGTGCATGGTCTGCACGGTGCATTGATTTTTTTGTCTGGGGTTTCAGCAGGTTACGGGGTGTGTCCCAACATGCGTCCACGATGCGTCCATTATGGACTGCTGTAGACGCACTCATCCACTCCGCCGAATTTCGGCGGCTTTGACCGCTTTGGGCCGAAAGCGGATAGGCGGGCTTCGGTCAAGAGGCGGGCAACAGCGGACGCGGTGTGGCGCGCCTTGTTCGGTGCACGGCATCCAGTCCAGCCGGTGGCATTGACAACACTGTGGGCTAGGCGAATGCAGAAAACTGGCTGGACTCGTGGCGGGCTCCATGGACCCGGAGCACATAATCTCAACGACCGTCCGGCGAGCCGAGATTGGCCGAGCGCGGTTTCGGAGATGACGCTGCCGCCGTAGGCGGCGAGTTCGTCGAACTTGTCCGCCGGCACCTCATAGGCACCGAACTGCTCGAGCACGTCCTGGTGCGGCATCGGCAAGTCGTGGTCGACCGGCTCCTTGTACCCGATCGTGCGCAGCCACGGGCCGTTTTCGTTCCAGATCAGCATCCTGGCCGTGGTCTCGTCGGGCTGGCTGGACTTCTCGACCATGGCGTTGGGCGGCTGTTTCGAGACGTCGGGCCAGTCCTTGATGGTCTGCAGACCTCGCCGCACCCGGCAGCATGGGCGCCGACGGGAAGGGTCAGCGCGGCGATAACCGCAAACATTGCCGTCGTTTTCATCGTCTCATCCTCACGCATTGCAATGACGACGAAACACGAGGCCCGCACGGCCGCTCGGCGCGCTTTCACTGTTTCGTGAAAGCCTCAGCGCCTGGCGCTAACGCGCGTTACGCAATCCTGAATGATCCATAGTGGTTGGCGGCTGTGCGGCCGTATCATGACGTTGGCGGCACGAATTCCTTCCTGCCGCCAATGTACGAGGCTGCACAATGACAAGCACGATTAGCGTACGGGCATTTGCGGCAAGGTCCCACGAAACCCCTGACGAGCTCAGATCACCGGAGAAGACGCGCGTCGAGGTTCTCCGGTTCGAAGAGGTTACTTTGGCACGATTCATCTTCCAGCCCGGCTGGCGGTGGTCGGAATGCGTAAAGCCGGTAGTCGGAACCGAGACCTGCCAAGCGTCGCACGTCGGGCACGTCGTCTCGGGACAGATGACTGTTCGCATGGCGGACGGCTCGGAAAAGAGCATGAAGCCCGGCATGTCCTACACAATCCCCCCGGGTCATGACGCATGGGTCGACGGCGACGAGCCGTTCGTCGGCATCGAGATGGTGAGCGCCGAGAATTACGCGAAACGCTGAAGCGGCGATAACTCCGACCGAAAGGGACGATCATGGCCGCGAAGATCGCCGTCATTCAGAAGCCGCCGGTCCTGCTCGACCGGTCCCGAACCATTGACGAGGCATGCCAATCGGTCGAGGCCGCCGCCGCCGAGGGCGCGTCCTTGCTGGTGTTTCCCGAGGCCCACATCCCCGGCTATCCCACATGGGCCTGGCGGCTCAGGCCCGGCTCGGACATGGCGCTGTCGGGCGAGATTCATGCGCGGCTCCGGGCCAATGCCGTCGACCTCCACCGCGGGGACCTGCAGCCGTTGCAGGATGCGGCGCAGAGCCATGGCGTCACCGTCGTCATCGGCATCAACGAACGCGACGGTCGCTACAGCGGCACAACTCTCTTCAACACCGTGGTGGTCATCGGCCACCAGGGCGAGATCCTCAATGTGCACCGCAAGCTCATGCCGACCAACCCCGAGCGCATGATCTGGGGAATGGGCGATGCCAGCGGCTTACGGGTGGTCGACACCCAGGTCGGGCGGCTGGGCGCGCTCATCTGCTGGGAAAACTACATGCCGCTGGCGCGCTATGCGCTCTATGCGCAGAACATCGAAATCTACGTCGCTCCGACTTGGGATTGTGGCGAGACCTGGTGCGCAACGCTCCGGCACATCGCCCGGGAAGCGGGCTGTTGGGTCATCGGCACGGCGACGGCGTTGCGCGGCAGCGACGTCCCGATCGATTTCCCTGAGCGCGACCGGCTGTTCGAGGCCGACGAGTGGATCAACGACGGCGGCGCCATGATCGTGAGGCCCGGCGGGGCTGTGGCGGCGGGCCCGCTGAACCGTTCCCACGAAATCCTCTACGCCGAAATCGACGTGGAAGCGGCGCGGCAGGGAAGGCGGTCGCTGGACGTCTGCGGCCACTATGCCCGGCCGGACCTGTTTTCGCTGACCGTCGACCGTCATCCGCTGTCGCCGGTCACCTTCTCGGATCAGAGCTGACCGCGAACGGCTCAGCGCTGGGCGCGCGCGACGGTCATCACTGTCAGCGCGACCGCGGCCCCCGCCGCGGCGCCCAAGATCCCCACGGTGCGGTTCTTCAGGTTATCTCGCTATCCCGCCAACCACCAGAAGCCGACGGCCCCCAAGGTCAGTGGACTACAGCGGGCTACGGCGCAAAACCGTCGGCGCTTCCATTCCCCCAAGGTCCGCTGTTAGGAGCCAGCGCCAATCTCAGGAACGACCGCCATGGGCGCAAAGCGGTCGGAGCCGCCCCCGCTCCTCACCGCCGCGCCGGTGCTCGCCCATTCTGGCGGCATTAACGTCAAGAGCTGCCACGAACCTCGTTGCCGGATCTGGCCGTGAAAACTGGTGCCCCAGGCCGGACTCGAACCAGCACGCCGTTGCCGACAACAGATTTTGACTCTGCCGCGCGAGCATGCCGGCACCTCGGCCACGACCCATCCACGATCGGCTGGTAAGCTTTTGATTCTGTTAGACCGCCTTGGCTCGTTTTCTGCCGGTTCGCAGTTCGACGGCAAGCCCGCACCCCATTGAAAACACTCCAAAAACCCCCGCCCGTCGGGGCATACATGGTCTGCACGGTGCATTGAAGTATCCGGGGGCGCGTCAGACTTGATGCCCTCTCGAAGACGTTCCGCTTAGCGCCCGAGGCCATCGAGGGCCTCGACCAGATCGGCGCGGATGTCGTCGTAGTCCTCGAGCCCCACCGACAGCCGCACCAGCCCGTCGGTGAAGCCGTGCTCGGCGCGCTCCTCGGGCGCGTAGGTGGCGTGCGTCATGCTGGCCGGATGCTGGACCAGCGTTTCGGCATCGCCCAGGCTGACCGCGCGCGTGGCGAGCCGGACCGCGTCCATGAAGCTCCGCCCCGCCGCCAGGCCGCCCTTCAGCTCCATGGCGATCATGCCGCCGAACCGGCTCATCTGGCGGCTGGCCAGGGCCTTCTGCGGATGGCTGTCGAGGCCGGGGAAATAGACGCGCTCCACCGCCGGATGCGCCTCGAGGTCGTGCGCCAGCCGGAAGGCCGAATCGCAGTGGCGGTCCATGCGCAGGGTCAGCGTCTTCAGTCCGCGCAGGATCAGGAAGGCGTCGAAGGTGGAGATGCAGGCGCCGTTCAGCTCCTTCACGCCGGTGAAGCGGAGTTGGTCGATGTGCTCCTTGCGCCCGACCACCGCGCCGGCGAGCAGGTCGCCGTGTCCGCCCAGATACTTCGTCGCCGAGTGCACGACGAGATCGGCGCCGAGGACGAGCGGCCGCTGCAGGTACGGGGTGCAGTACGTGTTGTCGACCACCAGCAGCACGCCGGCCTTGCGGCAGATCGCCGCCAGGGCGGCGATGTCGACCACGCGCATGTTCGGGTTCGACGGCGTCTCGGTGATCACCATCCGCGTGCGCGGGCTCAGCGCCGCCGTCAGTTGCGCCGGATCGGTGAGGTCGGCGAAGCGGGTGGCGATGCCGAAGCGCCCGACGTGATGGCGCAGCAGGCCGAAGGTGCAGCCGTAGAGCGTCTTGTCGGCGACGACCTCGTCGCCGGACTTCAGGAAGGTCCACACCACCGCCGTCAGCGCGCCCATGCCGGACGACGTCGCCAAGCCGGCCTCGCCCTCCTCGAGGGCGGCCAGCCGGGTCTCCAGCACGGTGGCCGTGGGATTGCCGACGCGGCTGTAGATGTAGCCGCCCGCCGTGCCGGCGAAGCGCTCGCTGCCGGTCTCCGACCGGTCGAAGGCGAAGGTCGAGGACAGATAGACCGGCGGGTTCAGCGCACCCTGGCAGTCGAGCGGGTCGTAGCCCTCGTGGATCGCGCGCGTCGCGAAACCCTTGAATCCTTTCGACGCGGTCATCGCCGTCCCCCTTCGTTCATGTCGCCCCATTCTACGCGCGGTCGTCGCCCCGGCGGTAGCCCTTGCCCAGCACGCGGGCGCCGGTGGCGCCTTTCCCCTCCACCGGGCCCGCCATGTTCGCGCCGGTCCCCGCCCCGAAAGGAAGCGCCTGCATTCGGCGCCGACGCGCAAATCGGATGAACGCATCGAACCGGGCCGGCACGGCCCTGTTTCCGCACCAGGAGTGTCTCGCATCGGAAGGGAAAGCATGTTGACCGAGGACTTCGCGACGCCCGGCGACGAACGCCTGCTGCGCCCCGGCGAGACCTGCTGGCGTCTGCTCGAGGCCGACCGCGCGGCGATGGTCGTCGACGGCGCCGCGCAGTTCGCCATCGCCCGCCGGATGATCCTGGCCGCCCGCCGATCGATCACGCTGCTGGCCTGGGACTTCGATCCGCGGGTGCGGCTGCGGCCCGGCGACCGGGAATCCCTCTCGGAACTCCTCGAACGCCAGGTCGAGCGCCACCCCGACCTGGTCGTCCGCGTCCTGCGCTGGGACATGCCGGTGCCGCTCGGCCTGCGGCATGGAATGGTGCCGCTGACGCTGCGGAACTGGGTCGCGCATCCGCGTCTGCATTACCGTCTCGACGACGCCTTGCCGCCGGGCGGGGCCCAGCACCAGAAGATGCTGATCGTCGACGGCACCGTCGCGATGTGCGGCGGCATGGACTTCACCGGCAATCGCTGGGACACCAGCCGTCATGCGCCCGACGACCCGCGCCGGCACGACCCCTCCGGCAGCCCGTACGAGCCGCGCCACGACGTCGCCCTGGTCGTCTCCGGCCCGGTGGTCGGCGGCCTGGGCGCGATGGCGGCCGAGCGGTGGCGGCGAGCCGTCGGCGAGCGGATCGCGCCGCCGCCCGCCGATCCGGCCGGCGACTGCTGGCCGGAGCACCTGCCGGCGGACTTCACCGGCGTCGCCGTCGGGCTGTGCCGCACGCTGCCGGCCGAAGACGGCCCGGCCGTGAGGGAGAACGAGGCGCTGCATCTCGACTCGATCGCCGCCGCCCGCGAGGCGATCTATCTCGAGAACCAGTACCTCACGGCCGAGCGCGTCGCCGCCGCCCTGCAGCGGCGGCTGCGGGCCGAGGACGGCCCGGACGTCTGCCTGGTCCTGCCGCGCCAGAGCCCCTCGCCTTTGGAGCACGCCGTGATGGACCCGCCGCGCGCCGATCTGGTCACGGGGCTGCGCCGGTCCGACCGGCACGGCCGGCTCGGAGTCTTCCGGCCGGTCAACGACGGCGGCGGTCCGATCGGCGTCCATTCCAAGGTCGAGATCGTCGACGACCGCCTGTTCCGGGTCGGATCGAGCAATCTGTCGCGCCGCTCGATGGGCTTCGACCCGGAACTCGACCTCGCCATCGAGGCGCCGCAGGGCCATCCCCGCGAAGCCGAGATCCGCGCGGCCATCCGGCGCCAGCGCGACCGCCTGCTCGGCGAGCACCTGGGCGTGGGGGCGCGATCCATCGCCGCGGCGAGCGCGCGGCTGGGCATGACGGCGGCGATCGAACACCTGCGCAATCGCCACGGCAGGACGCTGGTGCCGCTGGAGGACGGCGAAACCGGTGCCGCCGGCGGCGTCGTCTCGGCCTACCACCCGTTCGACCCCGATGGCGTCTCGGAAGTGCACCGGCCCTGGCGCCGTGGACCCGCAGTCCCGAACTGGCTGGTCGCGAGCGCGGCTGGAATGGCCTGCGCCCTGGTCGTCGCCGTCGGCTGGACCCGGCTGCGCAGAGGTCCTTGACCGGTGGCGTTCCCGGAATCAGGGAACCAACAGCCAACCGGGCGGTTCTTCTCTCGGGCGCTGCAAAGGGAGAAGGACAATGCGAATCGGCGAGGTGCAAGCATGAACCGGGCCTTGGCCGGCGCCATCGCAGGCACTGTCGCCACTTTCGCGATGACGCTCGCCATGGCGCAGACGAAGAAGCGGCTGCCGCGGCGGGAGCGATACCCTTTGCCCGCCGGGGAGATCGCGTACGAGATCGCCCGCCGCGCGACCAGCAGCCGAACCTGGCCGAGATCGGGGCGTTCCGAGCTGGCCGCCACGGCGCATTTCGCGTTTGGCGCCGCCGCGGGCGCCGGATACGGCCTGGCGCGGCGTCCGGGGCCGATCACCGGGGCCGGATACGGCGCCCTGGTCTGGGCCGCGAGCTATTTCGGCTGGGTCCCTGGCTTTCGCATTCTGACGCCGGCCGACCGCCACCCGCCGCGCCGCACCGCGCTGATGGTGGGCGCCCACCTGGTCTGGGGCGGGGTGCTCGGTTATGCCGCGCGGCGACTGCAGGAGACCGAATCCGTCTTCCTCGACGAAGGTTCGGGCGTGCGAACGCCGCCGGACCGCGCGGGCCTGGACTGAAGGCGATGTCGCGAACCGTGCAGATGCTCGGCGGCGGCGCCGTCTTCCTGGCCAAGAAGAAACCGGTGCCTGGCGCCGGACCATGAACGTCGCCGCGCCGCCCGGGTGCGCATGCCGGCGTCGCCGCCGCTTCCCCCTTCGGGCGGAGGAGCGCCATCTGGAAACACCCGTCCACACACCCTCTGCCACAAGAACCGGCCCGGCCGAGGGACGTTGTTCCGTTAGGTTCCCTTGCGACGGGGTCGCCATGGCACTCTGGTTTCGTGCACCACATCCGGGACCCGCACGGGCTCCCATGCAATGATGACAGCGCTGAAGCTCGGTCATTTCGCCGCCCTGACCCTGTGGTGCGGGGGGCTCCTGGTCCTGCCCAGCATTTACGCGCAGAGGGCGACGGTGGCGGACAAGGCGGAGCTGTACCGCCTGCATCGCTTCTGCCGCTACGCCTATGTGGCCGTGATCTCCCCTGCGGCCTTCGTCGCCGTCGGCACCGGCATCGCCCTGATCTTCGCGCGCGAGGCGTTCGTGCCTTGGATGGGCTTGAAGCTGGTCGCGGTCGGCGCCCTGGTCGGGTTGCACGTGCGGGCGGGCCAGTTGGTGAACCGGGTGTTCGAGCACGGACGGGGCTATGGGCAGTGGCGCCGCCTGACGACGACCGGCGCCATCCTCGCCGCGATCCTGGTCACGCTATGGCTGGTCCTCGCCAAGCCCGCCATCGACCTCGCCGCACTGCCCGCATGGCTGCGGGAGCCGGGCGCGCTTCAATCACTCGCGGAAATGATTGTGCCGATCCCATGATGGAAGACGAGTTTGCCGCCGTGCCAGCCGGCCAACCCGACGAACAGCATGCCCAGGAACGACAGGAAAAGGCCGAACGGCAGGATGGCCGCCTGGCCGCCGTCGAGCCGCACGCCCCAGTTCAGCCCGGCCACCGACAGCAGCATCATGGCCGCGACCGCGTGCGCCCAACTGGCCGGCCGCCGCCGGATGCCGCGCACCAGCAGCAATTCGGCGGTGCCGGCAAGGCCGGCGAAGATGCCCAGGCAAAAGCCGGCGCCGCTGGTCCACAGGCCGGCGCGCGCCCAGAAGGGGTCGGCGCTCCACCAGAAGAACAGGTCGGTGGCCAGCGTCGCCAGCACCAGCGAAATCGGGAACGCCACCGACATGGCGTGGATCGGGTGCCCGGCGACGGCCACGGCGGAACTGACGTCGTCCTGGCGAACCTCCTTGATGACCGGGCTTTCCATTGCGCACCTCCGGTATCGTCAACACGGCGCCGCCCGGGGTGGTTCGCCGGCCTTGTCGCTTCGGCGGCCGGCGGCGAACCGCTGTCGATACTGGCTCCCGCCGCCCCCGCCGCCGAGCGCTCGGCCGAGATCTGGTGGGTGATGCTGGCCGGGGCGGGGGTGATCTTCGTCCTGGTGATGGCCTTGGTCGCCATTGCCTTTACCCGCTGGCGGCAGGCGCTGGCCTTGCCGCCCCGGGCCTGGCTGCTTTGGGCGGGACTGGTCTTCCCGGCGGTCACGTTGACGGCGCTGTACGTCTACAGCCTGGGTCTGATGGGTGGTCCCGACCGGCTGGACATCGATGGGCGCAACCGGATCGAGGTGGTGGCCCGGCAATGGGAGTTTCGCTTCCACTATCCCGATGCCGGCGACGTCGAAACCGTGAACGTCCTTCATCTGCCGGCCGGCGTGCCGGTGGAACTCCGCATCCGCAGCGAGGACGTGATCCACAGTTTCTGGGTTCCACGCCTGGCGGGGAAGATGGACGCCGTGCCGGGCCATGTGAACGAACTGGTTTTGGTCGCGCCGGAGGTCGGGGAATTCCTCGGCCATTGCTCCGAGTTCTGCGGATCCGGGCATTCGGGGATGCGGCTGCGGGTCCGTGTCTGGCCGGCTTCCGAATACCGGGCCCGGCTGACGGCACTGACGCCTGCACCCGACGGAGATCGAAAGTGACGCGCACGCCGAAAGTTTCCCCCGACCTGCATCAGGAGCTGGACGCGATCTGGAGCACGGGTCCGGGCCTCGCCACCCTGAGCGCCGTCAACCACACCGTGGTGGGCAGGCGCTTCGTCGTCACCGCGTTCGGCTTCCTCGTCTTTGGCGGCTTGCTGGCCATGCTCATCCGGGCCCAGTTGGCGACCCCGCACAGCGCCTTCATGAGCCCCGAGCTCTACAACCAGGTCTTCACCATGCATGGCACGGTGATGATGTTCCTGTTCGTCATCCCCGCCCTCGAAGGCGTCGCGATGTACCTGCTGCCAAAGATGCTCGGAGCGCGCGACCTCGCCTTCCCACGGCTGTCGGCCTACGGCTACTGGTGCTATCTGTTCGGCGGCCTTCTCCTGGTCGGCGGCTTTTTCGCCGGCGTCGCCCCCGATGCCGGCTGGTTCATGTACCCGCCGCTGAGCGCACACCGGTACACGCCGGGAATCAGCGCCGATTTCTGGCTGATCGGGGTGACCTTCGTCGAGATCTCCGCCGTGTCGGCGGCGGTCGAGATCGCGGTCTCGGTGCTGAAGGTGCGGGCGCCGGGAATGTCGCTCGACCGGCTGCCGATCTTTGCGTGGGCGATGCTGATCACCGCCTTCATGATCCTGTTCGCGTTTCCGCCGCTGATCCTGGCTTCGGTGATGCTGGAGCTGGAACGCGCCTTCGGTTGGCCATTCTTCGACCCCGACAGGGGCGGCGACCCGCTGCTGTGGCAGCATCTGTTCTGGTTCTTCGGCCACCCCGAAGTCTACATCATCTTTCTTCCCGCCGCCGGCCTGGTCTCGACGCTGCTGCCGGTGGTGGCCGACCGCCCGCTGGTCGGGTATCGCTGGCTGGTCGCCGCCGCCGCCGCCCTGGCCGTCATCAGCTTCACGGTCTGGGTGCACCACATGTTCGCCGCCGGGGTCCACCATCTGGCGGTCGACTTCTTTTCGGCCGCCAGCCTTCTCGTCGTCATTCCTACGGGAATCCTGGTGTTCGGCTGGATCGCGACCTTGATGGCCGGGCGGCCGCGCCACTCGCTGCCGATGCTGTATCTGTTCGGATTTTTCTTCATCTTCGTGGCGGGCGGACTGACCGGGGTGATGGTCGCCGTGGTTCCCTTCGACTGGCAGGTCCACGACACCCATTTCGTGGTCGCCCATTTCCATTACGTGCTGATCGGCGGCCAGATCTTTCCCCTGCTGGCCGCCGCCTACTATTACCTGCCGCTGGTCACCGGACGGCATCCCGTCTACCGCCTGGGCACGGCCGCCTTCTGGCTGATCTTCCTGGGCTTCAACATGACGTTCCTGGTCATGCACTGGACCGGCCTGCTGGGGATGCCCCGGCGAGTCGCCCTCTATGCGGACGGCCTCGGCTGGGAATGGCCGAACCTGGTCTCGTCGGTCGGCGGTTTCCTGTCGGCGATGGGTTTCGGGTTGTTCCTGCTCGACGTACTCCTGCAATTCCGCTTCGGGCGGATTGTCCGCCGCAAGCGCGGCGCGGTGGAGAGCCTGGAATGGTCTCTGCCGATGCCGCCGCCCAGTTATTCCTTCGCGTCGCTGCCGCGGATCGAGAGCCGCCACCCGTTCCAGGACGATCCCGCCCTTCCGGACCGCCTGGCCGCCGGCGAAGGCTATCTCGGTTTTGTCCGCCATGGCTGGCTGGAGACCCTCGGCGTCGCCGTTCGGAGCGGCGAGGCTGAGCAGAGCGTGCGGCTGCCCGGCCCGTCCCATCTGCCGTTGGCGACCGCGTTGGCCACCGGCCTGTTCTTCCTCGGCGTGTTGTTCAAGACGTATTGGCTGGCCGGCGCCGGAGTCCTGGCGACCTTCGTGCTGGTGCTGCTGTGGAGCCGGGGCACCGGGCTGCGCCGTGACACGGGCTTGCTGCCGGCAGGCAACGGCCTGGAGCTGCCCCCGCACGTGGAGGCCGCCCGCCCGCCCGCCTGGTGGGGTCTGGTCTTCCTCCTGGCCGCCGATTTCTTCGCCTTTGCGTCCCTTCTGTATGCCGGCGCCTATCTGCCCTTCGTCGCCCCCGGCTGGCCCCCGCCGCGGCAGGCGGAGCCGGAGGCGTGGCTGGCACTGGCAGCCGCGGTGGCCTTGATCGCGGCGGTGGTCGCCTCACGGGCCGCCCTGCGCACGCGCTCGCGGCATCTGTCGCTCGGAGTCGCCGCCCTGGCGCAAGCCGGCGCCGCCGGCCTGCTGCTTGTCCAGTTCGCGGGCCTGCCGTCTCCGTCCGCCCACGCATATGGCGCGACCTTGGCCGTGCTGACGCTCTACGCTGTCGTCCACTCGACACTGGGCGCGGTGTTCGCCGTCTACTGCATCCACCGCGTCCACGCGGGCTACGTTTCGGACCGGCGTCTCCTCGACCTGCGCCTGGCGGCGTTGTGGCAGGCCTATACCGGCGTGACCGGGCTGGCCGTCCTGTCGACCGTCGGCATCCTGGCCCCGGCGCTCGCCGGCTAGGCCCCTCCCGTCATCGGCGAGTGCCGGTCGGCGCCGACGGTTGGATCGGAACGACGGCCGCTGCGTCGTGTTGACTTCAGCGCTGACGCAAATGGCTGGGGAAGAACCGACATGTTGGACAGGATACGGCGATGCGGGCTGGCCACGATGGGGCTGTTGGCGCTGTCGCTGGCCGCCCGGGCGGCGGAGCCCGCCGAAACGGCCACAACGCCGCCTCGCGAGGAAACCGAGGTTCCCGCCGGCGTGGCCGGGCAGGACAGGTTCAACCTGATCCCGGCCGAGACGCTGCTCGGCCGCGGCGTCGTCGACGCCGCGGGGAAGCTGATCGGAGAGATCCGAAACCTGCTCGTCGAGATCGAAAGCGGCGATCTCGCCGTCGTGCTCGACACCGGCGGCCCAGGGCTGAAGCTGCTGCCCTGGCGAGTCCTTCGGGCGCCGCGGGAAGGGGCCGAAGACCAGCCGCCACTCGGACTGCCCGAGGCGGACAAGCACCTTGCCGCCGCGCGCGAGATCACTCCGCGAGAACTGCCGCGAGCAGGGGAAGCTCCGCGGATGCTCACGGGCGACATGCTTGTCGTCCCGGCAGCCCCCGGAAAGGTCCTGGTGCGCGGCCGGGAAGGCGAGCCGATCGGTTGGATCGACGAAGTGGTCGTCGATGCCGGGCGGGGCCGGATCGCCTTCGTCGAACTGTCGCCCGCCGCGCCCGAGATAGAGATGGCGACCGGGCCGGTGCGGGTGCCGTACGAGGCGCTGGAGTGGTCGTCGGCCGGGCCCGGCTTCGCGCTCGACATCACCGACAGCGCATTGGTGGAACTGGCGAGCAGCGCCCTTCAGGGCGTGCAGATGGGGGCCGAGGACATGCTCGACCTCTACCAGGATTTCGGGCTCCAGCCCTACTGGCAATGATCTTCGGCGACCCGTGACTCGAGCGATCGAAGGAGCCCGCGATGCCCGACATCATCGGCCTGAAGGCCGCCGCCTACCGCATTCCCACCGAAAGCCCGGAGTCCGACGGCACCCTGGCCTGGGATTCGACCACCCTGGTCGTGGTGCACGTCGAGGCGGGAGGACGACGGGGAACCGGGTTTGGCTACAGCCACGAGGCGGCCGCGACGCTGATCCGCGACAAGCTGGCCGGCCAAATCACCGGCGTCGACGCCATGGACGTCCCGACCGCCATGGCGGGGATGCTGCGCGCGGTGCGCAACTACGGCCGCCAGGGCCTGTGTGCGCAGGCGATCTCGGCGGTCGATTGCGCGCTGTGGGATTTGAAGGCCCGCCTGCTCGGCGTGCCGCTGTTCCGGCTGCTGGGAGCGGCACGCGACGGGGTTCCCGTCTACGGCAGCGGCGGCTTCACCAGCTACGACCGGCGGCAGTTGCAACGCCAATTGGCCGACTGGGCGCAGGCGGGGATGCGGGCGGTGAAGATGAAGGTCGGCCGCGACCCCGACCAGGACCGCGCCCGGGTCGGCGCCGCGCGCGAGGCCGTGGGGCCGGAGACGCACCTGTTCGTGGACGCCAACGGCGCTTATGGCCGCAAGCAGGCGCTGGCCTTTGCCGAGCGCTTCGCCGAAGACGGGGTCGCCTGGTTCGAGGAACCGGTGTCCTCGGACGACCTCGATGGATTGCGACTGCTGCGCAGCCGGGCACCGGCCGGCATGGAGATTTCGGCCGGAGAATACGCCTGGGACACCTTCACGTTCCGTCAGATGCTGATGTCGGAGGCGGTGGACGTGATGCAGGCGGACGCGACCCGCTGCCTCGGCGTCAGCGGATTTCTCGCGGCGGACGCCCTGTGCCGGGCCTTCTCCATTCCCCTGTCCTCCCACACCGCGCCCAGCCTGCACTTGCCGATGTGCATGGCCAGCGAGGCGGTCCGGCACATGGAGTGGTTCCATGACCACGTCCGGATAGAGCGGATGCTGTTCGACGGCGCGCCGCAACCCGAGAACGGCGTGCTGCGGCCCGACCCGACTCGCCCCGGCTTCGGGCTCGAGTTCAAGGCCGCCGACGCCGAACCCTACGCCGTCTGAGGCCCCCGGTGCACCGAAACAGAGCCGAGGATCCGGCCGCCGAAGTGAGGCAAGCAGCACGAATGCGGCTTGCCGGTGAACCGGGGCCGAGCAGCCGGGTTATTGCGTTGCATACAGGGGATCAACAAACAGGAGACATGAGATGAAGAAGGCGTTGATGATCGCCATGGCGATGGGCCTTTCCGTCTCGGCCCCGGCGCTGGCCCAGGGCCAGCAGGGCCAGCAAGGCCAGCAGGCCGGCCAGGCGCAGGGCGGACTGCCGGGGCAGCGTCTGGCGCAGGAGCAGGCCGCCGAACAGGGCACGCAGATCTTCATCAGCCCGGCCGGAGTCCGCGAGGTCCAGCAGGCGTTGAACAAGGCCGGCTACGACGTCGGCAACGTCGACGGCCAGTGGAGCGATCAGACCCAGAGCGCCGCGCGCAACTTCCAGCAGGCCCAGGGTCTCGAGCCGACCGGCACGCTGACCATCGCCCTGCTCAACAAGCTCGGCATGCAGAACATCCTGACCGGCCAGGGCGGCCAGGGCGGCCAGGGCGGTCAGGGCGGCGGCGCCCAGATCGGCCAGGCCCAGGGTGGCGCCCAGGGCCAGCGCCTGGCGCAGGAGACCACGCAGGGTCAGGGCACGCCGCTCTACGTCAGCCCGGCCGGCGTTCGCCAGATCCAGCAGGCGTTGAACAAGGCCGGCTACGACGTCGGCAATGTCGACGGCCAGTGGAACGAGAAGACCTCGAGCGCCGCGCGCAATTTCCAGCAGGCGCAGGGCCTGGAGCCGAGCGGCAACCTCGACATCGCCCTGATCAGCACGCTCGGCGCCACCGACATCCTGAGCGGCCAGGGCGGCGGCGGCGGTCAGGCCGGCCAGGCCCAGGGCGGTGCCCAGGGCCAGCGGCTGGCCCAGGAGCAGGCGCAGGGTCCCGGCACGCCGCTGTTCGTCAGCCCGGCGATGGTGCGCGAAATCAAGCAGGCCCTGAACAAGGGCGGCTACGACGTCGGCAACGTCAACGCGCAGTGGGGCCAGGAGACACAGGACGCCGTGCGCAACTTCCAGCAGGCGCAGGGCCTGGAGCCGACCGGCTCGCTGACCACCTACACGCTGGCGAAGATGGGCCTGTCGCAGTACATCACCGGCGGCCAGACCGCCCAGGGCGGCGGCGGCGGCCAGCAGGGCGGCCAGAACCAGGGCATGCAGCGCTGAGGTTTCGCCCCAGGACCGCGGGCTTCGGCCCGCGGTCTCTCGCGCCGCGGTCCGGAGCGGCTCCGGTCAGGCGGCGCCATCAGCCGGAGAAGCGGAACCGCAGCCGCTCGCCGGCCCGGAACGGCCGGACGATGTCGCCGTCCGCGGTCTCGAGCGCCGCCGGCACCGGGGTCTCGGACCGCGTCAGGCTCACTCGTCCCTCGTTGGGCGCCAGCCCGTAGAAAGCCGGGCCGTTCAGGCTGGCGAACGCCTCCAGGCGGTCGAGGGCCCCGGCGTCGTCGAACACCTCGGCGTAAAGCTCCAGGGCCGTGGCCGCCGTGTAGATCCCGGCGCAGCCGCACTCGCTCTCCTTGGCGGAGACCGGATGCGGCGCGCTGTCGGTGCCGAGGAAGAACGGCCGCTCGCCGGAGGTCGCCGCCGCGACCAAAGCCAGCCGGTGGCGTTCGCGCTTGGCGATCGGCAGGCAGAACATGTGCGGCCGGATGCCGCCGCGGAAGATGTCGCCGCGGTTGATCAGCAGATGGTGGGCGGTGATCGTCGCGCCGAGTCGCCCCGAGCCCGCGTGGTCGCGGACGAACTGGACGGCCTCGACCGTGGTGACGTGCTCCAGCACCACGCGCAGGGCCGGGAAGTCGTTCAGCAGCGGCGCCAGGACCCGGTCGACGAACACCGCCTCGCGATCGAACACGTCGACGTCGGCATCGGTGACCTCGCCATGGATCAGCAGCGGCATGCCGATGGCCTGCATCCGCTCGAGCACCGGATGGATGTTGCGCACGTCGCTGACGCCGAAGGCGCTGTTGGTGGTGGCATGGGCCGGATAGAGCTTGGCCGCGACCCACGCCCCTTCGGCGTGGCCGCGCGCCACCTCGGCGGGGTCCGTGGCGTCGGTCAGATAGCAGGTCATCAGCGGCTCGAAGCCGCTGCCGGGCGGCAGCGCCGCCATGATTTCGGATCGGTAGGCCCGGGCGCGGGCGACGGTCGTCACCGGAGGCCTCAGGTTGGGCATCACGATGGCCCGGCCGAACTGGGCCGCGCTGTGCGGCAGCACCGCGCGGAGCATCGCGCCGTCGCGCAGGTGAAGATGCCAGTCGTCGGGGCGGCGGAGGGAAATGGTCTGCATCGGAGGTTCCGTGTTATGGACTCGGGTGTTCGAGGCTGGCATGAGGATTCGGATGAGAGTCGACCTTCAGTTCGACCGCGACCACCTGTGGCACCCCTACAGTTCGATGACGGCGCCGCTGGAGATGCAGCCGGTCGTCGGCGCCCGCGGGGTGGAGATCGAACTCGCCGACGGCCGCCGGCTGATCGATGGCATGTCGTCGTGGTGGGCGGCGATTCACGGCTACAATCATCCGGTCCTCAACGCGGCGGTGAAGGAGCAGACCGACCGCATGGCGCATGTCATGTTCGGCGGGCTGACCCATGCCCCGGCGGTGGAGCTGGCGCGGCGCCTCGTCGACCTGACGCCGCCGCCCCTCGACAAGGTGTTCCTGGCCGACAGCGGGTCCGTCTCGGTCGAGGTGGCGATCAAGATGGCCCTGCAGTACTGGCTCAGCCAGGGGTTCGAGGAGAAAAAGCGGCTGATCGGCCTGCGCCGGGGATACCACGGCGACACGTTCGGCGCCATGGCCGTGTGCGATCCTGTCGGCGGCATGCACGGCATGTACCGGGGCATCCTGCCGCGACACTTCTTCGCCGAGGCCCCGGCGACGCCGTTCGGGGCGGCGTGGGACGGTCGCGACCTCGAGTCCCTCGCGGCCTTGCTCGACGGCCATGCCCACGAGGTCGCCGCGGTGATTCTCGAGCCGGTGCTGCAAGGTGCCGGCGGCATGCGCACCTACCACCCCGAGTATCTGCGCGGCGCCCGCGCCCTGTGCGACGCGCACGGCGTCCTGCTGATCTTCGACGAGATCGCCACCGGATTCGGCCGCACCGGCCGGCTGTTCGCGCTGGAACACGCCGGCGTCTGCCCTGACATCCTGTGCCTGGGCAAGGCGCTGACCGGCGGCTACATGAGCCTGGCCGCCACGCTGTGCTCCGATCGCGTCGCCCGCGGCATCAGCGACGGCGCGGCCGGCGTGCTGATGCACGGCCCGACCTTCATGGGCAACCCGCTGGCCTGCGCCGTCGCCGGGGCCAGCATCGACCTGCTGCTGGCCGGCCCCTGGCAGGAGCGGGTCCGGGCGATCGAGGCGCAGCTGACGCGAGAGCTGGAGCCGGCGCGCGGCCTGCCGGGCGTCGCCGACGTGCGCGTCCTCGGCGCGGTCGGCGTCATCGAGCTGCAGCGGCCGGTCGACATGGCGCGGCTGCAGCCCTGGATCGTCGCGCAGGGCGTCTGGATCCGCCCCTTCGGCCGGCTCCTCTACGTGATGCCGCCGTTCGTCATCGAACCCGATCAGCTCGCCCGGCTGACGGCGACGATGGTCGAGGCGGCCGGGCGCCATGCCGCCATGAACCCATGACGGCCCGGCTCGGGCTCGCCCTGGCGCTTCTGTTCCTGACCGCCGCCGCGGAGGCGGCGGCGTCCGAGGCCCGCGTCCTGCCGGTGCCGGGCGGCGTCGCGGCCGTGACGAAGGAAGACGGCGACGCCGTGGTGACCGGCGGCGACGGCCGCCGCTGGCGCCTTTCGGACGACATGAGCCTGGTGCCGTTCTCGGCCCCGCCGCGCCCGCGGGCGCCGCTGCCGCCCGACGCGCTGCCCGACGCGACGGTGGTCGGCGGACGCGACGACATCCGCCGCGCCTGGCTGGCCGAGCCGACGCGCCGCTACCGTCACGCGGTGCTCGGCGACGCCGTCGAGGCGGGCGCCCTGACGGTCGAGACGGCCGCCGGCGCCGTCCTGACCTATCGGTTGCCGCCCGACGAGGTGATCGAGGACCTGCGGCCGCGCGTGGTCGACCTCGACGGCGACGGGCGCGACGAGGTGCTGGTCGTCGTCAGCCATGTCGACCTCGGCGCGGCGCTGACCGCCTTCGGCCTGCGCGACCACGAGCTGCGCCGGCTGGCGAGCACGCCGCCCATCGGCCAGCCGTACCGCTGGCTCAACCCGGTCGGCGTCGCCGATTTCGACGGCGACGGCGACCGGGAAGTGGCGTTGGTGCGCACGCCGCACATCGATGGCGTCCTGGAAATCCACGCCTACGGCGCCGAAGGCTTCCGCCGGCTCGGCAGCCTTCCCGGCTTCTCGAACCACGTCGTCGGCTCGCGGTCCCTGGACATGGCGGCCCTGACCGACATCGACGGCGACGGCGTCGTCGATCTGGTGCTGCCCAGCGCCGACCGCCGCCGTCTTCGCGCCGTGACCTTCGCCGGCGGCAGCTTCGCCGAACTGATGGACATCCCCCAGCCGGCGCCGGTCGCCACCGACATCGTCGTCACGGAGAATCCCCGGCGCCTGATCGCGGGTCTCGAGAACGGCCGCCTCAGCATCACGGAGGCGCCGCGGCCACGGTGATCCCGCGGGCCGCCGCGGAATGCCGCCCATCACTGGCACGGGTCTTGCTCAACTCAACTCGCTTGAAGATTGAGACGGCAAGTCCGGCGATGATTCCGATCCGCGGCAATCTGGTATTCCTGTTTTCGGTGACCAGTCTCGCGGTGACCACTGCCGCGCTGGCCGGAACCATCTACCTGGCCTCGGCCCAGACCCGCGACAGCATCGTCGGGGCGACCCAGGCGGCCAACGTCGCGATGACCAGCGCCTTCGTCAATCAGGTCTGGCACGAGCTGGCCCCGATGTATCGGCATCTCGCCGCCACACCCGCCGCGGCCTTGCGCGGCGATTCGCGCATCCGGCGGATCGACGCGGCCGTCCGGCGGTTCAGCGCCGGCACGGACGTGCTCAAGATCAAAATCTACGACCTCGCCGGCCGCACCGTCTATTCCTCGGACCCGGCGCAGATCGCGACGGACAGCTCGGGCAACGCCGGCTTCCTGTCGGCGCGGGCCGGGACGCCGATCAGCGAGCTGACGCACCGCGGGCAGTTCGGCGCCTTCGACGGCGAGGTGCACGATCGCGACCTGGTCGGCAGCTATCTGCCGGTTCGGAATTCGGCCGGCGCGGTCGAGGCGGTGGTCGAGCTCTACACCGACCGCACCGGCGCGATCGTCGAGGCCGGCACGGCCACCGTCCGGCTCGGGCTGTTGTTGGCGCCGCTGTTTTTCGCCGCCAACGGCCTGCTGATCGCCGTGGTCTGGCACGGCAACATGATCCGCCAGCGCCAGCACGCGCAGCTCGAGCGACAGGCGGCGGCGCTGGCGGCGCTGGCGGCCGACAACCAGCGCGCCCGCCAGGCCGCCGAGGCCGCCGCCGTCGCCAAGTCGGCCTTCCTCGCCCGCATGAGCCACGAGATCCGGACGCCGATGAACGGCGTGCTGACCATGGCCGAGATGCTGGAGCACGGCCCCTTGGACGAGGAGCAGCGCGCCATCGCCGCCATCATCCGCGAATCCGGCCAGGCGCTGCTGACGATCGTCGACGACATCCTGGATTTCTCCAAGATCGAAGCCGGCCGGCTGCAGCTCGAAAGCGTCGGCATGTCGCTGGTCCAGCTCGCCGAAGGCGTCTGCGAGCTGCTCAGCGCCCGCGCGGCGGCGAAACGGGTGGAACTGGTGTGCCGCGTCGATCCGGGACTGGACGATTACCGGCGCGGCGATCCGGTGCGGCTGCGCCAGATCCTCGTCAACCTGGTCGGCAATGCCCTCAAGTTCACCGAATGCGGCACCGTGACCGTCACGGTCGCGGCCGGCCCGCCGCCCGACGTCGTCGCCTTCGCGGTGACCGACACCGGCATCGGCATCACCGCCGAGGGGCAGGCGCAGCTCTTCCAGCCGTTCTCGCAGATCGAGGCCAATGCCGGACGCTACGGCGGCACCGGGCTCGGCCTGTCGATCTCGCGCGGGCTCGTTCAGGCGATGGGCGGCGAGATCGGGGTCACCAGCAGGACCGGCGCCGGCTCGCGGTTCTGGTTCACCGTCGCGCTGCCGATCCTGCCCGAGCGACGGGCGGTGGCGGACATCGACCTGAACGGCGTGACGGTCGGCGTGGTCGCGGCCGATCCCGAACTGCGGGCGACCGTGGCCGCCTATCTCGGCCATCTCGGCGCCAGGACGGCGACGGCGGCACAGGCAAGCGAACTGCCGCGGGTCGGCCTCGCGGTGATCGCCGGCGACGACCGCTGCACGGCGCACGACTTCGCGGTCGAATCCGGCCTTCCGGTCCTGTGCCTGCGCAGCCGCGCCTCCGCGGCCTGCGCGGAGTGCCCGCGATACGCGGTGGCGTCGCTGTCGCGGCCGGTTCATCGCGCGCAGCTCGGCCGCGCGGTCGCCGACATGGTCGGCCTGCGCGGCCGGCCGGCGCCGGCGCCGGTGCACCGCCGGCAGGAGGACGGCGCCGACGCCCTGGCCCACACCCCGCCGTCGGTGGACGAGGCCGAGGCTGCCGGGGCCCTGATCCTGGTGGCCGAGGACCACCCGACCAATCAGCGCGTGATCATGATGCTGCTGGCGCGCACGGGATTCGCCGCCGAACTGGCCTCCGACGGCGAAGCGGCGCTGGAGATGCTGCGCCGGCGGCGCTACGGGCTGCTGCTCACCGATTGCGCGATGCCGCGCCTCGACGGCTTCGGGCTCACGGCGGTGATCCGCGCCGAGGAAGCGGCTCGCGGCGGCGCCCGGCTGCCGATCGTCGCGCTGACCGCCGACGCGCTGCCCGAAACCGCCGACCGCTGCCGCCGCGCCGGCATGGACGACTATCTCAGCAAGCCGATCTCGCGACCCAAGCTGGGCGCGGTGCTCGAGCACTGGCTCCCCGCCGCCGGCGCGCTGCGGCGCAGCGCGGCCTGTGCGCCGCCGGTCCTGGACGTGGCGGCGCTGGCCGCGATCGTCGGCGGCGATGCGGCCGGTCTGAAGGTGCTGCTCGACGAGTTCGTCGCCACCACCGCGCCGTTGATCGAGACGGCCATCGACGCCGCCGGCCGCGGCGATGCCGAGACGGCGCGCCGGGCGGCCCATGCCGCCGCAGGCGCCGCGCGAACCGCGGGCGCGCTGGCGCTGGGCGCCGTCTGCAGCGAGTTCGAACGCGCGGCGGGCCGCGGGCCGATGCCCGGCAAGGATGCGGCCGAACGCCTGCACGAGGCCCTGGCCTCGGTCCGTCAAGCGGTCGAACGGGTTGGTTGAGCGGCAAGGAGGACTCGTCATGGGCAGGCGCTACACCGATAGGCGGGCTCTGGTGATCGAGGACCAGGCCTTCACGCGCAAGGTGGTGGTCATGGCCCTGCGCCAGCTCGGCTTCTCCGAGGTCGCCGAGGCCGCCGACGGCGCCGACGGTCTGGCCGAGATCGAACGCCGGGCGCCCGACGTGGTCATCTGCGACATCGAGATGCAGCCGGTCGACGGCCTGGTGTTCCTGCAGACTCTGCGCGCCGAGCACGGCGACGGCATCCCGGTGCTGTTCCTGACCCAGCACGGCGAGGCGCTGGTCGTCGAACGGGCGCGGGCGCTCGGGGTCAGCGCCTTCTTGCTCAAGCCGCCGTCGCTGCAGGCCTTGCGGCAGCGGCTGGACCTGCTGCTGCCCGACCGCCACTGAGAGCTGCGAGGAGATTGCCGGGACCTGCGACGTGTTGAAATGTATCGGACGCCTTTGAACAGACTCTCGGGCCGAATCATCGTCGCCCCCGCGGAAGCGGGCATCCGAGGCCTTCCCTCTTCCTGCATCTGGACGCCGCCATTTCCCGTTTCGGAGATGGAAAACCGGCTCGCGAGCGATGCCGCGCCGCGACAGCCGCCGCGAAACGCCGAATTTCAACCCCCGGCACGGGGCTTGCATTTCACAGTCCGCCGCTGTCGAACCTGGCAGTATTGAGATGGGAGTGAGAAATGCACCTTCAGATTAAATCCTTGCGTGTGCTGGCCGGGGCCGCCGCGATCGCCACCGCGATGACCATGATCGCCCCGGCGCAGGCCCAGGAGACGTCCCCCGAGACCGTCGCCGGCGCCACCACGGTGGACACCGCCGGCGCCAAGAAGCTGTTCGACGACGGCGCGCTGTTCGTCGATCCGCGCAAGGATTCGGACTTCAAGGCCGGCCGCATCCTCGAGGCGGTCCACCTCGACATCGCCGGCAAGTCGACCGTGCTCGACGAGGCCAGCCTGCTGAAGGCGGCATCGGGCGACAAGGCGGCGCCGATCGTCTTCTACTGCAACGGCATCGCCTGCCTGCGCAGCGCCGACGCCGCGACCATGGCGGCCGGCTGGGGCTTCAGCAACCTGTACTACTACCGCGACGGTTACCCGGCCTGGAAAGACGCCGGCCTGCCGATCGAGCAGTAATCAAAAAGAACCAGCGGAGGGCCGGCATCGCGGCCTTCCGCCCCAGGAGGATTTCCAGGATGCGCAACCGCCTCAACAGCCTGGCCGTGCAGGTCAGCATCGTGCCGCTGGTCGTCTCCGCGCTGCTGCTCGTCGGCATCGGCGCCCATCAGTACCAGTCGCAGCACGCGGGCATGATGCAGCAGTTCGAGCGCGAGAAGGCGTCCTTCGCCACCGCGCTGGACCAGATCGTCGGGCACGGGCTCGAATTCGCCGGCAGCCACGCGGTGCGCATGGTCGCCAACGACCGCGAACTCGCCCAGGCCGTTCTCGATCCCGCGATGGATGCGGAGGCGGTCCGGGTCGACCAGACGCGGCCGTTGTTCAACCGGCTCAACGAAGAGGTCCACGGGCTGCTGCGGCGCGTCACCTACTGCGACGCCAGGAACTGGACCGTGCGGCTGGTCGACAGCCATGTCGAAGGCGACGCGCAAGCCACCGGCGGCTCCTGCGCCCATCCGGCCATCGAGGCGGCGGTCGCCGACCTGATCGAGAACGGCCCGGCCAAGGCGACGCCGGCGCAAGGCCTGATCCAGGTCGGCGATTCGCTGTTCCTCGCGCGTTTCGTGCCGACGGTGCGCTACGACCGCAAGGCGCGCAAGAACGTGCCGCTGATGGTCACGCGCATCGATCTCGGCCTCGACAAGGTGACCAGCGAACTGAAGGCGATCTCCGGCGCCAAGAGCGTCGAAGTCGTCGCCGGCACCGCCGCCGACACGGTCGAGCTTCGCGGCGAGTCCCTGCATGTCGCGCTGCCGCTGCGCGACTTCTCCGGCGCACCGGTGGGACATCTGCGCCTGCTGATCGACGTCCGCGCCACGGTCGCCGCGTTCGAGTCGGCGTTGTGGGAGACCATTCTGATTCTGGCCGTGTCGCTGACGTCCGCCGCGGCCGGCGTCATCCTGGTGCTGTGGCGCCGGGCCATCATGCCGGTGCAGCACACCACCGCCACCATGCTGGCGCTGTCCGAGGGCGACCTCGGCGTCGCGGTGCGCCACCAGGAGCGCAAGGACGAGATCGGCCAGATGGCGAGCGCGCTCGAGGTGTTCCGCCGCAAGCTGAGCCGCGCCCAGGAGCTCGAGGCCGAGGCCAAGGACCTCGAGCGCCGCAACGCCGAGCAGCGCCGGCAGGAGATGCACGACCTCGCCGGCAGTTTCGAGGCCAGCGTGCGCGGCATCGTCCACATCGTGTCGACCTCGGCCGCCGAGATGGAAAACTCGGCCGAGGCGCTGTCGGCGGTGTCGCAGCAGGGCCAGCAGCAGTCCGCGGCCGTGGCTTCCGCCGCCGAGCAGACCTCCGCCAACGTCCAGACCGTGGCGACGGCCACCGAGGAGTTGGGCGCCTCGATCGGCGAGATCGGCCGCCAGGTGGCGCAGACGACGACGGTGACCGGCGAAGCCGCGGCCGAAGCGGCCAAGGTGACCGAGATCGTCGGCAGCCTGACGGCCGCCGCCGGCAAGATCGGCGACGTCGTCGGCCTGATCACCGACATCGCTTCGCAGACCAACCTGCTGGCGCTCAACGCCACCATCGAGGCGGCACGCGCCGGCGACGCCGGCAAGGGCTTCGCCGTGGTCGCCGGCGAGGTCAAGACGCTTGCCAACCAGACCGCCCGCGCGACCGGCGAGATCGCCGCGCAGATCCAGGCGGTGCAGCACGCCACCGGCAGCGCCGTGACCGCCATTCAGGGCATCGCCGGCACCATCCGGCGCATCAACGAACTCTCGGGCGCCATCGCCGCGGCGGTCGAGGAGCAGAGCGCCGCCACCCAGGAGATCGGCCGCAACGTTCAGGAAGCCGCCGTCGGCACGTCGCTGGTGACCGAGAACATCCAGGGCGTGTCCAGCGTCTCGGCCGAGACCGGGCAGGCCTCGGGCCAGGTGCTGGTCGCCGCCCGCTCGCTGCGCGAGCAGGCCCAGAACCTGCGCACCGACGTCGACCGGTTCATCGCGCATCTGCGTCGGTCGGCGTGAGGCCGTGGTGCGCCGGCACGATCTCATACCGGTCCACTGAAAGTCGGCCCGCCGCCGCAAGAAAGTAGGAACCGCACAAGCCGAAATGTTTAGCAAGTGCATTCAAAGAGCGCGCGGCCCGCTGCCGCGCGCTCTTTCTCGTTGTATGGAACATTTCTTGCGAGGATTTCCGCAAATGAATAACAGGCGGAGATCCCCCATGTCCGGCTTTTCCTCGAAACTGACCATCGCCCGAAAACTTTCCGCGCTCGGAATCGTCGCCGCGACCGGTCTGGCGCTGGTTTCCGGCATCGGCATCACCACGAACGCCGCGGTGATGGAGGCGGTCCACGAAGCGGAGCGGCGCGAGGCGGATCTGCTCGCCGTCGCCACGACCAAGGATCAGGTCGGAGAGACGCTGCTGCTGGCGATGGACATGCTGGTCGATGCCGGCTCGGGCGCCGTTTCGCCCGAGCGCAAGGCGGCGGCGGCGCGGCTGCGCACCGAGCTGATGTCCAGCATGGAAGGCCTGAAGGCCGCCGCCGACACCGACGCCGAACAGGCCCTGGCGCGCGACATGATCGCGTTGGCGGACCAGATCACCGGCAGCATCGGCCGCGAGCTGGTTCCCGCGATCGAGACCGGCGCCGCCGCCGAGACCCTGGCGGAGCTCGACGACCGCATCGACGGCGCCGGCGAGATTCTCTCCGGCCAGCTTTCCCGATTCGGGGAAAGCCTCCGCGCCGAACTGGTGGAGGCCAACGCCGACAGCATGGCCGCCCTGAACGCCGCCACCACCGGCACCTGGATCTTCGGGCTGGGCGCCATGGCCGTGGTTCTGCCCCTGCTCCTGCTCACCGGCTACCGCATCGGCGCGATCGTCAGGCGCATGACCGCCGCGATGGAGAGCCTGGCGCAGGGCAATCTCGAAACCGAGATTCCGGGCGGCGAACGCCGCGACGAGATCGGCGCGATGGCCGCCGCGGTCGCGATCTTCCGCGAGAACGCCCGCGAGATGCGCCGCCTGCGCGCCGAGGAAGAGGAAAACCGCCGGCGCACCGAGGAGGAGAAGCGCCGGGCCGGCCTGGAGATGACCGAACGGCTGGAGACGGCCGCCGCCAACATCACCGGCACCGTCCAGAGCGAGGCCGAGAGCACCTCGAAGGTGGCCGAGCAGATGAACGGCGTCGCCGCCGAGGTCTCGCTGGCCGCCGCCGCCGCGTCGAGCGCCGCCGAACAGGCCTCGGCCAACGTGCAGACCGTCGCCGCCGCCTCCGAGGAACTGGCGACCTCGGTCGCCGAGATCAACCGCCAGGCCTGCGACGCCGCCGGCGTCGCCGCCGGCGCCCAGCAGGAGGCGGCCGGCGTCGACCGCGCGATGTCCGAACTGGCCGAGACGGCGCGACGCATCGGCGAGATCGTCACGCTGATCAACGACATCGCCAGCCAGACCAACCTGCTGGCGCTCAACGCGACCATTGAGGCCGCCCGCGCCGGCGAGGCCGGCAAGGGCTTCGCCGTGGTCGCCGGCGAGGTCAAGTCGCTGGCCAACCAGACCGCGAAGGCGACCGGCGAAATCGCCACCCAGATCGGCGACGTGCAGTCGGCCAGCGGCAAGGCCGGCCAGGCGATTCAGCAGATGTCCGGCACCATCGCCCGCGTCGCCGAGATCGCCAGCACCATCGCCGCAGCCGTCGAGGAACAGGGCGCCGCGACGCAGGAGATCGCCCGCAACGTCCAGCAGGCCGCCGTCGGCACCCAGCAGGTCTCGGAGCACATGACCCTGGTGCGCTCCGCCTCGGAACGGACCAAGGAACTGTCCAACCAGGTGCTGGACGCCTCGGCGCGCACCGTGGGCGAGATGTACCGGCTGCGCGACACGATGACCTCCACGCTGCGGCAGTCCGAGATGGGCGATCGCCGGCAGGCGCAGCGGGTCGCGGTCGACGTTCGGCTCGGCGTCGAGGCCGGCGGCCTCTCCGTCGCCGCCCATGCCGCCGATCTGGGACCCGACGGCGTTCGCGTCACCTTCGCCGACGCGCCGCCGCCGCGCGGCACGACGGTGTCGCTGACGCTGCCGGCCGATATCGGGCGGCTGACCGGCAAGGTGATGTGGACGCACGGGCACGACGCCGGCGTGCATTTCGCCGAACCGACTCCGGCCCAGCGCCGGGCCATCGCCCGCTTCACCGGCGTCGCGCTGCCGGAAGACGGCGCCCTGCAACTGGCGGCGCAATGAGGAGCGTCCGGGCGGACCGATTCTTGCATGAACGACCCGGAAATTCTCTTCCGGAGGAAGCATGCCGGTCTTCGCCCGCTGTTTCGCCCACCTGACGGCGGCGATGGAGCGCTGCCGCCAGCACCCGCACAAGCCCTGTCGCGCGCAGGCGCTGGTTCCGAGGCGCCTGCGGCTTCAGGTCGAGCGGGGCGTCGTCAGCGACGGCATGCTGCAGGCCCTGCTGAAGCCGGCGCAGACGGTGAACCGCTGCGCCTGGCGGTGCGACAACGGTTGCCAGGTGGCCGGCATGTTCGGGGCGTTCCTGCTGATCGCCGGCGGCGAGATGGCGATGCCGCGCGGCTGCTCGGGCGGCCCGTGCCGCAATCCGCGCATCCACGCCGCCCGGACCTGACCGCTACCAGCCGATCGCGTCGAGCCACGAGCGGCCGAAATGATCGCCGTGGTCGCCGCTCGGGCTCGCGCCGGGAGCGGTCGCCGCGATGCGCGGCGCCAGGCGGATCTCGACGTGATGCAGGGCGTCATGGACCTGCCGGTAGACGCGGCAGGTCTCGCAGGTCAGCCGGCCGTCGCGGATGCGGTGGCAGACCTGGGTGCGGTCCGGGTGGTCGGGTTTGCCGGCCAGCATCCAGCAGGCGCTGCCCGGATGGCGCGCCGCGACGCAGACGCCGTCGCGTTCGGCGTTGCGGCCGCCCGGTTCGCGGCCGCAGCCCATGATCTGCCAGCATCCGACGTAATCTTCCGGCACGCACGACATTCTTCGCCAACTCCCTGCACGTCACGCATGGCGGCGCGTCCAGGCTCCGCCAGCGCGACATTTTGCAGGATGCGGGCCAGTTCCTCGCGCCGCGCCCCGCCCCGCGCCGCGCCGAGACTCCGGCCGGCGCCCGCCGCGCGCCGGCCCCGCGGAATGCGGGAAAATTCTCACCAAAACGTAGAACCGGCAATTCCGCCCTGTTCGCCCAATATTCCCGAATTCGGGATACGGGGCGGCAAGACTGCGACAAGTCGTCGAATGGACCTCGGCCCTTCCACGCGCTAGGATTTAAAGTCTTCCACGCGCAAGACCAGGTGGACCATGACCGGAAAGCTTGGGATCGTTCTGGCGTCCCTCATCGCATGGTCGTCTCCCGTCCTCGCCGACGAGCGACCGCCGGTGCCGCCATGGCGCTCGGCCGTCGCCGCCGAGCACTGGATGGCCGGGCTGATATGGCTGCCGCGCGCCCATCACGCGGTGACGCCGGCGACCCTGGCGGCGATGCTGGCCGGCGCCGATGTCGTGCTGCTGGGCGAGACCCACGACAACCCCGACCATCACGCCCTGCAGGCCTGGGTGCTGCGGCGCCTGATCGCCTCCGGCCGGCGGCCGGCCCTGGCCTTCGAGATGCTCGGCGCCGACCAGGCGCCGGCGCTGTCGGCGCATCTCGCGCGAGATGCCGGCGACGCCGGCGGCATCGGGGCGGCGGTCGACTTCGCCGGCGGCGGCTGGGGCGACTGGGCGGCCTACGCGCCGCTCGCCCGCATCGCGCTCGACGCGGGCCTGCCGCTGGTCGCGGCCAATCCCCCGCGCGAGCAGGTGCGCCTGATCGTCCGTTTCGGGATGGTTCCGCAGGAGCTCGCCGCAAGGCTGGGCGGCGGCCCGCGCCTGCCCGAGCCGATGCTGGCCGCGCTCCGGCGGGAGATCCAGGACAGCCATTGCGGGATGCTGACCGAGCCGGCGGTCGCCCGGATGGCGCTCGCGCAAATCGTCAAGGACGCCAACATGGCCGCCGTCCTGGCCGACACGGCGCGCGTCCGGCCGGGCGGCGTCGTGCTGCTGCTCGGCAGCGGGCACGCCCGCCTCGACCGCGGCGTTCCGTATCACCTGCGGGCGCTGGCGCCGCAGGCGAAGGTCTTCAGCCTGGGCCTGATCGAGATCGACCGCCGCGCCGGCAGCGCCGATCTCGCCGCGCTGGCCGCCGCCTACGACGCGGTCTGGTTCACCCCGGCGGTGGCCGAGGACGACGGTTGCGGCGCGTTCTCGGCGCACCCGCATCCGCCGCCCGGGTCTTAGGCCGGATCAGCCCGCATACACCTCGCCGCCGGCGAGAACGGCGACGATCCCGGCCGCCGCGACGGGAATCGCGGCCAGCAGGCCGACGGCGAGCATCCGGCTCCAGGGGGCCAGTCGCCGCGCCGGCCCAAGCGGCAGCCGCACCAGCAGGATCGGCAGCAGCAGCAGCAGCGCGCCGCCCGAGGCGCGGGTGTAGAGCGCCGTCTGCGCGGCGAGCAGCCCGAGCACGACCGCCGCCGCCAGCGTCACCGCGCCCAAGGGCCAGCGCTGGCGCGGCCAGTTCCACGCCAGGACGCCTCCGGTCGCGGCGGCCAGCGCCGCGGCGAGCTGGAAGATCGACGCCGAGCCGCCGAGCAGCGCCACCAGCCCCAGGCCGATCCCGCCGGCCAGCAGCATGATGCCGCCGGCGATGCCGTCGTCCAGCGCCAGCCAGACGGCGACCAGGCCGGCGGCGATGCAGGCGGCGATCAGCGCCACCTGGCCGATGGCGGCGAGCTCGCCGCCGGCCAGGCGCGGCGCCGCCAGCCAGGCGAGTCCGCCAAGGGCGCCGATCACGGCCGCCACCAGCTGGCGGCGCGGCGGCGCCGTGACCAGCGCCGCGCCGACCGGCAGCGCCGCCGCCGCCAGCCAGCCCAGCTTCTGGGTCGCCCCGACGGGCGGCCAGCCCGGCCAGCCGATGATCAGCGGATAGACCGCCAGGAAGGCCGCCGCGACGGCGGCCTCGGCCCAGGCGCCGCCGAACCGGCCGAGCAGCGGCGCCAGCGCGGCGGCGATCGCGAACGGAACAACGCCGCTTTGCACGGCCGGGTGGAACAGAAGGTCCGCGGACATGATTCTCTCGCCTGTGCCGGGTGCCGGCTTTGCGCCTCTAGGCCGTGCGAACGCGCGCGAGGAAGGCGTCGACCTCCTCGCGCAGGTGACGTGATTCCTCCATCACCCCCTGCGATGCCGACAGCACCGCGTCGGCGGCGTCGCCGGCCTGCCCGGCGACGCGGGTCACCTCGGCCATGTGGTTGGACACCGCGCCGGTGCTGCCGGCGGCGAGCTGCGCGCTGCGGGCGATCTCGCGGGTGGCGGCGCCCTGCTCCTCGACGGCGGCGGCGATGCTGGCGGCGATGTCGCTGATTTCGCCGATCGTGCCGCCGACCTCCTCCATCGCCTTGCTCGCCTCGTTGGTGGCGGCCTGCACCGAGATGATCAGGTCCCGTATCTGCCCGGTGGCGCCGGCGATCTGCTGCGCCAATGCCTTGACCTCGCCGGCGACGACCGCGAAGCCGCGTCCGGCGGCGCCGGCGGCGGCGGCCTCGATGGTGGCGTTGAGTGCGAGCATGTTGGTCTGGGCGGCGATGTCGTTGATGAAGTTGACCACCTCGCCGATCTTGCGGGCGGCCCCGGTCAACGCCACGACGCGGCCGCGTCCGGCCTCGGCGCCCTCGACGGCGGCGCGGGCGATGCGGGCGGATTCGGCCACCCGACGGCTGATCTCCTCGACCGAGCGCGCCAGTTCCTCGGCCGCCGCCGCCGCGGTCTGGACGCTGTCGGTCGCATCCTCGGCCGAGGTCGCGACCTCGACCGAAATGCGGCTGGTCTGCGCCGCCGACATCACCATGGTGCCGGCGGTCTGCTCCATTTCGGCCGAGGACGAGGCCACGCGCACCACCACGCCCTCGACGCTGGCCTGGAAGGCGTCGGCGAGTTCGATCATCATGCGCCGCTTCTCGGCCTCGGCCTGGCGCGCCTGCTCGGCGCGCTCGGCCTCGAGCCGGCGCACCGCCACGGCGTTGTCCTTGAAGACCTGGACGGCGCGGGCCATGTCGCCGATCTCGTCGGCGCCGGCGGTGTGCGGAATGTCGACGGCGAGATCGCCGTGCGCCAGCGCGCCCATCGTGCTGGTCAGGCGGTTGATCGGCCGCGCCGCCAGCGTGCCGACGCCCAGGCCGGCCAGCAGCGTCACCAAGGCGGCGACGGCGCCGCTGATCAACAGCTCGCGCTCCATGTCGTCGATGGCCGCGAACAGCTCGGCGTCGGGAAGGCGCACCACCACCGACCAGCCGAGGCCGGGGAAGTCGCCGGCGCCGTCGCTGCGGGTGTAGCCGGCGGCGCTGGGCGTGCCGCCGTCGACGTCCGGCGCCGCGATGGCGCCGCGCTCGCCGCGGACCGCCGCGCCGGCGGCGGGATCGCCGTCGGCGACCAGGTCGCGCTTGCCGACCACGGCGGGGTCGCGCACCAGCCCCGACTCGGCTTCGCCGCGGCCGTAATCGGCCAGGACCTTGCCGGCGGGATCGAGCAGGGTCACCCGGGTGCCCGGCATGCCGGCCGAGGCGAGGTGCTTGTAGGCCGAGCCCACCACCTCCTCGATGGTCGCGAAGTCGACGAAGGTCGCCCAGACGGCGAAGGGCTTGCCGTCCTTGTCGCGCACCGGCGCCGCGAACACCACGGCATAACCGTCGCCGCCGTGCAGCTTGGCGAGTTCCGGCACGAAGGCCGGCTGCTCGACCACGGTGCCGGTCAGCCCGTTGCGGCCCTCCAGGAACTTCTCGTCGAGCGCCTTCTGCAGCCAGGGCGCCCCCGCGAAGCTGTGCTCGTACAGCCACACCGTGTCCAGGGGCTTGCCGGCGCCGTCGACCGAGGGCACGGCCAGCACGGCGCCGTCCTTGTCGACCAGCGCCATCAGCGAATAGACGCCGTAGACGCGGGTATAGGCGTTCATCGCGTCGGTCAGCGGATTGGGATAGTCGTAGCTCTGGTAGTAGGCCTTGACCAACGCCGCCCGGTTCAGCGCGAAGGCCTGGACGTCGCCGTAGCGCTGCAGCAGGTTGCGGTCGATGTTCTCCGCGGTCTGCACGGCGGCGTCGCCGGCGCGCTGCAGGCCCATGGTGCGGAAGTCGTCCTTCTTGCCGAGCACGCTGACGAACCCGGCGGCGGCGGGCAGCGCCGCGAAGGCCAGGAGCAAGGCCGTGATCTTGGTACGCACGCGCATCGTCGGCAGCAGGCGGCGCAACATCGACATCGGACAGGCTCCCGTAATCTGATCCCGCCCGCCGCCATGCAAAAGTCGGGACAGTTGACCGGCCCGCGGCACGGCGCGCGATCTCCGGCCGGGACTCCCGCCCGCGGGAACGCCGGCCCGGATTTTCCCGAATCCGACCGGCGGCGGGCGCTGCCGGGCCGCCGCGGGAGCTGGCACCGGTGTTGCAGGATCACGGCATCTTTGCTTCGCACGGAACCGAGACACCATGAAGAACATCGCCCTCGCCGCCCTGATCCTGGCCGGCACCGTCTCCACCGCCCTCGCCGCGCCGGCGACCTACAAGGTCGACCCGGCTCACGTCAGCGTCGTCTTCAACATCGACCACCTCGGCTTCTCCAAGATGTGGGGCCGGTTCAACGACGTGACCGGCACCATCGTCTACGACGACGCCGACCCGGCCGCCGGCAAGGTCGAGATCCTGATCAAGACCGAGAGCGTCGACACGAACCATCAGAAGCGGGACGATCATCTGCGTTCGCCCGACTACCTGAACGCGATGGAATTCCCCGACATGACCTTCGTCAGCACGAAGATCGAGAAGACGGGCGACAAGGCCGGCAAGATTCACGGCGAGCTGACCATGCTCGGCGTCACCAAGCCGGTCGTGCTCGACGCGGTGCTGAACAATGTCGGCCAGCATCCCTTCCGCAAGGAAGTGACGGTCGCCGGCTTCTCGGCCACGACCAAGATCAAGCGCTCCGATTTCGGCATGAGCTATTCGGTGCCGGTGATCGGCGACGATCTCGAGCTGTTCATCGAAATCGAAGGCCTCAAGCAGTAGCACCGGCGTCATGGCCGGGCTCGTCCCACGGCTCTCGTCATGGCCGGGACTTCGCCCGGCCATGACGACTTCAAGGACCGGATACGCCGATCCGAACTTGAACCGGACTGCCGTGGGCCAAGCCCGGGCATGACGGTGAAGAGCCGGTCCGAACGCGGACCGGGCTTCCCTGCGGACGCCAGCGGGCGCGCCGGGCGTGAGCGGGCTCCCTCAGCGGGAAATGCCGAACAGCGGATGCACCGGCTCGATCAGGGCCGGATTGATGCCGGCCTTGGCCGCCGCCGCATCCATCTGCTCGCGTACGCCCGGGATCCACGGCGCATCCGCCGGCGAGTCGTTCAGCAGGTCGCGCCAGATGGCGATCGCCCGCCGGGCGTCGCCGACCTGCAGCCGCTCCAGCGCCAGATAGTGATGGGCCCGCGGATCGTCCCGATTCAGCCGCAGCACCTGCACGAACGTCTCGCGCGCCTCGCCGGTGACCGAACCGCCGGCCTCCTTGACGAGCACCTCGCCGAAGGCGGACAGGGTCTCGCTGTCACGCGCGCCCAGGCCGACGGCGCGCCGGTAGGCGGCGGCGGAATCGGCGGCGCGGCCCAGCACCAGGTACGAGCGCCCCAGCGACAGCCAGCCGGAAAGATCGTTCGGGTCGGCCTCGACCCGCGCGGCCAGCTTGTCGACCATCGCCAGCACGCGCTCGGCCTGCGCGTCGGCAATGTTGAGCCGGCTCGCCTGCACGCCGGCATAGGGGCGGTCCGGCAGCTCCGGGCTGCCGATCTGCAGATAGAGCGCCATCGCCGCCGCCGGGACCAGCAAGGCCACGCCGGCGGCCACGGCGCGCGGCACCGAAGGCGGCAGCGCGCAGGCGTCGGGGGCGCCCGAAGCCACGGCCAGGATGCGGCGCTGCGTCTCGAGCCGGACGGTCTGCGCCTCGGCGTCGGTCATCAGTCCGCGCGCCAGATCGCGCTCGATCTCGGCGAGATGGTCGCGGTAGACGGCGATGTCGTAGGCGGCGCGGTCGGCCGGCGCCACCTTGGAGCGCCTGAGCAGGACCAGCACCAGCGGCGCGACGGCCGCGACGCCCAGAGCGAACAGGATCGGCAACCACCCCATGGACTTGCTCCTACTCCGCGGCCTGCATCGCCTGTCGGGCGGCCCGCCGGGCCGGGGCGCCGA
>CAZJFH010000037.1:0-49679 GCA_964545205.1 uncultured Rhodospirillaceae bacterium
AGGCGGGAGAGGGAGAGAAGGAAGCGCCTGGGGCTCTCGCCGGAGTTCGGCGAAGAACGAAAAAACGGGACCCGAGCGATCGGGTCCCGTTGCCGTTGGTGCCGTTGACGCCGCCGCCTTACGCCGCGCGCACCTGGGTGACGAAGCGCTCGACCTCGGTGCGCAGCTTGGTCGCCATCTGCGACAGGTCGCCGGCCGAGGCCAGCACCTGGGTCGCGGCGGCGCCGGTCTCGCCGGCGGCGTGGGCGACGCCGGTGATGTTCTCGTCGACCTCCTGGGTGCCCTGCGCCGCCTGCTGGACGTTGCGGGCGATCTCCTGGGTCGCGGCGCCCTGCTGCTGCACGGCCGAGGCGATGGTCGAGGCGACCTCGTTGATGCCGCCGATCGTGCCGCCGATGCCGCGGATGGCCTCGACCGCCTCGCGCGTCGCCTGCTGGATGGCGGTGACGTGGCTGCCGATCTCCTCGGTGGCGCGGCCGGTCTGGTTGGCCAGGTTCTTGACCTCGGAGGCGACGACGGCGAAGCCCTTGCCGGCCTCGCCGGCCCGCGCCGCCTCGATGGTGGCGTTGAGCGCCAGCAGGTTGGTCTGCGACGCGATGTTGGTGATCAGCTCGACGACCTCGCCGATGCGCTGGGCCGCCGTCGCCAGGCCCTCGACCAGGGCGTTGGTGCGGTCGGCCTCGGACACCGCCCGGCGGCTGATCTCGGCCGAGTGCCCGACCTGGCGGCCGATCTCGGAGATCGAGGTGGTCAGCTCCTCGGCGGCGGTGGCGACGGTCTGCACGTTGGCCGAGGCCTGCTGCGAGGCGGCGGCGACGGCGGCCGACTGGCGGGTCGTCTGCTCGGCGTTGGCGGCCATCGATCCGGCGGTCGCCTGCATCTCGACGGCGGCCGATCCGACCGCCTCGATGATCGCCTTGACCGAGGCGTCGAGTTCGTCCGCCATCCGGTGCATGGCGGCGCGGCGGTCCTGCTCGGCCCGGGCGCGCTGCCGCTCCTGCTCGGCGCGCAGGCGCTCCATCTCGATGGCGTTGTCCTTGAACACCTGCACGGCGGCGGCCATGTGGCCGATCTCGTCGCCGCGGTCGCGGGCCGGGACCTCGACCGAGGTGTCGCCCTTGGCCAGCGTGCCCATCGCCGTCGTCATGGCGTTGATCGGACGGATGATCGAGCGGCCGCACAGCCAGCCGATCACCGCGGCGGCGGCGAGGCCGGCCACCAGCAGCGTCCACTGCAGCGTGGTCAGCGAGGCGATCGCCGTTTCGATGCTCTGGCCGTTTTCGGTCAGCCGCCGCTCCTGGCGGTCGATGAAGCCGCCGGTCCTTTTGCCGTCGGCGCCCAGCGGGCCTTCCAGCAGGTCCATCAGCTTGGCCGCGCGCGGCGCCGCCTCGGTGACCAGCAGGTGCAGCGGCACGTTCCACTGGTTCGAGGCGCGAATCTCGAACAGCCGCTGCGAGACCGGGACGAAGCCGGCGCGCGCCGCCTCGAACTCGGCGAAGGCGGCCGTCTGCGGCGCGGTCAGCAGCCCGCGCAGCGCGCCCAGATCGACGAAGCGGCGCTCGTTGGTCGCCCACAGCTCGTCGAACTTCTGCTTGAAGGCGGCGTCGCCCGAGATCAGGAAGGCGCGCAGGTTGGCGACGGCGAGCCCCAGGCTGCCGCGCACGTCGGCCATGGTCTTGAGCAGCATCTTGCGCTCGAGGGTGGCGGCCTCGGCCTCCTCGATGTCGATCATGCGCGTGATCGCGGCGGCCATGGCGTCGACGCGCGGCACGCCGTCGGTGGACAGCAGCTTCAGCGCCGGCTGCGCGTCGGCGGTGTGGGCGACCGACTCGACCTGGCTCTGGGCGGTCGCGAACTCGTCCAGGATCCGCTCGATCTCGGCCCAGGCGTCGCGGTCCTGCTCGGTGACGAAGCGCTCGGCCAGGGCGTCCATCTCGGCGCGCGCCGATTCGATCTGCGCCCAGGCGCGGGCGCGTTCCTCCTTGAACGCCGGATTGCCGGTCAGCATCCAGCCGCGCAGGGCCGCCAGCGTGCCGTAGACCCGGCTGTCGAGCTGGGCGCCGGTCAGCGCCGCCGGCATGCGCAAGGTGGCCATCGAGCCGGCGTCTTCGCGCACCTCGGAGAGCACCACCAGGGTACTGCCCACGGCGACGCCGAGCACCAGACATACGGCACCGAAACCGAGCACGAGGCGGTGATGAATCTTCAGGGCGCGGACGAAGGACGGTGGCGACGCGGCGTGGGCGACATTGGTCATCGGTGGTTCTCCCGAATGGGGGGCGTTCCATGCCCCCTTGTGTGCTGGGTACCACCTTCGTCGGGATTGCGACTAAATTGCAACCGGACAAAAAGTATTGATATTCAAGGCACTAATAACGGTCCGGAGGTGTTTTGGAGTCGATACTTGGCGTGTGCGCGAACGGCGCTCCGCACCGCCGCGGCGGGCGCGACGCGCACGCGCGAACGCGGCGCTGCGGCCGGAGCCGCAACGCCGTTCGGTGAACGCAGGAAGCGATTTTGTCCGAAGGACCCGGCCGGAGGGCCGGCTTAGAAGCCTTCGCGCTCGAGCCGCTTGCGCTCGAGCTTGCGCGCCCGACGCACGGCTTCCGCCCGCTCGCGCGCCTTGCGCTCGGACGGCTTCTCGTAGTTGCGGCGAAGCTTCATTTCGCGGAAGACACCCTCGCGCTGCATCTTCTTCTTGAGCGCCTTCAGGGCCTGATCGACGTTGTTGTCACGGACGAGAACCTGCACGTTCGTTCACCGCTCCCAAGGTTGATTTGCAAAAAAACGGAATGCAAAAATCCGTCGGACGACGGCTCTCCGTCGTTCGAGAACGCCGTAGATAGCACAGGGTTCCCGCAAAGTGAAGAGCCGAGCGCATCCTTCGGAGGACGGACGTCCGCCCCTATTTACGGCCGGCGGCGCGGTGGCCATAGTAACGTCATGGCAATTCTGAAGATCGCCCGCATGGGCCACCCGGTTCTGCGCCGGCCGGCGGCGCCGGTCGCCGATCCGACCGCGCCCGAGATCGCCGGACTGGTCGCCGACATGATCGACACGCTGGCCGATTCCGGCGGCGTCGGCCTGGCGGCGCCCCAGGTGCACGTGCCGTTGCGGCTGGTCATCTTCCACGTTCCGGCGGGACGGGCGGGCGAGGGCGGCGAGGAGCCGCTGACCGTGCTGGTCAACCCCGAGATCGAGCCGCTCGGCGACGACACCGTCGCCGCGTTCGAGGCCTGCCTGTCGCTGCCCGGGATGACGGGCGCGGTGCCGCGGCCGGCGCGCATCCGCTATCGCGGCCTCGGCCTCGACGGCGCCGTGATCGAGCGCGAGGCCGCGGGCTTCCACGCCCGCGTCGTCCAGCACGAATGCGACCATCTCGACGGAATTCTGTATCCGATGCGCATGCCCGATCTCGGGAGCTTCGGCTTCGCCGACGAGATCCGCCGCGCCGCCGCAGACTAGGAGCTTGCCGATGGACATCCAATCCGCCCGCGACGCCATCGTCGCCGCCGCCCTGCCCAACGTCGCCTTCGACGGCTGGAGCCGGACGACGATGCGGCGCGCCTCCGAGGACGCCGGCTACGACGCGACCATGGCCGAACGGCTGTTCCCCAACGGCGCCGTCGGGCTGGTCGATCACTTCAACGACCTGGCCGACCGCCGCATGCTCGACCTGCTCGACCGCGCCGATCTGCCGGGGCTGAAGCTGCGACAGCGCATCAGCCTGGCCGTGCAGGCGCGAATCGAGCCCTGGACCGACGACCGCGAAGCGGTGCGGCGGGCGCTGGCCCTGCTGGCGCTGCCGCAGAACGCCGGGCTGGCGGCGCGCATCACCTTCCGCACCGTCGACACCATCTGGCACGCGGTCGGCGACACCGCCACCGACTTCAGCTACTACACCAAGCGCGCCAGCCTGGCCGCCGTCTACGGCTCGACGGTGCTGTACTGGCTCGACGATCCGTCGGAAGGCGCCGTGGAGACCTGGGGATTCCTGGAACGCCGCCTCGACGACGTGCTGCGGCTGCCGAAGCTGACCGCCGGCCTGCGGCGGCCGTTCGAGGCTTTCAATCCGCTGCGCCTGTTCGAGCGTCCGGGCCGGCCGCGCCGATTCGGCGTGCACGGGCCGGGCTGAGCGCCGGCCCGATCGGGCCGTGCCGGCCTCCGGCTATTCCGAGGCGGCGGCGCGCGTCGGTTGCGGGTCGTCCTCGGCCCGCACGGCGCCCGCCTGGGCCGACTCGGCTTCCCTGAGCTGCGTCAGCTGCCGGCGCGTCCTGAGCCACTTGTAGAGCGCGAACGCGGAAACACCGAGGACGAACACGCCCACGGCGTGGAACTTGTACTCGCCAAGCCATTTCTCGAGGGCGTGGCCGAGGAAGTAGCCGCCCCAGGTGAAGGCGTTGGCCCAGATGAACGCGGCGACCAGGTTCAGCAGCGCGAATCGCAGCCGCGGCACGCCGCTGATGCCGATCACGAACGGACTGACGTTGCGGACGCCGTAGATGAAGCGGAACGACAGGATGAACACCGTCTCGTGCTTGCGCACGAGCTTGAACGCCCAGTCGGTCTTCTTGCGCATGGTCGGCCAGCGCGCCAGCAGCGGCGTCCCGTAGCGGCGGCCGATGTAATAGTACATCTGGTCGCCGCAGAAGCTGCCGAAGAAGGCCGACAGCATGACCGCCCACGGGTTCATCAACGCCTGACTGCCCAGGAATCCAGCCACGATGACGACGGTTTCGCCCTCGAGGAAGGTCCAGACGATGATCCCGAGGTAACCCCAGGTACTGAGGAATTCTTCCACGCTCTACGCCGTCTCGCTGCTCTGGCCGCGCAACTGTCCCAAAAAGCCGCGGAGCCCGTCAATCGGCAAATGCGGCGCCACGGTCAAGGCGCGCCGCGCGGGCGAACGCGGTTGACGTGGCCCATCTTGCGGCCCGGCCGCGCCTCGGCCTTGCCGTAGAGGTGCAGCCGCGCCCCGGGCTCGCGCAGGACGTCGCGCCAGCCGTCGACGGCATCGCCGATCAGGTTCTTCATCTCGGCGTCGGCGTAGCGCTCGGGCGAGCCGAGCGGCAGGCCGCAGACCGCACGGACGAACTGCTCGAACTGGTCGGTGTGGCAGGCGTCCATGGTCCAGTGGCCGGAATTGTGCGGGCGCGGGGCCATTTCGTTGGCCAGCACCCGGCCGTCGCGGGTCACGAACATCTCGACCGCCAGCAGCCCGACGAGGTCGAGGGCGCGCGCCGACCTCTCGCCGATCGCCCGGGCCTCGGCCACCAGTTCGGCGGGCAGGTCGGCGGGGGCGATGGTGGTGTCGAGGATGTGGTCGACGTGGCGGTTCTCGACGATGTCGAAGCAGGCGACGCTGCCGTCGAGCCCGCGCGCGACGACGGCCGAGACCTCGCAGGAGAAGTCGATGAAGCCCTCCAGCACACCGACCTCAGCGTTCAGTCGCGCCCAGGCCTCGGCCGGGTCGGTGTCGGGGCCGATCTTGACCTGGCCCTTGCCGTCGTAGCCCAGCCGCGTCGTCTTCAGCACCGCCGGCCGGCCGATCTGGTCGATGGCGATCGCCAGTTCCTCGGCGTCGGTGACCTCGCGCCACGGCGCGGTGGCGACGCCGATGCGGTTGAAGAACTCCTTCTCCAGCAGGCGGTCCTGGGCGATGCGCAGGACATGCCAGTCGGGGCGCACCGGCTTGATCTCGGCCAGCAGCCGCACGCTTTCGGCCGGCACGTTCTCGAACTCGAAGGTCACCACGTCGACGGCGGCGGCGAAGCGGCGCAACGCCGCCTCGTCGTCGTAGGCGGCGATCGTGGCGGCGGCCGAGACCTGCTCGGCCGGGCCGTCGCGCTCGGGCGTGAAGACGTGGCAGCGGTAGCCAAGCCGCGCGGCGGCGAGCGCCGTCATGCGGCCGAGCTGGCCGCCGCCGATGATGCCGATGGTGCTGCCGGGCGGCAGCTCAGTGCGGGGCTGGGTCACTGTCTTGCGGAGTTTCCTGGACCGAGGCCGTCTGCCGCGCCCGCCAGCCGTCCAGCGCCTCGGCGACCGCCGGATCCTGGAGCGCGACGACGGCGGCGGCGAGCAGCGCGGCGTTGATGGCGCCGGCCTTGCCGATCGCCAGCGTGCCCACCGGCACGCCGCCCGGCATCTGCACGATCGACAGCAGGCTGTCCATGCCCTTCAGGGCCTTGCTCTCGACCGGCACGCCGAACACGGGCAGCGGCGTCATCGCCGCCGTCATGCCGGGCAGATGGGCGGCGCCGCCGGCGCCGGCGATGATCACCTGCAGCCCGCGGCCGCGGGCGCCCGCGGCGTAGTCGTAGAGCCGCTGCGGCGTGCGGTGCGCCGAGACGATGCGGGTCTCGTGCGCGACGCCGAGCTGTCGCAGGATGTCGGCGGCATGGCGCATGGTCTCCCAGTCGGACTGGCTGCCCATGATGATGCCGACGCGGGGCTGTTCCATGCCTCTGAACTGTGCTGATGGCGGAAAGGGCGGCATTATAGGGATCGCGGTCCCGGACGCAAGCGCCACGTGGCCTTTTCGCCCGTGCTGCGGTACTCTTGACGCCGGGAAACGATGCAATGTCGGAACGCTACGAAACCACGCCGGTCGGCCTGATACCCCAGCTGGGCGAGCAGCACCGCCAGCGCGGCCACGGCCGGCCGCACACGCCGCAGCACGGCGATGGCGGCGGGCCGGAGCAGGCCTCGCCGCATGCCGGCGTCGAGGCGGGCGACGCCGCGAGCTTCCTCGGAATCCCGGAGGAGATGCTGACCCCGGAGGTGCAGCGCGCCGTCACCGGACTGCTGCAGGAAATCGAGAAGCTGCGCGCCGAGGCCGAGATCGGCCGTCGCCACCAGGCCCAGCTCGACGAGCAGGCGAGCCGCCACGACCTGCTGCCGCTGCTCAACCGGCGCGGCCTGGCGCGCGGCCTGAACCGCATCCTCGCGCGTCCGGTCGAGGGCATGCCGCTCGGCACCTTGGCGCTCGGCCATGTCGGCGGCCTCGAGCGCCTGCGGCTGAACGAGGGCTTCGCCGCCGCCGCCGCGGCCCAGGCCCATGTCGGCCGGGTTCTCGCCGACGGGCTGCGCCAGAGCGACTTCGTCGCGGCGCTGGGCGGCGGCGATTTCGCCGCGGTGCTGGCGCTCACCGAGCCCGACGACGCCGCCGGAAAGCTGGCCGAACTGGCCGAGGCGGTGAACCGGCCGTCCTTCGTCTGGCGCGGACGCGAAATCGTGCTGATCCTGCACTGGGGCACCGCCGCGCTGGCGGCGGATTCCAGCCTCGACGGCCTGCTCGCCGCCGCCGACGCGGTCAGGCGATGAGATCGGGGTGGATGCTGCTTTCCAGCCGCAGGATCTGATCCTTCAGCGCCAGCTTGCGCTTCTTCAGCCGCTGAATCTGCAGTTGGTCGAACTCGCCTGTCCGCCCGAGATGGGCGATCACGTCGTCGAGGTCCCGGTGCTCTTCCCGCAGCTGCTGGAGCTTGCGGAGCATTTCCTGCTGATTTTGATCGATCATGGGGTGTCTGGGATGCCTGGGAAGCACAGATTAACAGAAACCGATCCCGAACGGTATGGCTGTTGACGAACGGCCTGTTCGTCGCCAGCCTCTTGGTTCTCCTGACGGCGCGAGGAAATCACGATGAGCAAGCGGCTTGGCATCCTCACCAGCGGCGGCGACTGCGCCGGCCTGAACGCGGCGATCCGGGCGGTGGTCTATCGCGCCGTGCGCGGCTACGGCTGGCAGGTGTTCGGCATCCACGACGGCACGCTGGGCCTGATGAACCGGCCGCTGGACTACGAGGAGTTCGACCTCAAGATCTTCACCGGCAACATTCTGCGCATGGGCGGCACCCTTCTGGGCACCACCAACAAGGGCGATCCCTTCGCGTTTCCGATGCCGGACGGCTCGAAGAAGGACCGGTCGACGGACTTCGTCGAGGGCTTCCGCGAACTGGGGCTCGACGCGCTGATCGTCATCGGCGGCGACGGTTCGATCAAGATCCTGCGCAAGCTGTGCGCGGCCGGCAAGATTCCGATGGTCGCCATTCCCAAGACCATCGACAACGACGTCCACCTGACCGAGTACTCGATCGGCTTCACCACCGCCGTCAACGTCGCCGTCGACGCGCTCGACCGCCTGCAGCCGACGGCCGCCAGCCATCATCGCGTGATGGTGCTCGAGCTGATGGGCCGCGACGCCGGCCACATCGCGCTGCATGCCGGCATCGCCGGCGGCGCCGACGTCATCCTGATCCCCGAGGTGGGCTACACCCTGAAGGGCGTCGCCGACAAGATCCACCAGGTGCAGTCCGAGGGCCGCAACCACGCGCTGGTCGTCGTCGCCGAGGGCGTCAAGACCGAGACCGGCGAGCGCGCGACCCAGGCGCTGTTCGGCGGCGAGGTCCGGTACGGCGGCATCGGCCAGTACCTGTCGGACAATCTGGGCCGAATGGTCAACGCCGAGACCCGCGTCACCGTGCTCGGCCACGTCCAGCGCGGCGGCATCCCGGCGATGCGCGACCGCCTGATCGCCTCGGCCTTCGGCGTCCATGCCGTCGACCTGGTGGCGCAGGGCCGGTTCGACCGCATGGTCGCCTGGCAGGACCGCGGCATCGTCGACGTGCCGCTGCGCGACGTCATCGACGTCTACCGCTGCGTCGACCCCTACGGGCCGCTGGTGATGACGGCGCGGGGGCTGGGCATCTATTGCGGCGAGTCCGGCTGACGCCGGGCGTCGCGCCGCCACGGCATCCGGCCCTCGATCTCGACCTGCAGCGAGAAGCTGAGGAAGGTGCGGATCGCCACGATCAGCGCCAGCACCGCGAGATTGTCGAGGGTCGGCTCGACCGCCACGGTGCCGATGATGTCGGCGGCGACCAGGAATTCCAGGCCGAGCAGGATGCCGCGCCCCAGCGTGGTGCGGAAGGCGTGGAAGCTCTGCTCGGCATGCGACCCGCGGTGCAGCCCCCGCGCGAGGACCACCGCCACCGCGGCCAGGATTCCGAGCACGATCACGGCGACCCCGGCGGCCTCGATCGCCAGGGAGATCCAGTGCAGCGCGGCATCGAACCGCGCATTGACGGGGTGGTCTGACATCGGACCTCGCGGCAGTTGGCTCCACATCCCGTTTACGCGGCCGCTCGGCAGGCGGTTCCGGGGGCAGGAGGCTAATGCGAACGACCACCGCCGCCCCCTCTTGTGGCCCGATTGGCACCCGTCCGCCGCGGTGATAGAGAGGGGGCGGGCTTGCCGGGCGAGGCGTCATGCAGCAGCATCTTCGGCGCGTGCTGGACTGGAGCAGCGAGCAGCCGCTGGTCGTCAAGTACGCCATCGCGAGCGGTTTCGTCTCGGTGGCGGCGCTGTTCCGCTGGCTCATCGACCCGTTCATCGGGCCGTACCTGTATCTGACCTTCCTCGGTGCGGTGGTCCTGTGCGCCGCGCTGCTCGACAAGGGCAGCAGCCTGTTCGCCATCGTGCTCAGCGCCTTCGCCGCCATCTTCTTGTTCACCGATCCGGCGTTCTCGCTGGAACTGGGCCGCGAGGACACGCTGGCGCTGTTCCTTTTCCTGGCCGTCGCCCTGACCAGCGCCGGCATCGTCGAGGGGCTGCGCCTGCTCGTGCACGACCTGAGCGTCTCGGCGCGGCAGAAGGACGCCCTCGTCAGCGAGCTTCACCACCGTTCGCGCAACAATTTCCAGCTCCTGCTCGCCCTGGTGGCGATGCAGGGGGTGCGGGCGCGAACCGAGGAGGCCCGCGCGGTGCTGCGCTCGCTGGGCGACCGCATCGGCGGCCTGGGTCGGCTGCAGGAACTCATCTATGCGCCCGGCACCGGCGACGGCATCGACACCGGCGCGCTGATCGACCGCCTGTGCGGCGCCTTCGCGACCTCGCTGCTGGTCCATCGGCCGATCGCCATCTCCTGCGCGGCGCAGTCGGTGACGATCTCGCGCGATCTCGCCGCGGTGATCGCCATCGCGCTCAACGAGCTGGTGACCAACGCGCTGAAATACGCCTTTCCCGACGGCCGTTCGGGAGCGATCACCATCGCGTTGCGCGCCGAGCCGGGGCAACTGATCGTGGTGGTGGCCGACGACGGCGCCGGCTGCCCGGTCGCGCCGACCCACGGCACCGGGTTGACGCTGATCACGACGCTGCTCACGCCCTACAAGGGCGAGATCGCGCACGAGCACGCCGCGCCCGGCTGCCGCGTGCGCCTGCGCATCCCGTTCGAACCCTAACGCTTGCCGACGTCCTCGCCCCAGCGCTTGACGCCGCCGGTGTCGACGCCGAACAGGTCGAGCACCCGACCGACGCCGTGGTCGACCATTTCAGTCAGGTTCGCGGGGCGGGAGTAGAAGGCCGGCACCGGCGGCGCGATCACCGCGCCGAGTTCGGACAATGCCAGCATCGTGCGCAAGTGCCCGGTATGCAACGGCGTTTCCCGGACCATCAGCACCAGCCGGCGGCGCTCCTTCAGCGTCACGTCGGCGGCGCGGCTGAGCAGGCTCGCGGTTACCCCAGTGGATATCTCGGACATGGTCCGCACCGAACACGGCGCCACCACCATGCCGAGGGTGCGGAACGAGCCCGAAGACGGCGGCGCCGCGATGTCGCCGTGGGCGTGGACGACGTCGGCGAGCGCGTGGACGTCGGCGACCTTCAGGTCGGTCTCGTGCGCCAGGGTGATTTCGGCCGCGCGGCTCATGATCAGGTGCGACTCGATGCCGCAGGATTTCAGGGCCGTCAGCATCCGCACGCCCCAGATCACGCCCGAAGCGCCGCTGATGCCCACGACAAGGCGTTCTCGCGCGATCATAGGTCCTTCCTCCAGGCCGTCGGCCTTACCACGACCGATGTAGCGATTTCGATAATTTCCATGCTGACAAACGGCCCCCAAGAGTCATAGTATTTCAATGCGGCTTTCACATGACAGGAGGTCTGAGATGAGCCTTCAGGATCGCTTGGAATCGCTTCGCGTCAAGCATTCCCAGCTGGAAGAGGCCCTCGAGGAGGAATTCCGCCGACCGTTGCCCGACAGCTATGCGATTGCAGATCTCAAACGCCGTAAGCTCCGCATAAAGGACGAGTTGGAACACATCGACACGCACTGACCCGTTGGGCACCGGTTTCCCGGTACCGACCGGGAAACCGACCCCCGACCGAAACGGCGCCGCGAGGCGCTTTTTTTGTGCCCGCAGGCCGCTGCGGCGGGGCAGTTTCCCTTTGCAATGTCGTGGTATTTCGCACAATCTCCCGCTCCGGGGAGGAATGGGCAAAGCCCCCTCCGAAAGAGTGGCAAGAAAACAGAGGGGAGTCGGATGAGCAACGCGTATGAACAGGCCTATCAGCGGTCGCTGAGCGATCCCGAAGGGTTCTGGGCCGAAGCCGCCGAAGGCATCGACTGGGTCCGCAAGTGGGACAAGGTCCTCGACGATTCCAACAAGCCGTTCTACCGTTGGTTTGTCGGCGCCCAGTGCAACACCTGCTACAACGCGCTGGACCGCCATGTCGAGCGCGGCCGCGCCGACCAGGCGGCGCTGATCTACGACAGCCCGGTCACCGGCACCGTCCGTTCCTACACCTACCGCGAGCTGCGCGACACGGTCGCCAAGCTGGCCGGCGTGCTGAAGGCGAACGGCGTCGCCAAGGGCGATCGCGTCATCGTCTACATGCCGATGGTGCCCGAGGCGGTGATGGCGATGCTGGCCTGCGCGCGCATCGGCGCCGTGCATTCGGTGGTGTTCGGCGGCTTCGCCTCGAGCGAGCTGGCGACCCGCATCGACCACGCCAAGCCGAAGATGATCCTCTCGGCCTCGTGCGGCATCGAGGTCAACCGCGTCATTCCCTACAAGCCGCTGCTCGACGCCGCCATCGAGGGCGCCAGTCACAAGCCCGAGAAGTGCGTGATCCTGGCCCGCCCGCAGGCCGAGGCCAAGCTGATCCCCGGCCGCGACCTCGACTGGGCCGAGGCGGTCGCCGCCGCCGCGCCGGCCGAGTGCGTCACCGTCGCCGCCACCGATCCGCTCTACATCCTCTACACCTCGGGCACCACCGGCCAGCCCAAGGGCGTCGTGCGCGACAACGGCGGCCACATGGTGGCGCTGAACTGGAGCATGAAGGCGATCTACAACGCCCAGCCCGGCGAGGTCTACTGGGCGGCGTCGGACGTCGGCTGGGTCGTCGGCCACTCCTACATCGTCTACGGGCCGCTGCTGAACGGCAACACCACGGTCGTCTACGAGGGCAAGCCGGTCGGCACCCCCGACGCCGGCGCCTTCTGGCGCGTGATCAGCCAGCACAAGATCGCGACCCTGTTCACGGCGCCGACCGCCTTCCGCGCCATCAAGGGCGCCGATCCCAAGGCCGAGTTCCTGAAGAAGTACGACATGTCGCATTTCCGGGCGCTGTTCCTGGCCGGCGAGCGCTCGGACCCCGACACCATCAACTGGGCGCGCGAGAACCTGGGCACGCCGGTGATCGATCACTGGTGGCAGACCGAGACCGGCTGGTCGATCGCCGCCAACTGCCTCGGCCTGCACGAATTCCCGATCAAGCCGGGCTCGCCGACCAAGGCGGCGCCGGGCTGGGACCTGCAGGTGCTCGACGAGTCCCACAACCGGGCCAAGCCCGGCCAGGTCGGCGCCCTGGTCGTCAAGCTGCCGCTGCCGCCCGGCACCCTGGTCACCCTGTACGAGGCCGACCAGCGCTATCTCGACAGCTACCTGGCCGAGTATCCCGGCTACTACAAGACCGCCGACGCCGGCTTCATCGACGAGGAAGGCTACGTCTACGTGATGGCGCGCACCGACGACATCATCAACGTCGCCGGCCACCGCCTGTCGACCGGCCAGATGGAAGAGGTGCTGGCCAGCCACAAGGACGTCGCCGAATGCGCGGTGATCGGCGTCGCCGACCAGCTCAAGGGCCAGGTGCCGCTGGGCTTCGTCGTGCTCAAGGCCGGCGTCGACCGCCCGCACGCCGAGATCGTCAAGGAGGTCGTCGCCCTGGTGCGCGAGAAGATCGGCCCGGTGGCGGCGTTCAAGACCTGCACCGTGGTCAAGCGCCTGCCCAAGACCCGCTCGGGCAAGATCCTGCGCGGCACGATGCAGAAGATCGCCGACGCCGAAGAGTACAAGATGCCCGCCACCATCGACGATCCCGCCATCCTGGAGGAGATCGACGAGGCCCTGACCGGCATCGGCTACGCCCACGCCAAGCAGCCGGCGAAGGCGTAAGGTCTGTTCGCCCTCTCCCTCGAGGGGAGAGGGCCCGCGAAGCGGGGAGGGTGAGGGAGATTTCGCCGCCGCGCAGGCGACGAACACGCCCTCACCCCGGCCCTCTCCCCCGTGGGGGAGAGGGGGATTCCGGCGTTACGGCGTCGGGCGGCGGTCGTTGGCGATCGGCTGGCCGTCGGGGCCGAGCACGGTCGGCACCGTGCGGTCCGGGTCCCATTCGGTTTCGCCGTTGCCGCTTTCGAATGCCTCGGCGCTGTCGCGCGCCGACTTGCCGGCGTGGCGCTGGCCGACCAGGTCCTCGGGCACATGCGCGCGGCCCGAGCCGCCGTCCTCGACATGGACGTGATGGGAGTCGCGGTCGCGGCGGCCGTCGGTCGCCACGCGGCGGCGGGCCTGGACGCGCTCGACGGTGTGGCGGGCGCGGCGCGCCTGCAGGCCGTCCAGCATCATCCAGCCGATGCCGACCGCCGTCAGCATCAGCGGAATCGGATTGGAAATCACCGATGCGCGCAGGTTGCGCACCATCTCCTGCCCGGTCGGGCTGTCGCGGAAGAAGGTGGTGGCGTCCTGGATCATGCGCTCGGGCGTCAGGCGCTGCTCGATGTCGCGCAGCACGTGGTCGGCGTGGGCGCGGGTCTCGTCGATCTCGCGCTCGATGTCTGCGGCGGTTCGGTTTGCCATGATCAACCTCTGGAGACGTGGTGGCGGGCCATGTCGACGTCCTCGCGCACCGTGCGGATCGTGCGCTCCGGCGCCAGGTTGCCGGCCCTGGTCTTGCTGCGGCCGGCCATCAGCATGATCAGGCCGAGGAAGCTCGCCGCGGCGCCGACGATCAGCGCCGCCGCCCAGGCCGGCATGATCGCGGCGAGCGCCAGGGTCGCGGCCAGCAGCAGGAACAGCAGTCCGGCGAAGGCGATCACGCCGCCGGCCGCCATCGATACGGCGCCCCGCGTGACCTGCGAGACCTTCTCGCCGGTCTCGGTGCGGACCAGCTCGAACTCCTTGCGCACCAGCGCCGACATGTCGTGCATCAAAGTCGAGAACAGGTGCGCCATGGACTCGTTTCGCTCGGGCATCTTCGCTCCTTTCGTCAGTGCGCGTGCCTTTGGTGAACAGGCGAAACCTCGTCCGGTGCGCTTGCGCCTCCCTTTCGGCGACGCCCCATCCGATCGCGCGCCGCCGTGTGACGGCCATCACCGACCTTCGGGGTCGGGCATGGCATCATGACCATGGATCGGAGGACATGGTCATGCGCAACATCGGTGGACTGCTTCTGGTGCTCGGGATCGCTCAGGCGACGTTCCAGGTGTGGCTGCTGGTTTCCAACGGCTACTGGTCGGGCTTCACCAACGCCGACATCATGACCGAGCTGGGCCTGCGGACCAGCTACTACACGCCCTATCCGGCCCTGAACCAGAGCCTGAGCTGGCTGCTCGGCCGCGAGTTCAGCTTCACGATGATCGTGCTGGGCGCGCTGACCTCGCTGTGGGTGCCGGCGAGCCGCGTCTACGACGCCTTCCAGTCGGCGCGGACCATGCGCAAGCTCGGGCGCGACGCCGCCGGCCGCGACCCCTTCGCCGACCCGCTCGCCACCCACCGCTGACACGTTTTCGGGCCGGCGGCGCGGGCGAGGACGCCCGCGCTCCCAGGGCAGCCGAGCGCCGGGAAACGCCGGACAAAAAAACGCCGCCCGACCGGGCGGCGTTTTCGCCTTGCCGGATTGCCGCGTCGGTCAGTCGTGCGCCGGTTCCTCGCCGCCATAGGCCGGCGGGGTCGGCGCGCCGCCGGGACGGCGCGGCGCCAGGGCGACCGCCTTCTCGAGGTCGGCCTCGGTGCACAGCCCCAGGGTCACCGGGTTGCGCGGCTTGATGTTGGGGGCGTTCCAGTGCGTCTTGTCGCGCACCGCCTGGATGGTGTTCTTGGTGGTGCCGATCAGCTTGCCGATCTGGGCGTCGGTCAGCTCGGGATGGTGCTTGAGCAGCCAGGCGATGGCGTCGGGCCGGTCCTGGCGCTTCGACACCGGCGTGTAGCGCGCGCCCTTGGGCTTGTCGCGCACCAGCTCGTTGACGTTGATGCGCAGGCTGGCGTTCTGGTCCTTCTCGCAGCGCTCGATCTCTTCCTTGGTGAGCTGGCCGTTGGCGACCGGGTCGAGCCCGACGATGCCGGTCGCCACCTCGCCGTCGGCGATGGCCTGGACCTCGAGCTCATGCATGCCGCAGAACTCGGCGATCTGCTCGAAGCTGAGCGTGGAATTCTCGACCAGCCAGACGGCGGTCGCCTTCGGCATGAGCGGCAAGGCCATGTGTCCTCCTTCTCGTTCTTCGGCTTTGCGTGATCGCGCCCCCGGGATCGGGGCGGCGCCGTTGCGGCGGCGTGCGCTACGGGCGATGTGTTGGTTATGCCCGACGTTCGCGCACAGGTCAAATGCCCGGCGCGTCCGCAACCTCCAGCACGATCTTGCCGATGTGGGCGCTGCTTTCCATCAGTTGGTGCGCCTCGGCCGCCCGGTCCAGGGGAAAGCGCGCATGGACGAGCGGCGCGACCTCGCCGGCGTCGAGCAGCGGCCAGACGCGGGCGCGCAGTTCGGCGGCGATCGCGGCCTTGGCGGCGACCGATTGCGGGCGCAGGGTCGAGCCGGTCAGGGTCAGCCGCTTGAGCATCACCGGCATGAAGTTCAGCTCGACCTTCGAGCCCTTGAGGAAGGCGATGTTGACCAGCCGGCCCTCGGTCTTCAGGCATTTGACGTTCTTCGGCAGGTAGTCGCCGCCGACCATGTCGAGGATGACGTCGACGCCCTTGGCCTCGGCGGCGATCACCTCGGCGAAATCCTCGGCGCGGTAGTCGATGGCGCGGTCGGCGCCGAGATCGGTGCAGGCCTTGCACTTCTCGGGCGAGCCGGCGGTGGTGAACACGGTGGCGCCGAACGCCTTGGCGAGCTGGATCGCCGTGGTGCCGATGCCGGAAGAGCCGCCGTGCACCAGCAGGGTCTCGCCCGGCCGCAGCCGCGCGCGCTGGAAGACGTTGTGCCAGACGGTGAAGAAGGTCTCGGGCAGCGCGGCGGCGCGGACGAAGTCGTAGCCGGCGGGCAGCGGCAGGCAGCATTCGGCCGCGGCGGTGCAGTATTCGGCATAGCCGCCGCCGGTGACCAGGGCGCAGACCGGCTCGCCGACGGCGAGGCCGTCGACGCCCTCGCCAAGCGCGGCGACGGTGCCCGCGACCTCGAGCCCGGGAATGTCCGAGGCGCCGGGCGGCGGCGGATAGGCGCCCTGGCGCTGGATCACGTCGGGACGGTTGACGCCGGCGGCGGCGACGCGGATCAGCACCTCGCCGGCGGCCGGCCGGGGCAGGGGGCGCGTCGCCGGGGTCAGCACCTCGGGGCCGCCGGGTCGCGCGATCTCGATGCAGCGCATGGTCTCGGGCAGGGTCATGTCGTCTCGCACTCTCGCCATCCACAAGGGGCCGTCAGTCTGGTACGTTCACCGGCGAGTGACAAGGGAGCAGGACCATGGACTTCGAGGATCTCGAGCCGCGCAACAAGGCCAAGCCGAAGAAGGACCTCCAGCCGATGTCGGTCGCCGAGCTCGACGAATACATCGCCGCGCTCGAGGCCGAGATCGGGCGCGCCCGCGACGCGATCGCCGCCAAGCAGAAGGACCGGCTGGGCGCCGAAAGCCTGTTCAGGAAATGATCGGAGGATGGCAATGCTGAAGGGAAAGGTCGCGGTCGTCACCGGGTCGACCAGCGGCATCGGGCTCGGCATCGCGCGGGCGCTGGCCGAGCAGGGCGCCGACATCATGCTCAACGGCTTCGGCGACGCCGCCGCGGTCGAGGCGCTGCGCGCCGAGCTGGCCGCCACGCTGGCGGTGCGGGTGGCCTACGACGCCTCCGACCTGTCGACGGCCTCGGGATGCGAGTCGCTGATGCGCGAGGCCGAGGCCCGGCTCGGCGGCGTCGACATCCTGGTCAACAACGCCGGCATCCAGCACGTCTCGCCGGTCGAGGACTTCCCGCCGGAGCGCTGGGACGCGGTCATCGCCGTCAACCTGTCGGCGGCGTTCCACGCCACCCGCCTCGCCATTCCGGGCATGAAGCGCCGCGGCTGGGGCCGGATCGTCAACATCGCCTCGGCGCACGGGCTGGTCGCCTCGGTCAACAAGGTCGCCTACGTCGCCGCCAAGCACGGCGTCATGGGCATGACCAAGGTGGTCGGGCTGGAACTCGCCCAGACCGGCGTCACCTGCAACGCCATCTGCCCCGGCTGGGTGCTCACGCCGCTGGTCCAGAAGCAGATCGACGCCCGCGCCGCGCAGCAGGGCATCTCGCAGGAGCTGGCCGCCCGCGACCTGCTGATCGAGAAGCAGCCCTCCGCCCGCTTCACCACCGTCGAGCAGCTCGGCGGCGTCGCGGTGTTCCTGTGCTCCGCGGCGGCGGACAACATCACCGGCACCGCGATCAGTGCCGATGGCGGCTGGACGGCGCAATAGGGTAGGCGTTCGGAACCATTGGCGCGCCCTCGCGTTGTGAGGCTTCGAGACCGCAGCAACACGGAGCGCGCCATGTCGAACAGCATTTTCTGGTGGATCGGACTGGCGGTGATCGTCGCCCTGGTTCTCAGCCTGATCGGTCTGATCTAGCCGGCTTCGGACTCGGCGCCGACGCCCGCCGGCATCGGCGCCGAGCCGATCCGCCATCCGTCGCCGCCGCCGCGCTTGATCTCGTACATCGCGGCGTCGGCGATCTCGACCAGCCTGTCGATGCGGTCGCTGGCGTCGGGGTAGAGCGCGGCGCCGATGCTGCACGACGGGACCACCGTGTCGCGCCCGAAGGCCAGCGGCTGCCGCCGCACGGCGTTGAGCATGTTCGTGCACACCCGCGCGAGCTGCTCGACGGTGCCGATGTCCTTCAGCGCCACCAGCAGCTCGTCGCCGCCGATGCGCCCGACGACGTCGCTCTCGCGCACGCTGCCGGCCAGCGCGCCGGCCACCGCGCGGATCAACTTGTCGCCGGCCTCGTGGCCGTGGGTGTCGTTGACCCGCTTGAGCTCGTCGAGATCGACCACGGCCAGGGCGAAGCCGGTGCGGTTGCGCCGCGCATACTTGCGCATCTCCTCGACGCGATCGAACACCAGCGCCCGGTTGGCGAGCCCGGTCAGCGGATCGTAGAGCGCGCGCTTGCGCAGCAGCCGCATCTTGCGCTTGCGGTACAGCGAGAACTGGATGGCGCGTTCGAGCTCGCGGGTGTTGAAGCAGCCCTTGAGCAGGTAGTCGTCGGCGCCGCGTTCCAGCGCCTGGCGGACGAAGTCCTCGTCCTCGAAGGCGCTGACGACGATGAACGCGGTGGCGAGTTCGTCCGGCGGCGCCGCCGACATCACCGTGGCGGCATCGGCCCCGCCCAGCAGGAAGTCGAGCAGGCAGACGTCGAAGCCGTCGCTGCGCAGCATGGTGATCGCGGCGTCGACGTCGCGCGCCCATTCCACCGTCAGCCCGACGGGAAAGGCGCGTTCGAGCTGCTTCTTCACATACACGTAGTGAAAGGAATCATCCTCGACGATCAACACCCGCAGCTCGTCGCTGGCGGGGATGTCGTCGAGACCCGCCGGAGCCTCCAGCTCGCGCATCGATGCGGTTTCCTCCCTCCTCGCCGTCGCTAACCATCGATAACATGAACCGGCCGCCTTGTTCCAATGGTTAAGCCGTCCGCGAGCCGCTTGGACGTAGGGGCGAAATCGGGGTAACGTATTCCGACAAGAAGAGAAAAGGGGGGCGGGGGCAACTGGCAGGGAGGAACACATGAACGCCAGTGCCTTATCCGTCGCGGTATTCGCGGCCAGCATCACGATCACGGCCCAGGCGGCGGAACTGCCGCGGGGCGACTGCGCCGCGCCGGCGGCGCGCACCGACCTGACCCACTGCGCCTTCGTGGCCGACGCGCTGGCCGGCCGCGACCTGGCGGGCGCCAGCCTGCGCGGACTGAAGCTCGAGAGCGCCGATCTGCGCGGCGCCAGGCTGGGCGGCGCCGACCTGGAAGGCGCCAACCTGAAATGGGCCAAGCTCGTCGGTGCCGATCTCGAAGGCGCCCGGCTGGCCGGGGCCGACCTGTTCCACGCCGACCTCAGCGACGCCAACCTCAGCGGCGCCGATTTCTCGCGCGCCGGCCTGTTCGGGGCCACCCTGAACAACGCCCGCGCCTACGGGGCCGACTTCAGCGGCGCCCACATGAAGGACGTCGAGATGGAGGGCATCGACGCCACCAACGCCCGCTTCCGCGACGCCTTCATGCTGCGCGGCGTCGTGCTCAACGCCAAGTTCGTCGGCGCCGACCTGACCAACGCGGTGATGACCGGCGCGGCGGCCGAATGGGCCGACTTCTCGGGCGCCGACCTGACACGGGCCAAGCTGGGCGGCGCCCAGCTCCGCTTCGCGCGCTTCGTCGGCGCCGAGCTGTTCGGCTGCGTGCTGAGCCACGCCGACGTCAAGCGGGCCGAGTTCACCGACGCCCGCAACATCCCGCCGGACGTGATCGAAAGCCTGGCCCGGTTCTACGGCGCCGAGTGACGAGGAAGGAGGTTCGGATTGGAGCGGGTGCTGCTGGCGACCGTCGCGCTGGTCGTCTATTTCACGCCGAGCATCATCGGCCGCCTGCGGCGCATCGAAGGCTTTCCCGCCCTGGTGCTGTTCAACGTGCTCACCGGCTGGTCGGCGCTGGGCTGGCTGACCACGCTGGTCTGGGCGGCGGCGGTGCCGCGGCGGCGCGCGGCTACCGCGCCGCCGCCTGCATGTCCCTGATCCGCCGCTTCTCCTGGCGGTGCAGGAACAGGCCGGCGATGACGATGCCGGTGGTGACGATGGCGACGACGATGGTCGCCAGGGCGTTGATCTGCGGGCTGACGCCCAGGCGGACGCTGGAATAGATCACCATCGGCAGCGTCGTCGAGCCGGGCCCGGAGACGAAGCTGGCGATCACCAGGTCGTCGACCGACAGGGTGAAGGCGAGCAGCCAGCCGGCGGCCAAGGCCGGGGCGATGATCGGCAGGGTGACCAGCGCGAACACCTTCCACGGCCGCGCGCCGAGATCCATCGCCGCCTCCTCCAGCGACGGATCGAGCTGCTCCAGCCGCGAGCGCACCACCACCGCGACATAGGCCAGGCTGAAGGTGATGTGGGCGATGGCGATCGTGGACATGCCGCGGCCCTCCGGCCAGCCGACCGCCTGCTCCAGCGCCACGAACAGCAGCAGCAGGGCGAGGCCGGTGATCACGTCGGGCATCACCAGCGGCGCCGTCGTCATCACGCCGAACAGCGTGCGGCCGCGCAGGCGGCGGAAGCGCACCAGCACGATGGCGGCGAGGGTGCCGAGCACGGTGGCGGCGGTGGCGTTGATCACCGCGATCTTCAAGCTGAGCCACGCGGCGCCGAGGAGCTGGTCGTTGCGCAGCAGCTCGCCGTACCACTTGGTCGAGAACCCGGCCCACACGGTGACCAGCCGGCTCTCGTTGAAGGAATAGACGACCAGCGACAGGATCGGCACGTACAGGAAGGCGTAGCCGAAGGCCAGCGCGGTGAACAGGAGGAAGGCGCGGCCGTTCATCGCTCCATCTCCTTGGCCTGCGCCTTCTGCAGCAGCACCACCGGCAGCACCAGCAGCACCAGCAGCGCCACCGCCACCGCCGAGGCCACCGGCCAGTCGCGGTTGTTGAAGAAGTCGGCCCACAGCACCTTGCCGATCATCAGGCTGTCGGGGCCGCCGAGCAGGTCGGGGATGACGAACTCGCCGACCGCCGGGATGAACACCAGCAGCGAGCCGGCGAGAACGCCGGGCCAGGACAGCGGCAGCGTCACCGTCAGGAAGGCGCGGAACGGCCGGCAGCCGAGATCGGCCGCCGCCTCCAGCAGCGACAGGTCCATCTTCTCCAGCGTCGCGTAGAGCGGCAGGACCATGAACGGCAGATACGAGTAGACGATGCCGAGATGGACCGCGAACTCGGAATGCAGCAGCGGCAGCGGCTGGTCGATCAGCCCCAGCCAGATCAGCAGGTTGTTGGCCAGGCCCTCGGTCTTGAGGATGCCGATCCAGGCGTAGACGCGCAGCAGGAACGAGGTCCAGAACGGCAGCACGATCATCATCAGCAGCGGCACCCGCGCGGCGCGCGGCGCCCGGGCGATGGCGTAGGCCATCGGATATCCGATCAGCAGGCAGATCGCGGTGGACACCAGCGCGATCTTCACCGAGTTCAGGTAGGCCAGGACGTAGAGCGGATCCTCGGCCAGGAACAGGTAGGTGCCGAAGTTCAGCCGCACGTGCAGCATCCCGTCCTCCCAGGAGAACAGGGGCGAATACGGCGGGATGCTCTGCTGGAACTCGGCGACGCTGATCTTCAGGACGATCAGGAACGGCACCAGGAAGAACAGCAGCAGCCAGGCATAGGGCGGCAGCGCGACCAGGAACCGGCCGAGGCCCCTGCGCCTGGAACCGTCGCGCTTCATTGCACCAGCACCAGCGCGTTCGCCGGGTGCCAGGACAGCCACACCCGGTCCTCCCAGGTGATGCGCTGCTCGGCGGTGTGGCGCAGATTGGTCAGCGACGCCTGCACGACGCGGCCGCCGTCGAGCGCGATGTGATAGACGGAGACGCCGCCGAGATAGGCGATGTCGCGGACCACGCCGGCGACGGCGTTGTACTGCGTCCCGGGGCGTTCGCGGGCGATCGCCATCTTCTCGGGCCGCACCATCACCGTCACCGCCGCCCCGGGCGGCAGGCCGGCGGCCTGGGCGATGCGCATCTCGCCGACGACCTCGCCCTGGACGCGGGTCTCGCCCGCGGTGGCCTCGGTGACGATGCCCTCGAAGATGTTGGCGGTGCCGATGAAGTCGGCGACGTAGCGCGAGGTCGGGTATTCGTAGACCTCGACCGGCGTGCCGACCTGCTCGATGCGGCCGTCGCGCATCACCGCGACGCGGCTCGACATGGTCATCGCCTCCTCCTGGTCGTGGGTGACCATGACGAAGGTGATTCCCAGCCGCTCCTGCAGGTTGACCAGTTCGAACTGGGTGCGCTCGCGCAGCTTCTTGTCCAGCGCCGACAGCGGCTCGTCGAGCAGCAGCACCTTCGGCGCCTTGACCAGGGCGCGGGCCAGGGCGACGCGCTGGCGCTGCCCGCCCGAGAGCTGGTGCGGCCGGCGCTCGCCGAGCTTGCCGAGCTGGACCAGCTCGAGCATGTGGGCGACCCGCTCGCGGATCTGCGCCCTCGGCATGCGGTCCTGCTTCAGGCCGAAGGCGACGTTCTGCGCCACCGTCATGTGCGGGAACAGGGCGTAGGACTGGAACACCATGTTGACCGGCCGCTCGTAGGGCGGCACCTCGGCCATGTCGACGCCGTCGATGAAGATGCGGCCGCCGGTCGGCTGCTCGAAGCCGGCCAGCATGCGCAGCAGCGTCGTCTTGCCCGATCCCGAGGCGCCCAGCAGCGAGAACAACTCGCCGCGGTGGATGTCGAGGTCGACGTGATCGACGGCCCGGAAGCCGCCGAAGGCCTTGCTCACGCCCGCGATGCGGATGATCGGCGTGGCGTTGGGGTCCGCCCACGGCGGGCGGCTGGCGGAAGTGGTGTTCTGGGCCATGGTCCTCGTCGCCCCAAGGGCCGTCCTCCCCGCCCGTCAACGGGCGGGGAGGGTGTCTGGTCGCGTCAGTGGCCGGTCTTGATCCGGGTCCAAGCGCGGGTGCGGGCGCGCTCGTATTTCGGGCCGGCCGGCGGCACGGTGTAGAGCTTCTCCTGCACGTCCTTGGCCGGATAGATCACCGGATCCCGGGCGATCGCCGGGTCGACGTGCTCGGCCGCGGCCGGCACCGCGTTGGCGTAGCCGGTCTCGTTGGTGATCTCGGCGACGATGTCGGGGCGCAGGATGAAGTCGATGAACTTGTGCGCGTTGCCGGGGTGCGGCGCGTCCTTGGGGATCGCCATGACGTCGATGTTGACCTGGGCGCCCTCCTTGGGGATCACGATGCCGATGTCGACGCCGTTCTTGGCCTCCTCGGCGCGGGCGCGCGCCTGCACCAGGTCGCCGACATAGCCGTGCGCCAGGCAGATGTCGCCGTTGGCGAGGTCGTTGATGTAGCTCGACGAGTGGATGTACTTCAGGTTCGGGCGGACGGCCATCACCGTGTCGACGGCTGCCTTGAGGTCCGCGTCGCTCTGGCTGGTCGGATCCTTGCCGGCGTGGTTCAGCGCCGCCGGGATGACCTCGGTCGGGCTGTCGAGCAGGGTGACGCCGCAGGCCTTCAGCTTCGCGGCGACGGCCGGATCGAACAGCAGCGCCCAGGAGTCGGTCGGCGCGTCGGGCGCCAGCTCCTTCAGCTTGGCCTTGTTGTAGCCGATGCCGGTGGCGGCGATCATGTAGGGCACGCCGAACGTGTTCTCGGGATCGACCTTCGACAGCGTCTTCAGCGTGGCGGGGTCGATGTTGCCCCAGTTGGCGATCCTGGCGCGATCGAGCGGCTGGTAGACGCCGGCCTTGATCTGCTGGGCGAGGAACGGCGAGGCCGACGGGAACACCACGTCGTAGCCCGAGTTGCCGGCCATCAGCTTGGCTTCCAGGATCGTGTTGTCGTCGTAGACGTCGTAGTTCACCTTGATGCCGGTTTCCTTGGTGAACTTCTCCAGCGTCTGCTGGCCGATGTAGTCGGACCAGTTGTAGACGTTGAGAACCTTCTCCTCCTCGGCCTTTGCGGCCGGGGCGGCGGCGAGGATTGCGGCGAAGGCGAGGCCGAGGCTGAGTGCGCGCATGTCGCTGGTCCGGGAGTTTGGGGGTGGTGTGAACGTGCGCATTTAGGGCCGCGCGAGCCCGCGAGTCAATCGCCGGATCAGGTGCGCTGCGCGAGCGCGTCCTCGGCCGCGGAGTCCACGGCCGGACGCGGTGCGGCGGCGGGTTGCGGGTCCTCGGAAACCGGCTCTGCCGCGGGCGCGGCCGCGGGCGCGGCGGCGGTCGCCTCGGCCGCGTCGGAAACGGCGGCTTCCGCGCCCTCGGCGGGGGCGCCGTCCGGGGCCTGGGCCGCAACCGGCGCCGCGGCCTCGACCGCCGACATCTGCAGCCGTCGCTGTTCGCGCTGGAGCTGCCGCAGCTTCTGGTCCAGCCCGGCGATGGCGCCTTTCTGCGCCTCGACCGACTTCAGCAGCTCCATCCGCTCGCGGCGGAAGGCGTCCTCGTATCCGGCCAGGCGCTTCTCGACGCCGGCCTCGAACTCGCCGAACCGGCGGGCGTTGTCGGCGATCAGCGCGTTCTTGCTTTTCTCGATCTCCTCGACGAGATCGCGCTTCATCCATTTCAGCTTCTTGTCGGCGTCGTCGTTGATGCGCTGGAGTTGCTCCTGCATCTCCTGCTGCATCTCGACCTTGAGCTGGTACGCGTTCTTGACCAGCGCCGACATGTAGATGATCAGCCCGCCCGCCGCGATGACGATCACGCCCACACCAAGGCTGACGAGAAGGGTTATGGCCATGGAATTGTGCTTGCCTTGATCGGGCTCGGCGGCCGGAGAAGCGCGGGACGACACACATAATGTCGACCAACCGGCAGCGGTTTGCAACAACGGATGAGGTTCAGGCGAATTCGCGCAGACGATGCCACAGCATCCCGAGCGCCAGCAGCGGAAGCCGGAGCGGCCCCCCCGGAAACGGCAGATGGCGGACCTTCGCCAGCAGGTCGAAACGCTCGGCCGTGCCGGACACCGCCTCGGCGAGCAGGCGGCCGGCGAGCCCGGCGATCCCGAGGCCGTGCCCCGCGAAACCGCAGGCGTACCACAGATTTCCGTCCAGGCGGCCGATCAGCGGCATGCGGTTGACCGTGACCCCGATGCGGCCGCTCCAGACGTGCTCGAACGCCACCGGGCCGAGCTGCGGGAAGACCTCGGCCATTCGCCGGCGCAGCAGGGCGGCTGGATCGGCCAGCGGCCGCCAGTAGGTCGCTCCGGCGCCGAACACCAGCCGGTCGTCCGACAGACGGAAATAGTCGGGAACGGCGCGCGAGTCGGCGACCGCCACGTCGGCCGGAATCAGCGCGCGCGCCCGCGCCGCGCCCAGCGGCTCGGTGGCGGCGACGTAGGTGGTCACGGTCGCGAGGCGATGGTGGACATAGGGCACCAGCGCGCCGAGATAGGCGTTTCCGCACAGCATCAGGTGCTGCGCCGACACCGCGCCGGCGGCGGTGCGCGCCAGCGGCCGCGGACCGGGCTCGACCGCCGCCACCGGCGTCGCCTCGAAGATGCGCACGCCCGCCGCCTCGGCGGCCGCCGCCAGGCCGTGGGCGTAGGCCAGGGGACGCAGGTGGAAGGCGCCGTCGTCGGCGACGCCGCCGAGGTAGAGCGGCGAATCGACCATCGCGCGGATGCCGGCGCGGTCGACTTCGCGGGCGGCGGCGTAGCCCAGTTCGCGCCACAGCGCAAGCTCGCGGGCGAGGTGGTCGAGGTGGCGCGGGCGCGTCGCCGCCGCCAGGGCGCCGCGGCGCAGGCCGCAGTCGATTCCGTAGCGCTCGATCCGGGCGCGCACCTCGGCCTTGGCTTCCTCGGCGAGGTTCCAGACCTGCTGCGCCTTGTCGCGCCCCAGAATCTCCACCACATCCAGCATGTCCGGCGCCAGTCCCGACAGGAGCTGGCCGCCGTTGCGGCCCGACGCGCCCCAGCCGACGCTTCGCGCCTCGAGGACGACGACGTCATAGCCCCGTTCGCGCAGATGCAACGCCGCCGAAAGCCCGGTATACCCCGCCCCCACGACGCAGACGTCGCAGCGCGCGTCGCCGCGCAGCGGCGGACGGGCGGGCGCGGCGTCCGCCGCGGCCTCGTAGCCCGGTCGGTCGTCGGGGTGCTCCATAAGTGTGCCGTGGCTCTTGCGTGGCACCGGCGTGCCTGCTCCTATTGAATCGGTCAACTGCCGCAGAGGCGACTACCAGACATGAACGACTTGGAAAAGTGGGTCCGTGAGCGCGGCATCACCGAAGTCGAATGCGTCGTCCCCGACGTCTCCGGCATTCCGCGCGGCAAGATATTGCCGGCGCAACGGTTTTTGTCGAGCTATCACAGCGGCGGCCTGCGCCTGCCCGAGAGCATCTTCGTCCAGACGGTGACCGGCGAGTACCCCGAGGAGGACGTCACCTCGGACGCCAACGGCGACGTCTACCTGCGGCCCGACCCCGCCACCCTGCGGCTGGTGCCGTGGTACGAGGAGCCGACCGCCCAGGTCATCGCCGATTGCTACTACGCCGACGGCAATCCGGTCGAGATCGCGCCGCGCCACGTGCTGCGCCGGGTGCTCGAACTGTACAGCGCCCAGGGCTGGCAGCCGGTGGTGGCGCCCGAACTCGAATTCTACCTGGTCAAGGTCTCGACCGACCCCGACAACCCGCTGGAGCCGCCGATCGGGCGCTCGGGCCGGCCGGAGATCGGGCGCCAGTCCTACGGCATCGACGCGGTCAACGAGTTCGACCCGCTGTTCGAGGAGGTCTACGACTACTGCGAGGTGATGGGCATCGACCTCGACACCCTGAGCCACGAGGCCGGCGCCGCGCAGATGGAGATCAACTTCAATCACGGCGAGCCGCTGGAACTCGCCGACCAGGTGTTCGTGTTCAAGCGCACCGTGCGCCAGACGGCGCTGCGCCACAACGTCTACGCCACCTTCATGGCCAAGCCGATGGAGAACGAACCCGGCAGCGCCATGCACATCCACCAGAACATCCTGTCGGCGGAGACCGGCGAGAACCTGTTCGCCGACGAGGACGGCAACGACACGCAGATGTTCCGCCACTACATCGGCGGCCTGCGCAAGTACCTGCCGTCGGCGATGCTGCTGTTCGCGCCCAACGTCAACAGCTACCGCCGGCTGGTCCGCGATTTCGACGCGCCGATCAACATGCATTGGGGCCGCGACAACCGCACGGTCGGGCTGCGGGTGCCGGTCTCGGACGCCCGCGCCCGCCGGGTCGAGAACCGTCTGGCCGGCGCCGACGCCAACCCCTACCTCGCGCTCGCCGGCTCGTTGGCCTGCGGCTATCTCGGCATGGTCGAGAAGCTCGACCCGGGCAAGCCGATCGAGGGCTCGGGCTATACCCGGGCGCACTCGCTGCCGCGCCATCTGCCGGACGCGCTGAGCAAGTTCTCGGCGGCGCGCGCGCTGCGCGACCTGCTCGGCGAGGACTTCGTCGAGGCGCTGACCGCGGTCAAGGAGGCCGAGTGGGACGCCTACCAGCGCGTGGTGTCGAGCTGGGAGCGCGAGTACCTGCTGCTGAACGTGTAGCCTCCACGATCTCCCCCTCCCCCGCCTGGCGGGGGAGGGGCGGGTGGAACCTACCTGCGGCCGGGCCGCGCCCTCACTTCGGCGCTTCGGCCTTCTCCTCGGCGGTTTTCCTGATGATCTGGCCGTCGGGGGCCATGACGTACCACTCGCCGCCGAAGCCGTGCTTGTCCTGGCCCATCACCTGGCCGGCGCCCTTGTCCTGGACGAAGTAGTAGAGCGGCCATCCGTCGAAGGTGACCTGCATGGTGCCGTCCTGGCGCGTGAAGGCGCCGAGCTTGATGGCGGCGACCTCGTCCGCGGCCGTCGGCTCGCCCTTGGTCAGCAGCGGCGGCCAGGCCTCGGCGCAGGCGTCGTAGCAGGTGCTGGTCTCGGCGCCCTGTTCGTCCTTGGTGAACATGTACAGCGTCCGGCCGTCCGCGTCGGCGACGTAGCGCCCGAACGGCGCCTTCTCCTGAACGCTCAGCTTGGCGGCGTCCTGGCTTTGCGCCTGGGCCGCGCCGGCCGCCAGCATCGCGACGGCGGCGATCATGATGCGCTTCATACGGTTCTCCCTTTCTCCTGGAACTGCAGGGCGAACAGTGATCACGCGCGCTTGTTCCGGACGCTAATGGCGGTGGTGCCGGCGGTGGTGGCCGTCGTCGGGCAAGGCCGGCGGCAGCCGTTCCGCGACATAGGCGGCGGCGGCCGCGGCCGGGTCGGTCTCGGTGGTCGCGACGGCGGTGACGCCGCGCGCCGCCATGCGGGCGACGAAGCCCGGCCCCATGCTGCCGGCGATGACGACGTCGACGGCGTCGAGCGGGTGGGGGCCGTCGCCGCGGAAATTGTGCATCGCGAGCTCGGCCGGAAGCGAGATGCGGTCGATCTCGGCCGGCGGCGCGCCGGCCTGCGCAGCGAAGATCAGGAACCGGCGGGTCTTGCCGGCATGGCCGGTGACGGTGCGGAAGTTCTGGCTGGCGACGGCGATCTTCATGGCGGCCTCGGGCGGTTGTCTCGCCCGATGCTCCGCGCGATTCCGACGGCGAGGCAATGACAATTGCGGCTTGCGGATTGTCATCGCCCGCCGCCGCGCCGCCGCCCTAAGGTCGGGCGGTCAACCACGGGGATCGACGAGCATGAGCGAAGCCGCCTTCTTCGACCAGCCCGAGTCCGGCCGCCGCGACTTCCTGATGGCCGCCACCGCGGCCCTCGGCGCCGCCGGCGCCATGGTCGCCGCCTGGCCGTTCGTCGACAGCATGAATCCGGCCGCCGACACCCTGGCGGCCGGCGTCACCGAGGTCGATCTGGCGCCGGTGGCGCTCGGGCAGGCGATCACCGTCACCTGGCGCGGCAAGCCGGTGTTCATCCGCCGCCGCACGGCCGCCGAGATCGCAGCCGCGGCCGCCGACGACGGCGCCGAGATGCGCGATCCGGCCACCGACGCCAGTCGGGCGCGGAATCCGGAATGGCTGGTGGTGATCGGGGTGTGCACCCATCTCGGCTGCATTCCGCTGGGCCAGAAGCCGGCCGATCCCAAGGGCGACTTCGGCGGCTGGTTCTGCCCGTGCCACGGCTCGCATTACGACGGCTCGGGCCGCATCCGCAAGGGGCCGGCGCCGACCAATCTGGTGATCCCGCCCTACGCCTTCACGGGCGACACCGTGCTGCGGATCGGCTGATCAGGCGTCGAAGGCCGGCTCGTCAGGCGCAGCCCCCGCCACTGCGCGATCCGCTTCAGCAGCACCGCGCCCCGGCGCCCTCAGACGAGGCCGTCGCGGAGGGCGGCGGCGACGATGGCGTCGATGACCTGCCGGAGCTCCGCGTCCAGCCCGGTGAAGGCGAAGCCGGTGACGCCGGCGCGCGGCTCGACGAACACCGCCCGCGCCTTGATCGGGAAGCTCAGGTTGAAGCCCTCGCGGCCGACGTCCAGCCGCGCCGAGATTTCGGCGCCGTGCGCGAACCGTCCTTCGGTGAGACAGAAGCCGCCGGCCGAGATGTTCGCTGTGCGGTAGGTGACGTTGCCGATGGTGACGTCGAGCGCGATGGCGGCGCGTGGATGATGCCGCCGTTCGATCGACGGGCGATCGCCTGCCATGATCCGACTATCCCGGAAATTCCCCCTTGCGAGTAGACGCCGCTCCGGCGCCGGCGTCAATCGATCAGGCGATCAGTCGACCTGCGGCCGCCCGAGGCAGGTCAGCAGGGCGAGCGAGCGCGCCTCGAGGGCGTAGGAGTCGCCGCCGGCGGTGCGACCGCCTTCGCGCTCCGGGGCCGCGGTGTCGACGATCGCCTCCCAGCCGTCGCTGGCCGCCGGAAGCTGGAACGCGACCGGCTCGTGATGGGCGCTGAGCAGCAGCAGGAACGCCCGGTCGGGCTCTTCGAGGCCGCCCGGCGTGGTATGGTACCAGTGGCCGGGGTCGCCGGTCAGCAGGATGCCCAGCGTCCGCGCCTCGGTGAAGCTCCAGTCCTCGTCGGACTTCTCGCGGCCCTCGGGGACCAGCCAGACGATGTCCGGCGCCGTGCCGTCGCGGTCGCGGCCGCGGAAGAAGCGGGCGCGGTGAAACACCGGATGCTCGTGCCGCAGCCGCGACAGCCGCTGCACGAACGCGCACAGGTCGCGGTCGACGTCGTCCCAGTCGATCCAGCTGATCTCGTTGTCCTGGCAGTAGCCGTTGTTGTTGCCGCCCTGGCTGTTGCCGAGCTCGTCGCCGGCCAGCAGCATCGGCACGCCCTGGCTGAGCAGCAGGGTCGCCAGCATGTTGCGCTTCTGGCGCGCCCTGAGCGCGCGGATGTCGGGGTCGTCGGTCGGCCCCTCGGCGCCGTGGTTCCAGGATTCGTTGTCGTCGACGCCGTCGCGGTTGCCCTCCTTGTTGGCCTCGTTGTGCTTGTCGTTGTAGCTGACGAGGTCCTCGAGGGTGAACCCGTCGTGGGCGGTGATGAAGTTGACGCTAGCCCACGGCCGCCGGCCGCGATGGTTGAACAGGTCGGCCGAGCCGGCCATGCGCGAGGCGAACTCGGGCACCTGGCCGGCGTCGCCCTTCCAGAACCTGCGCACGGTGTCGCGGTACTTGCCGTTCCATTCCGACCAGCCCGGCGGATACCCGCCGACCTGGTAGCCGCCCCAGCCGAGATCCCACGGCTCGGCGATCAGCTTGACCTGCGCCAGCACCGGGTCCTGGTGGATGGCGTCGAAGAAGGCGGCGCCGGGATCGTAGGCGAAGCCCTCGCGGGCCAGCGACGAGGTCAGGTCGAAGCGGAAGCCGTCGACATGCATCTCGCTGACCCAGTAGCGCAGCGAGTCGAGGACGAGCTGCAGCACCCGGGGGTGGCCGACGTCGAGCGTGTTGCCGCAGCCGGTCGAGTCCCAGTAGTAGCGCGGGTCGTCGGGCGAGAGCTTGTAGTAGCTGGCGTTGTCGATGCCGCGGAACGACAGCGTCGGGCCGAGGTGGTTGCCCTCGGCGGTGTGGTTGTAGACGACGTCGAGCATCACCTCGATGCCGGCGTCGTGCAGCCGCGCCATCATCGCCTTGAACTCGTTGATCCGACCGCTGGCCAGGTACTGCGGATGCAGCGCGAAGAAGCTGATCGTGTTGTAGCCCCAGTAGTTCCTGAGGCCCTTCTCGGCCAGGTGGCGATCGTCGATGAAGGCGTGGATCGGCAGCAGTTCGATGGCGGTGACGCCCAGCTTCAGCAGGTGCTCGACCATCTCCGGCCGCGCCAGCCCGGCGAAGGTGCCGCGCAGCGCGTGCGGGATTTCGGGGTGCGTCTTGGTCAGGCCGCGGACATGCGCCTCGTAGAGGATCGAGCGGTTCCACGGCGTGCGCGGCCGGCGCTCCTCGCCCCAGGTGTAGGCGGTGTCGACGACCTGGCACTTGGGCATGCCGCGGGCATTGTCGCGGCGATCGAAGGACAGGTCCTCGCGCTGGTGGCCGATGCGGTAGGCGAAGTGCGCGTCCGACCAGCGCAGCCCGCCGACGATGCTCTTCGCATAGGGGTCGAGCAGCAGCTTGTTGTGGTTGAAGCGGTGGCCGCGCTTCGGATCGTAGGGGCCGTAGACCCGGTAGCCGTAGAGCTGGCCGGGCATCACGTCCGGAAGGTAGCCGTGCCACACCTCGTCGGTGTACTCGCTCAGCCGCACCCGCTCCAGCTCGCGCTGGCCGGTGTGGTCGAACAGGCACAGCTCGACCTTCTCGGCATTGGCCGAGAACAGGGCGAAGTTGGCGCCCGAGCCGTCCCAGGTCGCGCCGAGCGGGTAGGGGTTGCCGGGCCAAATCCGGGCGCGTGTCGTCATGGCTCGGTACATGGGGGCGCCGCCGCATCGTGCCAATGCCCCCGGGCCGCCCGTGCCGGGCGCGATCCATTGGGGTGCGATCGGCAGTATTTTACAAGCTTTATCACCACATGGGTAGGATCACCGAAAGTCGTTCCGCAAGGATTCGTTCGTATGGTGTGGTCCCTTCCTACCCGTCTTGGCAGTTGGCGGCGGGGATTCCGACCTTCTATCGTTAAATATGCACCTGGATATCGGTGCATCGGATCGAATAGAAGTCGATGGGGAAGAAAATGTTCCGCGCTGTTGATCTGCACCGGGCGGCCAGTGATCGAGGTGTCGAGGTTTCCTGCCCCAACCGCAAGGAAATCCGCTACCGCCGCAACGGCCACGAACTCGTCGTCGCCCGGGAGCCGATCCGCGGGCACGACATCGAACCGCTGCAGGCGGTCTACATGTCGGCGCCGCTGAAGTGGCTGCCGCCGCACCAGGACGAGCCGATCGGCGACAGCGAGCGCGCCGACATCGCCCGCGACATCGTCGCCGCCTGCCGCATCTTCGGCATCGACACCGAGATCGTCGGCAACTAGAACGCCGCCGCCGTGACCAGCGGCAGGTAGAGCAGCGCGAACACGGTGCTGGCGCCGACCGCCAGGCTCGCCTTGTCGGGGGCGATGTTCTGCAGCGTCGCGTGGACGACGGTGATCGCCGCCATCGGCACCAGCGACTCGACCAGGATCACCTGGTGGGCGGTGGCGTCGAACCAGCCCAGCCACAGCCGGTCGGCGGCGACGAAGGCGAAGGCGATCGCCGGCCACAGCAGGAACTTGGCGGCGAACACGAACCCGGTGAACACGGCGTCGAAGCTGCCGCGGATCAGCGACGCCAGGCCGATGCCGACGATCATCATGCCCAGCGGCGAATAGGCGCCGGTCAGGACGTTGACGGTCTCGCTCACCACCGGCGGCACGGCGACGTCGAGGGCGTTGAGCAGCAGCCCTGCCCAGGCGGCGTGCAGGCCGGGATAGGCCAGCACCCGCCTGATCGCCTCGCCCGCGGTGGCGCGCGAACGCATCACCACGTAATAGCCGACGCTGACCTCGTAGAGGATGGCGCCGAAGGTCACCATCACCACGGTCGGCAGCGCCTCGGGTCCGATCAGGATCAGGCAGGCGGGGATGCCGAAATAGCCGGTGTTGCCGGTCGCGGCCGAGAAGGCGGCGATGCGCTCGCGTCCGTCCGACCACAGCCGCGAGCCCAGCCGCAGCGCCGCCCACGAGATCGCCACCGCGATCGCGAAGATCGCGAACGGCAGGGCGAGCACGGCGCTGCCGAGGTCGGCGGCGTAGAAGCCCTTGAAGATCACCGCCGGCGACAGGAAGAACAGCAGGATGCGGCCGATCTCCTGGCTGCGCACCTCGAGCCTGCGGCCGGCGACGAAACCCAGCGCGACCAGCACGTAGATCGGCAGCAGCTTGACCAGCAGTTCGAGCACGAGCATCGGCTTGCCTTGGCGGAGTGGGCGGGCATCCTTCGAGACTCAGGATGAGGCCTCATGCTGAGGAGCACCCGCAAGGGTGCGTCTCGAAGCATGCCGGTGAGGCTTCTACCCCGAATCCCGCTGCCGCGGAAGTGGTCCTTCCAGCGACTTGACGCCGGAGCGCGGCTGCCGCAGGCTGCCGGAAAAACACGTCACGCCGGAGGACCAGCATGGATCTTGGATTGAAGGGCAAGCGCGCCCTGGTCATGGGGGCCTCGCGCGGGCTCGGCCGCGGCATCGCCGAGGGCCTCGCCGCCGAGGGCTGCCATCTGCTGCTCGCGGCGCGCAACCGCGAGCGCCTCGACGAGGCCGCCGCCGACCTGCGCGCCCGCTTCGGCGTCACGGTCGATTCCTGCGCCGTCGACCTCGGCGATTCCGCCTCGGTGGAGACCCTGTGCGCCGCCGCCGAAGGGCTGGGCGGCGTCGACATCCTGGTCAACATCTCCGGCGGCCCGCCGCCCTCGGGGGCGCTGGGAGTGCCGGCCGAGAGCTGGCGCAAGCACTTCGAGAGCATCGTCATGGGGGTCGTGCAGGTCACCGAGGCGGTGGTGCCGGGCATGCGACGGCGCAAGTGGGGCCGCGTGCTGACGGTGACCTCGTCCGGCGTCGTGCAGCCGATCCCGACGCTGGGCCTCGCCAACGCGCTGCGCGGCAGCCTGGTCACCTGGTCGAAGACCCTGGCCGGCGAGGTCGCCGGCGACGGCGTCACCGTCAACGTGCTGGTGCCGGGGCGCATCGCCACCGAGCGCGTCGGCGAACTCGACGACGCGGCGGCGCGGCGCCAGGGCATCCCGCTCGAGCAGGTGCGCAGCAACTCGGCCGCCACCATCCCGGCCGGCCGCTACGGCACCGTGCGGGAATTCGCCGACGTCGCGGTGTTCCTGGCCAGCGAGCGCGCCGGCTACGTCACCGGCTCGCTGGTGCGCATAGACGGCGGATTGATCCGTTCGGTATAGGGGCTTTGCCTCTCTTATACGTTTGGACGGGTTTGCCCCGCCGGTGGCACGGCGTAGGCTTCGACTTTCGTTTTGCAATCAAAGACTTGAACGTCACGGAGGAGAACCACAATGAAAGCGCGTTACGCGGCGCTCGCCGCCGCCGTCGCCTTCTCGGTCGCCGCTGCCGGCACCGCCAAGGCCGAGCAGTTCATCAACATTCTCACCGGCGGCACCAGCGGCGTGTACTACCCGATGGGCGTCGCGCTGTCGAAGATCTACGGCGAGACCATGCCGGACGCCAAGATCCAGGTGCAGTCGACCAAGGCGTCGGTCGAGAACATGAACCTGCTGCAGCAGGGCCGCGGCGAGCTGGCGCTGGCGCTGGGCGACACCGTGATGGCCGCCTGGGAAGGCAACGAGGAGGCCGGCTTCAAGAAGAAGCTCGACAAGCTGCGCGGCGTCTCGGCGATGTATCCGAACGTGATCCAGATCGTCGCCAGCAAGGAAAGCGGCATCAAGACGCTGGCCGACCTGAAGGGCAAGCGCGTTTCGGTCGGCGCCCCGAAATCGGGCACCGAGCTGAACGCCCGCGCCGTGTTCCAGGCCGCCGGCATGTCCTATGACGACCTCGGCAAGGTCGAGTACCTGCCGTTCGGCGAATCCGTCGAGCTGATCAAGAACCGCCAGCTCGACGCCACCCTCCAGTCCGCCGGGCTGGGCGTCGCCTCGATCCGCGACCTCGCCACCTCGGTGCCGATCACCGTGGTCTCGATCCCCGAGGAGATCGTCAACAAGATCGGCGCGCCCTACGTCTCGACGACCATTCCGGCCGGCACCTACGAGGGCCAGACCGAGGACGCCACCTCGGCCGCCATCATCAACTACCTGGTGACCACGACCGCGGTGCCCGAGGACGTCGTCTACAAGATGACCAAGGCGATGTACGAGAACACCGACAAGCTGGTCGCCGCCCACTCGGCCGCCAAGGACGTCAAGCTCGAGGACGCCACCAAGGGCATGCCGCTGCCGCTGCATCCCGGCGCCGAGAAGTACTACAAGGAAAAAGGCGTCGTGAAGTAGGGCGCCGGCAGACACGGCCCTCACCCCCCGTCCCCCTCTCCCGCAAGCGGGCGAGGGGGTGCCCGGGCGGCATCGCACGTCTCCCCTCTCCCGCCTGCGGGAGAGGGGCTGGGGGTGAGGGGGCGTTCACCACATCGGAAGTGTTCAGACGTGCAAAGCCTCGATCCCGCCACCCGCACCGGACCCACCGCCCGCATCCTGTTCCTGATCGCGGTGGTGTTCTCGCTGTTCCAGGTCTACACCGCCGCCTACAGTCCGATCTCCAGCCTGGTGGTGCGCTCGCTGCATGTCGGCTTCCTGCTGCTGCTGGCCTTCGGGCTCAACGCGCTGGACCGGCCGCAGGGCAGCCCGATGAAGCTGTTCGACTGGGCGCTCGGCCTGCTCGCCTTCGCGATCGGCTTCTATCACTGGTGGTTCGAGGCCGACATCATCTGGCGCGCCGGCGATCCCAACGAGACCGACATCGTCGTCGGCACCCTGGCGGTGGCGCTGGTGTTCGAGGCGGCGCGGCGGTTCATGGGCTGGGCGCTGCCGACGATCTGCGGCCTGTTCCTGGCCTACGTGCTGCTGGGCGAGTACCTGCCGGCGCCGCTGCACCATCGCGGCTACGCCTACGAGCAGGTCGTCGACCACATGTATCTCGGCACCGAGGGCATCTACGGCATCCCGACCTACGTGTCCTCGACCTATCTCTACCTGTTCATCCTGTTCGGCAGCTTCCTCGAGCAGGCGGGCATGGTGAAGCTGTTCACCGACTTCGCGATGGGCACGGTCGGCCACCAGCGCGGCGGGCCGGCCAAGGTCTCGACCATCAGCTCGGGCCTGATGGGCACGATCAACGGCTCGGGCGTCGCCAACGTGGTCACCACCGGCCAGTTCACGATCCCGCTGATGAAGCGCTTCGGCTACAAGCCGGCCTTCGCCGGCGCCGTCGAGGCCACCGCCAGCATGGGCGGACAGATCATGCCGCCGGTGATGGGCGCGGTGGCCTTCATCATGGCCGAGACGCTGGGCGTCGAATACGTCGAGATCGTCAAGGCGGCGACCGTCCCGGCGCTCCTGTATTTCGCGACCATCCTGTGGACGGTCCACCTCGAGGCCGGCCGCCGCAACCTGATGGGCCTGCCGAAGGAGGAATGCCCCAACCCCTGGACGGCGGTGCGCCAGAACGGCCATCTGATCCTGCCGCTGGCCGGCCTGGTCTACCTGCTGTTCACCGGCTACACGCCGCTGTTCGCCGGCACGGTCGCCATGGGACTGACGGTGGTGCTGATCCTTGGCACCACGGTGCAGGGCGCGGTCGGCAACATCCTGGTGCGCATGGTGTTCTGGGTCGTCGTCGCGCTGGCCTGCTCGGCCTTCCTGGAATACGGCATCACCGCGGTGTTCGGCGTCATCGCCGTGCTGGCCGCCGCCAACTTCTTCGTGCGCGGCGGCATGGACACGCTGAAGCTGGCGGTCAACGGCCTGGCGGCCGGCGCGCGCAACGCGCTCGGCGTCGGCATCGCCTGCGCCCTGGTCGGCGTCATCATCGGCACCATGACCCTGACCGGCCTGGCCTCGACCTTCGCCGGAACCATCGTGGCGCTGGCCGGCGACAGCATTTTCCTCAGCCTGTTCCTGACGATGATCGCCTGCCTGATCCTCGGCATGGGCATCCCGACGATTCCCAACTACATCATCACCAGCTCGCTGGTCGGCCCGGCGCTGCTCGAGCTGGGCGTGCCGCTGATCGTCACGCACATGTTCGTGTTCTACTTCGGCATCATGGCGGACCTGACGCCGCCGGTGGCCCTGGCCGCCTTCGCGGCGTCGTCGATCGCCCGCGAATCGGCGATGAAGATCGGCATGCAGTGCATGCGCATCGCCATCGCCGGCTGGGTGGTGCCCTACATGTTCGTCTACGACCCGTCGCTGCTGGTCCAGCCGGGGCCGAAGGTGGTGGCGCTGGCGGCCGATCTGTCGGCGACCCTGGGCGGCTTCAGCGACTTCGCGGCGCAGGCGATCATGACCGGCTACATGATCGTCAAGGCGCTGCTGGCGATCGGGCTGTGGGGCGTCGGGGCGATCGGATTCCTGTGGCAGAAGGTGAGCTGGCCGGCGCGCATCCTGGCCACGGCCGGCGCCGCCCTGCTGGTCGTCGCGACGCAGTGGAGCGACATGGCGGGCTTCGCGGTCGGCATCGCGTTCTTCGCCTGGCAGTTCTTCGCCAACCGCCACCCGCGGGTGGCGCGGGTCTGATGGCGGGGCTGTGCCTGCTCACCGCCGCCGGCGCGCTGGCGACGACGGTGGCGGCGCAGTCCTTCACCCTGGCCTGGATCCATTCGGTCGAGAAGATCGAGTGGCAGGAGGACTGGCGCGTCGCCGACGGCCGGCTCGTGCCGGCGGGCGCGCGCGTCAAGGGCAGCGGGGCCGGCATGGAGCCGCCGCCCGGGGCCGTGCTGCGCGACGGCTGGTGGCACTACCGCCCCGACTTGCCGCCGCAGGAGCGGGTGGTGCTGGCGCGTTCCGCCTTCGTCGACGACTACCGCCTGTGCTGGGACGGCGCCTGCCGGCCGATGGCGGCGCTGGTGCCGCTGGAGAGCGCCGGCGGCGCGACGGTGCTGACGGCCTGCGATACCGAACTGGAATAAGTCTGGGGTACCGCTGCCTCCGTACTACCTCAGACAGCACCGGGCCAAACCTCAGTATTCTTGGATGAGCCGCGGCCACCGCACACATCCCGTGCATGCCGCCCCTGGTCAGACATCTGGTCGATCGCTGCACCGTCGCCCGCGCCGGGCTGCTGCGCTCGACCTGCTCGATGCCGTTCGCGCGCATCGCCGGCACGCCGCTGGAGCCGCTGGCCGACAACTACCTGTCGCTGGTGACCGGGTTCGGGCTGTTCGGGGGCACCGGCTCGGCCATCGTCCTGCGCCCCGGGCTCGCGGTGACCAGCGCCCACGTCCTGCGCCGGCACGAACGGCTGACCGCCCAGTCCAGCATCGGGCCGGTGCCGGTCGAGCTGGTGGCGCGCAGCGACCGCCTGGATCTCGCGGTGCTGGCGGTGCCGCACGGGATCGGCCGCGAGCTGCGTCCGGCCCCGGCCGCGGTCGACCTGCCGGTCTGGGCGATGGGCACCACCACCGGAACGCTGTCGGCGACCGTCGCCGGGCGCATCGAGAACGTCCGCGCCGTGGTCTGCGTCGAGGCCGAATCCGAGGGGCCGTTCCAGGAAGGGATCATGTACGCCGCCGAGGCCGGCCCCGGCTATTCCGGCGGGCCGCTGGTCGACGGGCGGGGGCGGCTGCTCGGCATGACCGAGGGCATCTACACCCGCATGTTCGGGGCCTGCCCGGCCGACTGGCCCGACCTGCCGCGGATGTTCGCCTACCATGCCGAGGACGTCTTCGCCGAGGCCGAGCGGCTGCTGGGGATTTCTTGATCAGAATCAAGAACGGCTGTTGATCGCGGCGACCGAAACGGCTAATAATCGCACATTGCCCGCGCGCAGGGGGGCGCAAGGGGGAACGGAGGATCGTGGGCGCGGCGCAAGCTGCTGAACCGGTCTTCCGTGCAGAGACAAGGCTCGGATCGCAAGATCCGGGCCTTTTCTTTGTCCGCGTCCGGGCGGGCCGCCGAAAGACCCTTTTTTGATTCAGCTCATTGCGGACCGACGATCGCGCCACCTATCCTTCCCCGAACGGGGAGGCGGCGCGCGCAGGGGAGCGGCCGCCGAGGGGGAGCTTTTTCCATGAGCCTGAACGCCAAGGTCAGCCTGTTCTTCGCCATTATGTCGGTCAGCCTGATGGCGATCCTGGTGGCGATCAGCCTGTTCGCATTCCGCACCTTTTCCATCGCCTCGTCCGAGGAGCACATCCGCACCGCCGCCGAGATCGTGCGGGTGCACCTGACCGAGTCCATGATCAACGGCGTCATCGACCAGCGTCGAAGCTTCCTGCGGCGCCTGATGGAGGTCGAGGGGCTCGAGGAGGCGCGGGTGGTCCGCTCGGCGCTCGTCGAGCAGCAGTTCGGCGCCGGGCTGACCGAGGAGGCGCCGCGCGACGACCTCGAACGGCGGGTGCTCGCCAACGGCGCGCCGCAATACGAGGTCATCGAGACCGAGCAGGACACGCTGATTCGTGGCACCGTGCCCTTCGTCGCCACCGACCGCGGCTCGCCCAATTGCCTCGAATGCCATCAGGTGCCGGTCGGCACCGTGCTCGGCGCGGTGACCATCTCGGTGTCGATCGGCGGGCTGAAGCAGCAGGCGATGCTGACGGTGGCCGGCGTCGCCGGCACGATCGCCGCCTTCACGCTTCTGACCTTCGTGCTGATCCGGCGCACCATCCGGCCGGTCTCGGTGACCGCCGAGCATGTCGAGGGCGCGGTTCAGCGGGCGCTGCGCGGCGACTTCAAGGCCCATGTCGAGCGCCTGACCAAGGACGAGATCGGCCAGATCGCCGGCGACATGAACCGGCTGCTGGTGTTCCTCGACGACGGCCTGACGCGGATCGGCGCCAACGTGGCGCGGCTGACCAACCGCACGGCCGCCGCCGACGAGAACCAGCTCGACGCGACCATCGACATGATCGACGGCCTGACCCGGGCCGCGCAGTTCAAGCAGGCGATCGAGGAGGACGAGACCAAGTTCGAGATCCACCAGCGCCTGGCCCGGGCGCTGGAGAGCGAGTTCGACGTCCGCGAGTACTCGGTCTACGAGATCGTGCCCCAGCGCAACCAGATGCTGCCGCTGTTCGTCGACGGCCAGCAGGAAGGCGCCTGCCGCTGGTGCGACCCGCAGATCCTGGTGCGCTCCGAGGGCTGCCGCGCGCGCCGCACCGGCCATGTCGTCGACGGCGTCGTCAATCCCGGCATCTGCTACGCCTTCCAGCCGCCGGCGGAGGAGGGCGAGCGGTCCCACATCTGCCTGCCGATCCTGCAGTCGGGATCGGTCGGCGGCGTGCTCCAGCTCGTCGCCACGCCGGATGAGCGCGACCGGCTCTCGGCGCAGATCCCCTACATCAGCGTCTACCTGCGCGAGGCGGCGCCGGTGCTCGAGACCAAGAAGCTGATGGAGACCCTGCGCGAATCGAGCCTGCGCGACCCGATGACCGGGCTCAACAACCGCCGCTTCCTCGAGGAATACGTCGAGACCCTGATCGCCAACGTCCAGCGCCGCAAGACCTGCCTGGCGGTGATGATGCTCGACCTCGACTTCTTCAAGATGGTCAACGACACCTACGGCCACGATGCCGGCGACACGGTGATCAAGGCCCTGGCCAAGGTGCTGCGCCAGTCGGTGCGGGCCTCGGACCTGGTGATCCGCTACGGCGGCGAGGAATTCCTGATCTGCCTGCTCGACACGCCGAAGGAGGCCGCCGACCAGGTCGCCGAGAAGATTCGCCAGTCGGTCGAGGCGCTGGAGATCCAGGCCGGCCGGGTCGTGCTGCGCAAGACGATCTCGATCGGCGTCGCCGATTTCCCCGGCGACAGCGACACCTTCTGGCAGGCGATCAAGTTCGCCGACGTGGCGCTGTACCAGGCCAAGGAACAGGGCCGCAACCGGGTCGTCCGGTTCGAGCAGTCGATGTGGGCCGACACCAAGAGCTACTGAACCTGGCGCAACCGCCGCGGCCGTGCGCGCCGGAAAAGTCCAGAGCATGTTCCGTGCGGGCGGAACATGCTCTAGGCTGTGGCGGCACTTGATGGGGGCGCCATGAGCAGCACGCGCATCTGGGGCACGCGCGCCTCGCCGGCGGCGGTCGTCGCGGCCGTCGCGGCGGTGGTGCTGGTCTGCGAACTGGCGGTCGCGCTCGCGGGGGCGCTGCTGCTGCAGGCCCATCCCACGCCGGCGATGGTGGCGGCGCGCGCAGCGCTGCTCGCGGTCGTGTTCAGCCTCGCCTACTGGAATCTGGTCCGCCGGCCGGCCGGCGACGATCGCCGCGACGCCGACGCGCTGCTGGCCGCCGTGCCCGACCCGGTGGCGCTGCTCGACGAGGACGCCGCCGTATGCGTCGGCAACGATCCGGCGCGCCGGCTGCTGGCGGGCGGCGGCACGGCCGGCATCCAGGACGGCGACGGTCGCGGCCTGACCTCGATTCTGCGCGAGGTCGCGCGCGGCGGCGAGGCGCGGCGGTTCGAGGCCTCGCTCGACGAGCGGCGGCTGCGCCTGTCGGTGCTGCCGCTGCTCGAGTCGGGCCACGGGCGGCGGTTCGCCGTCCATGTCGCCGACGTCACCGAAGCCGTGCGGCTGCGCGACGTTGTCGCGCTCGTCGCCGACATCGACCGCCGCGGCATGGCCGGCGCGGAGCCGACGGCGCTGCTCGACCACGCCTGCCGCCAGGTCGTCGCGGTCCTCGGCGTCGATCTGGCCTGGGTCTGCCGCAAGCGGCCGGACGGCGGCATCGGCTGGCTCGCCGGGGCCGCCGGCGCGGGCGAGCGTGCCGTCGACCTGGATCGCGCCGGCGTGCGCTGGGACGATTCCGCCGCCGGACGCGGTCCGATCGGCACGGCGTTGCGCGACGGCGAGGTCCAGGTCCAGAAGCTCAGCGCCACCGGCGTGCAGGACTGGCAGAAGGCGCTGCGCCGCCAGGGACTGCAGGCCGTCGCGGCGGTGCCGATGCGAATCGGCGGCGAGGTCTCGGGCGCCTTGGTGCTCGGAAGCCGGGCCGAGGCCGGCTTCGACGACCGCTCGCTGGTGACGCTGGCCGGCATCGTCGCCGGGCGCCTCGCGGCGGCCCTGGCGCGCGAGGCCGAGCAAGCCCGCCTGCGTCTGCTCGCGGCGACGGTGGAGAACGCCGCCGAACCGATCCTGGTCACCAGTCGCGACGGCGTCGTCCAGCAGGTCAACGCCGCGGCGGCGCGGCTGTACGGCTATGCGGCCCAGGAAATCGTCGGCCGCAACCTGCGCCTGCTGCAGGCCGACGAGGAGTCGGGAGCGGCCTGGCGGACGCTTTCGGCGGGAGAGGCGTGGAGCGGCGAGATCGCCGGGCAGCGCAAGGACGGCGCCGCGCTGGTGGTTCGCGAGACCCTGACGCCGGTGCGCGACCAGCGCGGCGAGATCGAGCACGTGGTCGTCGTCCAGGAGGACCTCACCGCGTTGCGCGCGGCCGAGGAACGGATGCGTCACATGGCGCAGTACGACGCGCTGACCGACCTGCCCAACCGCGCCCTGTTCTTCGACCGGCTGGTTCACGGCCTGGCGGTGGCCCGGCGCAACCATCACTCGATGGCGCTGCTGTCGTTGAACATCGACCATTTCCGCCTGGTCAACGACACGTTCGGCCACGCCGCCGGCGATGCCCTGCTGCAGGCGGTGGCGGCGCGGCTGCGCCAGACCACCCGCAACAGCGACACGGTGGCGCGCCTGGGCGGCGACGAGTTCGCGATCCTGGCGCCGCAGGTCATGGTCCGCGAGGACGCGGCCAGGGTGGCGCAGAAGGTGCTGGAGGCGCTGCGGCCGCCGTTCGACGTCGACGGCCAGGAGATCCATGTCGGGATGTCGATCGGCATCGCCGTGTTCCCGCACGACGGCGAGAACGAGGAGATCCTGATGAGCCGTTCCGAAGGCGCGTTGGCCATCGTCAAGATGCAGGCCCGCAACGGCTACAAGTTCGCGTCGGTGTCCTGATCGCCGGCCGGCAGGGTGAAGCGGACGGTGGTGCCGGTCTCGGCCTCGGGGGCGATCCAGATGCGCCCGCCATGGCGCTCGACGATGCGCTTGCAGGTCGCCAGGCCGATGCCGCTGCCGGGATAGCTGCTGTCGGGCTGGAGGCGTTCGAACACGGTGAACACGCCGGCGTGGTGCTCGGCCGGAATGCCGATGCCGTCGTCGCTGACCGAAAACTCCCAGCCGCCGTCCACCGCCTCGGCCGCCACGTGGATTCGTGCGCCGCAGCCGGCGCGGCGGAACTTGATGGCGTTGGCGATCAGGTTCTGGAACAGCTCGCCGAGCTGGATCTCGTCGCCGGTCACCGTGGGCAGGGCGCCGACGGTGACCCTGGCCCCGGCTTCGGCGGAGGCCTCGGAGAGGGTGCGCAGGACGGTGGCGAGCAGCGCCGCGCAGTCCACCGGCTTGCGGCGCAGCGGCCGTCTGGTGGCGCGGGAGAAGCTGAGCAGATCGCCGATCAGCCGCTGCATGCGCAGGCCCGCATCGACGGCGAAGCCGATGAACTCGGAGGCGTCGGAATCGAGCCGGTCGGCGTAGCGCCGCAGCAGGAGCTGGTTGTACGACACGATCATCCGCAGCGGCTCCTGCAGGTCGTGCGAGGCGACGTAGGCGAAGCGCTCCAACTCGGCGTTGGTCTCGGACAGGCGTTCGACGGTGTCGCGCAGCCGGCGGTTGGCCTCGGACAGCTCGGCGGTGCGCAGGACCACGCGCGCCTCGATCTCGGTCAGGACGCGCCGCCGCTCCAGCGCCTCGGTCGCGGCGATGGCCAGGTTCTCGGCCAGCGCGCGGTAGGGCGCGAAGGCGTCCGGATCGTCGAGTTCCAGCAGCAGGTGGCCGGAGCCGCGCTGGTGCAGCGGCAGCACCGTCAGGCCGGCCTCGGCCGCGGCTTTCAGCCGCACGCGGCCGTCGGGACCGAGGATGCCGGGGTGCCGCGACAGCGCTCCGGCGGGCCTGAGGCGGCCGGCGCTGGACAGGGCGCAATCGACGACGCCCGGCAGCGGCTGCACGGACTGGCGCAGGATGACCGCCGCGGCTTGCTCGTCGGGAGCGTCGTCGAGGGCCTGGCGGAACGCCAGCAGGCCGGCCAGCAGTTCCGCCTGGCATGCCGCCTCGGCGGCGGTCGGCGCCGGCGTTTCGAAACACGGGCCCTGGTTTCCGAGATCGGTCATGGCATTCCCCGGGCGCCCCAGCCGGGCGCAGGCGCCCGGCTCCGACAGTATAAGCCGGTCCTCTCGCCTGACCTATCGCCCAAAACGAACGCCAGCCATGTGCCGGCGGTTCAGCGCGCCGGCAGCGGCTTCAGGGTCTCGCGATCGTGCAGCACGCAGTAGAGTTTGCGGGCGGTGAGGGAGTCGCACAGCAGGCGCATCAGCGCCTGGTCGCCCTCGGCGTAGAGCCGGAACCACTGCCCCTTGCCGTCGAGATCGACGATGCGCAGCTCCGGCTGGAAATAGAGAACCGACGAATAGAGCTCGGTCATCACCCGCCAGCCCCGCTCGGCGGCTTCGAGTCCGCGGTAGGACGCCAGATGCGCCATCGTCTTCGGCCCGGTCACCGCGGCACGCGCCTCCTGCGCCTGGGCGGCCGGAGCCGCGGCGAGCAGAAGGGGAGCGGCGAGGACGATGCCGGCGAGAAACTGACGCATGGCGCGAGGTTGCGCGCAAACGCGTGTCCTGGCAACTCTCAATTCGCGGCTCACGTCATTCCGACCGCCAGATGCGCCTGGACGCGCCCGAAGGGCTTGGGCGGCAGCGGCAGCTTGGTCGCATCGACGCTGGGCTTGGCGAAAAAGAAGCCCTGGGCGTAGTCGACGCGCAGCTCGCGCAGCAGGTGGATGGCGCGCTCCTCCTCGACCATCTCGCCGATCGTGCGGATGCCCAGCTCGTTGCACAGCGACACCATGGCGCGCAGGAACGGCTTGCCGTGGCGGCTGTCGAAGGCGTCCAGGATGTAGCTGCCGTCGATCTTGACGTAGTCGACCTCCAGCGCGCGCAGATAGTGGAAGGTGGCGGCGCCGGCGCCGAAATCGTCGAGACAGAATCGGCAGCCCATGCCGCGCAGCTTCTGCACCACCTTGTTGGCGGCCTCGAGGTCCTTGATGCCGGCCGACTCGGTCAGCTCGAACAGCAGGCGCGGCAATTGCCAGCTGTTCTCGCGCAGCAGCCGGATCAACTGGTTGACGAAGGCCACGTTGGTCAGCGAGGCGCCCGAGAGGTTGATCGCGACATGCGCGGCCGGCGGAATGCCGGCGTTGTCGCGCAGCACGGTCAGCGCCTTCCGGCAGACGATCCAGTCCAGTTCGGCGACGACGCCCATGTCCTCGGCGAAACCGATGAAACGCGCCGGCAGGACATGGCGGCCGCCCTGGGCGATGCGGGCCAGGGCCTCGAAATGGTGCACGTTCCAGTTGGTCAGGCAGACGATCGGCTGGAAGGCGAAGCAGAACTGCTCGCCGCCGATCAGCGCGCGGAAGTTCTGGACCTTGCTCATCGTCTCGCTCATCGCCGCCTTGTAGCCCTGGGTCAGCGACGACAGCGAGAAGCCCTCGGCCCGCTCGGCGAATTTGTTGACGACGTACACCAGCGCCTTGGAGACGTCTTCGGCGGCGAGGTCGGCGTCCATCGTCATCGTCGCCAGCCGCAAGCCGGGGAGCTCGTCGTGATCGAACGCCTTCAGCGTCTCCTGCAGCCGCGCCTGGATCATGGTGCCGTCGACATGGCCGTCATGGATGATCCCGACCGTGCCGTTTTCCAGCCGCGCGACGGAATCGCCGCCCACCGACCACGCCCGCAGTCCGGATTCCAGCGTCGCCAGCAGCTCGTCGCCGGCGGAGTCGTTGGCCGGGACGTTGACCAGGGTCAGGCTGTAGGCCTCGCCGCTGCACAGGCCCTCGCGCAGCCGCGATTCCGCCATTTCCGCGAAGCCGGCGCTCGACACCGGCCCCTTCGGCCGCGGCGCCGCCGCCCGGTGGTCGCGGCTGATGCTCAGATGCACGCAGCCGGCCGCGCCGCCCAGATTGATGCCCGAAACCAGGGCCTGCACGGCCGTGCCGCGGTCGTCGAGCAGCAGCCGCAGACGCGAGAACCGGCCGCCGCCATGCAGCCGGCGCAGCGCCTCGGCCGCCATCGTCCGGTCGTCGGCATGCACGAGATCGAGGAATCCGGCGCCCGCCAGCCCCTCCGGCGCCCGGCCGCAGACGCGTTCGGCGGCGCCGGTCGCGAAGACGACGCGGCCGTCGCCGTCGAGTTCGACCAGAAGATCGCCGCCGGCGAAGGCGAAGGCCAGGAACCTGTCGCGCTGGACACGGATGCGGTCCTTGGCGAGCGCGCTGCTGTCTGACTCGGACATGCGTCCTCCGGCTGATCTCGGGCGATGCCGCCGCTACCGACGATACCCCGAGTGCCGGTGGTCACCAATACCGCACATGCCGCGGCATACTGCCGTCATATGTCCGATTCTTGTCTCGACATACGAAGGGCTATCCGGCCGGCGCGGCGCAGCGCTGCCTGGACCACGGAACGGCGTCGGGAAAGCCCTGGGCCATCCGCAGCAGGGCCATGGTCTCGGTCGCCGGCAGCGGCCGGCTGAAGTAGAAGCCCTGGGCGTCGTGGCACTGGTGCTGGCGCAGGAACTCGAGCTGCTCGACCGTCTCGACGCCCTCGGCGATGACCTGCAGCTTGAGGCTGCGCGACAGCGCGATGATGCCTTCGGACAGCGCCGCGTCGTCGGCCGCGCCGGTGACGTTCTGGACGAAGGAGCGGTCGATCTTGATGGTGTCGACCGGCAGGCGCTTGAGGTAGCTCAGGCTGGAATAGCCGGTGCCGAAATCGTCGAGCGAGATGCGGATTCCCATGTCGCGGAACGTCTTGAGCAGGCGAATCGCCTCCTCGATGTTGTGCATCAGGACGCTCTCGGTGATCTCGAACTCCAGCAGGTCGGGATCGACCCCGGTTTCGGCCAGGATCGCCTCGACCGCGTGGGCCAGGGTGCGGTGCCGGAGCTGGCGCACCGACAGGTTGACCGAGGTGCGGACCGGCGCCAGACCGATGTCCATCCACTCGCGAAGCTGGCGGCAGGCGGTCCGCAGCACCCATTCGCCGATCGGCACGATCAGGCCGGTCTCCTCGGCCAGCGGGATGAACGACATCGGCGGCACCAGGCCGCGCTCGGGATGCAGCCAGCGCACCAGCGCCTCGAGGCCGGTGATCTTGCCGCTGAGCACGTCGACCTTCGGCTGATAGAACAGCACCAGCTCGTCGCGCTCCACCGCCTTGTGCAGGTCCTTCTCCAGCGCGAACAGCGCCGCGGTCTCGGCGCTGACGTTCTTGCGCGAAAGCTGGATCGTGTTGCGTCCGCCGTTCTTGGCGTCGTACATCGCCAGGTCGGCGCATTGCAGCAGTTCTTCGACGTTGTCGGCATGCATCGGGAACAGCGCCACGCCGACGCTGGCGGTCACGAAGACCTCGTGCTCGCCGGCCTGAAGCGGCCGGCCGACCGCCTCGGCGACCTTCTGGGCGATCTGCAGGGCGCGGTTGCCCTCTTCGAGGTCGGGGGCGAGCACCGCGAACTCGTCGCCGCCCAGCCGCGCCACGGTGTCGCTCTCGCGCACGCCGGCGGCGAGCCGGCGGGCGACGTCGATCAGCAGCTTGTCGCCGGCATTGTGGCCCAGGGTATCGTTGAGGATCTTGAAGCGGTCGAGGTCGACGAACAGCAGCGCCACGCTGGTGCCGTTGCGCGCCGCGCGCGCCACCGCCTGCTGCAGGCGGTCGCGGAACAGCACCCGGTTGGGCAGGTTGGTCAGCGCGTCGTAGTTGGCCAGCCGGTGCAGCCGCTCCTCGTTGAGCTTGTTCGCGGTGATGTCCGAGAACGAGCCGACGAAATGGGTGACCTCGCCCAGGCTGTCCTTGACGGCGCCGATCGACAGCCGCTCCAGGAACACCTCGCCGTTCTTGCGCCGGTTCCAGATCTCGCCCTGCCAGCGGCCGCTCTCGATCAGCGACTGCCACATGTGGGCATAGAAGCGGGCGTCCTGGTAGCCCGAGCTGAGCAGGCGCGGCGTGCGGCCGACGGCCTCGTCGCGGCTGTAGCCGGTGACTTGGCAGAAGGCGGCGTTGACGTCGAGGATGACGGCGTCCGGGGTGGTGATCATCACCCCTTCGCCGGTGCGCTCGAAGGTCTTGTCGAACAGGCGCGAGACCATGGCGAGGTCGCGCACCAGGCTGCGCTCGAGGCCGTACAGCCGCAGGCGCAGCTCGTCGTCGATCTCGAGCAGCCGCAGATAGGCCTGCCGGTCGACCTCGCCGCTGGCCGCCGAATCGAGCAGCAGGTCGCGGGCGGTGTCGTGCAGGCGCTCGTGGAGCGCCCCGATCGCCTGGAAGTCGGGCAGGCGCCGCAAGGGCCCGCGCCGGCCTTCCTCGCACCACTCGCCGACCGCGCACCGCAGATGGGCATCGGCGGCGACGTCGTCGGGATGCGGCTCCAGGCGGCAGAGCAGGGTCTTGTTCAGACGCGCGAGCCAGCGCGCGTGGGCCTCCATGGCCCGCGCGAAACCGGACAGATAATCCTGAATTTCGTTCGCGGCCGCGTCGTGCTGCCAGAGAATGGCCAAACCCCGGAACCTTTCCTGGATTGTTTCCAGAACATTACCCGCCGCGCCGAAAAACAACAAGAGCCTCGGGGTTATTGCCGCGTAGCGTTTCGTGCTACCGTCGCGCCCCCGACGAAGGGAAGGAATCGATGAAGGACGAAACCACCGAGCTGCTGCGCCGGCTGGTCGAAGCGTTGGAAAGGCTGGCGCCGCCGCCGCCGGCGGCGGTCGACATGGGCCGCGCCGAGGCCTTCGTCTGGCACGCCCAGCCGGAATGGCTGGAGCCGGTCGCCAGCGTCAACCGCGTCGATTTGTCGCTGCTCCAGGGCATCGACCGCCAGCGCGAGCTGCTGCTCGACAACACCCGGCGCTTCGCCCAGGGCCTGCCGGCCAACAACGCGCTGTTGTGGGGGGCGCGCGGCACCGGCAAGAGTTCGCTGGTCAAGGCGGTCCACGCCGCGATCAACGCCGAATCGGCCGGCGCGCTGGCGCTGGTCGAGATCCATCGCGAGGACATCACCAGCCTGCCGCGGCTGCTCTCTCGGCTGCGCGAGACGACGCGCCGCAGCCTGCTGTTCTGCGACGACCTGTCCTTCGACGCGCGCGACGATTCCTACAAGTCGCTGAAGGCGGTGCTGGAGGGCGGCGTCGAGGGCCGCCCCGCCAACGTGCTGTTCTACGCCACCTCGAACCGCCGCCACCTGATGCAGCGCGACATGATCGAGAACGAGCGCTCCAGCGCGCTGATCCCGGGCGAGGAAGTCGAGGAGAAGGTGTCGCTGTCGGACCGCTTCGGCCTGTGGATCGGCTTCCACAACGTCGACCAGCAGACCTTCCTGGCGATCGTGCGCGGCTACGCCCGCGAGTTCGGGCTGCCGATCGACGACGAGGCGCTGAAGGCGCAGGCGATCGAATGGTCGATGACCCGCGGCTCGCGCTCGGGCCGCGTCGCCTGGCAGTTCATCCAGGATCTCGCCGGGCGGCTGGGCACCCGGATTTGAGGCCGCCGTGAGCAGCGATTTCAGGCGTCATGCCCGCGAAAGCGCACGGCTGTCCGGTTCAACTTCGGATCGGCGTATCCGGCCCTTGAAGTCGTCATGGCCGGGCGAAGTCCCGGCC
>CAZJFH010000038.1:0-48145 GCA_964545205.1 uncultured Rhodospirillaceae bacterium
CGGCCCTCACCCTCCCGCTTCGCGGGCCCCTCCCTCTCCCGCGAGCGGGAGAGGGGTTGAAGAATTCGCTCACACCGACCTCGTGAAGCCGTTGGTGATCGGATAACGCCTGTCGCGGCCGAAGGCGCGCGAGGTCACCTTGACGCCGGGCGGCGCCTGGCGGCGCTTGTATTCGGCGCGGTCGAGCATCTTCCAAACCCGGCGCACGGTGGCCTCGTCGTGGCCGTGGGCGACCAGCTCGGCGACCGAGCTTTCGCCCTCGACCAGGCCTTTGAGGATCGCGTCGAGCACGTCGTAGGGCGGCAGGCTGTCCTCGTCCTTCTGGTTCGGCTTGAGCTCGGCGGTCGGCGGCTTGGTGATCACCCGCTCGGGCATGACGGGGCCGTCGGGGCCGAGGGCGCCGGCCGGCTTGTTGGCGTTGCGCCAGCGCGCGGCGGCGAACACGTCGGTCTTGTAGACGTCCTTGAGCACCGAATAGCCGCCGCACATGTCGCCGTAGAGCGTGGCGTAGCCGACGCTCATCTCGCTCTTGTTGCCGGTCGACAGCACCATCGGCCCGAACTTGTTCGAGATCGCCATCAGGGTGATGCCGCGGGCGCGGCTTTGCAGGTTTTCCTCGGTGATGTCGGCTTGCGCGCCGGCGAACAGGCCGGCCAGCATCTGCTCGAAGGCGGCCATCGCCGGGCGGATGTCGACCGAGTCCAGCGGCACCCCGCACAGCCGCGCCACGTCGGCGGCGTCGTCCAGGCTCTCGCGCGAGGTGTAGGGCGAGGGCATCATCACGCAGCGGACCTTGTCGGCGCCCAGGGCGTCGACCGCCACCGCCGCCGACAGCGCGCTGTCGATGCCGCCCGACAGGCCGAGCACGACGCCGGGAAAGCCGTTCTTGGCGACGTAGTCGCGCAGGCCCAGCATCATCGCCTGGTAGATGTTCTCGGCGTCGGCCGGCGGCGGCGCCACCGGGCCCTGCTCGCAAGTCCAGCGGCCGTCGGCGGCGCGGCTCCAGCGGGTGATCGCCAGTTCCTCGCGCCAGTAGCCGGCCTGGTGGCGCAGCTTGCAGTCGGCGTCGAGCACGAAGGACGAGCCGTCGAACACCAGCTCGTCCTGGCCGCCGACCTGGTTGACGTAGATCAGCGGCAGCCGCGTCTCGGTGACGCGGCCGACGGCGTGGTTGAGCCTGAGGTCCGGCTTGTCGACCTCGAACGGCGAGCCGTTGGGCACGACCAGGATCTCGGCGCCCGATTCCTCCAGGCACTCGGCGACGTCGGGGAACCACATGTCCTCGCAGATCATCGCCCCCAGGCGAAGGCCGCGGAACGACAGCGGTCCCGGACACGGCCCCGGCGCGAACACCCGCGCCTCGTCGAAGACGCCGTAATTGGGCAGGTGGTGCTTGTGGCGCACGCCGACGATCTCGCCGCCGTCGAGCAGCAGCACGCTGTTGTGAACCTTGCCGTGGCCGCGCCACGGCGCACCGATCAGCAGCCCCGGCCCGCCGTCGGCGGTCTCGGCCGCCAGCCCCGCCACCGCCAGCTCGACATGGTCGAGGAAGGCGCCCTTGAGCACCAGGTCCTCCGGCGGATAGCCCGAGACCATCAGCTCGGGAAACACCACCAGCGCGGCCCCCTGCCCCGCGGCCTGCGCGCGGGCGGCGCGGATGCGCGCGGCGTTGCCGGCGACGTCGCCGACGGTCGGGTTGGCCTGCGCGAGGGCGATGACGATGGCGTCGGGCATTCGGGCACCCCGTGGTTGGGAATGCGGGAGGTTAGGCAGCCGCCCCACCCCTGTCAACGCGCCCGGCCTGGCTTCGGTCCGGTGGATATCCCGGGCGCGGCTCTCTATGCTGGGCGCTCACCGCTGGGACGAGCACATGAGCATCGCAGACGACCCGAGACGGCCGGCCGGAACCGGCCCGCAACGCTGCGCGGCGATCGCCAGCACGATGATCGGCCACTTCCTGACCCGGCTCGAACTCGAGGCCCGGCAGAGCGGCGGGATGCTCAGCATCGAGCAGATCAACGCCGTCGCCTCGCGCTTCGTCGCCGACGACGGCGCCCGCCTGCGCAGCGTGCAGCAGAAAAGCTGGGACGGCTGCACCGAGGCGCGCGAGGCGGCGGCCTGGGAGCATGCCCGCCGCCAGCCGTTCGACCGCCTGCTGACCAAGCGTTTCGCGCATCTGCTGCCGGCGCGCAGCGGCGACGACGGCGGCGCGGCCGCGGTGCTGTCGCGCCGCATGCTGCCCGGTTTCGCCAAGGCGGTGACGATGATGCTCGGGCCGGACCTGTACGAGCAGTGCCAGCGCAAGGCCCAGGCGGTGGTCGAGCGTCAGCGCCGCGGCGCCGGCGCCGTCGACTGGAGCCGCGTCCACCGCGACCCGGCGGCGCGGGCGCTGGTCAACGACGTGCTGGTCGTGGTCGCCCATTACTTCGCCGCCTTCGAGAAGCGCCGCGGCTGGTTCATCCTGCTGGTCAACCAGAACCTCGGCCCGTCCCGCGCCGACGCCGACGACCGCTGGCAACTGACCGTTCCGTTGTTCCACAAGATGATGCTGGCGCTGTTCGCCGAGGTTTTCGGCCTGCTGGAGGCCGATCAAGGCCAGGAAATTCGGGCACGCTACGGTCAGGACACCGTCGAGACCCTGCTCGAATTCCGGCGCCATATCAATGGCTTGTCGTGACCTACCCGACCGTGCGTATGAGTGCGGCTATTCACAATCCCTAACGCTTGTCCACCATCGAGTAGTTTGCCGCCCCGGAGGTTCCGCTTATCTCGCTGGCTATACGTCAGACCACGAAGGCGGAGGTTTTTGTACATGTCCACGATCGTGAAGGCTGCTCTGGTCGCACTGCCCGTCGTTTTCCTCGGCGCCTGCGGGATGTTCGAGGAGGAGCAGGCGGTCGCCACCACCGACGTCGGCGCCCGTCAGCTCAGCCAGCAGAACGCTGCCCGCATCGAGCGGTTGGAGCAGGAGCGCATCTATCAGCGCGACCTGCGCAAGTAATCAGGCCGTTTCCCGGCTGACGGCGGGGCGCCCAGGCGCCCCGCCGTTTTCTTTTGGTGCGCGAGGCCCATGCAAGCGCGTCAAGCGCTGAAAGCGCCTTCCCCGGAATTCGGCGATGAACCTTGGCGCGGAACCCGCCGACCCGTCGGGCGTTGCATAGGACGAGGCAACGAACGGGGAGCGGAGCTTTGACGGGTCGGAAGATGATGGCGGCGGCGTTGCTGGGCCTAAGCCTGGCGGCGGCGCCGGCGCCGGCACAGTCGCCGGCCGAGGAGCGCGCGATGGCGGCCGAGGCCGCCTATCAGGAAAGACTGGAACGGGCGAAAGCCGAGTACGAGCGGGCGCTGCAGAGCGGCGAGGATCCGCGCGCCGCCTACGAGCGCTATGCCCGGCAGGTCGACGCCGCCTGGGCCGAGCGTCGCGAGCAGCAGGCCGAGGCGACCGAGGAGCGGCGCCGCCGCTGAGCGACGGCGCCGCGGGGCTCAGCGCAGGCGCACGGTGCGCGGTTCCGCCGCGATCAGCCGCGCGGTCTCCGGCGAACGGGTGATCCGGACCGGCAGGCCCTTGCGCTCGCGGGCGATCGTCTGGACCACCGACCAGTCGACGCGGTCGATCTGCTCGCCGGCAGCCTTGCGGACGACGCCGTTCAGGTCCGGCAGCGGCTCGTAGGGCATGGTGCCGTCGATCTCGACCTGGTCGACCTGCCGCAGGGTCGGATGCACCTCGAGGTACAGCTCGCCGTCGCGCCAGCCCGCCTTGACCGGCTGGTTCACGGCGCGGAACTTGGTGCCCGGCGGCACGATCCGGTACATCTGGGCGATGTCCTCGGGATACATGCGGATGCAGCCGTGGCTGACCCGGCGCCCGACGCCGTCCGGCTTGTTGGTGCCGTGGACCAGATAGGCCGGCCAGCCGAGATACAGGGCGTGCGTGCCCAGCGGATTCTCCGGGCCCGGCGGCACCATTCCCGGCAGCTCGGGATTTTCCGCGCGGATCGAGGCCGGCGGATACCAGGCCGGGTCTGCCTTCTTGCGCACGATGGTGGTGGTCCCGGACGGCGTCTCCCAGCCCTCCTGGCCGATGCCGACGGGATGCGTCACCACGCGGCCGTCGGGCATGTAGTAGTACAGCCTCATCTCGGGCAGGTTCAGCACGATCCCCTCGCGCGGCCCGTCGGGCAGGACGTGCGCGGTCGGCAGCACCACCTCGGTGCCGACGCCGGGGATCCACGGATCGATCCGCGGATTGGCGGCGACCAGTTCGACATAGCCGAGATTGTTGGCGCGGGCGATGTCCATCAGCGTGTCCTCCCAGACAGCGTGATGGACCCGGACCCCGCCGATGATGTCGTCGCGCGCCTCGGCCGCCTGAGCGGCGCCGGCGATCGTCAGGGTGGCCGTCGCGGCGGCGCAAAGCCATCGATAACCCATGGACACAGCCTCATTCCTTGGCAACAGAACACTCGCCATGAGGTGGGGGCACCGAAGCCGGATTGACACTTCCCCGTATGGCGAATGGCGAGAGCGGGAAACTTCGCCGCCAGTCTAGAGCGAAAATGCGGTGATCACGGCCCTGAGTTCCGCATGCCCCGCCTCGGCTAGGCTGGCCAGCCATCGCCGAGACGCAGGCGATCCTCTGCTAGCCGTTTGTCGTGAACGCTCCGAAGGGGGCGCTGGGGGGGTCAGGAAGACCATCAAGAGCAGAGGATTACCAAGTTGCATCGTCGTTCCCGCGCTCCAGGTCTCTAAGCATCTCCAATGCATCCCTGGCCTGTGTTTTTGTGACGCTCACTTGTGCGTGGACAGCTTCATTGCGCCTTACGACAATTTCTCTCAGCTTAGAGAACTGTTTATCATCAATAATCCCCTTCTTCAAAGCTAACTCAATCAGCCTGTAGAACGGAGCGCGGGTGTCTACTTCGTATTCTGCCGCTGCTAATTTATTGCGAATAGCATATTCTATAAGCGAAGCGGAAGAAATTAGAGAGGCTCTGTACTCTTTAGCTGAAAAGAGGCGCTGCGGCTCTGAGTGCATTGCTTGTCTGTTTTCAACAGACCGCTCAAAAAGCCACTTCCGGACAACATCGACTAATGTCTTTGGATCCCGTAGGAAGTCTTTGTCTAACTGTATATTGCTTATTTCTGCGTGATCCCAGAGCGGCGGCGCTCCAGATTGTTGTAGCACCAGCACATTACGGGCGGTCAACCGCCGCAGTGCTAGGCTGACTTCGTAGCGAGACCATTCCCCGCCGTCTGTGCCGATCACGAACAAGGCAATGGCCGATTTAGCGATAAGTGATTGGATGGTGGCACCGACATTTTCACTCGGCGAAACAACATCTTCCGCCTGTGTTGGCACAAAACCAAAAGATGATATCTCAGGAAAGAGAACATCCCTTATGTACGCATTAAAGTTCCTTGGGGAGGAAACAAAACAAATGTTTGTCCGGCCATCTTTTGTAGATATCTCAATTTCTGCTGCAGAGCGCTCTCTCAGCACAGATGGCGCTGTGACGGAATTTTTCTCCCAGTGCTCTCTTATTTGAGAAAACACGTTTGCTAGAATTGAGCCATATTTTTCCTTTTCGCCAGGAATGTTTATGACCTTAATACCCCGCCGCTCATATCGGGATACGGTGGGAAGGTCGGCATCCACCATAATGGCGTAAGCGGGGCGGCGAAGCGAACCTAGACGGTTGGTCACGATTTTCCAAACTTGCCTCAAATCTGTGTCATCCAGGCTATATCCGATTAGCACCACCGTCCGCGAAATGAGAAGGTTACCAATATATGTACAGAGCAGTGGGTTTCTATTGATAAAATCATCATAATCTTCTTCGGTCACGACCATGGACGATGGGTGGTTAAGATCGCCGTGCATCTTTACCAGCGACACTCGTGGAGCAATCTCCCTCACTGCCGAACCCGTATCTATTGCAAGTTGATCTTCTGATAAGATAGGCGTGCATGAACGGGATTTGCGCTCATATTGCTTTTCCAGCAAGAAGTCAAAGTTCGTTGTCACAACGACATCGAATGGCAAATCACAAAATGCTGCGTGCGCCGGTCCTGGCCGCGCCTCTTCGACAAGCAAAATTTCATGCATCCTCTCGATTAAGCGCACCTTCGAGTGGGCGTGGGCATAAGCAGAAATAATATCTAATGCGTTAGTGTACGAATGATCTGGAAGATCTCTGTGCAAAATCTTGCCCACATCGTCCCAGAGCGGCATTTTCTTTCCCGGAGGGACCTCCGCGTTAAGAGAGAAGCCTGCGCCGACAAGGGGAAGCCACCTACTTTTTACAAGATCGTCCAGTAGCGGTGCCGGAAAAAACCGAAGGTAGTTCATTTGCGCCCCGCATAAGTTCGTAATGGTTATTCACTGGCCATCAATTTGGTTACCCATCTAGCAGGCTGTGGCCCCGATGAAGCAGAGCTTGGCCTCCATCCCCGGTCCCTTGCGGTTGAGCATGGCGTCGGGATCGGTGGCGCTTCTCGCTCCGGAAATCGGCCGGGGCATTGCGGCCGCCGCTATCTGGTCGCCGCCGCCCTTGCTCTCATTGGAAGCTTTTCGTCCGAAGCGCACGCCTCGATCAGTGTGCCATCGGCACTGAAATGTCCGCTGGACAGGAGGTGCTTCACGCAGGGCTGGGCCAGCACGGCAGCCAGAAACCTGGCGGCGACATCGCTTTCGGTTAGGCGATCGCAATATTTCGAGAAGGTCGAGTGATCCCACAAGAGCGCGTTTACGCGAAGCCCGACGAACCGGCGGAACAGCAGCTCGATTCGCCATTTCCCGGATTGGCCGCAGCGGATAACCCTTCCGCACCCGCTTCTCAAAATCGGCATAGGAGAACAACTCTCCTGACCGCCTGCTCGTTCCCCGCATCGCACCCCTCGGCCCCGAATACCACGACCGATTGAATCATGCTGCGAGCCAAGGAGCCACGGATTTTTCAACGGCCAGTCTACGGCTTCCTGAGCAGGAATTCGCGGCCGATCTTGACCTGCGGCCGGCCGCCATAGGCGACGATGTCGGCGGTGGCGTAGGTCTCGGCCCAGCGCTCGGGCAGGTACGAGCCGGTGCCGACGATGTCGATCGGCGCGCGGGCGTAGCTCATCGCCTTGCACTTGGCCGGCGAGAACCCCGAGGAGGCGACGATCCTGACCTTGGCGAAACCGGCCCGGTCGAGCTGCTCGCGCATGTACCACACCGCCGCCGCCGAGACGCCGGTGCCGACCAGGTAGCGCAGCTCGGTCTCGGTGCGGTAGCCGCGGATGGCGTCGGGCGCGTTGCGTTCCAGCACCGCGTAGGAGGTCTGCGGGTCGAGGCCTTCGAGGAAGCGGCCGCCGTGGGTGTCGAGCCGCACGCCGATGCGCCCCGCCGCCGCCAGTTCGGGAAAGCGCCGGCACACCTCCAGCGCGTCGGTGACCTCCTGGCCGAAATAGTCGACCAGCACGGTGATCGGATCGTCCGGGAAGGTCTCGTGGAACATCTCGGCGGCGCGCAGCGTCGAGCCGGCATAGCCGATCAGCGCGTGCGGCATCGTGCCCAGCCCGCCGGGGGCGCCGAAGAAGTGGGCGGTGGCGTCGGTGGCGTTGCCGATGAAGCCCTTGGCGCCCTTGCGCCGGGCGGCCTCCGAACCCACCGAGCCGGCATAGGCCATCATCTCGGCCATCTCGGTGCCGGCGCAATGGCGCGCGTCCATCGCCAGGAAGGCGACGTAGGGCAGGTCGACGCACATCGTGTAGGCGTTGTAGGCTGCGACGCAGGCGGCGCCCAGCTTCTGCAGGTAGATCGTCTCGAGATCGACGAGATGATAGAGCGAGCCGGTGACGTACATCAGCGGCTCGCCGGCGCCGACCCAGTCGCCCTCGGCGAAGTTCTGCTCGATCCTGAACGAAACGCCGCGCTCGGCCGCCATCGCCTGCAGCCAGTCGATCATCAGCCGCGGGCAGAACAGCACCGGCCGGCGCATGAAGATCGCGTAGGTGACCTCCTGGTCGCCGAACTTGCCGACGATCCGCTTGGTCCGCAGGAAATAGTGGTCGGTCCAGCGGGCGACCTGGTCCAGCGCCGGATGCGGCCCGCGGCCGGCGCCGTCGCTCACGATTCCGCCGCCCGCAGCAGTTCCGCCCGTTCGTCCTTCAGCGCCTCGGCGATCAGGAACGCCAGCTCCAGCGCCTGGGTGGCGTTCAGGCGCGGATCGCAGTGCGTGTGATAACGGTCGCCGAGATGCTCGGCGTCGATCATCTGCGAGCCGCCGATGCATTCGGTGACGTTCTGGCCGGTCATCTCGAAATGCACGCCGCCGGCATGGGTGCCCTCGGCGCGGTGCACGGCGAAAAAGCCCTTGACCTCCTGCAGGATGCGGTCGAACGAGCGGGTCTTGTAGTCGCCGGCCTTGGCGGTGTTGCCGTGCATCGGGTCGCACGACCACACGACGCTGCGCCCTTCGGCCTTCACGGCGCGGACCAGGGCCGGCAGCTTGGCCTCGACGTCGTCGGCGCCCATACGGGCGATCAGGGTCAGGCGGCCGGGCTCGTTGGCCGGGTTGAGGGTGTCGATCAGGCGCATCAGATCGTCCGGGCTCATGCCCGGGCCGATCTTGCAGCCGATCGGGTTGGCGATGCCGCGCATGAACTCGACATGGGCGCCGTCGAGCTGGCGGGTGCGCTCGCCGATCCACAGCATGTGCGCCGAGACGTCGTAAAGCCGGCCGGTGGTCGAGTCCTCGCGGGTCAGCGCCTCCTCGTACCACAGCAGCAGCGCCTCGTGGCTGGTGAAGAACTCGGTCTCGCGGATCTGCGGCGTCGTCTCGCTGGTCAGGCCGCAGGCGGCCATGAAGTCCAGGGTCTCCGACAGCCGGTCGCAGAGGTCGCGGTAGCGGGCGTGCTGTTCGTCGTTGGCGAAGCGCAGGGTCCACTGGTGGACCTTGTGCAGGTCGGCATAGCCGCCCTGGGCGAAGGCGCGCAGCAGGTTCAGCGTCGCCGCCGACTGGTTGTAGGCGCGGACCATGCGCTCGGGATCGGGAATGCGCGATTCCGGCGTGAACTCCATGCCGTTGACCATGTCGCCGCGATAGGCCGGCAGGGTCACGCCGTCGATGGTCTCGGTCGGCGCCGAGCGCGGCTTGGCGAACTGGCCGGCCATGCGGCCGACCTTGACCACCGGACAGGCGGCGCCGAAGGTCAGCACCACGGCCATCTGCAGCAGCACCCGGAAGGTGTCGCGGATGTTGTTGGGGTGGAACTCGGCGAAGCTCTCGGCGCAGTCGCCGCCCTGCAGCAGGAAGGCCTTGCCGTCGGCGACCTTGGCCAGCGCCGACTGCAGCCGGCGCGCCTCGCCGGCGAAGACCAGCGGCGGAAAGCTGCGCATGGTCTGCTCGACCTGGGCCAGCTTCTCCTGATCGGGGTATTCCGGCACCTGCTGCACGGGCTTCGCCCGCCAGCTCGCCGGCGTCCACTTGTCGGCCATACCGTCCTCTGCCGCTGATCGTCCACGCATATCCGGAACGGCCGGTATACTGCAGCCGCGAGAAGATTGCCAGCGGCTAGGGCCGCTGCGCCGCGAAGCGCCCGAACTCGGCCGGCGGCAATGGTTTCGAGAAATGGTAGCCCTGGAACAGCGAACAGCCGCGATCGCGCAGGAACGCCACCTGTCCGGCGGTCTCGACGCCCTCGGCCACCACTTCGAGGCCGAGCGAGCGGCCGATCGCCAGGATGGCGTCGACCAGGGATTCGTCGCGGCCGTCGGTGCCGATGTCGCTGACGAACGAGCGGTCGATCTTGACGCAGTGGATCGGCAGCCGCTTGAGGTGGCTCAAGCTGGAATAGCCGGTGCCGAAATCGTCGAGCGCGATGGCGAATCCCTCGCCGCTCAGCCGCTCCAGCGCCGCCAGCGCGCGGTCGAGGTCGGTCATCATCAGCGATTCCGTCAGCTCGAACTCCAGCTCGGCCGGGGCGGCGCCGTGGTCGGCGACGGTGCGCAGGATGCGGTCGACCAGGCCGCGGTCGCCGAACTGGCGCGCCGACAGGTTGACCGCGACGCGCGGCGGCGCGACGCCGGCGGCGCGCCAGGCGCGGGCGTCTTCCAGCGCCTTCGTCAGCACCAGATCGCCGAGCGGCACGATCAGCCCGGTCTCCTCGGCCAGCGGGATGAACTCGGCCGGCGAGACCATGCGGCCGTCGAGCCGCCAGCGCACCAGCCCCTCGGCGCCGGCGACCCGCCCCGAGGGCAGTTCGATCTTGGGCTGGTAGTGGAGTTCCAGTTCGCCGTTGTCGATCGCCCGGCGCAGGCGCGCCTCGAGGGTCAGGTTGCCGATCACCCGCGCGTTCATGCTGCTGTCGAAGAAGCGCAGGGTCGAGCGCCCCTCCTCCTTGGCGCGGTACATCGCGGTGTCGGCGTTCTTGAGCAGGAGGTGGAAGGCGTCGCCGTCGTCGGGCGCGATCGCCGCGCCGATGCTGACGCCGACGGTGAACTCGTGGCCGTGCAGCGACACCGGCTGCGACAGCGCGGCGATGATCTTCTCGCCGACCCGGACCGCCTCCTCCATGCCGTCGATCTCGGGCAGCAGCACGGCGAACTCGTCGCCGCCGAGCCGCGACAGGGTGTCGCTGCGGCGCAGGATCGACTGCATGCGGCCGGCCATCACCTTGAGCAGCTCGTCGCCCACGTCGTGGCCCAGGCTGTCGTTGACCATCTTGAAGCGGTCGAGGTCGAGGAACAGCAGCGCCGTGCGGGTGCGGTTGCGCCGGCCGGCGAGCAACGCCTGGGTGACGCGGTCCTCGAGCAGGATGCGGTTCGGCAGGTCGGTGAGCGCGTCGTGGAAGGCCAGCTTCGAGATGCGCTCGTCGCGCTCCTGCAGGGCGCTGATGTCCCGGCAGACGCCGCGATAGCCGATCAGCCGGCCGCTGCCGTCGAGAATCGGCATGCCGCTGATCGAGGCGTGCTGCACGGTGCCGTCCTTGCGGATGTTGGCGCTGCGCATGTCCGAGAACGGCCGGTGCGTCCTGGCGAGTTCCTGGACGGCGGCACGAAGCCGCGGGCCGTCCTCCGGCGCCATCAGATCGAACGGCGCGCGGCCCAGAAGCTCGTCGGGCGTGTAGCCGATGATCCGCTCGACGTTGCCGGCGACGTAGGTGAAGTGCCCGGCGCGGTCGGTCTCCCAGATCCAGTCGGCGCTGGTGAAGGTGAAATCGCGGAAGCGCTGCTCGCTGGCGACCAGCGCGTCCTCGGCGTGTTTGCGCCGCGAGATGTCGCGCCAGACGCAGTAGATGACCTCGCGCCCCTGGAGCTGCATCGACGACAGCGTCACCTCGGCCGGGAAGTCGCTGCCGTCGGCGCGCCGATGCGCCCATTCGAAGCGGTGGATGCCGCGTTCGCGCGCCAGCCGCATCATGCGCTCGGCCTTGCCGTGCGAGGACTCGCCGCACGGCTGAACCTCCGGCGACAGCCGCGACGGATGGACCAGCAGCGACTGCTTGTCGGGATAGCCGAGGATGGCGACGGCGGCGGCGTTGCAGTCGATGAAGGCGGTGCCCTCGATCAGCCAGGCCGGATCGGGCGAGGCCTCGAACAGGGTGCGGAACCGCTCCTGGTCCTCCTGCAGCCGTCGCAGGGTCTCCATGCGCTCGCTGACGTCGCGCAGGATCGCCAGCACGTGGACCAAGCCGTCGACGAAGAACGTCGAGCCGTGGATCTCGAGATCGAAGCGGGTGCCGTCGCGGCGCAGGCCGCGGGTGATGTAGACCGACGGCTCGCCGGTCGCCCGCCGCGCCACCGCCGCCGCCACCCGCTCGCGCTCCTCCGGCGCGATGATGTCGAGGATCGGCTTGCCGACCGGCTCGTCCGGGCCGTCATAGCCGAACAGCCGCGCGAAGGCGGGATTGACCAGGACGTGGCGGCCGGCGTGGTGCACGGCGATCGCATCGAGCGATCCCGCGAACACCAGGCCCAAGCCCGGCAGCAGGTCGGAGGTGCCTCCGGCGGTCTCGCCGCGACGCCGTGGCGGCACCCGCCGAGCCGCGCTGGGCCGCAAACGCGGTTTCGTATCGGTCGACGAACCCATGGTCCCCTGTGTCGGCGGAGCGATCCCACGAATGGTAGTCGGGGCGCGGCTCCGACGCAATCCATCGTGAACTTGACGAAGATCAAAGAACGGCAAAACGAGGCTCAAACTAGGCCGTATATCCAGCAAATATCTTACGATTGCAATAATTGCATCCGCGGGCTGAGGAAAATATAGTGCGCGAATCGTAGACCTAGGCCGTTTCCGATGCATGTCGATACCGCACAGTCGCGATGCCCCCAGTGCGGAGAGATGGCTCCGCAACGGATCGTGCGCCAGCAGGGCGAGCGGCCGCTGCTCTGGTGCGTCTTGTGCCGCCACGTCACCATCGCCGAGGGCGAGCTGTCGCTGGCTGTCGACCCGATCGCCTTCTCGCCGGCGCTCAGCGTCAGGGTCGACGATCTCGACAAGGACCACGAGCGGCTGCTCGACATCCTCAACGAGCTGCACGCGGCGGCGAAGGCCGGCCGCAAGGACGACACGCGATCGGCGTCCAGCCGGCTGCGCCGCGACCTCGACCTGCATTTCGAGCGCGAGGAGGCGCTGCTGGCGCGCTCGGGCTATCCCGGCCTGCAGGCGCACCGGACCCTGCACGGCGCCCTGTACCGCGAGGTCGACCACCTCGTCGAACGGCTGCTCGCCGCCCCGACCGCCGCGGCGGACGAGGCGGTGCTCGCGATCAAGTTCTGCCTGATCGAGCACCTCGGCGAAGACTTCAAGTACAAGGACCACCTCGCCGGGCTGGCGGGCGGCGATCAGGTCTCCGCGAACAGCAGTTCCAGATAATTGCGATAGTGGCCGAGCTGTTCGGCCACCGCCTGCGGCGCGTTCTCCATCCGCGACAGGATGAAGGCGCCCTCGACGACGCCGGTCAGCATGTCGGCGAGGCTGTCGAGTTCGACGGCGACGCGCGGCGGCCGCCGCTCGGCCGCCCGGCGAAGCTTCTCGGATACGCGCTCGCGCCAGAGCCGCAGGTTGCCGCGGATGACGGCGTGCGTGTGCGCGTCGAACAGCCCCGACTCGTAGCAGTACGACGCGAACAGGCAGCCCGGCGCCACCGTCAGGCCGAGGAACTGTTCGCGCAGCAGCCCGACCATGACGATGACCTGCTGCGCCGGGTCGCGGCTGATCTGCTCGGCGCGCGCCATGGTCTGCTCCAGCACGGCGCGGTCGCGGGCGGCGAAGCGCTCGACCAGGGCGTGGCCGAGCTCGCCCTTGCTGGCAAAGTGGTGGAAGAAGGCGCCCTTGGTCACGCCGGCGCGGGCGATCAGCTTGTCGACCGAGGTGGCGGCGAAGCCCTGATCGAGGATCAGCGCCTCGGCGGCGTCCAGGATGGCGGTGCGGGTGCGGTCGGGATCGCGCGGCATGCACTACAGATGCTGTACCGACCGGTCTGTTTGAACCTACCGCCTTGGCGCTATCGCCTTCGCCGCGCCGCCTCCCTCCCCTGCGGCTTTGCGTCCTGGCCGGCGGTTGCGGTCATATGCGTACCGACCGGTTGGTCTGCAACGACAACGACGCCAGGAGGACAAAGAACGATGAATGCCGTCGCAACCGAATTCGATGCCGCCCGCGCCGAGGCCTTCGCCGAGGCCTTCGTCGACAAGGTCAACGGCGCCGCCGTGACGCTGATGAGCTCGGTCGGACACCGCACCGGGCTGTTCGACGCGATGGCCGAAATGGCGCCGGCGACCAGCGCCGAGATCGCCGCCAAGGCCGGCCTGAACGAGCGCTACGTCCGCGAATGGCTGGGGGCGATGGTCACCGGGGGCATCGTCGAATACCTCGCCGACAGCGGCCGCTACCGCCTGCCGGCCGAGCACGCGGCCAGCCTGACCCGCGCCGCGACGCCGAACAACCTGGCGGTGTTCGCGCAGTACATCCCGCTGCTCGGCGGCATCGAGGACGACATCGTCGCCTGCTTCCGCGACGGCGGCGGCGTGCCCTACGAGCGCTACCACCGCTTCCACGACGTGATGGCCGAGGACAGCGGCCAGTCGGTGCTGCCGGCGCTCGAGAGCCATATCCTGCCGCTGGTCCCGGGGCTGATCGAGCGGCTGGAGCGCGGCATCGAGGTGCTCGACGCCGGCTGCGGCCGCGGCCGCGCGCTGCAGCTTCTGGCCGAGCGCTTCCCCAACAGCCGCTTCGTCGGCTACGACCTGTCGACCGAGGCCGTCGCCCACGGCGCCGCCGAGGCCCGTCGGCGCGGGCTCGACAACCTGCGCTTCGAGGCCCGCGACCTGTCGGATTTCGACGCCACCGCCCCGGCCGCCGCCTTCGACCTGGTCACCACCTTCGACGCCATCCATGACCAGGCCAAGCCGGCGGCGCTGCTGGCCGGCATCCGCCGCGCGCTCAAGGCCGACGGCGTCTACCTGGCCCAGGACATCAAGGGCTCGAGCCACGTCCACCACAATGTCGGCCACGCCATCGCGCCGCTGATCTACACGATCAGCTGCATGCACTGCATGACGGTGTCGCTGGCCCAGGGCGGCGACGGGCTCGGCGCGATGTGGGGCCGCGAGACCGCCGAGCGCATGTTGGGCGAAGCCGGATTCGGCCGCGTCGAGGTCCACGAACTCGACCACGACATCCAGAACTACTACTACGTCTGCCGGCCGTGAGCCTGTTCCGGGCGGCGGCGGCCGCCGCCGTCGCCGCCTACCCGAAGGAAGTGGTATGACCGGCTAGCTTGACCCCCTCCCGTTGCGGGCGTAGCGTTTCGGAAGTTGAGAAGCGGCGAAAGCGCCGCCCGCACAGGAGGAACCGTCATGATCAGCAAGACCGCATTCCTGCGGCCGGCGGCGCTCGCCGTCGGCATCGCCCTGACCGCCGGCACGGCCGCCGCCGCCGACGTCACCCTGAAGGCCGGCCACCAGTGGCCGGGCGGCAAGGGCGACGTCCGCGACGAAATGGTCCAGATCCTCGCGCGCGAGATGGAAAAGGCCGATGTCGGCGTGAAGATCCGCGTCTATCCCGGCGCCTCGCTGTTCAAGCCCAAGGAACAGTGGAACGCCATGACGCGCGGCCAGCTCGACATCTCGGCCTTCCCGCTCGACTACGCCAGCGGCCAGCACCCGCAGTTCTCCGCGACCCTGATGCCGGGCCTGGTCAAGAACCACGACCACGCCAAGCGCCTGAACGGCTCGCCGTTCATGGACGACATCCGCAAGATCATCGAGGACGCGGGCGTCGTCGTGCTCGCCGACGCCTGGCTGGCCGGCGGCTTCGCCTCGAAGAAGAACTGCATCCTGGCCCCCGCCGACATCCAGGGCCAGGTCACCCGCGCCGCCGGCCCCGCCTTCGAGCAGATGCTGGCCGGCGCCGGCGCCTCGATCGCCTCGATGCCGAGCTCGGAAATCTACACCGCGATGCAGACCGGCGTGCTGGATGCCGCCAACACCAGCTCGGGCAGCTTCGTGTCGTACCGCATCTACGAGCAGGCCAAGTGCCTGACCCCGCCCGGCGACTACGCGCTGTGGTTCATGTACGAGCCGATCCTGATGTCGAAGAAGAGCTGGGAATCCCTCAGCCCCGAGCAGCAGGCGGCGCTCAAGGCCGCCGCCAGGAAGGCCGAGGACTACTTCTTCGGCGAGGCCAAGAAGCTCGACCAGAAGCTGGTCGACACCTTCAGCAAGAACGGCGTCGAGATCGCCAAGATGAACGAGGAGCAGTACAAGGCCTGGCTCGAAATCGCCAAGGGCACCTCGTACAAGAACTTCGCCGAGAAGGTGCCGGGCGGCGAGGAGCTGATCAACAAGGCCCTGGCCGTCGAATGACCGCCACGTCCCGGCGCTCGCCCTCCCCCGCCCGCGGGGGAGGGTCGGGCTGGAGGCCGCGCCGATGACGGCGTTCATCCGTCTGGTCAAGGCGCTGTCGACCGCCTGCGGCATCGTCGCCGCGATCTGCATCGGCGGCGCCATCCTGGTGGTCTGCCAGATGGTGGTGGTGCGCTACCTGCTGCAGGGCTCGACCGTGTGGCAGACCGAATTCGTCACCTACGCGATCGTCGCCGCCACCTTCATCGGCAGCCCCTACGTCCTGCTGCACAAGGGCCACGTCAACGTCGACCTGCTGCCGGTCTACCTGCGGCCGCGCGGGCGGCTGGTGCTGGCGCTGATCGCCGCCGTCGTGTCGCTGGCCTTCTGCCTTCTGCTGACCTGGTACGGCTGGCTGATGTTCCACGAGGCGCTGGTCGAGGACTGGCACACCGACACGGTGTGGCGTCTGCCGCTGTGGATTCCCTACCTGCCGCTGCCGGTGGGCATGGCGGTGCTGTCGCTGCAATACGTCGCCGACATCTGCTGCCTGCTGACCGGCGAGGATCTGCCGTTCGGGCTCAGGCAGGAGGATCTGGGCGAGGAGATGGAGCCATGAGCCCGCTCGAGATCGGCGCGCTGTTCGCGCTGGTGACCCTCGTCGTCCTCGGCCTCGGCGTGCCGATCGCCTTCGGGCTCGGCATCACCGCCGTGTCGTTCCTGGTGATCTTCGAGGGCCTCGACAGCCTGTCGGTGGTGGCCGAAACCTTTTTCGCCGGCATCGCCGAGTTCACCCTGGTGTCGATCCCGATGTTCATCGTCATGGGCGCGGCGGTGGCCTCGTCGCCGGCGGGGCGCGACCTCTACGAGGCGCTCGACCGCTGGCTCAACCGGGTGCCCGGCGGGCTGATCATCTCCAACATCGGCGCCTGCTCGATCTTCGCCGCCCTGTCGGGCTCGTCGCCGGCCACCTGCGCCGCCATCGGCAAGATGGGCATTCCCGAGATGCTCAAGCGCGGCTTCCCGGCCGGCATCGCCACCGGCTCGATCGCCGCCGGCGGCACGCTGGGGATTCTGATCCCGCCCAGCGTGACGATGATCATCTACGGCATCGCCACCGAGACCTCGATCGGTCGGCTGTTCCTGGCCGGCATCCTGCCCGGCCTGCTGCTCACGGCGCTGTTCATGGCCTGGGCGCTGTTCGCCGCCTGGCGCGCCGGCTGGAGCCTGGCCGACATGACCCGCGCGGTGGCCTGGCGCGACAAGTTCGTGGTGCTGCCGCGGGTGCTGCCGTTCCTGGCCATCGTCGTCGGCATCCTCTACGTGCTCTACGGCGGCATCGCGACGCCGTCCGAGGCGGCCGGCGTCGGCGCGCTGTTCGTGCTGGTGCTGGTGGCGGTGATCTACAGGATGTGGCGGCCCAGCCATATGTGGCGGGTGCTGCGCGATTCGATGCGCGAGAGCGTGATGATCATGATGATCATCGCCGCCTCCGAACTGTTCAGCTACACGATGTCCTACCTGTTCGTGACCCAGTCGATCGCCGAACTGATCGCCACGATGGATGTCAACCGCTGGGTCCTGATGCTGATGATCAACGCCTTCCTGCTGGTCGCCGGCTTCTTCCTGCCGCCGGTGGCGGTGATCCTGATGACGGCGCCGATCCTGCTGCCGATCGTCACCGGCGCCGGCTTCGACCCGTACTGGTTCGCGGTGATCTTCACGATCAACATGGAGATCGGCCTGATCACGCCGCCCGTGGGCCTGAACCTCTACGTCATCAACGGCATCGCGCCCGACGTGCCGCTGACGACCGTGCTCAAGGGCGCCCTGCCCTTCATGCTGTGCATGGTCCTGGGCATGGTGATCCTGGCGATCTTCCCCGAGATCGTCACCTTCCTGCCCGACCTGCTGATGGGGCCGGGGCTGTGACGCCTCAGCCCCGCGCCAGCAGCGGCGCCAGCGCCTCGGGCAGTTCCGGCGCCTGCCGGCGCAGGAAGTCGAGCAGCGCCCGCTCGGCCGCGGTCGGCGCCGGCCCCTTGCCGATGCGCTCCAGCAGCCACTGCTGCTCGGCGGGCGAGATCGCGGCGGCGGCCTGCTCGCGCCGGGCCTGGGCGTCGAGGCGCTCCATCATCTCCCGCTCGTGCGCGGTGGAGCCGCCGAACAGCGTCGCCGTCACGTCCTTGAACGCCGCCATCAGGCCGCCGCCGTCGCGCAGCGCCTGGCCCATGCGGGCCATGAACTCGCCGGTCGAGCCGCGTTCCTGCAGCCAGCGCTCCTGGCGCACGTGCGCGTCGACGTCCAGCACGGCGCGCCCGGGCAGCAGCACGTAGGAGCCGATCGAGCGGGCGAACAGGTCGGCCCAGGCGGGGTCGTTGTCGGCGTCGCGGGTGGCGTCGTTCAGGTCGGCGAGCAGGTCGGCCTCGGCGCGCGAGATGCCGATGCTGCCGTCGCCGGCGACCCCGTGCAGCAGCTTGCGGATCACCGCGACGTCGGCGGCGTCGATCGCCCCGGGCCGGTGTCGCAGCGCCTGCGCCAGGCGGCCGTCGTGGTGCAGCACGACGTCCTTGACCGCCTCGAGGCCGGCCATCACCAGCCGCTCCGGCACCCATTTCGCCTGCTCGACGATGCGGACCAGGGCGCGGAACTCGGATTCGGCCTCGATGCGGCCGTCGTGGCGGACGCGGCGCAGGAACTCGTCGGCGTCGGGCTCGGAGACGACGCCGGGCGGGAAGCCCTGCCAGACGTAGCGTTGCGCCACCGCCTCGGCGAAGAAGGCGTTCCAGCTTTCGGCCTTGCGCACCGGACGGGCGTCGAGGTCGAACAGCAGGTCGATCTCCTCGGAATCGACGGCGCCGTCCGGCCACACCTCGCGGCGCAGCAGCAGAACGTCGTCGTCGCTGATGTCGTCGTGGCGCAGGACCTCGTCGACCAGTTCCCGTTTGCGCGGCGTCAGCGTCATGGCGCGGGGCTCCTTTCACGTCCGGCACAGCATAACAACCCGCGGCGCGGGCGGCGAGACGCCTAATGGGCGTGCGGCCGCGGCAGCGCCAGGGTCAAAAGGAGACCCAGGATGGCGGCGACGGCGGCGGCGACGTAGCCGGGGCCGAAGCCGCCCAGGATCTCGGCGAGTTGGCCGGCCAGAGCCGGGCCGCAGATCTGGCCGATGCCGAACAGGAAGGTGATCGAGCCGAACACGCCGGCGGCGCGCTCCGGCCCGGCATAGTCGCCGACCGCCGCCGCCATGATCCCCGGCACCGCCCAGGCCACCAGCCCGTACAGCGCGATCGACAGGTAGACGAAGGCCTCCGGCAGGTCCGAGGCGATCAGCAGGTAGGCGGTGGCCTGGAAGGCGAACACCACCGCCAGCGCCGCCTTGCGCCCGACCCGGTCGGAGACGCCGCCGAGCACCGGCCCCGAGAACAGGCTGAGGAAGCCGATCCAGCCCCAGGCCTGGCCGGCGCTGGCCTCGGCGAAGCCGCGCTCGTGCACCAGGGTGGTGACCAGGAAGGTGGCGTAAATGACGTAGCCGAATCCGAACAGCGCGTAGACGCCGCCGAGGTGGAAGGTCAGCCGCCGCAGCGAGGCCGGCGGCGGCGGCGGCGCAGCGTGGCTCTGCGCCGCGGCTGACGCCGGGGCCGGCGCGTCGATCGGATCGAGGCCCATCTCGGCCGGGCGGTCGCGCAGCAGCCCGTAGGCCAGCAGCGCCACCGCCAGCGCCAGGCCGCCGAGCACCGTCCAGCTCACGCGCCAGCCCTCGCCGCCGACCGCGGCGTTGATCGCCGGCACCGCCAGCCCGCTGAACACGATGGCGAAGCCGGAGCCGATGACGATGTAGCCGGCGGCCTTGCCGCGCTTGCGCCGCCCGAACCAGTGCGGCACCAGTCCCATCACCGGCACGTTGGCGCCGCCGCTGCCCAGGCCGGTCAGCACGTAGAGCAGCATCACGGCGGCGAAGCCGTCGGCGCGCCCGACCAGCAGCATCGACAGCCCGACCAGCGCCAGCGCCAGCGCGATCATCCGCCGCGCGCCGAGCCGGCGCACCAGCCAGCCGGCGGCCAGCACCGCGGCGAGGTAGCCGACGAAATTGCCGGTGCCGATCCAGCCCATCTCGGCCGGGCTGAGGCCAAGGTCGGCGCCCATGGACGGCAGCAGCATGCCCAGGGCGAAGCGCCCCAGCCCCAGCGCGGCGAAGATCGTCGCCGTGCCGGTGCCGACGATCACCCAACCGTAATGAAACGGCAGCAGCCGTTTTCCTCCCTCGACGACGCCTTCGGCCATGCCGGCTCCCGGTGTTCTATTGTTTGGAGACCCCGCATAACACGGACGCGGACAAAACGAAGGCCCGGGGCGAACCTCGGGCCTTCGTCGGGACAGGACCTAGAGCAACGACGCTCCCTGGGATCGGCTGGGCTGGGAGGAGCGACGTCACGCCCCGATATTCGGCGTTCGGGCGGGCGGCGGCTGTGATGGCCGTCACACCCCGCCCCATTCTTCCGAGGGAGCGCGCGATTCCGGGCGGCAGGGGGATCATAGACCCCGGGGTTTAGCCGCCGCGGCCAGTGGACGGAGGGCGTAGTCCGGACCGGGATTCGGCGCTAAGCCGTCTTGGCCCCCGAATCCATCCTTCGGTTCGAAAGAAATCCGTCCCCGCTTGTGGTGTCATAGCTGCGGGCGTGGATACCCCGCCCGTGTAGCGATTACGAGACGTGTTTGGAGACATTCATGCCCGAACATCTTACCGACGCCTCTGACCGTGCGCTGTTCGTCCGCGGCGTCGCCGCGCTGCTGTCGCAGCGCGCCCGCGGCTTCAAGAACCGCCATCTGCTGCTGTCCATGGCGGCGCAGCTCAACCGCATCGCCCTCGAGGAGGTGCAGGCCGAACAGGCGGCCCGGCCGGTGCTGCGTCCGGTCGACAACGGCGACCTGGCCCGCGAGATCGAGGCCCGCCTGCCGGTGGTCAAGCTGGCCGCCAACGGATGAACGCCCGCAGGCGCCGCGCGGTCTCGGCGGCGGCGCGGCGCCGCGATCACTTGCTCTTCGGCCTGAACGCCTTGCACACGGCCGGATCGGTCTCGATGTAGTCGCCGCCGATCAGATCCAGGCAATACGGCACCGCCGCGAAGATCGCGCGCATGCAGTCGGCCACCGCCGACGGCTTGCCGGGAAAGTTGATGATCAGGCTGCGGCCGCGGATGCCCGCGGTCTGGCGCGACAGGATCGCCGTCGGCACCACCTTCAGGCTTTCCAGGCGCATCAGCTCGCCGAAGCCCGGCATCATCTTGTCGCAGGCGGCCTCGGTCGCCTCGGGGGTGACGTCGCGCAGCGCCGGCCCGGTGCCGCCGGTGGTGATGACCAGCGAGCAGCGCTCGGCGTCGCAGAGCTCGGCGATCGCCTTCTCGATCTTCGGCCGCTCGTCCGGAACCATGCGCCGGACCGGCCGCCAGGCGGTGGTCAGATACCGCGACAGTTCGGTCTCGATCGCCGGGCCGCCGAGATCCTGGTACTCGCCGCGGCTGGCGCGGTCCGAGACGGTGACGATGCCGATCGGCACTTCCTGGGTCATCTGCGGGACTCCTCGGTTGCAGCGGGCGCCCATATTGGGCGGCCGCCGCGCCGCTGGCAACCTTCGGGCGTCGTCCCCATAATGGGGTCATGAGAGTCGTGACCGCCATCTGCGCCCTGGCGGCGCTGAGCGCCTGCGGCGGCCCCAGCGTGCTGCCGCAGCACAAGCCGACGCCGCTGTCCTGGAGCGCGATGACCTACGCCGCCGCCGACGGGCCGATCCTGGTCGAGGTCCACGGCGACCCGTTCCGGGCGCCGCAGGGGCTGGTCGCGCGGGCGGCGGCCGAGGCGATGACCGGCGCCGTGCTGGGCCATCCGGTGGCGTTCACCGCCGATCGCGGCCGCGCGCCGCGCCCCGACTACCGCGTCGTCGTGGTACTCGGCGCCGCGCCCGGCCAGGACGAGGACGCGGCCTGCGCCGGCGACGTCGCCTTCCGCGCCGGACTGGCGCCGGGCCAGGTGCCGGTGTTCGCGGCCTTCTGCCACCGCGCCCGGCCGCTGAGCGACGTGCGCGGCGGCACGGCCGCGGCCACCGGGCCGGAAAGCCCGCAATTCCTGACCCTGATGCGAATGACGGCGCGCGAGCTGTTCCGCCCGCCGGCGTTCGACGGCGACCGAGACCCATGGGATCCGTTCTGAGACGCCTTTCCGCGGCCGTGCTGGCGCTGGTCGTTGCCGGCTGCGACGAGGCGCCCTCGGTGCAGCCGCTCGGCATCCGCTCGCCGGCCACCGCCAGCTCGATGGTCCACGCCACGGCGGAGGGGCCGATGCTGGTCGAGGTCGCCGGCCAGCCCTTCGCCGTGCCGCCGCCCGACTTCGCCGCCCATGTGGCGGCGGCGATGAGCCGGGGGATCACCGGCCGCGAGGTCGGCTTCACGGCCGATGCGGCCGCGGCGCCGCGGCCCGACTTCCGCGCGGTGGCGGTGTTCGCGCCGGAACGCGTCGTCGCCGCCGAGGCGGCCTGCGCCGGCGGCCTGAACCCGACCGGCGCGGGACCCGGCGACGATTTGCACCTGCTGCTGGTGTTCTGTCACCGCGAACGCGAACTGGCGGCGGTGACGGGGCGGCTTCCGGCGCCGGGCGGCGCCGACGACCCGCGCCTGCGCAAGCTGCTCGAACGCGCGACCCGCGAGCTGTTCCGAGAGGAGGCGTGATGATCGCCCGAACCGTCCTCGCCGGCCTGGCGCTGATCGCGCCGCCGGCCGCCGCCGCCGAGCCGCCGGAATCGATGGCCGGAATGCTGGCCGCCCACAACGAGGTGCGGGCCGAGGTCGGCGTGCCGCCGCTGGAATGGTCGCCGGAGCTGGCGCAAACGGCCGCCGACTGGGCCGAAAAGCTGGCCGCCGGTCGCTGCGAGATGCGCCACCCCGACACCGACGAATACGGCCAGAACCTCGCCTGGTATTTCAACAAGACGCCGTCGCCGCGCGAGGTGGTCGCCGACTGGGCGGCCGAGAAGCAGTGGTACGACCCGCGGCAGGATTCCTGCGCCGCCGGCAAGCAGTGCGGCCACTACACCCAGATCGTCTGGCGCGAGACCGAGCGCGTCGGCTGCGCCAAGGCGTCGTGCGACGGCAAGCGCGAGATCTGGGCCTGCGACTACGCCCCGCCGGGCAACGTCGTCGGCCGCAAGCCGTATTGACAAATCCCACTGCACGCCCGCGCGCAATCGGCTAAAGTCCCGACGCACACCGAGCACGAACACGAGCACGATCAATGAACGACATCGCCATGTACGTCGCCATCGGCGTCGTCGCCCTCCTCGGCCTGAAGGCGCTGGGCTTCATGCTGCTGTCGCGGCGGCTGGCCGCGAAGGACCGCGAGAAGCGTTCGTAATTCCGCCGCCCTGCCGTCAGGACTCGCAGCGGCGCACGTCGAAGGGCGAGCGCTCGTGCTCGGAATAGCGGGCGAAGGTCTTCCAGTTCGCGTCGCCGAGCCGCCGGAGCTGCCGCGCCATGCCGGCGCACTGGGCCGAATTGCGCGACAGATGGCGGAAATGACTGCGGGTTCGGGCCTCGGCCACCGGGACCAGGCCGGCGTCCCAGCGCTCCAGCGCGACGTCGCGCAGGCGCCGGTTCCGGTCGATCTGGCTGCCGAAGCGCTCCTCGACCGCCCGCCACGCCGCCCAGATGCCGGGGACATAGCCCTCGCAGGCGGCGGCCGTCTCCTGCAGTCGCACGACATGGGCGACCACCCGTTCGGCGGCGGCCTCGCGGTCGCTGAAGCACATCTCGGCCGCCTCGGCCGCCCCGGCCGCGAAGGTCGCGGCGACGCATCCCACCAGCGCCATTCGACGAAAGGATACCACTCTGCACCGCGCCGGCCGCCCACACCCGGTCCGGCGTCCCTGCTGGACGACGCACACGGCGACAGTGAACACCGGCCGGCCGGACCGCGGCAGTGACGGTGATCACAGCCGCCGCGGTCACCGGCTCAGCCGGCGCGCGAGCGCCAGGCAGGCGACCAGCGGCACCGCCAGGTCGAGCATGCCGTCGAGCCCCCATTCGAAGGGAAACCAGCCGCGGTGCCACAGCGGCACGACGCCGTCCAGTCCCAGCCGGTCGGCCAGGGCGCGCTCGAACTGCGCCTTCTCGCGCCCCCAGTAGAAGCCGATCGCCAGGGCCGCGCCGATCCACCACGCGCCGGCGACGCCCAGGCGGCGCAACGGCAGCCCGCACAGGACCATGATGGCCAGCGCGAGGGCGGCGTGCGACAGCGATGTCAGGATGACGTCCATGCGGACCAGGTTTCGGATGGTGGGCGCGGCAGGGATTGAACCTGCGACCCCTCCCGTGTGAAGGGAGTGCTCTCCCGCTGAGCTACGCGCCCGGTACCCCGAGGGCCGCCTTTATATGGGTGGCCCCGGGGGGTGTCAAGCGCCTTCGCGAGGCACTACAATCATGGATGGGACCACGAGCAAGGAGGCGGCATGGACATGCCTCTCGAACCCCTGCTGGCCTACGGCCTGGCGGTGCTGATCCCGTTCCTGCTGGTGGCGCTGCCGCTGACGTTCATGGGCAGCGACAAGCCGAAGCCGCGCCCGCGCGAACCCAGCCTCGGGCTGATGGCGCTGGGCTGGCTGGTGTGGCGGGTCGGCGGCGGACTGGGCGGCGACGACGGCGGCGCGCCGCCCGACACCTGATCAGGCCAGCTTCTCCAGCGCCGCCGGCAGCTCGGGGAAGCCGTTGATCAGCAGGTCGGCGCCGAGTTCGGCCACCGGAATCCGGCTGTAGCCGAAGCTCACGATCACCACCGGCAGGCCGGCGGCGCGGCCGGCGGCGACGTCGTTGGGCGAATCGCCGACGAAGATCGCCTGACCGGGCGCGGCGCCCATCGCCTCGAGGGTGGCCAGGACGTGGCGCGGGTCGGGCTTCTTGAACGGCAGGCTGTCGCCGCCGACCACCGCGTCGAAGAACTGCGCCAGCCCGAGTTCGGCCAGGATCTCCACCGTCGGGCCTTGCGGCTTGTTGGTGCACACGCCCAGCCGCCAGCCGGCGGCGCGCAGCTCGCGCAGGGCCTCGACGGTGCCGGCGAACGGCCTGGTGTGCTCGGCGGCGTTGCCCTCGTAGTGGTCGAGGAAGCGCCGGGTCATCTCGGCCGCGGCGTCGCCGCAGGATTCGCCGGTGGCGGCGAAGCCGCGCTCGACCAGGCGCAGGGCGCCGTCGCCGACCATCACCCGCACCTCGTCGGGGGCCAGGGCGCGGCGGCCTTCCTCGGCCAGCAGCTTGTTCAAGGCGATGGCGAGGTCGGGCAGGCTGTCGACCAGCGTGCCGTCAAGATCGAAGACTGCGCAGCGGCGCTTGGGTCCGGTCGAAGGCGTCATGAAACGTTCCGAAACAAAGATTGAGTTGGCCCGGGCACGGGCTTTGTGGCACCTTCCGGCGAGCTTCGCAATACGTGGTATCAATCGGACTCATGACCAGAACCGCCGTCGTCATCCTCGCCGCCGGAATGGGCACCCGCATGAAGTCGGACCTGCCGAAGGTCCTGCATCCGGTCGCCGGCCGCCCGATGATCAACCACCTGATCGACACCGCCGCCGGGCTCGACCCCGAGCGGGTCGTGGTGGTGATCGGCCCCGGCATGGACGACGTCGCCCGCGCGGTGGCGCCGCATCCGACCGTCGTGCAGACCGAACGCCTGGGCACCGGCCATGCCGTGAAATGCGCGCGCGACGCGCTCGCCGGCTTCGACGGCGACGTGCTGGTCCTCTACGGCGACACGCCGATGATCACCCGCGAGACGCTGGAGCGCATGCTGAAGATGCGCCGCAGCGCGCCGCATCCGGCCGTCGTCGTGCTCGGCTTCGAGCCCGAGCAGGGCGGCGAATACGGCCGCCTGGTCACCGGCGAGAAGGGCGCGCTCGAGCTGATCGTCGAGTGGCGCGACGCGACGCCGGCGCAGCGCGACCTGCGCCTGTGCAATTCGGGCGTCATGTGCGTCGACGGCGGCCGGCTGTTCGAGCTGATCGACCGCCTCGGCAACGACAACGCCAAGGGCGAGTACTACCTGACCGACATCGTCGCGCTGGCCCGCTTCGAGGGGCTGCATTGCGGCTACGTCGAGGGCGACGCCGACGAGCTGGTCGGCGTCAACTCCCGCGTCGAGCTGGCCCAGGCCGAGGCCATCCTGCAGCAGCGGCTGCGCCTTCGCGCGATGGAGAACGGCGCCACCCTGATCGATCCGTCCAGCGTGTTCCTGAGCTGGGACACCAGGATCGGCCGCGACGTGGTGATCGGTCCCAACGTGTTCTTCGGCCCCGGCGTCGGCGTCGGCGACCGCGTCGAGATTCGCGCCTTCAGCCACATCGAGGGCGCCTCGGTCGCCGACGGCGCCACCGTCGGGCCGTTCGCGCGGCTGCGGCCGGAGGCCGAGATCGGCGCCGGCGCCCATATCGGCAACTTCGTCGAGGTCAAGAAGGCCACGGTCGAGGCCGGCGCCAAGGTCAACCACCTGACCTATGTCGGCGACGCCCGCGTCGGGGCCGGCGCCAACATCGGCGCCGGCACGATCACCTGCAACTACGACGGCTTCACCAAATCCTTCACCGACATCGGCGCGAACGCCTTCATCGGCTCGAATTCGGCGCTGGTGGCGCCGGTGCGCATCGGCGACGGCGCCGTGGTCGGCGCCGGCTCGGTGATCACCCGCGACGTCGCCCCGGGGGCGCTGGCTGTGGCGCGCGGCAACCAGATGGAGCTTCCCGGCTGGGTCGAGAAGTTCCGCGAGCGCAAGCGGGCCGAAAAGGCCGGAAAGAAGGACTAGCGGCATGTGCGGAATCGTCGGGATCATCGGCAAGGAGGCGGTCGCCCCCCTGCTGGTGGAGGGACTGCGACGCCTCGAATACCGGGGCTATGATTCGACCGGCATCGCGACGCTGGTCGAGGGCCGGATCGAGCGCCGCCGCGCCGAGGGCAAGCTCGCCAATCTCGAGGCGCGCCTGCGCGAGAGCCCGGTCGACGGCACGGTCGGCGTCGGCCACACCCGCTGGGCCACCCACGGCGTGCCCAACGAGACCAACGCCCATCCCCACGCCTCGCATCGCTGCGCGGTCGTCCACAACGGCATCATCGAGAACTTCAAGGACCTGCGCGAGGAACTGGCCGAGCTCGGCTGCGTGTTCGAGACCGACACCGACACCGAGGCGGTGGTGCACCTGATCACCACCTACATGGACCAGGGCCACGGCCCCGAGGAGGCGACCGCGCGGGCGCTGCGGCGGCTGCACGGCGCCTTCGCGCTGGGCATCGTCTTCGCCGGCTACCCGGACCTGATCATCGGCGCCCGCCAGGGGCCGCCGCTGGCGGTCGGCTACGGCGACGGCGAGATGTATCTCGGCTCCGACGCGCTGGCGCTGGCGCCGCTGACCCGCCAGATCACCTATCTCGAGGACGGCGACTGGGCGGTGATCACGCGGACCGGGGTGACCATCCGCGACACCGCCGGCCGCATCGTCGATCGCCCGGTGCGCCAGACGGCGCTGTCGGGGGCGATGATCGGCAAGGGCGAGCACCGCCACTTCATGCTCAAGGAGATCTTCGAGCAGCCGCAGGTCATCGGCGACACGCTGAAGACCATGTTCAATCCGCAGACCCAGACGGTGACGCTGCCCGAGCTGCCGTTCGATCTCGGCGCCGTGCCGCGGGTCACCATCATCGCCTGCGGCACCAGCTACTACGCCGGCATGGTCGCCAAGTACTGGCTGGAGCGCATCGCCCGCGTGCCGGTCGAGATCGACGTCGCCAGCGAGTTCCGCTACCGCCAGCCGGCGCTGGAGGCCGGCGGCCTGGCGCTGTTCATCTCGCAGTCGGGCGAGACCGCCGACACGCTGGCGGCGCTGCGCTACTGCCGCGAGGGCGGCCAGCACGTCGTCTCGATCGTCAACGTGCCGGAAAGCACGATCGCCCGCGAATCCGACCTCGTGCTGCAGACCGTCGCCGGCCCCGAGATCGGCGTCGCCTCGACCAAGGCCTTCACCACCCAGCTCGTGGTGCTGGCCTGCCTGACGATCGCCATGGGCCGGGCGCGCGGCGCCATCGACCACGAGACCGAGGCGCGCCTCAGCCAGGCGGTGGCGGACGTGCCGTCGCGGATCACCGAGGTCCTGGCCCATGACGAGCGCATCCGCGAGATCGCCCTGACGGTGGCCGAGGCCCGCGACGTGCTCTATCTCGGCCGCGGCACCGGCTACCCGATCGCCCTGGAAGGGGCGCTGAAGCTCAAGGAGATCAGCTACATCCACGCCGAAGGCTACGCCGCCGGCGAGATGAAGCACGGCCCCATCGCGCTGATCGACGACAGCGTGCCGGTGATCGTGGTGGCGCCCTACGACGAGCTCTACGACAAGACGGCGTCGAACGTGCAGGAGGTCTGCGCCCGCGGCGGCAAGGTGATCTTCATGTCCGACGCCAAGGGGGTCTCGCGCCTCGCCGCCCGCGCCGCCGCCACGGTGACGCTGCCCGAGGTCGATCCCTTCGTGGCGCCGATCCTCTACGCCATCCCGGTGCAGTTGCTGGCCTATCACACGGCGGTCGCCAAGGGCACCGACGTCGACCAGCCGCGCAACCTGGCGAAGTCGGTCACCGTCGAATAAGGCGCGCCGCCGGGAACGGGCGCGTCGGTGCAGTGAGGCCCGTCGTTGCGAGCTAGCCGCAAACTAAGATTGATGGTCGTGACGGCGGCGCTGACGCTGGCGGCGACGCTCGACGTCACCCTGGCGGTCCAGGCCTGGCGCGAGCGCGAGGCGGTGCTCGAGGAGGGCCGGCAGAGCACCCGCACCCTGGCGACCGCCCTGGAACAGCACGCGTCCGAGACCTTCTCCTCGATGAACAAGGTGCTCAGCGGCGTCGCCGAGGTGATCGCGGCGCGCGGCGCCAGCTTCCGCGCCGCCGATCCCGAGGTGCGGGCGCTGCTGCAGCGGCGGCTGGCCTATGTTCGGCACGTCAGCAGCCTGTTCGTCGTCGATGCCGCCGGCGCGAGTCTTGCCGGCACCTACCAGCGGGAAACGGTCGAGGTCGATCTCAGCGACCGGCCCTACTTCCGCGCCCAGGCCGACGGAACCAGCGGCGGGCTGTTCGTCGACGGCCCCTACAAGAGCCGGATCACCGGCAACTGGCTGATGGTCGCCAGCCGCCGCTTGCAGGAGGCCGACGGCCGCTTCGCCGGCATCGTCGCCGCCAGCGTCAGCCCCGAGACCCTGGCCTCGTTCTATGCCCGCGCCGATCTCGGCCATGGCGGCGCCATCCTGCTGCTGACCAGGGACGGCACCATCGCCGCCCGCCATCCGGATCATGCGCGGCACATCGGTGCCAGCCTCGCCGACTGGCGGGGCTTCACCCGGTGGCGGGACGCGCGGTCCGGAACCGGCGAGGACGTTTCCCCGGTCGACGGCGTCCTGCGGCTCTACTCGTTCCAGGCGTCGACCGAGCATCCGCTGATCGTCGCCGTGTCGCTCGACAAGATGGCGTTGCTGGAAAGATGGCGGTGGAATGCCGCGGTTCAGGTGATGCTCGGGCTTATCGGCACCTTGGCGATCGCCGCCGCCGCCTTCGTCATCTACCGCCAGCTCTGCCGCCGGCTGGAGGCGATGCAGGCGCTGGAGGACAGCACCGCCGAGCTGTCGCGGGCGCTGGCCGCCGCGAACGCCGCCAACGAGACCAAGCTGCAGTTCCTCGCCAACATGAGCCACGAGCTCCGCACGCCGCTCAACGCCATCATCGGCTTCTCGGACGTGATGCGGACCGAGGTGATGGGGCCCTTGGGCAGCGCCCACTACCGCGCCTACGCCGCCGACATCCACCGGTCGGGCGAGCATCTGCTGTCCTTGATCAACGACATCCTCGACGTCTCGCGCATCGAGCAGGGCCGCTTCGCGCTCCGCGAGGAAGCCTGCGACCTTCAGGACCTGATCGGCGACTGCCTGGTCCAGGTCGAAGGGCGCGCTCGCGACGCCGGGGTCGTCGTCGAGCGCCGCATCGCGTGCGACCTGCCGCAGCTGCACGCCGACGGCAAGGCCCTGCGGCAGATCGTGCTCAACCTGCTGTCCAACGCGATCAAGTTCACGCCCCGCGACGGCCGGGTGTGGATCGCGATTTCGCGCACCGCGGCCGGCGAGATCGCGATCGAGGTCGGCGACACCGGCATCGGCATCGCCGCGATCGACGTCGCCCGGGTGTTCGAGCCGTTCCAGCAGGTCGAATCGGCCCACACCCGCAAGCACGACGGCGTCGGCCTCGGCCTGCCGCTGGTCAAGTCGCTGGCCGAGGCGCACGGCGCCCGCGTCGACGTCGACAGCGCGCCGGGGCGCGGCACGGTGATCACGGTGACCTTCCCGGCGGCGCGGACGCTGCAGGACCCGCCGACGGCGCCCGCCCGGCCGGTTACCGCCTGAAGCTCTCCGCGCTGCCCCGCGCGCTCTTGTGGCTGTGCTCGATGTCGAGCAGGCGCTCGGGGCTGGGGTCGTGGGCGGCGCGGCGGCCGGGCTGCGAGTCGGCGACGTGGACGTGGTGCTCGCGCACGCTGTCCTCGGCCAGCACGATGTCGTCCTCGTAGCCGTCCATCGTCGGCGCGGTGAACCATTCGTCGCTTTCGGCGCGGCGGATCGTCTCGCCCTCGTAGCGGCGCCGCGACAGGTTCCAGGCCAGCAGGCCGAGGCCGGCGGCGATCAGCATCAGCGGCACCGCCCCGTCGGCGAGCACGGCGCGCATGTCCTCGGCCGGATAGCGCCGGCGGAAATCGTCGAGGCCCTGCTTGACGGCGCGGCGGGGGTCGAGGCGGTGTTCGATCTCGGCGAAGGTCTCGCCGGCGTCGCGGCGGATCCGTTCGATCTCCTGCTCGATCTGTTCCATCTCGTGGTCTCGTCTGGCCATGGCGCGTCACCCTTGCCGAAGGAAGCTCCGCCCCACCAACAATTCGGGGCCGGCCGAGGTTCCCCGCTAATACCCAGGGATGGGTTTGAGCGCGCGGTCCGTGGTGGTAAACAAGGTTTCCCTGCCACTCCCGCCCTGTCGAGGTCGCGATGCAAATCGAGGATTCCAAGCTTCTCCGGACGCAGGCCTTCATCGACGGCGCCTGGGTCGACGCCGACGCGGGCCGCAGCTTCGCGGTCACCAATCCCGCCGACGGCAGCGAGATCGCCCGCGTGCCGGCGATGGGCGTCGCCGAGACCCGGCGCGCCGTCGCCGCCGCCGAGGCCGCCCTGCCCGGCTGGCGCGGCATGGTCGCCAAGGAGCGGGCCAACATCCTCAAGCGCTGGTTCGCGCTGATCATGCAGGCGCAGAACGACCTCGCCGTGCTGATGACCACCGAGCAGGGCAAGCCGCTGGCCGAGGCCAAGGGCGAGGTCGCCTACGGCGCCGCCTTCGTCGAGTGGTTCGCCGAGGAGTCCAAGCGCGTCTACGGCGACGTCATCCCGCAGCACCTGCCCGGCCGGCGCATCCTGGTGACCAAGGAGCCGGTCGGCGTCGTCGCCGCGATCACGCCGTGGAACTTCCCCGTCGCGATGATCACCCGCAAGGTGGCGCCGGCCCTGGCCGCCGGCTGCACGGTGGTGATCAAGCCGGCCGAGGACACGCCGCTCTCGGCGCTGGCGCTGGCCGAACTGGCGGACCGCGCCGGCATGCCGAAGGGCGTGCTCAACATCATCACCACCGACGATCCGCCGGCGGTCGGCGACGAGCTGTGCCGCAACCCGACGGTGCGCAAGCTGTCCTTCACCGGCTCGACCGAGATCGGCAAGCTCCTGATGCGCCAGTGCGCCGACACGGTGAAGAAGGTGTCGCTGGAACTGGGCGGCAACGCGCCGTTCATCGTCTTCGACGACGCCGACCTCGACGCCGCGGTGGCCGGCGCCATGGCCTCGAAATACCGCAACACCGGCCAGACCTGCGTCTGCGCCAACCGCATCCTGGTCCAGGACGGCGTCTACGACATCTTCGCTGAAAAGCTGGCCGACGCGGTGGCCAAGCTGACCGTCGGGCCCGGCATCGGCGGCGACACCACCCAGGGGCCGCTGATCAACGCCCAGGCGGTCGAGAAGGTCGAGCGCCACATCGCCGACGCGGTGTCGAAGGGGGCGCGCGTGGTCACCGGCGGCAAGCGCCACCGGCTGGGGGGCACCTTCTTCGAGCCGACCATCCTGGCCGACGTCTCGCCGGACATGCTGTGCGCCAGCGAGGAGACCTTCGGCCCCGTCGCGCCGCTGTTCCGCTTCAAGGACGAGGCCCAGGCGGTGCGCATGGCCAACGACACCGAGTTCGGCCTGGCGGCCTATTTCTACGCCCGCGACGTCGGCCGCATCTTCCGCGTCGCCGAGGCGCTGGAATACGGCATCGTCGGCATCAACGAGGGCATCATCTCGACCGAGGTCGCGCCCTTCGGCGGCGTCAAGGAATCCGGCATCGGCCGCGAAGGCTCGAAATACGGCATCGACGACTTCGTCGAGATCAAATACCTGTGCCTGGGCGGCATCTGAGCGTGGGGGACCGCATGCCCGCATACGATTACGACCTGATCACCCTCGGCGCCGGCTCCGGCGGCGTCCGCGCCAGCCGGCTGGCCGCCTCCTACGGCGCCCGCGTCGCCATCTGCGAGGAAAGCCGGGTCGGCGGCACCTGCGTGATCCGCGGCTGCGTGCCGAAGAAGCTGCTGGTCTACGGCGCCCACTTCGCCGAGGACTTCGCCGATGCCGAGGGCTTCGGCTGGACGGTCGGCGAGACCTCGTTCGACTGGTACGGGCTGATCCAGCGCAAGAACGCCGAGATCGACCGCCTCAACGGCATCTACGAGCGGGTGCTGCGCGACAACGGCGCCACCATCCTGTACGGCTCGGCACGGCTGGTCGACGCCCACACGGTCGAGATCGACGGCAAGCGCCATACCGCCGAGCGCATCCTGATCGCCGTCGGCGGCTGGCCGACGATGCCGTCGATCCCCGGGATCGAGCACGTCATCAGCTCGAACGAGGCGCTGGACCTCGAGGAACTGCCGCGGCGGATGGTGATCGTCGGCGGCGGCTACATCGCGGTCGAGTTCGCCGGCATCTTCAACGCGCTCGGCGTCCAGGTGACCCAGATCGTGCGCGGCGACACCCTGCTGCGCGGCTTCGACCAGGACATCCGCTCGGCGCTGTCGGCCGAGATCGTCAAGAAGGGCGTCGACCTGCGCTGCGAGACCGTGGTGCGCTCGATCGAGAAGACCGAGGCCGGGCTCTACAGCCTGCGCCTGGCCGGCACCGTCTCGGGCGGCGAGGTGATGGAGACCGACCTGGTCATGTACGCCACCGGCCGGCGGCCGAAGACCGAGGGCCTCGGCCTCGAAGAGGCCGGCGTCAGGCTCAACGACCAGGGCGCGGTGATCGTCGACGAATGGAACCGCACGTCGGTCGAGAACATCTACGCCGTCGGCGACGTCACCGACCGGGTCAACCTGACCCCCGTCGCCATCGCCGAAGGCCGCTGCTTCGCCGAGACGGTCTACAACAACAATCCGATGACCATGGATTACGAGAACATCGCCTCGGCGGTGTTCAGCCAGCCGCCGGTCGGGTCGGTCGGCCTGTCGGAGGCGCAGGCGCGCGAGCGTTTCGGCGGCGCCGTCCAGATCTTCCTCAGCCGCTTCAAGCCGATGCGCAACACCCTCGCCGGGCGCGACGAGCGCACGATGATGAAGCTGGTGGTCAAGCGCGACGACGGCCGCGTGCTCGGCTGCCACATGGTCGGCCCCGACGCCCCCGAGATCGTCCAGGGCCTGGCGATCGCGCTGAAATGCGGCGCCACCAAGGCCCAGTTCGACGCCACCATCGGCATCCACCCGACGGCGGCCGAGGAGTTCGTCACCATGCGCGACCCGGTGCCGGACCCGACCCCGGAGTGCCAGGACTGACGTAAGCGCGGGCCGTTCGGCGGGCATGCTTCGAGACGCGCTCCCGCGGAGCGCTCCTCAGCATGAGGTCCGGCCAATTCGGGAAATAGCCTCATCCTGAGGAGGCGCCGCAGGCGCCGTCTCGAAGGATGGGCGGTTCACGCCGCCGCCACCACCCACGCCGCCGCCCGGAACAGCCGCGCGTCGTCGCCCGGCGCCGCCACCGCCTGCACCCCGATCGGCAGGCCGTCGGCGCCCGTCAGCACGGGCAGGCTCAGCGCCGGCGCGCCGGTGAGGGTCCAGAGGGTGCAGAACACCGGGCTGCCGGTGCTGGCCAGCCCGATCGGCGCCTGGCCGGTGGTGGCCGGCGTCAGCACGGCGTCGAAGGGCGCCAGCCGCTCGGAGACAAGCGCCGTCAGCCGCCGCTGCTCGGCGACCGCGGCGGCGTAGGCCTCGGGGCTCACCGCCTGGCCGCGTTCAATCATCGCCGAGAGCTGCGGGCTGACTCCCTTGGCGTATTCGGCGGCGAAGCTGCGCGCGAGGTCGGCCTCCATGATCGTGCGGTGGACCTCCCAGGCGCCGGCGAATTCCGGCCCCAGGTCCAATTCGGGAATCCCCAGCCGGCCGGCCAGCCCGTCGAAGGCCGCGCGCAGGTCGGCATCCGCCTGTTCCCAGGCGTCGGTGCGCGCCAGGGCCAGCTTCGGCGGCGCCTCGGCGGCGCGCGCGTCCAGCGTCGGCGGCCAGTCCGGCGACAGGCCGGGATCGGCGCCGTCCCAGGCCATCAGCGGCCCGGCGGCCAGCGCCAGGTCGTCGAGACGGCGGGCGAACAGCCCGACATGGTCGAGCGGCGCCGATTGCGCCAGCACGCCGGCGCGCGAGATCAGTCCGAAGCTCGGCTTGTAGCCGAAGACGCCGCAATACGAGGCGGGCCGGATCACCGAGCCGTTGGTCTGGGTGCCGAGCGCCAGCGGCACCATGCCGGCCGCCACCGCCGCCGCCGAGCCGCTCGAAGAGCCGCCGGGCGAGCGGCCGGGATCGTGGGGATTCCGGGTCTTGCCGGGCGCGTAGACGGCAAGCTCGGTGGTCACCGTCTTGCCCAGGATCACCGCCCCGGCGCGGCGCAGCAGCGCCACGGCGGTGGCGTCGCGCGCCGGGCGCCGGCCGGCGTGATGGGGCGTGCCGTTCTCGGTCGGCATGTCGGCGGTGTCGAAGATGTCCTTGACGCCGACCGGCACGCCGTCGAGCGGCCCGCGCGGCCGGCCGGCGCGACGCCGGCGATCGGCCGCCCGCGCCCGCTCCAGCGCCGCCTCGGCGTCGAGATGGTGCCACGCCTGGACCCGCGGCTCGTCGGCCCTGATCGTCGCCAGGCAGGCGGCGGCCGCCGCCTCCGCCGTGGTCTCGCCGTCGGCGACGGCGCGCGCCAGCGCGGACGCCGACAGCGCCGCCAGATCCGTCACCGGCCGTTCCGCCTGCCGAACAGCGAGCGCCAGAACTCGTAGATCGCCATGGCGACCACGACCACCGTCACCACGACCAGGTCGGGCTCGGGCACCCAGATCACCAGGATGCCGAGAAAGCCGATGAATACCAGCAGCGCGAAGATCGCCACAACCTTGTCGCTCATGCGGAGCCCTCGTCGTTGAGTTGGCGGACCAGCCAGCGCGCGGTCCGCAGCAGGCGGGCGTCGTCGCCGCGCCGTCCGATCAGTTGCACGCCCATCGGCAGCCCCGACTCGGCTTGCAGCAGGGGCAGGCTGACCGCCGGCGCGCCGCAGAAGCTGGCGAGAACGGCGAAGGGCGAGACGGCGGCATCGGTGCCGGCCGGCGCCGGACCGGGCGTCGCCGGCGTCACGATGGCGTCGAAGCGCACGAAGATTTCCTCGAGCCCCGCGTACAGGATGCCCGGCCAGTCGCGCGCCGCCAGGTAGTCGTGGGCGAGCACCCGCCGACCGTCGGAGAGCACGGCGGCGACCGCCTCGCCGATGCCGCCGCGCGCCTCGTAGCGATGCAGCGACTTGGCCAGTTCGACCGTGCGCACGACGTCGTGCCAGCGTCCCGCCTCGGCGAAGGGCGCCGGCAGATCGACCGCGTCGCAGCGGTCGCCGAGCGCGGCCGCCAGTTCGCCGAAGGCTTCGCGCAGCTCCGCCGCCGCCTCGTCCCAGGCCGCCTGGCGCACCAGGGCGAATTCCGGCCTGATCGGCGGTTCCGACAGCGCCGTCTCGGGCAGGCGCGGCGCCGGCAGCATCGACGTCGCCGGATCGCCGGCGTCGAAGCCGAACAGCTCCTCGGCCAGCAGCGCCACCCCCTCGACGTCGGCCGCCAACACGCCGATCGCGTCGAGGCTGGGCACGCGATCGAGCGCGCCGGTGCGCGGAATGGCGCCGAAGCTCGGCCGGAAGCCGACGACGCCGCACTGGGCGGCGGCGGCGATCACCGAGCCGGCGCCGTCGAGATCGATGGCCAGCGGCACCATGCCCGCCGCCACGGCCGCCGCCGCCCCCGACCCGCCGGCGCCGTGGCCAGCGTGGTGCGGGTTGCGGGTGCGCGCCGGCCCCGGGCAGCCGAACTCGGCGACCGCGGTCTTGCCCATGAGCACCGCGCCGGCCTGCTTCAGCCGCGCGACGACGAAGGCGTCCTTGCGCGGCGTCCGCCCGGCATCCGCGCGACTGCCGTTCTCGGTCCGGATGCCGTCGGTGTCGATCAGGTCGGCGACGCCGACCGGCAGGCCGTGCAGGGCGCCGAGCGCCCGGCCGGTCTCCCGGTACTCGTCGAGGCCGTTGGCCTGGCTCAGCACGTGCTCGCCGTCCAGGAAGGCCCAGGCGGCGACCTCCGGCTCGCGCCGGGCCGTCGCCTCGAGGCAGGCCTGGGCGGCGTCGGCCGCCTTGAGCGCGCCGCGGGCGATGGCGTCTCGCAGTTGCTGGGTGTCCATGCCTCGCGTCACCGGTTGTAGATCAGGTCGGGCAGCCAGAACGCGATCTGCGGCTGCACGTACAGGATGAACATCGACAGGAACACCATGAACAGGAACGGCATGCAGCCCTTGAAGATCTGCGTGAGCTGCACGTGCGGTGGCGCGATTCCCTTCAGGTAATAGGCGCTCATCGCCATCGGCGGGGTCAGGAACGAGGTCTGCAGGTTCAGCGCCACCAGGATGCCGAAGAACAGCGGATCGATGCCGAAATGCGGCAGCAGCGGCAGGAAGATCGGAACGAAGATGATGATGATCTCGGACCATTCCAGCGGCCAGCCGAGGATGAAGATCACCAGCTGCGCCAGCAGCAGGAACTCCAGCGGCGACAGGTCGAGGCCGGTGACGAAGGTGGCGATCAGGTGCTCGCCGCCGAGATAGGAGAACACCGACGAGAAGGTCCACGAGCCGACGAACAGCCAGCACACCATCGCCGTCGTTCGCACCGTCAGGTAGACCGACTCGCGCAGCCGGTCCCAGGTCAGCGCCCGGTAGGCCAACGCCAGCACCAGGCCGCCCAACGCGCCGATCGCCGCGGCCTCGGACGGGGTGGCGAGGCCGAACAGGATGGCGCCCAGCACCGACAGGATCAGCACCGCCAGCGGGAAGAACGAGGTCAGCAGCATCGCGAAGACCTGCCAGAACGACATGTCCGGAATGTCCTCGGGCCGCGGCTTCGGCGCCACCTGCGGCTGGATGATGGCGCGGACCACGACATAGGTCATGTACAGGCCGGCCAGCAGCAGCCCCGGGAACAGCGCGCCGGCATACAGGCGCACGATCGAGACGCCCGAGGCGGCGGCGTAGACGATCAGCATGATCGACGGCGGGATCAGGATGCCCAGCGTGCCGCCGGCGCAGATGATGCCCGAGGCGAAGCTGGTGTCGTAGCGCGCCTTCAGCATCGCCGGCAGCGCCAGCAGGCCCATCAGGGTCACCACCGCGCCGACGATGCCGGTGGCGGTCGCGAACAGGGTGCAGGTCAGCAACGCCGCCACCGCCATCGAGCCGGGGATGCGCCGCGCCGCGATGTTCAGCGTCGAGAACAGCCGCGAGACGATGTTGGCCCGCTCGACGATGTAGCCCATGAACAGGAACAGCGGCACCGCCGTCAGCACGTCATTGGACATCACCGAGAAGGTCTGGTTGATGAACAGGTCGAAGATGCGGTTGTTGAAGGCGCCGTCCAGCCACAGCTGGGCCTGGGTGAACCAGTCGGCGCCCTGGTCGACCGCACGGTCGTAGGCGCGCCACATGCGCGAGCCGTCGAAATAGGCGTAGTAGCCGAAGATGATGCCCATCGCCATGAGGGTGAAGGCGATGGGAAAGCCCAGGAAGATGGCGATCAGGAAGATCACCAGCATGCTGAGGGCGACTTGGGGTTCGGTCATCGGCCGTCTCCGTCGCGGTCGAGATCGGCGGGCCGTACGGTATCGATCGCCTCGGAGCCGTGCGCGAGAGTGTCGTGCATCCCCTGATCCCTCAGCATCACTTCGGTCTCCTGAACGTCTTCGGCCGCGCGCAGCCACTCGCCGGTGCGGATGCAGATGATGCAGCGGCACACCTGGGCGATGCCCTGGATCAGCAGCAGGATGCCGGCGGCGACGATCACGGTCTTGAACTGGAAGACCGGGATGCCGGCCGGGCTGTTGACGCTGACCTCGAGGTAGCGCCACGAGCGCGAGGCGTATTTCCAGCCGGCCAGGATCAGCGCCAGAACGCCGGGAAAGAAGAACACGAAATAGAGGACCAGCTCGACCTTGGCCTGGGTGCGCGGCCGCCAGAGCCGGTACAGGAAGTCGCCGCGGACATGGCCGTCGCGCGACAGCGTGTAGGCGCCGGCCATCATGAACAGCGTGCCGTACATGATGTAGGAGACGTCGAGCGCCCATGCGGTCGGTGCGTTGAGCACGTAGCGAACGAACACCTCGTAGCCGACCCCGAATGTCATCACCAGGATCAACCAGGCGAACGCCTTGCCGAACCAGGCCGACAGGCGATCAGCGAATTGGACGAATTTGACCATGTCGCGAATGCACTTCCGCGCAGAAGGGGTGACGGCGGCCCCGCACCAGGGCGGGGCCGCCGCAACGTGGTTTCCCGATTACAGCTTCAGCTTGCCCGGGAAATAGTGGTCGTAGGCGAGCGCCAGGTCCGGCGAGTTCATCAGCTCGTAGAACACGACACGATCGACCCACTGGCGCTGGCTGTCCATCACCTTCTTCATGAAGGCGTCCTTCTCCAGCTCGGGGATGAGCTGGTCCCAGGCCTTGAGCTGGGCGTCGAGGATGTCCTTCGGGGTGCGGTGGACGGTGACGCCGTGCTCGGTCTGCAGCTTGCGCAGGTCGGCCGAGTACTGGTCGAGCGCCAGCGCGGTGTTGGCGGTGCTGGCCGACTCGACGCCGTACTTCAGGATCGCCTGCAGGTCCTTCGGCAGCGAGTCGTAGAAGTCCTTGTTGAACAGGAACTCGAACGATTCCGAGGCCTGGTGGTAGGACGACAGCATGTAGTTCTTCGCCACGTCCTGGGCGCCGAAGCGCATGTCCGACGACGGGTTGTTGAACTCGAACGCGTCGATGACGCCGCGCTCCATGGCCGGCACGATTTCGCCGCCGGGAAGCTGGGCGACGCTCATGCCCATCCGCTGCAGCAGATCGGCGGCGAGGCCGACGGTGCGGTACTTGTAGCCCTTGACGTCGGCGGCGGTCTGGACCGGCTCCTTGAACCAGCCGAAGGGCTGGGCCGGCATCGGGAAGCCGAAGAAGCCGTAGACGTTGAGGCCCAGGATGTCCTGGGTCAGCTCGCGGTACAGCTCGGCGCCGCCGCCCTGGTTGAACCAGGCCAGCATCGTGGTGGCGTTGCCGCCCCAGACCGGGCCGGTGCCGAACAGCGACGCCGCCTTGTGCTTGCCGTACCAGTAGACCGGCACGGTGTGGGCGGCGTCGAGCACGCCGTCATGCACGGCGTCGAGCACCTGGAACGCGCCGACGACCGCACCGGCCGGCAGCAGGTCGATCTTCAGGCGGCCGTTCGACATCGCGCCGACCCGCTCGACGTACTGGCGGGCGAAGTCCATCCAGATGTCCGAGGACGGCCACGAGGTCTGCATCTTGACGACATGGACGTCCTGGGCGCGGGCGATGTTGGGCATCGCGATGGTGGCGGCGGCGCCGGCCGAGGCCAGCCCGGCCCCCTTCAGGAATTTGCGGCGACCGCTGCTCTGGACCTTGGTGTCTTGTTCGCTCATTGAAGGTACCTCCCGTTCGTGCTTCTGTCATGGACGGTTTGGCGGCCCGATGCCGCCACGACGCCGGCAGACCTGCTATGCGACCCTGTCCGCGGGCTCGCGGCCGGCAAAGAAGGCGTCCAGGTTGTCGATGGCCCGGAAGCCCATGGCGTCGCGCGTTTCCCATGTCGCGCTGCCAATGTGCGGCAACAGGAACGTGTTGGGAAGCGTGCGGTAGGCGGGGTGGATGTCGCTCGGCTCGCCGTTGAAGACGTCCAGACCGGCGGCGGCCAGCTTGCCGCTGCGCAGCGCCGCGACCAGCGCCTCGTCGTCGACGATGCTGCCGCGCGCGGTGTTGATCACGATGGCGCCGTCCGGCAGCAAGGCGATGCGCTCGGCGTCGAGCAGGCCGCGGGTGTCGGGAGTGTTCGGGCAGTTGAGCGACAGGACGTCGCAGTTCGGCAGCAGGCTCTCGAGGCTGTCGTGCCACACCGCCCCCGCCTCGACCTCGGGCGGCAGGCGGCGGCGGTTGTGGTAATGGATGCGCATGTCGAAGCCGCGGGCGCGGCGCGCGATCACCTGCCCGACCCGGCCCATGCCGATGATGCCCAGCCGCTTGCCGGTGACCTGGGTGCCGAGCATGAAGCTGGGGCTCCAGCTCTTCCATTCGCCGGCGCGGACCAGCCGCTCGCCCTCGCCGGCACGCCGTGCCGCGCCCAGCATCAGCAGGATGGCGATCTCGGCGGTGGCGTCGGACAGCACGTCGGGGGTGTTGGTGACCACCAGGCCGCGCCGCTTCGCCGCCGCGACGTCGACGTGGTCGTAGCCGACCGAGACGTTGGCGACGATGCGCACCCTGGCGGGCAGGCGCTCGATCAGCGCCGCGTCGAGCCGCTCGGTGTGGCTGATCAGCAGCGCGTCGGCGCCCTCGGCCAGACGGACGAGTTCGTCGGCGCCGTATTGGCGGTCGTGGTCGTTGTCGATGACGCCGTATGCGTCGCGCAGACGGGCAAGCACCTTGGGATTGAACCGACGCGCCACCAGAACGGTCGGACGCCCCTCGTCTCGCGCCATGGGCAGATTTATCCATCCGTAGATTTCAACCAGGTCGCCACGATCGTAGACGCCGTTTGGTGGTCAGACCATTATTCGGATGGATAGTCTACGATCTTCGATCGGCCTGCCTGATATAACAAAAGCAACATAAGCCGGCGGCGGATTTCGCGGAATCGAGCGAAGTCGGGACGGTCGTCCTAACCACACGAAAATCCGGTTGTTCCGTTCGCGACGCGGACGGCGCTCACCGCTCGCCGGCGTGCGGCCGCAGCGCGGCGACGATCGCCCGGTGGATCGGCGTCGCCACGCCGGCTTCCCGGCCCAGGCGCACCACCGCCCCGGAGAGCCACGGCAGCTCCAGCCGGGCGCCGCGCTCGAGGTCGCCCAGCATCGACGACTTCATCTCCGCCGGCAGGCCCGCGGCGAAGTCCATCACCTTGGCGACCTGGTCCTCGGCCAGCCCGACGCCGCGCGCCCGCGCCACCGCGACCGATTCGGCGACGGCCGCCTCGAACAGCCAGCGGCCGTCGGAATCGGCGAGGATCGGTCCGATCGGCCGGCGCACCAGGGTGGTGACGCCGCTGAACGCCGACAGGAAGACGAACTTTTCCCAGACGACGCGGCCGATCTCGGCCGTTTCGACGACGTCGACGCCGGCCTTGCGGCAGGCGCCGACGAACGCCTGGACGCGGGGGCTGACGCTGCCGTCCCATTCGCCGACGGTCAGGCGCGCCAGGGTGCCGACATGCCCGATCGTGCCCGGCCGGACGATGCTGGCGGCGATGTGGCTGACGCCCCCCACCGCGCGGCCCGGACCGAGCACCGCGGCGATGCGCTCGGCCGAGTCGACGCCGTTCTGGAACGACACCACGCCGGTGTCGGCGCCGAGCAGCGGCCGCGCCGCTTGCGCGGCCGCCTCGGTGTCCCACAGCTTGACCGCGAAGATCACCATGTCCACCTGCCCGACCTCTTCGGGCCGATCCGTCGCCTTGGCCGGATGGATGCGGAGATCGCCGAGCTTGCTCTCGACCCGCAGGCCGTGTTCGCGAATCGCCTCGAGATGCGCGCCGCGCGCGACGAAGGTGACCTCCTCGCCGGCCGCCGCCAGGCGCGCCCCGAAATATCCGCCGACGCCGCCGGTTCCCATCACTGCCAATCGCATGTCGCACCTCTCGCGGATGGTTCTCTTCGGGGCGGGATGGTAAGACTAGCGAACTGGAATCGCCAGCGCCGTTGCCTTACATGAGATTTGCCTGATGTTCAAAGCACTCTGACGGACCCGCTCCTCACGATGTCGTCCCTTCGGAAGAAATTCTCCAAGGCGGTGCTGCCGCTCGCGATCATCGCGCTGGCGGTCGCGGCCTTCCTGGGGCTGCGCGCCACCAAGCCGGAGGTCGCCGGCAAGCCGGTGGTCGAGCGGAGCTGGCCGGTCGAGGTGGCGACGGTCTCGCCGGGGACCAAGCGGCCGCGGATGCGCTTTGAGGGCGACGTCGTCGCCGGGCGCGAGGCCGACCTGCGGCCGCTGGTCGCCGGCACGATCATCGCGGTCCATCCCGAGTTCCGGGACGGCAACCTGCTGAAGGCCGGCGAGACGGTGATCCGCATCGACCCCTTCACCTACGAGGCCGCCCTGCGCGAGCGCCAGGCCGAGCTGGCCGAGGCGCGCGGTCGCGTCAAGGAGGTCGAGGCCGAGCTGGCCGCCGAGCGCGGCAATCTCGAGCGCGACCGCGAGCAATGGGCGCTGGCCAGGCAGGACCTGGAACGCCGGCGCCAGCTCCGCAAGGCCGGCACCGTCTCGGAGCGCTCGCTGGAGGAGGCCCGCATCGTCGAGAGCGAGCGCAACCAGCGGGTCATGGTGCGCCAGCAGGCGATCGCCCGCTTCACCGCGCGGCTGGCCCAGGCCCAGGCCGCGGTGGAGCGCCTGGAATGGGCGCTACGGCGCGCCGAGCGCAATCTCGCCGACACCAGCCTGAAGACCCCGTTCGACGGCTTCCTCTACGAGACCGACGCGGCGGTCGGCAAGCAGGTCGGCACCAACGACCGCCTCGGCCGCCTGATCGCCGCCGACTCGCTCGAGGTGCGGTTCCATGTGCCCGACGCCGTCTATGCCCGACTGCTGGAAGCGCCGCTGCACGCGTTCCCGGCCGAGGTGCGCTGGCGCGTCGGCGCGCGCGAGCACGTGTTCCCGGCCGTCCTCGACCGCGTCGACAGCCGCATCAACGCGGCCAGCGGCGGCGTCGCCGTGTTCGCCCGCCTGCCCGAGCTGACCGCCGACACGCCCCTGCGCCCCGGCGCCTTCGTTTCGGTGGTGGTCGCCGACCAGCCGCGCCGCGACCTGGCGCGGATTCCGACGCGGGCGATTCATGACGGCGGCACCGTCTACGTCGTCGAGGACGGCCGGCTGGCGGCGCGCTCGGTCGAGACGGTGGCGCGCGAGGGCCAGGACGCCTTCGTCCGGGGGGCCCTGGCGGACGGCGACCGCGTCGTGCTGACGCGCTTTCCCGAGATCGCGCCCGGCCTGAAGGTCGACGTGCCGTGACGGGCGACGACCCGACCCCGATGCGCGGCGGCGGCCTGATCCGGCTGTTCACCCGGCACCCGACCGCCAGCAACATGCTGATGGCGATCATCCTGATCACCGGCTTCGTGGCGCTGTCGCGGCTCAACACCCAGTTCTTCCCCGACCTCAACATCGACGCGATCCAGATTTCGGTCGCCTGGCCCGGCGCCTCCGCCGAGGACGTCGACAAGACGGTCGTGCAGGCGATCGAGCCCGAGGTCCGCTTCCTCGACGGCGTCAAGCGCGTGCGCTCGACCTCGTCGGAGGGCCGGGCGGCGGTGACGCTGGAATTCCACGCCGGCTCCGACATGCAGAAGGCGCTGTCCGACGTCGAGACGGCGGTGGCGCAGGTCACGACCCTGCCGGAGAGCTCGGAACGGCCGGTGATCAGCCGGATGTCGCATTTCGAGACGGTCAGCCGCGTGACCATCGCCGGCGACTATCCGTTGCGGGCGCTCAAGGCGTGGGCCGAGCGCATTCGCGACGACCTGCTGGCCCGCGGCATCGACAAGGTCGACATCGTCGGCGTGCCCGAAGAGGAGATCTGGGTCGAGGTCGAGCCCGCGACGCTGCGCCGCCTGGGGCTGTCGATCAACGAACTGGCGCGCCAGATCGGCGCCAGCTCGGTCGACCTGCCGGCCGGCGACGCCGGCGGCGGCGCCGAGCGCCAGGTCCGCGCCCTCGGCCTCGCCGAGACCGCCGAGGAGGTCGGCGACATCCTGGTGTCGCTGGAGGACGGCCGCCGCGTGCCGCTGCGCCAGATCGCGTCGGTGCGCGAGGCCCACGCCGAAGGCGGCGTGACGCTGAAGCACGAGGGCATGCCGGCGGTCGAGGTCCACATCCAGCGCGCCAGCACCGCCGACGCCCTGACCCTGGCCGAGGTCGTCGACACCTACATGGCCGAAATGACGCCGAGCCTGCCGCAGGGCCTGACGCTGGTCGAGCACGACGTCGTCGCCTCGCTGATCGAGAGCCGCATCGACCTGCTGGTCAAGAACGGCCTCGGCGGCCTGGCGGTGGTGATGGGCGTGCTGCTGCTGTTCCTGAACCGCTGGGTGGCGGTCTGGGTCGCCAACGGCATCTTCATCGCCGTGATGGGCACCTTCGTGGTGATGTACGCCACCGGCCAGTCGATCAACATGATCAGCCTGTTCGCCCTGATCATGGCGCTGGGCATCGTCGTCGACGACGCCATCGTGGTCGCCGAGCACGCCGAATCCCGCCGCCGCGCCGGCCTGCCGCCGGTCGCCGCCGCCGAGGCCGGCGCGACGCGCATGGCGGTGCCGGTCTTCGCCTCGTCGCTGACCACCCTGGCCGCCTTCCTGCCCCTGCTGCTGATCTCGGACGTGATCGGCCAGATGATCGCCGCGATCCCGATGGTGATCGTCGCGGCGCTGATGGTCAGCCTGATCGAGTGCTATCTGGTGCTGCCCGGCCATCTGCGGATGACCTTCTCCGACAAGCACATGCGGCCCGGGCGCTTCCGCCGCTGGTTCGACGACGGCTTCGCCCGTTTCCGCGCCGGCCGCTTCCGGCGCATGGTCGAGACCGCGGTGCGCTGGCGCTACGCCACCATCGCCACGGCCTTCGGCGCGGTGATCCTGGCGGCCGGCATGCTGGCCGGCGGACGGGTGCCGTTCGTGTTCTTCGAGGCGCCCGAGGCCGACAAGCTGATCGCCAATTTCGAGATGGCCGCCGGCACGCCGCGCGCCGAGACCGAGGCGATGGCCGCCGAGCTGCGCCGCGCCCTGCGCGCGGCCGAGCAGGCGATGGGCGGCGCGCCCGGAAGCCTGGTGCTGGTCGCGACATCCCACATCGGCAGCACCTCCGGCGGGCGCGTCGGCAACGACGGCGGCGACAATCTCGGCTCCTTGACCGTCGAGCTGCTTCCCGCCGACCAGCGCGACTTCTCGGCCCAGGAGATGCTGGCCGAATGGCGCCGCCAGGTGCGGCCGCGGGCCGGGCTGTCGAAGCTGACCATCCGCGCCTCGATGGGCGGCCCGCCGGGCGCCGACGTCGACGTGCGGCTGTGGGGCGGCGCGCCGGCGACGCTCAAGGCGGCGGCCGAGGAGATCAAGGCCCTGATCGCCAGCTATCCGGGCGTCTCGGCGATCGAGGACGACCTGCCCTACGGCAAGGAGGAGGTCGTGGTCTCGGTCTCCGAACGCGGACGCGCGATGGGCTTTTCCACCGACACCGTCGGCGGCCAGCTCCGCGACGCGCTGCAGGGCGCCATCGCCAAGCGCTTCCCGCGCGGCGACGAGGAGGTCGAGGTCCGCGTCTTCCATCCCCGCGACGGCGACGGCGCCGCCGCGCTGCCCGACCTATACCTGCGCGCCGCCGACGGCACCCAGGCGCCGCTGTCCTCGATCGCCTCGATGTCCGAGGACGTCGGCTTCGCCCGCATCAAGCGCGAGGACGGCGCCCGCCAGCTCGCGGTCACCGCCGAGATCGACAAGGCGGTGGCGACCAACGACGACATCGTCCAGGCGCTGCGGGACGACGGCATCGCCGAGATCGCCGCCAGGCACGGCGTGTCCTACCGCTTCGCCGGCAAGGCCGAGGAGCAGGCCCAGACCTTCGCCGACATGAAGGTCGGCGCCTTTCTCGGCATCTCGGGCATCTACATCATCCTGTGCTGGGTCTTCGGCAGCTACCTGCTGCCCTTCGCGGTGATCCTGGTCGTGCCGCTGGGCTTCGTCGGCGCGGTGTTCGGCCATTGGCTGCTCGGCTACAACATGGTGATGCTGTCGGTGATCACCCTGGTCGGCCTGTCGGGCATCATCGTCAACGACGCCATCATCCTGGTCGAGACCATCAAGCAGAAACTGGCCGAGGACGCCCACGAGACCGAGTTCGAGGCCATCGTCGACGGCACCCAGGACCGCCTGCGCGCGGTGATCCTGACCAGCGTCACCACGATCGGCGGCCTGGCGCCCCTGATGTTCGAGACCAGCGTCCAGGCCCGCTTCCTGATCCCGATGGCGATCACGATCTGCTTCGGCCTGATGGTCTCGACGATGCTGGTGCTGTTCGTCGTCCCCTCGCTGATCGGCGTCGCCCACGACGTCAAGCGCCTGTTCGGCCTCGAACGCCGGCCGTGGATGCGAAAGCCGGAGCCGCAACTCGAGCGGTTTCCCGAGGTGGCGGAGTAACTCTTCCCCTCTCCCTGTAAGGGGACAGTGATTCCTGGAGGGGAGGCGGGATGAGGCGAGATGGGGCGGGACATCGTGGGATGTGGCGTGGCGCCTTGGGTTGGGCGGGTCGGCGGCCTGCGCGGGCGGCGACCTGGTCGAACCTGGAGTGAGCACGCAAATCGACCCGCCGGACAGTTGACCTTGGAGCGGCGCCCCGGCGCCGGCCTCCCCTTCTCAGCCCGATCCTAACCCAACCTCCCTCCGCTCTCAAACGCCCTCTCAGCGAGGTCAGCGAGGCCGGGCGTAGGCTTCGACGATCGCGGCACCCCGGATCAGGCAGGTGCCCCAATACGGCAGCTCCGCGCCGAGGCCATTCTTTGCCGTAAACGCTGCGTTCACCCGGACGCTGCCGTCTTGAAACCGAGTGCTGCGAGTGCCGCCGAAGTCGAAATCCACCGTGCTCGGATAGGTCGCCATCGCCCGAATACGGTCCAGGCACTCGGATTCCAGCCGGTAAAGCCGCTCGCGCAGGTGTTTTTCGAACTCTCTGATCTCGCGTTCCTTGCTCGGCCAGCCGACGCTTCCACCGGCTGCGATCTTCTCGGCGCGCGCCAACTCTCGTTGGGCTTCGGAAGGTATCGACAGTGCGAAGCCCGCGCCGATCAGCAGCGCGGCCACAGTCACGAACAGCACTGGACGCATCCCGGTTCTCCTCGTCTGGTTCGATTTCCCAGTCTAACGCATTCCATTGCTGCGTGAGAACGGCCGCGCTGTAGCGCATCCGGTGATTGACCGCGACAAACGTCATAGGCCATGCTCGCAATGGCCGCATCCTGACCACCCTCAGGCCGAGCGTTTGCTGGAGGCGGCATTGTCCGGCGCCTGACGCAGATCGCGGCGCAGCTGCTGCAGCATCCCCTTGAGGCCGATGATCCGTTCTTCGTGCGTCTCATAGGCGGCGACCAGGTCATCGAGCACGCGAACGCTGGTCTGCACGAGCTGCACCGCATTCACCCTCGCGTTTTCCTGGCGGTATACCTCTTCAATTCCGCGGACGATCTGGGCGAGCAACTGGTCGTCGGCAGCACGGCTGGCCGGCGCCGGCAGCGACCCGACTGCGCGGTCCCAGGCGGCATCGGCTTCCGTGAGCCGCATCGGCCCTTCGCCGGTGGCAAGCCAATTCAGGTTGATCCCGTGTGGCGCCGCGAGCCTGACCAAGGTTTCCCAGCGCGGCTGCGCCTCCGCTTTGACGTACTTCGCCAGCTGGTCCGTGGAAATACCTCCCGCCACAGCCGCTTTCTGGCGGGTTTCATACAGGTCAAGAACCGCCATTAAGCGGCTTCCGAGATCCGAAGCGGAACTCGGAAGCTTTTTGTCAGCGCCACTTCCAGCTTCCGAGTTCGTCATAACGGTCTGAACCGGCTTGCTTTTTTGGGGTAAGTGCA
>CAZJFH010000039.1:0-45993 GCA_964545205.1 uncultured Rhodospirillaceae bacterium
GCATCAAGAACGGCGTGCGCAAGGTCAACATCGACACCGACCTGCGCATGGCCTCGACCGGCGCCATCCGCAAGCACATGGTCGAGGACCGCAAGAACTTCGATCCGCGCAAGTATCTGGCCGCCGCCCAGAAGGGCATGACCGAGATCTGCAAGGCCCGCTACGAGGCGTTCGGCGCCGCCGGCCAGGCTTCGAAGATCACGGTCCAGTCGCTGGAGACCATGTTCGGCCTGTACGCCAAGGGCGCGCTGGATCCGAAGGTGAACTGAGCACCGCCACATCCTTTTCGCCATCCCCGCGCCAGCGGGGGTGGCGGCGAGGGACGAACAAACCAAGAGGAACCCGTCCATGACCGTCAAGATCGCGCCCAGCATCCTGTCCGCCGACTTCGCCCGGCTCGGCGAAGAGGTCCGCGCCATCGACGCGGCCGGCTGCGACTACGTGCACATCGACGTCATGGACGGCCACTTCGTGCCCAACATCACCATCGGCCCGGCGATCGTGAAGGCCCTGCGCCCGCACACCAAGAAGGTGTTCGACGTCCACCTGATGATCGACCCGGTCGACCCCTACGTCGAAGCCTTCGCCAAGGCCGGCAGCGACATCATCACCGCCCATGCCGAGGCCGGCTATCACCTCGACCGCACGCTGCAGCTCATCAAGTCGCTCGGCGTCAAGGCCGGCGTGTCGCTGAACCCGGCGACGCCCGAGAGCGCCATCGAATACGTGCTCGACAAGCTCGACCTGATCCTGGTGATGAGCGTCAACCCGGGCTTCGGCGGCCAGAGCTTCATCGAGGCGCAGATCGACAAGATCCGTCGCATCAAGAGCATGATCGGCGACCGCCCGATCGAGATCGAGGTCGACGGCGGCGTCACCGCCGACAATGCCGGTGCGATCTACGCCGCCGGCGCGCGGGTGCTGGTCGCCGGATCGAGCGTGTTCAAGACCGCCGACTACGAAGGCAACATCGCTGCCATCCGCAACGCCTGCGAATAGGCCGGGAATCCGTTTCCGGGAATGCGGCGACGGCCCGGCGGCAATCCGCCGCGGCCGTCCCGAGATCGGGAACGCGCGCGGCGCGTTTCCGGCGGACGGGAAAACGCCGCCGGCGGCGCCACAGCCCGGACGGAAAGTGTTCGGAAGATCATCCAAGCATTGGTGGTGAACGGCACGTGGCCCGCGGGCGAGCGCCAGCAGTCGCGTCCTGGATGACCTGATCCTAAATTAAGCTGTTCTGTTGGACCGACATTTGCTCTCCCCAGGGAGCGGCCTTCCGCCGCAAACCCTTGGGAGACGCAAATGTTCGCTCGACTGTTCGTGGCTGCCGCAACCTTTGCTGTAGGCATGGCGCAAGCCGTTGCCGCGGAAGTTCCGGTGCTGACCTATCACGAGTTCGCCCCCTTCGCCTCGGAAAGCAAGTCGGGCCTGTCCTACGAACTCGCCAAGTACCTCACCGAGAAATCCGGCGGCGAATACACCTTCGTGGTCGGCGTGATGCCGCGCAAGCGGCTGGACGGCGAGGTCGCCGCCGGCAAGTCGGTCGTCGTGCCGTGGGTGAATCCCGCCTGGTTCGGCGACAAGGAGCAGACCAAGTACAAGTGGAGCGCCGCGGTCATGAAGGACGCCAACGCCGTCCTGTCGCCGACCGCCAAGCCGGTCGAGTTCGCCGGTCCCGACAGCCTCGCCGGGCTGAAGCTCGGCGGCGTCGCCGGCCACAAGTATCCGGGCGTCGATCCGCTGGTCGAGGCCGGAAAGATCGCGCGCGAGGACGCCAACAGCGAACTCATCAATCTCAAGAAGGTCGCCGCCGGCCGCATCGACGTGACCATCATGGCCGAGAGCGGCGCCCGGTTCATCGCCAAGCAGGAAGGCCTCGCGGCGCAGGTCCACTTCTCGACATCGCCGCACAGCCAGTACGAGCGTCACGTGTTCGTCGCCGGCTCGGACGCCAAGCTGGCCGCCTTCGTGACCGGCACGATCAACGCCATGGCCGGCGACCCCGCCTGGCAATCCGTGGTCAAGAGCTACCAGTGACGGGGGCGGCTGCGGCCGGACGGAGGAGGATGAGGATGTCCCGCTCGGAAATTCGTTTCGGCCGCAGCCTGAAGGGCCGCCTGCTCGCGCTGGTGGCGCTGCTGCTCGGTTGCGTGCTCCTGGCCACGGCGTGGTGGCAACTCGAAGAGAAGGCGGCCGATCGCCTGGCCCTCGTCGAGGCGCGCGGCAATCTGCTGGCAACCATGCAGGCCCATGCGGTGGGGGCGCCGCTGTGGAATCTCGACGACGCCCAGGTGCTGGCGATCCTGAAGGCCATGGAGCGGGATCCCGATTTCATGGCCGCCCGCATCCTCGACGCCGACGGCAAGCAGACGCACGCGCTCGGCACGCCCGACCCGGGCACGGCCCTGGTCTTCCGCCAGTCCATCACCAACGAGGGCACCGGGCTCGGCAGCCTCGAGCTGTACCTGTCCACGAGCCGCCTGCAGGCGCTCCACCGCGCCGACCTGCGGGCGATCGCCCTGGCCGACGGCGCCACCCTGCTCGTGCTCATGGCCGGCTTCTTCGTCCTGCTCCAGTTCATCTTCAAGCCGCTGGAGGCGATCCGGACGGCGATGCTGCGCCTGGCCGAAGGCGATCTCGCCGTCGAGGTGCCGTGCGCCGACCGCCAGGACGAGATCGGCGGCATGGCCAAGGCGGTGTCGGTGTTCAAGGTCAACGGCCAGGAGGTGCTGCGCTTGCAGGCGGAGCGGGCCGAACAGGATCGGCAGGCGGCGGCCGAGCGCAAGGCGGCGATGATCGATCTGGCCAACAGCTTCGAGGCCAGCATCCGCGGCATCGTCGCCGTGGTGTCCGGGTCCGCGGCCGAACTGCAGGAATCGGCGGAGTCCTTGTCCGACGTCTCGGGACGCACGATGCGGCAGGCCGAGGCGGTCGCGCACGCGTCGGGCCAGGCGTCGAGCAACGTCGCGACCGTCGCCTCGGCGACCAGAGAGCTGTCGGCCTCGATCAGCGAGATCGCGCGTCAGGTCAACCAGTCCTCCGGCGTGGCGCAGTCGGCGGTGCAGGAGGCCGATCGCGCCCAGGACATCATTCAGGGCCTCGCCGGGGCGGCCAGCCGGATCGGCGAGGTCGTCAATCTGATCAACGACATCGCCTCGCAGACCAACCTGCTGGCCTTGAACGCCACCATCGAGGCCGCCCGCGCCGGCGACGCCGGCAAGGGCTTCGCGGTCGTCGCGGGCGAGGTCAAGAGCCTCGCCAGCCAGACCGCCCGCGCCACCGACGAAATCGCCCAGCAGATTACCTCGGTGCAGTCGGCGACCCAGGACGCGGTCGGCGCCATCCGCGGCATCAACGCCACGATCGCCCGGATCAACGAGGTCGCCTCGGCCATCGCCTCCGCCGTCGAGGAGCAGGGCGCGGCGACGCAGGAGATCGCCCGCAACGTCCAGGAGACCTCGTCCGGCACCAACGAAGTGTCCGTCAACATCCGCGGGGTTCAGGAAACGGCCACCCACGCCGGCCAGGCTTCCGGCAAGGTGCTGACCGCGGCCCGCGATCTCGCCTCCCAGGCCGAGCACCTGCGCGAGGACGTCGACCGGTTCATCGCCCATATCCGGACCGCCTGAACCGCGCGCGGGCGACGGTCGGTCCGTCGCCCGCGTCACAACATCTTCTGCAGCAGCACCAGGTCGAGCCAGCGGCCGAATTTGCGCCCGGTCTCGGGCATGCGGCCGACTTCCACGAAGCCGAGCCCTTCGTGCAGCCGGATCGAGGCCGCGTTGCCGCCGTCGACGGCGGCGACCATGACATGCAGGCGACGCGCCTGCGCTTCGGCGATCAGCGCCGCCAGCAGCGCCTTGCCGACGCCCTTGCCGCGGTGCTCCGGCGCGACGTAGAGCGCGTTCTCGACCGTGTCGCGAAAGCCGGGGAAGGGGCGGAACGGGCCGAAGCTGGCGTAGCCGGCGACCTGGCCGTCGGCCTCGGCGACCAGCACCGGCAAGTTCTGTGACAGTTTCGCGGCGAACCATTGCGCCTGCGCTTCGGGCGTGCGCAAGGTCTCGTCGTAGACGGCCGTGGTGTTGGCGACGGCGTCGTTGAAGATGGCGCGAATGGCCGGCTGGTCGGCGTCGCCGGCGGGGCGGATGCGGGGCATGGGCGGTCTCCGGTCGGGCGGCAGCATAGCGCGAAGGCGGCCGCCGTTTAACGAACCATGACTCCGTAACAAAAGCTTCATGGAACCGTCACATGGCTGTCGCGGTCCATGGCTAGAGTGCGGCCACCAGAATTCTTGGAGATATCGATGCTCAGGAAGACGATGATGCTGGCCGCCGTGGCGTCCGTCGCCATGGCCGGCACCGCCCACGCCCGCGATCAGATCCGCATCGTCGGTTCGTCGACGGTCTATCCGTTCTCGACCACGGTCGCCGAACAGTTCGGCAAGACCACCAGCTTCAAGACCCCGGTCGTCGAGAGCACCGGCTCCGGCGGCGGCCTGAAGCTGTTCTGCTCGGGCGTCGGCGTCGAATATCCCGACATCACCAACTCGTCGCGGCGGATCAAGCAGTCCGAGGTCGACATGTGCGCCAAGAACGGCGTCGCCGAGATCACCGAGGTCAAGATCGGCTACGACGGCATCGCCTTCGCCAATTCGACCAAGGCCGAGGCCGTCGAGCTGACCCGCGAGCAGATCTTCCTGGCGCTGGCCAAGCAGGTGCCGGTCGACGGCAAGCTGGTCGCCAATCCGCACAAGACCTGGAATCAGATCGACCCCAAGCTGCCCGCCACCGAAATCGAGGTTCTCGGCCCGCCGCCGACCTCGGGCACCCGCGACGCCTTCGTCGAGCTGGTCATGGAAGAGGCCTGCGACAAGTTCCCGGAGATCGCGGCGCTGAAGTCCGACAAGCAGGCCCACAAGGCCGCCTGCCAGGCGATCCGCGAGGACGGCGCCTATATCGAGGCCGGCGAGAACGACAACCTGATCGTCCAGAAGCTCGACGCCAACCCGAACGCCTTCGGCATCTTCGGCTACAGCTTCCTCGAGCAGAACTCGGACAAGGTCCAGGGTGCGGTGATCGACGGCGCCGAGCCGACCTTCGAGAACATCGCCGACGGCAACTATCCGGTGTCGCGCCCGCTGTTCTTCTACGTCAAGAAGGCGCATGTCGGGATGGTGCCGGGCATCAAGGAGTTCGTCGCCGAATTCGCCAGCGAGAAGGCGTGGGGCGAAGAGGGCTACCTGACCGACAAGGGCCTGATCCCGCTGCCCGAGGACGAGCGCAAGAAGATGCACGAGCAGGCCACCGGCCTCGCCAACCTGCAGATGTGATCCCCGCGAGGGCGGCGGCTTCGGTCGCCGTCCTCGACTCCGTTTTCCGCCGCGGGTATGACTCGGGCGTTTCCCACCGTCGACAGCGGACACGATGCAACTCGCGATCCTCGTTCTCGCCCTGCTGCTGATCAGCTCGCTGGGCTATCGCATGGGGCGCGGCCGCGCCCTGGCCGGCGCCGGCGGCGACATGCGCCGCCTCAACTCGCTCCCTTCCTATTACGGCAGCTTCGTCGCGCTGTGGTGCGGCGTCCCGGCGCTGCTGATCGTGGTCGCCTGGATGTCGCTGGAGCCGACGGTGGTCCGCTGGCTCCTGCTCGAGTCGTTGCCGCCGGAGCTGGCGGGGCTGCCCGAGGAGCGGCTCGGGCTGCTGGTCAACGAGGTGCGCAACGTCGTCGCCGGCTACGGCCGCGACGCCGACCCGGCGGTCCTCGCCGCCGCCGAGCGCTACAGCTTCCTGAAGACGGTCAGCTTCGCCGCCATGGCCGTGGTCGCCATTGCCGCGGCGCTCGCCGCGCTGGCGGCGAGCTGGCGCCGCATCGAGCCCGGCCTGCGGGCCCGCGACCAGGTCGAGCGCATCGTCATCGGCTTCCTGATCGCCGGCTCGACGGTGGCGGTGTTCACCACCGTCGGCATCGTGCTGTCGCTGCTGTTCGAATCCTTGCGCTTCTTCCAGGCGGTGCCGGTCACGGAATTCCTGTTCGGCGTGACCTGGAGCCCGCAGACGGCGATCCGCGCCGACCAGGTCGGCTCTTCCGGGGCGTTCGGCGCCGTGCCGCTGTTCGCCGGCACCATGCTGATCAGCCTGATCGCCATGCTGGTGGCGGTGCCGGTCGGGCTGATGTCGGCGATCTACATGGCCGAATACGCCCCGGCCAGATTCCGCGCGGTGGTCAAGCCGCTGCTCGAGGTCCTGGCCGGCATCCCGACCGTGGTCTACGGCTTCTTCGCCGCCCTCACCGTGGCGCCGTTCCTGCGCGACGGCGGCAGCATGTTCGGCCTCGACATCGCCTCGGAGAGCGCGCTGGCCGCCGGCCTGGTGATGGGCATCATGATCATCCCCTTCGTCTCGTCGCTGTCGGACGACGTCATCATGGCGGTGCCGCGGGCGATGCGCGAAGGCTCGTTCGGCCTGGGCGCGACGCGCAGCGAGACCATCCGCCAGGTGATCATCCCGGCGGCGCTGCCGGGCATCGTCGGCGGCGTGCTGCTGGCGGTCTCGCGCGCCATCGGCGAGACGATGATCGTGGTGATGGCCGCCGGCCTCGCCGCCAACCTGACCGCCAATCCCTTCGAGGCGGTGACCACGGTCACCGTGCAGATCGTCACGCTGCTGGTCGGCGACCAGGAATTCGACAGCCCCAAGACGCTGGCCGCCTTCGCGCTGGGCCTGGTGCTGTTCTGCGTCACCCTGGTGCTCAACGTCGTCGCCCTGCACGTCGTGCGCAAATACCGAGAACAGTATGACTGAGATCGCCGAGATGCCGACCTCCATGGGAATCGCCGAGAAGGTCGACGCGTCGCTGAGGCGGCGCTACGCCGCCGAGCGTCGGTTTCAGATGTACGGCATCGCCGGCATCTTCATCGCGCTGGGCTTCCTGGCGGTGCTGCTGCTGACCATCGTCTCGCAGGGCTACACCGCCTTCATGCAGACCGAGATCCGCATGAACGTGACCTTCGACCGCGAGGCGCTGGGGATCGGGCAGGACGTCGACGCCGCGGCGCTGGCGACCGCCAACTACGCCGCCCTGGTCAAGCGCGCCCTGGCCGAACGCTTCCCCGACGTCAAGGGCCGCAGCGACAAGCGCGCCCTCGGCGGCCTGCTCAGCAGCGGCGCCGACTTCCATCTGCGCCGGATGGTGATGGACGACCCATCGCTGCTCGGCACCACCCGCCCGGTGTGGCTGCCCGCCGACGACGACGTCGACACCGTCGTCAAGGGCACCGTCTCGGCCGAGCAGGGGCGGCTCAAGGACAAGCAGATCGGCTGGCTGGAGCAGCTGCGCCAGGCCGGCGACGTCGAACTGCGGTTCAACTGGCGCTTCTTCTCGAACGGCGATTCGCGCGAGCCGGAATTGGCCGGCATCTGGGGCGCGGCGGTGGGCTCGTTCTACGCCATGCTGGTCACCCTGGCGCTGTCGTTCCCGCTGGGCGTCGCCACCGCGGTCTATCTCGAGGAGTTCGCGCCCAAGAACCGCTGGACCGACCTGATCGAGATCAACATCAACAATCTCGCCGCGGTCCCCTCGATCGTGTTCGGCCTGCTCGGCCTGGCGGTGTTCCTGAACTTCTTCGGCCTGCCGCGCTCGGCGCCGCTGGTCGGCGGCCTGGTGCTGACGCTGATGTCGCTGCCGACCATCATCATCGCCGCCCGCGCCGCCATGAAGGCGGTGCCGCCGTCGATCCGCGAGGCGGCGATGGGGCTGGGCGCCTCGCGGCTGCAGGTGGTGACCCATCACGTGCTGCCGCTGGCGATGCCCGGCGTCCTGACCGGCACCATCATCGCCATGGCCCAGGCCCTGGGCGAGACGGCGCCGCTGCTGATGATCGGCATGATCGCGTTCATCGTCGACGTCCCGCAGGGGCCGATGGACCCGTCGACCGTGCTTCCCGTCCAGGTCTATCTGTGGTCCGACAGCCCCGAGCGGGCCTTCGTCGAGCGCACCTCGGCGGCGATCATGGTGCTGCTGGGCTTCCTGGCGCTGATGAACGTCGCCGCCGTTCTGCTGCGCAAGAAATTCGAAAGGCGCTGGTGACATGGTCAAGATCTCGGCCCGAGGCGTTCAGGTCCACTACGGCGACAAGCCGGCCCTGAAGGGCATCGACCTCGACGTGCCCGGCAACCAGGTGACGGCGCTGATCGGGCCGTCGGGCTGCGGCAAGTCGACCTTCCTGCGCTGCCTCAACCGGATGAACGACATCATCGAGGGCGCCCGCGTCTCGGGCGCGGTGCTGATCGACGGGGCCGACATAAACGGCCTCGATCCGGTCCAGCTTCGCGCTCGCGTCGGCATGGTGTTCCAAAAGCCCAACCCGTTCCCGAAGTCCATCTACGACAACGTCGCCTACGGGCCGCGCATCCACGGCATGGCCCGCGACCGCGGCGAGCTGAACGACATCGTGATGACCAGCCTCGAGCGCGCCGGCCTGCTGGCCGAGGTCGAGGACCGCCTGGACGAGCCGGGCACCGGCCTGTCGGGCGGTCAGCAGCAGCGCCTGTGCATCGCCCGCGCCATCGCCGTCGATCCCGAGGTGATCCTGATGGACGAGCCGTGCTCGGCCCTCGACCCGATCGCCACCGCCAAGGTCGAGGAGCTGATCGACGAGCTGCGCGAGAACTACACCATCGTCATCGTCACCCATTCGATGCAGCAGGCGGCGCGCGTGTCGCAGAAGACCGCGTTCTTCCATCTCGGGGAACTGATCGAGGTCGGCGACACCGAGCAGATCTTCACCAATCCCCAGCATCGCCTGACCCAAGGCTACATCACGGGACGTTTCGGCTGATGCCGCATCGCAGACCGCCGCAGCCCGGCGAGCACACCGTCCGGTCCTATGACGACGAGCTCGCCCATCTCACCAACCTCGTCGCCCGCATGGGCGGCCTGGCCGAGGCCCAGCTCGCGGCCGCGCTGCAGGCGCTGAGCAACCGCGACGGCGACCTCGCCACCCGGGTGGTCGCGTCCGACGCCGCCGTCGACGAGCTGGAACGCGAGATCGACCAGCTGACCGTGCGGCTGCTGGCCCTGCGCCAGCCGGTCGCCCAGGACCTGCGCCAGATCGTCGGCGCGCTGAAGATCGCGTCCGATCTCGAGCGCATGGCCGACTATGCCGCCAACATCGCCAAGCGCGCCGTCGTCCTCAACGGCCTGCCGCCCGTCGCGCCGCTGGCCGGCGTGCCGCGGCTCGGCCGCGTGGTCCAGGAGATGATCAAGGACGTGCTCGACGCCTTTGTCGAGGGCGACGTCGACAAGGCGATGCGGGTGCGCCGCCGCGACGGCGAGGTCGACGAGATGTACACCGCGCTGCTGCGCGAGCTGATCACCTACATGATGGAGGATCCGCGCACGATCACGCCCTGCACCCATCTGATGTTCATGGCCAAGAACGTGGAGCGGATCGGCGATCACGCGACCAACGTCGCCGAGATCATCTGGTTCCTGGTGCGCGGCACGACGTTGAAGGAGGCGCGGCCGAAGGGCGAGACGACCGGCGAGGCCGCCGATCACGGGAGCGAGTCATGAAGCCATTGGTGTTGATCGTCGAGGACGAGGCGGCGCTGCTGACCCTGCTGCGCTACAATCTCGAGAAGGAAGGCTTTCGCATCTGCGAGGCGACCGACGGCGAGGAGGCGCTGGCGGCGGCCGCCGAGCAGAGCCCGGACGCCGTCATCCTCGACTGGATGCTGCCGGTGATGTCGGGCGTCGAGGTGTGCCGGCAGTTGCGCCGCAAGCCGAAGACCCGCGACATCCCGGTGCTGATGCTGACCGCCCGCGGCGAGGAGGCCGACAAGGTGCGGGGCCTCGACGTCGGCGCCGACGACTACATGACCAAGCCGTTCTCGATGCCGGAACTGCTGGCCCGCCTGCGCGCCCTGCTGCGGCGCGCCCAGCCGGCGCAGAGCAAGGGCACGCTGCAGTTCCAGGACATCGTCATGGACCTGACGGCGCATCGCGTCAGCCGCGGCGGACGCGCCATCCATCTCGGCCCGACCGAGTTCCGGCTGCTGCAGTTCTTCCTGCTGCACCCGCGCTGCGTGTTCTCGCGCGAGGAGCTCCTCAACGCCGTCTGGGGTCACGACATCTATGTCGAGCCGCGCACCGTCGACGTCCACATTCGTCGCCTGCGGAAGGCCCTGAACGCCGAGGGCGAGACCGACCTCATTCGCACCGTGCGCGCCGCGGGCTATGCTTTGGATGCCGAGGCGGCGGAAGTATAAGCCTTCCGGGAGAGCGCCTTTCGAACAGTTGTGACGACTTATCCAAACGCCATATCTTCAAGCCACAATGGACATGGCTGGGCGGAAGGAAAGGTCGGATGAATGCGGCAACGGGGATTCTGTTTCTCCTGATAGACAGCGGCCATGGCGAATGTGATCTTGTCGACATGGTGCGCCGAGGCCTGAATCGGGACTCGCGTTTTTCTTTCCCGCGCCGGGCCATCACCGGCGATGCGCCAGCGGCCAGCGCCGAACTCCATCAGTCCGTCACGCCGGCGCAGTTCCAGGATCTGCGTCGGACCGGCGCGTTCAGCCTGATTTGGGGCAGCGGCCGGCGCAACTTCGCCCTGCCGTCCTCGGTCGACGCCGACCTCGCCGCCGGGCGCGTGGTCCTGGCGGCGGCGGCGCCGTCCGCGGTGGCGGCGGCCTGCGCCCGCTGGCCCCAGGTCGTCGCGGTGCTGACGGCGGAAGGCGAGGCCGAGGTTCCGGACATCCTCCTCGGCGGATGCGAGGAGATCGTGCGCCTGCGCGCGGCGCGCCCGTCGGCCGCCGCGGCCGAGCTGGCCGGATGGCTGCGCGACGCGGTCCCGACGGTGCTGCCGCAGCGCGGGCGCCATCGCATCGCCGGGCCGTCGATCATCTGACGACAGCCGGGTCCGCTAGGTCGAACGGCGCGCCGGCTGCGCGCGGCGCGCCGGTTACGAGTCGTACTGGACCAGCGAGGTGAAGGGCACGTCCAGGCGCTCGCGGCCCTTCAGGAACGTCAGCTCGATGATCGAGGCGGCGCCGACGACCTCGCCGCCCATCTTGTTGATCAGCTCGATCGCCGCGCACATGGTGCCGCCGGTCGCCAACAGGTCGTCGACCAGCACCACCCGCTGGCCCGGCGTCACCGCGTCTTCCTGCATCTCGACCATGTCGGTGCCGTATTCCAGCGCGTATTCGTGGCGCACGGTCTTGCCCGGCAGCTTTCCCTTCTTGCGCACCATGATGAACCCGCAGCCGAGCTTCAGCGCCAGGGGGGCCGCGACCAGGAATCCGCGCGACTCGATGCCGGCCAGCACGTCCGGGTGATGCTTGCGCACCGCGTTGGCCAGGCGGCCCATCGTGACCTGCCAGGCGTCGCCATGCGCCAGCAGCGTCGAGATGTCGTAGAACAGGATGCCGGGCTTCGGGAAGTCGGGAATCGAGCGGATGTGGTCCTTGATGTCCATGGCGTCCTTCGCATGGTTCGCTTTGGCTGGGCGGATCGTACCCGATCGCGGGCGCCGCGCAAACACTGTGTCGGCCGCAGGGCCTATCCGGCCCGGCCCGTTGCGCGGCAGGCGGGCGTTCTCTAACATGCGCGGCGACGTACCGGTCCAACTGGAAAAAGAACAAGGATGAACATAGTCCCCCCCGCCGCGCGCCGACTGGTGGCCTGGGCCGTCGCCGGCCTGATCTGCGCGACGGCGCCGGCCGCCGCCCAGAACGGCGCCGACCCGGCGAAGCCCTCCGACCGACGGCCGCTGATCCTGATCACCGGCGAGATCACCGGCTTCTATTTCCCGGTCGGCGGCGCCATCTGCCGCATGGCCGGCCGCGAGCGCGGCCGTCATGGCCTGCGCTGCCTGATCGAGCCGAGCCCGGGCAACGCCGCCAACCTCGCCGCGCTGCGCTCCGGCGAGGCCGACCTCGCCATCGTGCAGTCGCGCGCCCAACGGCAGTCGTTCCGGGGCGAGGGGCCGTTCGCGCCCGAAGGCGCCTTCGCCGACATGCGCTCGCTGGCCTCGCTGCACGGCGAGGCGCTGGTGGTCCTGGCCGCCAAGTCGGCCGGGGTCAAGACTCTGGCCGACCTGAAGGGCAAGAAGGTCAATCTCGGCCGGCCCGGATCGTTCCAGCGCCTGATGGCCGAGGCCGCCCTGGCCGGCGCCGGGCTGACCCCCGAGGCTCCGGCCGCGGTCCTGGAGATGGATCTGTCGCAGCAGAAGGACGGCCTGTGCGACGGGCGCATCGACGCCGCCTTCTTTTCCGGGCTCCACCCGATGGCCGTCGTCCAGGACGCCCTGGCGCGGTGCGAGGTCGAGATCGTCGACCTGAGCGCCGACTCCGTCGCCAAGGTGACCAAGGCCGAGCCCTATCTCGCCGCCCACGAGATTCCGGCCGAGGTCTACGACGGTCTCGAGAAGGACGTCGACACGGTGGCGATGAAGGCCACCCTGGTCGCCACCGAGGAACTCGAGGACGAGGTCGCCTACGAGGTGGTCAAGGCCCTGGTCGAGAACTTCGACGCCTTCCAGGCCATGCATCCGCTGCTGCAACGGGTGGTGCGCACCGGCCTGCCGGTCGAGGGCCTGACCGCGCCGCTGCATCCCGGCGCCGTGCGCTACTACAAGGAAATCGGCCTGCTGCCGTAGGCCGGACGCGAAACGGGCCGCGGCGTTCCCGCCGCGGCCCGTGCGCCGCGATCCGCGGGCGTCACTTGCAGGCGGCGACTTCCTTCAGGAACACCGCGATGTCCTTGCGCTTGCCCTCGTCCTTGAGGCTGAAGAACATGCCGTGCTTCATCTCGCTGCCGTTGACGCTGGCCAGGAACGACTTCGGGTCGGCGACGTAAGACATCAGGCTGTCTTCGTCCCAGGTCAGCTTCTCGCCGGCCATCTTCATCGCTTCCGAGTACTTCTTGTAGTCCGCGACGCCGGCGGCCTTGCTGCCGTACACCGTGGCCAGGTTCGGGCCGGTCGGTCGCGACGGCTTGCCCGGCTGCAGCTCGTGGCAGCCCTTGCACGCGGCGGCGGCCTTCTGCCCGGCCTTGCCCTGATCCGACAGGTTGCACTCGGCGGCCCAGGCGCCGCTGGCGAAGGCCAGGGCGACCGCGGTGCCCGCGATCATGGACTTGAGAAACATGTTGCGTTCTCCTGTTGCGGCTTGCGACCCAAAAGTCGGCCGGCATTATCCGTCAGTCCAATGACCGTTTCAACTGCCGTCCATGCCGAATGGAGTAGGAGGCGGCGCGCCCGACCGGGTGGCATCCGACAAATGTACGTCGGCGACTCGACCAACGTGCTGTGTTCTTCGGGCGGCGCTTTGGGCAAAGATGCTTGGCAACGCTCCAAACAACGATCGATCGGGGGAAGTGATGCGGCAGACCGCAGTCGAGGCCGGGCCGGAGGCAGTCAGCCTCAAGGCGGCAAGCTACGAACTCAGCGCGCTGGCCGAGGCGCTGGCGTCCGAGGCGCGACGGCTCGGACAGCTCGGCCAGGCGGCCAAGCCCGATCCGCAGCTGATGGCCGAGATCGACGCGCTGATCCGGTCGTTGCGCGGCGGCACCAGGACGCTGCGCCTGGCGCGCCTCAACGGCGTGGCCCTGCGCCAGGTCGTTTGATCCATACCATTCGGGCAGGTCGGCCGCGCCGAGGAGGAACGGGAATGTGGGGCAGAAGCGACATCCGCACGGGCCAGCGGTTCGTCAAGGCCAGCGGTTTCGATCGCGAGGTCTGGGTGGTCGCCGAACTGGTCGAGCGGCCCGGCTGCCCGCGCCACGTGCGCCTGGCGAAGGAAGGCCGGCGCGGCGAGAATCTGACCGTCGCCGCGGTCGCGCTGAGCGACCGCCGCCTGTTCCGCTCGGTCGGCGCGACGGGGCCGACGCCGATCAACTGAATCCCCTTGGCGCCGGCGCGGCGCCCCGCGGCCTCAGCCGCCCTGGGCGGCCGCCCAGTCGCCGAGCAGCTTGCCGATCCCGGCGGCACGCTCGACATCGAGATCGATGATGGTGAACCGCGCGCGGCCTTCCTTGAAGCGCAGCCGCAGCATCTTCATGCCGCTCTCGTAGGCCACTTCCTGGACGACCACTTCGCGGCTCCACGGCAGCGCCAGCTTCTGCAGTTCGGTCACCGTCTCGTCGCTCACCATCGGTCTCCTATTCCACCAGTTCCAGCAGCAGCTCCAGCCGCCGCACCGTCTCGCCGTCCAGCCGGCCGTCGACGCGCCGCGGCCGGAAATGGCGCTGGAAGGCGGCAATCACCGCGCGGGCGGCGTCGTTCAGCGCGCCGTCGACGGCGCAGTCGTAGCCGTAGCGGGCCAGCATGATCTGGATCTCCTCGACGGCGCGGTCGGGCTGGGGCTCGGGCTGCTCCTCGTGCGGCGGCCACAGGCCGATGCCCCAGCGCGCCAGCCGCGCCCAGTCGAACAGTTCGCCCGGATCCTGCTTGCGCGTCGGGGCGACGTCGGAATGGCCGACGACGTTGCGCGGCGGGATCGCGTGGCGGCCCAGGATGTCGCGGGCCAGGCCGCGCAGGCTCAGCATCTGGGGCTCGGGGAAGGCGCGGTAGCCGAATTCGTGGCCGGGATTGACCAGCTCGATGCCGATCGAGCGGTCGTTGACGTCGCGCGCCCCGCGCCAGCACGCGACGCCGGCGTGCCAGGCGCGCCGCCGCTCGTCGACCAGCCGGAACACCGTGCCGTCCTCGTCGATCAGGTAATGGGCGCTGACCTTGGCCGCCGGGTCGCACAGCCGTTCGAGCGCCGCCTCGGCGCTTTGCATGCCGGTGTAGTGCAGCACCAGGATGTCGATCTCGCAGCCGTCGGGGCGCGGTTCGTGATTGGGGGACGGCCTGTCGATCACGGCCTTGGTCCCCGCCGCGCCGGCGCGAACTGGATCACCGCCACCCCGAAGATCGTCACGCCCCCTCCCACGACCTTGTGCCATGTCAGCGGCTCGCCCAGGACCAGCACGCCGCCGGCGACGCCGATCACCGGCGCCACCAGCATGAACGGCACCACCCGGTTCAGCTCGTAGCGGCCGAGCAGATGATACCACAGCGAATAGGCGACGATAGAGGCGCCGAGCACGGTGAAGGCCAGCGCGCCCCAGCCCGCCCAGCCGGCTTCGGCGAAGGCGGCGACCTGGCCGTCCTCGAACAGCAGCGACAGCGCCGCGAGCTGCGGCGCCGCCATCAGCGACATCCAGCCGTTCATGACCATCGGGCTGACCGCCGGCTGGCGCTTGATGGCGACGTTGGCCGCCGCCCAGGCGAAGGCGGCGAAGGCGACCAGGCCCAGCGACACCGGATCGGGCCGCGCCGGCTCGCCGGCCAGCAGGACGACGCCGGCGAAGGCCAGCACCATGCCGCCGCCGCGCGCCGGCCCCAGGCGCTCGCCGAAGAAGATCGCCGCCAGCAGCGCGCTGAACGGGATCGAGAGCTGGACGGCGATGGCGGCGGTGGCGGCGTCGATGCCGCGCAGCCCGACGAACAGCAGTCCGAAATGCAGGACGCCCAGCATCACCGACACCAGCGCGATGCCGGGCAGCTGTTCCAGCCGCGGCCGGAACAGCGGCGCCAGCAGCAGGCCGACGATCAGGAAGCGCAGCGCCATGAAGCCCAGCGGCGGGATCAGCCCGACCGCGACCTTGGCGGCGACGAAGTTGAGGCCCCAGACGACGACGACCGTCACCGCGGCCGCCCAGCCGGCGGCGTTCATTGCGCGAGCGTCCGGCTAGAACGGGCAGTCGGGCCGGCCGCAGCGCGGGGTGCGCTTGGCCGGCACGTAGGCGCCGCACACCCGGCAGGCGACCATGTCCTCGACATCGGCGGCCGGCGGCTCGTCGGCGCGCGCCTCGGGCGCCCGCCGCCGCGGCATCTCGCGCTGGCGCTGCCGGTAGGGGCCCAGGACGAACTTGTTCCAGTATTTGAAGCCCAGCCAGACGGCCATGATCAGGACCGCGGTGAGCAGAATCTTGTTGAGCATCCCAGGGTTATCGCGCGGCCCGCCGGCCGGGTCAACGCCTCACAGGCCGTAGCGGCTCCACAGCGCCCGTTCCTCCAGCGCCGACAGCAGGCCGTCGGCCCAGTCTTCGGGGCCGTGGATGTGCAGCTTGCGCCGCAGCAGGCCCTTGCGCGGCGCGATCGCCTGCAGGCGCACGTCGTCGCCGAAGCGGGCGCGCAGCGTCGAGCGCAGCTCGCCGAGCCCGTCGACCAGCCCCAGCCCGACGGCGCGCTCGCCGGTCCACACGTCGCCTTCGAACAGCTCGCCGTCGGCGGCCTTGAGCCGCTCGCCGCGGCGCTCGCGGACCAGCGCCTTGAAGTTGTCGTGGATGTCGGCCTGCAGCGCCTTGACCCGGGCGACGTCGTCTGGGTTCTCGGGGCGGAACGGATCGAGCATCGCCTTGCGCGCCCCTTGCGTGTAGACCCGGCGTTCGACGCCCAGGCGTCGGATCGCCTCGTCGAAGCCGAATCCGGCGGCGACGACGCCGATCGAGCCGACGATCGAATTGGCGTCGGCGAAGATCTCGTCGGCGGCCAGGGCGAGCCAGTAGCCGCCCGAGGCGCCGATGTCCTCGACGAAGGCCAGCACGGGGACGTTCTTCTCCTTGGCCTTCTGGCGGATGCGCTGGAAGATCAGCGACGACTGCACCGGCGAGCCGCCGGGCGAGTTGATCGCCAGGGCGACGGCGGCCAGCTTCCTGGGCCGGAAGGCGCGCTCGATCAGCGGCGCCACGGTTTCGATCCCCATGCCGGGGCGCAGGCCGGCGCCGCGGCCGATGACGCCGTAGAGGCGCAGCACGGAGACCACGGGCGGCGGGTTGAACAGGCGGGACAGCTTCATGCCGTCACACTAGGGCGGCGGCGCGGCGCTGCCAATCGCCCGAACGGCATGTGGGGGTCACTCGATCGCGGCACCGTCCCACAGCACGGCGCGGGCGGCGGCGGTCCAGGCGCCGTCGGCCTCGTGCAGGGTCAGCCCCTGGTGCAGTTCCAGCGCCCCCTGCAGTCCCTTGCGGGCGCGCAGCAGCACGCGCTTGGCCGGCTTGCCCGGCTTCGGCCACAGCGGCAGCACGGCGACGGCGCCGACCCGCCCGCGCAAGCCCGCCAGCAGCCGGTCGAGACGGTCGGCGCGGTGGATCACGGTCAACATGCCCTTGGGCCGCAGCATGGTGACGCAGAAGCGCAGCCATTCGCCGAGATCGGCCTCGCCCTCGACATTGGCGGCGGCCTTGCTCGCGTCGGGCGGCGCGGTGGCGCGCGCGGCCTCGAGGTAGGGCGGGTTGGTCATGACGTGGTCGAAGGTGCCGGGGGCGAGCCGCGGCGGCGGCGCCAGCAGGCTGCCGGTCAGCACGTCGATGCGGCCGGAAAAGCCGTTGGCCTGGACGTTGTCGCGGGCCAGCGCCGCCAGGGCGGGCTGCAGCTCGATGCCGAAGATGCGGCAGCCCGGCACCCGCGCCGCCAGGCACAGCGACGCCGCGCCGGCGCCGATGCCGGCGTCGAGCACCAGCTGGCCGTCGCCGGCCGGCACCGCGGCGGCCAGCAGCACCGGATCGATGGCGGCGCGGTAGCCTTCGGCCGGCTGGCGCAGCCGCACCCGGCCGCCGAGCAGGCCGTCCTCGGTGATGCCGCCGGCGGCGGCGGTCTGGCTCGCGGCCACGCGCTCGCTCCTTGCTCTGCCGAAAGACCTATGGCTAACTGCCGCCGGCGCGGCTTGTCAACTTGACCGCCGCGGAACGGCGCTCTTATGCTGCCGCGCGCGTGCGGTTCACGCGAATGATTCTGTGGGGGGAAACACGGTGGCGACGGTGGTGAGACTGGACGAAAAGGGCCGGCGGCAATCCGCGATCGACGCCTTGACGGCCCTGGTCGCCGACGACATGGACGCCGTCAACAAGGCGATCATCGAGCGCATGCACAGCCCGGTGGCGCTGATCCCGCAGCTCGCCGGCCACATCGTCGCCGCCGGCGGCAAGCGGCTGCGGCCGATGCTGACCCTGGCGGCGGCGCGGATGTGCGGCTATCAGGGCGAGCGCCACGTGCACCTGGCCGCCTGCGTCGAGTTCATCCACACCGCCACCCTGCTGCACGACGACGTCGTCGACGAGAGCGAGCTGCGCCGCGGCCTGGCCTCGGCCAACGCGCTGTTCGGCAACAAGGCCAGCGTGCTGGTCGGCGACTTCCTGTTCTCGCGCGCCTTCGAGCTGATGGTCGCCGACGGCTCGCTGCCGGTGCTGGCGATCCTGTCGCGCGCCTCGTCGATCATCGCCGAGGGCGAGGTGCTGCAGCTCATCACCACCAACGACACCGAGACCACCGAGGACGCCTATCTCGAGGTCATCCGCTCGAAGACCGCCGCCCTGTTCGCCGCCGCCTGCCGCGTCGGCGCGGTGGTCGCCGAGCGGCCCAAGGCCGAGGAGGACGCGCTCGACAGCTACGGCCTCAATCTCGGCATCGCCTTCCAGCTCACCGACGACGTCCTCGACTACTCGGCCAAGCAGGCGGTGCTGGGCAAGACCATCGGCGACGACTTCCGCGAGGGCAAGCTGACCCTGCCGGTGATCCTGGCCTTCCGCCGCGGCGACGACGCCGAGCGCGCGTTCTGGCGCCGCTGCGTCGAGGACATGGACCAGAAGGACGGCGACCTCGAGCACGCGCTGGCGCTGATGGACAAGCACGGCGCGCTCCGCGACAGCCTGGAACGCGCCCGCCACTACGGCGCCATCGCCCGCGACGCGCTGGAAATCTTCCCCGCCGGACCGATCAAGACCGCACTCGCCGACGTCATCGACTTCTGCATCGAGCGGGCTTACTGAGGCGGCCGAAAAAGGCGCGAAGCGGGCGCAATTCCCGTTTGCGTCCGGCAGCCGGACCCGCTATATAGACGGCCTCCAGGCGGTCGGAGTGTAGCTCAGCCTGGTAGAGCACTGTCTTCGGGAGGCAGGGGCCGGAGGTTCGAATCCTCTCACTCCGACCAATATTTCCGCAAGGAAATCGGGACGTCAGCGGCGGGGCTTCGGCCCCGTTTCGCGTTTCTGGAGCCCTGAACGACGGCCGATCAATGATCCGGCCGCGGTGACGTCACCGGGTCACGCATCCGGCCAGCACCGGCACAAACGGGGTTTCGGCAGGCAGACCGAACGCGCCGCGGTCGTGCAGTTCCGCCGCCGCGCCGGGGTCGATCGCGACGAGCCAGGCTCCCGGCCAGCGCGTCCTTCGGACCGGCCGGGCCCCGGCGTCGACGATGGCGGCCAGCGAGCGTTGCTCCGGCTGCCAGGGTGGAAACACCACCAGCCGCACCCCGCCGGCGTCCTCGGGGGCGGCGAGCGCGAAGGCGAGGCCGAGCCCCGCCGCCCAGGCGGTCACCGCGCCGGCCAGGACCGCCGCGGCCAGCATGTGCGGCCGCAGGCTCATTCCGCCGGCGCCGGCGCCGGCGCCGCGCGCTCGGCGATCGGCAGGTGGAGGATCGCCGCCGCAACTGACAGCACCACGGACAGCCACCACACCACGTCGTACGATCCCGTGCGCTCGTACAGCACCCCGCCCAGCCACACGCCGAGGAACGAGCCGATCTGGTGGCTGAGGAACACCAGGCCGAACAGCGTCGCCATGTAGCGCGGCCCGAACATCACCGCGACCAGGCCCGAGGTCGGCGCCACGGTGGCCAGCCACAGCAGGCCCATCGCGGCGCCGAACAGCAGGGCCGTCGCCGGGCTCGGCGGCAGGGTGACGAAGGCGGCGATCGCCGCGGCGCGGCCGAGATAGATCAGCGCCAGCAGCAGCTTCTTGCTGCGCCGGCCGCCGATGATGCCGGCGCCGTAGGCGCCGGCGATGTTGAACAGGCCGATCATGCCGATGGTCCAGGCCGCCACCGTCGGGCTGAGGCCGCGATCGGTCAGGTAGGGCGGCAGGTGGATGGTCACGAAGGCGAGCTGGAAGCCGCAGACGAAGAAGCCGGCGGCGAGCAGGACGTAGCTGCGATGGGCCAGCGCCCGGCGCACCGCAGCACCCAGGCCCTCGGCCGTTCCCGTCGCCGCCGGGGCCGCCGACGCGCCGGCGAAGGGCGTCGCCAGCAGCGGGATCAGCGCCACCATGGCGGCGAGCAGCAAGAGCGCCGTCTGCCAGCCGAACAGCGCGACATAGGCCTGGCCCAGCGGCACCACCAGGAACTGCCCCAGCGAGCCGGCGGCGGCGCCGATGCCCAGCGCCCAGGAGCGGCGCCGCTCGGGCACGCAGCGCGCGAAGGCCGCCATCACCGTGATGTAGGAGGCGCCGCCCATGCCGAGGCCGACCAGCAGGCCGGCCGACAGGTGCAGCCACAGCGGCTCGGTGGCCGCCGGCGTCAGCGCCACGCCCAGCGCGAACAGCGCGCCGCCGCCGGCCAGGACCCGCGCCGGGCCGAAACGGTCCGCCAGCGCGCCGGCCAGCGGCTGGCCGATGCCCCACATCAGGTTCTGGATCGCCATCGCCAGGGCGAACACCTCGCGGCTCCAGCCCTGCGCGGCGCTTAACGGCTCGGTGAAGATGCCGAAGGCGGCGCGGGTGCCGAACGAGAACAGCCCGATCAGGCAGCCGGCGGCGATCAGCAGCGCCAGGCGCGGCGACAGCGCGTCCTCACGCATGCGCCGCCTCCCGCCGTCCGGCCTGGGTCATGCCGCCATAGCCCCAGGCGTCGGCGGCGATCTCGTGCACGATCACGTATGTCGCGCCCGGCAGCTCGGCGCCGAGCTCCGCGCGCAGCAGGGCGTCGACCGCCGCGACCAGCGCCGCCTTCTCGGCCGCCGCGTTGGTGCCGGCGGTGACGTAGGCGTCGACATGGGCGGCGATCGGCCGCGGCGCACCGCCGATGCTCCAGAAGCCGTAGGCGCGCTCGACCAGCACGCTGGTCAGGGCCGCCTGCTTGCGCATCGCCTCGGCCATCAGCGTGGTGATCCCGGCCTGGATGCGGCGGGCCTGGGGTTCGGTCAGCGCGCTGCCGACCTTGACGTGGATGAAGGGCATCGACGGCCTCCTTGTTGTCCGCTTGCAGGCTAGGCCGGCGCCGTGACATGATGGTAGCGCAATATTCTCATCTTCAAGATAACGGTTTTGCATCATGCTGGACGAGATGCGCGCCTTCGTGGCGCTGGTCGAGGCGGGCTCGATCTACAAGGCGGCCGACCGCATCCACCTCAGCCAGCCGGCGGTGAGCCGGCGCATCCAGGGGCTGGAGCAGTCGCTCGGCGCCACGCTGTTCGACCGCAGCGCCAAGCCGCTGCGCCTGACCGCGTCGGGCCACGCCGCCTACGAGCGCTGCCGCGGCATCCTGCAGGCCGTCGACGACCTGCGGGCGGCGATGGCCGACGGCGCGCCGCGCGGCGACTTCCGCATCGGCCTGTCGCCGGGCCTGGCCGATCCCGCCATCTCGCGCCCGATCGCGGTGCTGGGCGAGGCCTTCCCGGCGGTGCGGCTGACGGTGGTCAGCGGCTTCTCGGGCGAGATGCTGGCCCGGGTCGAGGCCGGAACGCTCGATGCCGCCGTGGTCGTGATGCCGCCCGAGGCGGCGGTGCCGCGCGGCCTGCACGCCCGCGACATCGGCCGCGAGGAGATCGTGGTCGTCGCCGGCCGCCAGCACGGGCTCGGCGGCCGCCCGGTGAAGCTGGCCGAGCTCGCCACCTTCCACTGGGTGCTGAACCCCGAGGGCTGCGGCTACCGCCGCGCCCTCGCCGAGCGCCTGGCCCGCTGCGGCGCCGCGCTGCACGGCGGCGTCGACGTCTGGGGCCTGGCGGTGCAGCTGCGCCTGGTCGCCGACGGCGCCGGGCTCGCCCTGGTGTCGCGCCGGGCGCTGGCCGCCTCGGGCCTGGCGGAGCAGCTCGACGTCGTCGCGGTCACCGACTTCGACTTCGCCGCCGTCGCCCGGATCGCCTGGCGCGACGGCCTCGGCGGCCTCGGCCGGGTGCTCGAGCTGTTCGCGCGGGAACTGGAGACGGCGCTGGCCGGCGAGCCGTGAGATCATGGCCGCCAGAACGGCTTGTGGGCCTCGCGCCAGGCGTCGGCGCGCGACAGACCGATGTCCTTCAGCAGGTGATCGTCCATCGTCAGCAGCTGGCGGCGCTCGAACCGGCGCAACTGCCACATGGCGACGGCCTTGCGGGCGCGTCTCAGGCCCGCGCGCAGGCCGGCGCGAAAACCCGCCGGCGACGTCGCGGACGGAAGGGGCCTCGTGCGGTCCATCTCGAGTCTCCACGGTCGTAGCTTCCCGACCCCAGGCTCCGCCATCCCGAGACTTGCTTCAAACGCATAAACCTCATCTCCAAATTACCTGAGTTGCATCATCGTCGATCCGGCGCGTCGCGGGCGTCGGGCCGGTTCAGGGCGAGGATCGTGACCCGCTGTCGAACGCGAGCTGCGCGCGGATCCAGTCGCGGAACCGGACCACCTCGGGGCGGGCCAGCGACTCCTGACCGCAGACCAGCCAGTAGGCGGTGGTCGACGGCACGGCCGGCCCGAACAGCTCGACCAGAGCGCCGCCGGCCAGGTCGGCATCGACCAGCGGCTTCCGTCCGATGGCGACGCCCAGCCCCTGGACCGCGGCATTCATCGCGTGCTGGATGGTGTCGAACCGCAGACCGCGGCTCAGGTCCAACGCGTCCAGCCCGGCGGCCCGGCTCCAGGCGGCCCAGTCCTCGGCGACATTGACGATGTGCAGCAGCGTCTCGCCCGCCAGGTCCGCGGGGCCGCGCAGTCTTTCCGCCACGGCCGGGCTGGCGACCGGCACGAGCTGTTCGGTCACCAGCTTGAGGGCGTAGAGGTCGGGCCACGGGCCCTTGCCCATCCGGATCGCCAGGTCGATGCCGTCGCGCGGGAAGTCGACCAGGCGGTGGGCGGTGTCGATGGTCACCGCCACGTCGGGATGGGCTTTCTGGAAGTCCGGCAGGCGCGGGATCAGCCAGCGCAGGGCGAAGGTCGGCGCCGCGCTGATCGACAGCGCGCCGCGCGCCGGCCGGCCCGGCAGCGCCTCGGTCGCCCGCGCCAGCGCGTCCAGCGCCTGGCGCACTTGCGGCAGATAGGCGGTGCCGGCGCCGCTCAAGGAAAGACCGCGCGTGCCGCGCACGAACAGCGCCACGCCCAGCCAGTCCTCCAGGCCCTGGATGGCGTGGCTGACGGCGCTGGGCGTGACGTGCAGTTCCTCGGCCGCCGCCTTGAAGCTCAGGTGGCGGCCGGCGGCCTCGAACACCCGCAGCGTGTTCAGCGGCGGCAAGCGATACGGCATCCGCGTCCTCGTGCTGTCCTTCATCGCCTCACCTCGACGCTACAGGGCCGGCCCCGTGGCGGAAACCCGATTCAGCCGCCACTCCGCCCCGCGCCGCAAATGCCAAATGCGCCGGTGCGGATGAGCGGAATTCATCCGGCCGCGCCGCGCCAGGCCAGATGCAGGCCGACGGCGAGCAGGCCGAGGAACAACAGGCGGCGGAACACCTGTGCGGCGATCCTGCCGCGCAGCCGGATGCCCAGCCACATGCCGGCGAGGGTCGGAACCAGCGCCGCCGCCGAGGCGCCGCCGATCTCGGCGCCGAGGGCGCCGGTGCCGTACAGGCCCGCCGCCAGGGCGACGGTCGAGACGGTGAAGGACAGGCCCATCGCGCGCACCAGCGCGTCGCGTTCCAGATCCAGGGCTTGCAGGAATGGCACCGCCGGCAAGACGAACACGCCGGTGCCGACGGTCAAGACGCCGGTCGCCAGTCCGACCGGCACCGCCAGCCGGCGCTCGGCGGCCGGCGGGCAGTGCAGGTGCGGCGCCGTCAGACCGAACGCGGCATAGGCGATCAGGGCGCCGCCCAGGGTCAGCAGCGCCACCGCCCCGCCCTGGCCGCTCCACACGAACGCGCCGGCCAACGCGCCGAGCCCGGTTCCGGCCAGCATCGGCGCCAGCCGTCGCGCCAGGCCGGCCAGTCCGGGGCCGGCCATCTGCGCGACATTGGTGACCAGCGACGGCACCAGGAGCAGCGCGGCGGCCTGGGCGGGCGCCACGATCAGGCTCAGCAGCGCGATCGCCACCGTCGGCAGGCCGAGGCCGACGACGCCCTTGACCGCACCGGCCAGGAAGAAAACCGCCGCGATCGCGGCCGTGGTGGATGGATCAGGCATGGCCGAAGCTTGACCGAGCGAACGCCGCCTTACAACGCGCATGCGCATGCGCGGCGGCGAGCCTCACCGGCCGGCGAACACCGCCCGGCGCTTTTCGATGAACGCGCCGATGCCTTCGCGGATGTCGCTGGTGGGGATCATGCGGGCGAACTGGCTGGCCTCGATCGCCAGGCCCTCGTCGATGCTGACGTTGAGGCCGCGGGTGACGGCGGTCAGGCAGGCCGCGACCGCCAGCGGCGACTTGTCGATGATCTCGTCGGCCAGGGCGCGGACCGCGCCCGTCAGCTCCGCGTGCGGCACGACGCGGTTGACCAGCCCGATCTCCAACGCCCGCGCGGCGTCGACGGGCCGGGCGGTCAGGATCATCTCGGCGGCGCGCTTGCGGCCGACCAGGCGCGGCAGGCGTTGGGTGCCGCCGAAGGTCGGCGGGAAGCCCAGACGTATCTCGGGCTTGCAGAAGCTCGCCCGCTCGCTGGCGACGGCCAGCGGCGCCGCCTCGGTGATCTCGCAGCCGGCGCCGTAGGCCAGGCCGTTCACCGCGACGATCACCGGCTTGGGGAAGCCCTCGATGCGCGCCGTCAGGCGCTGGCCGCGGCGCAGGAACTCGCGCAGCCCGGCCTCGACGCCCGCCCGGATGCTCTCGGCGAATTGCGGGATGTCGCCGCCGGCGCAGAAGGCGCGCTCGCCGGCCCCGGTCAGCGCCACGACGCCGACCGAGCCGTCGACCTCCAGGGCATCGAGGACGGCCAGCAGCGTGTCGATCGTGCCGTAGTCGAGGGCGTTCAGCTTGTCGGGGCGGTTGATGGTGACGGTGGCGAGCCCGTCGACCACCTCGCACAGCACGGAATTGGGCATGGCGTTCCTCCTTGATTGGACCACGCCCATGCAACCGCCGACGGCCGGCGGCGGCAAACGGCCATTTCTCGGCCAGGGATGAGCGCAATTCACCGGCGCGCCAGGGCCGGGAACCAGCGCGGCGGGGCGCCGTTAGCCGGACATGCGCGACGAGGTCGAGTGGTGGTCGGCGGCGGGCGCCGCGGTGCTGGACGGATGGCTGGCGGCGCGGGGGCTCGGCCGCGTTCCCGATCACCGGCGGCTCGAGGCGCTGCCGCTCGATTCCATGGACCGGGTCGAGCTGGCGTTGCGCTACGAGGAGGCGACCGGTGCCCGCTTTCCCGAGGCGGCGGCGGCCGAGGCCGCCAGCGTCGGCGCGTTGCGGGCGGTGCTGGCGGCCCCGCCGCAGGGCGGGGCGCCGCTGCTGGGCGAGGGCTTCGAGGGCCGGCCCGACGCCGCCGCCGGATCCTGGCTGACGCCGCTGTCGGCGCGGCAGGCGGCGGTCTCGCGGCGGCTGCACCGCGGCCATCGTGCGCTGATGCGCCGCCTGTTCGCCCTGCGCGTCGACGGACTGGACGGATTGCCGGGCGGGCAGGTCGTGTTCACGCCCAATCATGTCAGCCTGCTCGATCCCATGGCGCTGGTCGCCGCCTTGCCGCACGAGGTGCTGCGGCGCACCTTCTGGGCCGAAACCGTCGAGTACCTGACCGCCGGCCCGCTTCACCGCGGCGTCGGTCGGCTCGTGCAGGCGTTTCCGGTCGACCAGCGCGCCGCGCCGGCCCGTTCGGTGGCGCGGGCGCTGGCCGTGCTGGAGCGTGGCGATTCGCTGGTATGGTTCCCCGAGGGCGAGCGCTCGACCGCCGGCGGGCTGCTGCCGTTCCGCCACGGCATCGGCCTGCTGCTGGAGCGGCGCCCCGTGCCGGTGGTGCCGGTGGCGATCCTCGGCACCCGGCGGGCTTGGCCGGCGGGCAGGACCCTGCCGCGGCGGGCCGCCGTGCGGGTGGTGCTGGGCGCGCCGCGCGCCGTCGCGCCGCGCGGGCGGGGCCGGTCGGGCTGGGCCGCCACCGCCGCCGCCTGCCGCGCCGAGCTGGCGGCGTTGCTGCGCGACGTCGCGCAGGGAGATGCCGCGCGAGGAGATGCCGGGTGAAACGACAAGAAGCCGGCTGGTGTTACCCAACCGGCTCCTGTCCCGGTTCATCGACCGATTTCTCGATTCGACGTTCCGGTACACTTGAACCTGGGTACGGCGACGGCCGCCCGAAAGCCCCCCCTCCGCCAGCGCGCGGCGGCAACCCGTTCGCGCGGCCGAGGCCGAGGCTTGCGCCGTCCGGAGATGCTGTCATACTTCATTCATAGTTGAGTCGTGCGCTGAGGTAAGGGCATGTGTCGGGCGCTGGTGATCGAGGACGATCCGCAGGTGCGGCTGGGCCTTCGCATGCTGATGGAGACCTGGGGGTTCGCCACCACCGAGGCCGAGTCGACGCCGTCGGCGCTGCTGGCCGCCCATGAGGCGGTGCCCGACGTGATCGTCGCCGATTACCGCCTGGCCGGCGACGACACCGGGGTGGCGGCGGTCAAGGCGGTGCGGATGCTGCTGCGCGAGGACGTGCCGGCGGCGATCGTCACCGGCGACACCGACCCGCGCCGGCTGCTCGAGATCGCCAGCCACGGGCTTCAGGTCCTCAACAAGCCGGTGCGCGGCGACGAGCTGCGCTCGCTGGTGCGGTTGCTGGTGCGCGGCGAGTGCTGCCAGCGCCTCGGCGCCGCCTGAGCCTCAGCCCCGTGCGGCGCAGGCCCGCACCCGATCGAGGATGATTTCGACGATCTCCGGGTCGCTGCCGATGCCGCGGCACATCGTCACCGTGCGGCCGTGACTGACGACCGGGCCGGCATCGCCGCGTCCGAGGCCGAACAGCGGCGGCAGGTCCTCGCTGCCGTGCAGGCCCTCGGCGATCAGCAGCGGCGCCACGACGACGCCGGGGCTGTCGACCAGCCGCGGCCAGTCGGCGACCCGCGGCTCCTGTTCGAGATAGGCGGTGACGACCGCGGCGTAGGGCGATCCGGCGCGCAAGCTCGCCGCGACCGCTTCCGGAGTCGCCGCCGAGGACGGCCGCGCCGAGCCATGGCCGACCACCAGCACCGTCGTCGTCGCGGGGGCGAGGCCGGCCGCGACCGCGGCGGCGTCGATCCGCCGGCGCAGCAGCGCCGGGATGCCCGGATGGCTGCCGACCGGCTCGGCGTAGTGGATGCGGCGGCCGTCGCGGACCGTGAGCGGCCCGTCGAGGCCCATGGCGCGCGGCAGTTCGACCCGGGTCAGGTGGCCGGCGCCGGCGAAGTTCGGCACCACGAACACGGTCTCGGCCCGCACCAGGTCCAGGGCTTCGGAAACGAAGGGCGGCTCCTTGAGGTAGCAGGCGGCGACCTCGGCGAACAGGCCGCGGCCGGCGATCTCTTCGGCGAGGCGTTCGGTCGGCAGCCGGCTGTCGGGGTTGCGCGCCGAGCCGTGCCCGGCCAGCACCAGGGCCGCCTGCCGCCAGTCCGCCACGGATCAGGCCGTCGCCAGCCGGCCGGCGTCCTCGGCCGCCGGCTTGAACCAGTCCAGGGTCTCGGACATCGCCACGACGCGGCCGATGATCATCAGCGTCGGCGCCTTCAGCCCGGCGGCGGCGGCGGCGTGGTGCAGCTCGCCCAGGGTCGAGATCACCCGGCGCTGGCGCGCCGTGGTGCCGGCCTCGACGGCGGCGGCCGGCGTCGAGGCCGGCAGGCCGGCGGCGGTCAGCTCGCGGGCGATCTCGGGCAGGTTGCCCAGCCCCATGTAGACCACCAGCGTGGTGTCGGGATCGGCGAGGCCGCGCCAGTCGAAATCGAGCGGCCGGTCCTCGCGGCAATGGCCGGTGACGTAGCGCACGCCGGTCGCCAGCCCGCGATGGGTCAGCGGGATGCCGGCATAGGCGCTGCAGCCCGAGGCGGCGGTGATGCCCGGCACGACGTCGAAGGCGATGCCGGCCGCCGCCAGCCGCTCGGCCTCTTCCGAGCCGCGGCCGAACACGAACGGATCGCCGCCCTTCAGCCGCACGACGTCGCGGCCCGACCGCGCCAGGCCGACCAGCAGATCGCCGATCTCGTCCTGGGTCAGGTGATGATGGCCGGCCGCCTTGCCGGCGAAGATGCGCGCGGTGCCGGCCGGCACCAGGGCCAGGATCTCGGGCGAGACCAGGCGGTCGTAGACCACGGTCTCGGCCGACTGGATCAGGCGCAACGCCTTGACGGTCAGCAGGTCGGGATCGCCCGGACCGGCGCCGACCAGAGCCACCTTGCCCAGCTTCGTCACCCCATCCTCCCAAATGTCTTTTTCATTACCGTTGTCTAATGGAAGCACGGAACCGCTCTTCGGGCCAAGGCCTTTCCGCGTCTTATAGCCTTCCGCCGCCGAAACGCCCAGTCTCGCTGCGGCAGGCCTCACTTTTGCGCGCTCAGCAGCGCGACGCCGCCGAACACCAGCGCCATGCCCAGGAGCTGCGGCCAGCGCATCCGCTCGGCCAGGAAGATGCGCGCCAGCACCACCGAGACGACGCCGAAGGCCGAGCTGACCACCGACGCCACCGCCCCCTGCAGCCCGATCGCCGCCGCGTAGAGGAAGACGTAGCCGCCGGTGTCCAGCGTCGCCTGCGCCGCGGCGACGCCGCCCCAACGTAGCGGCATGCGCAGCGGCCGGCGCAAGGCCAGCATCGCCAGCACCAGCATGCCGCCGCCGAGCACGCGCGTGTACCACACCGTGTCGAGCGCCCCGTGCTCGACGGCGGCGCGCTGGGCCAGCAATACGCCGATCGAGAACAGCACCGCCGAGCCGAGCGCCAGCCGCCGGCTGCCCTTCGGCGCCGCGACGGCATCGCCGCCGCCGCCGGCGACCAGCACCATTCCCGCCATCACCGCCATCATCGCCGCCCAGGCCGCCGGCGGCGGCCGCACGTCGAGCAGGGTCACCGAGATCAGCAGGCCCCAGGCCGGATACGACCCGACCAGCGGCGCGACCATCACCACCGGGGCGCGGCGCAGCGCCTCGTAGAACATCAGCAGCGCCAGCATCGTCGCCGCGGCGGCGGCCCAGGCCCAGCCCGAGGCGGCGGCGAGGCCGGGCAGGGCGCGGCCGTCGACCGCGTAATACAGCGACAGCTCGACCGCGCCGGCGACGGTTACCGCCGCCAGCGCCGTCAACGCGCCGACGGCGCGGCCGACGAAGCGGGCGACGAAATCGGCGATTCCCCAGCACAGCGCCGTGCCGAGGCCGAGCGCGACCGGATCCACCAGAAGCTCAGGACTTGGCCGGCTTGGCGGGCATCGGAACCTCGGCGTCGGGCTCGAGTTCCATGATCATGCCCAGCCGCTCCTCGATCTCCGCCAGCTTGTCGATCATGCCGGCGGTGTCGAGGATCAGCTTCTGCTGTGATTCGTTCAGCATCTCCTCGGCATCGAGCGACCGCAGATTGGTGGTCAGGTCGACATAGGCGGCGTGCAGCCGCATCGCCAGTCCGATCGGGTAGCTGTTGCCTTCGAGCACGCCGGCCGCGCGCTTGTTGATCTTGTCGATGCGGTCGACCATCAGGTGGACGCCCATCTGCAGCAGGCGTTGGCGCAACTCGGTGAAGCCGGCGGTCAGCGACTGCTGGAAATCGCTGCTCAGCGACGCCGAGAGCTGGAACACCGCCAGGGCCATCACGTTGCACAGCCGCTCGGTGGCCTCGAACAGCGCCAGCTTGACCTGCTGGCGCTCGCGGGCCGGGCGCTTCTCGTCGCGATAGACCGCCTTCAGCTTCTCGATCTCGAACGCCACTTCCTTGGCGGCGTGCAACGTCGCCGCCGCCTGGCGTTCCTCGGCGTTCGCCGGGCGCAGCCTGTCGCCCTTGTTCTGAGGCCGGGGGGCGCCGCCGGGGTCGATCATGGGATGCTGGCTCTCATTCCGGTTGCACGCCGAGGCTAACACGCCCGGCTGGGGGCGGCGAAGAGAATAGGCATCGCGGCCGGTGGCGCAAGCGTTTCGGTTGGGCGCCGGCCCGATCGGATAATCCGGATGTCCGAGAGGGCTAGGGCTTGCCAACACAGCCCAAGCTCGTATAACCGCAGGGTGGGAAGAGCGTTGCCGGCCTTGACTTCGATACCGCATTGCAGCACGAAGGGGCGCGATGCGGTCGCCGAGGGGGCCGGCCGCTGCGCATCTGGCGGGTGTCACGCAAATGCTTGCGAATGTAACGGGATGTGAGTTCCGGTCCGACGCCGCCGCACACGGCGGGGCGTTGGACGAGGTCATCGACGACGCGGCGCGGGACTTGCTGGCGAGGCAGGCGCCGGACGGCCACTGGGTGTTCGAGCTGGAGGCCGACGCGACCATTCCGGCCGAATACATCTTCCTGAACCACTATCTCGGCCGCATCGACGACGCGCTGGAGGCCAAGCTCGGCGCGTATCTGCGCACCATCCAGGGCGCGCACGGCGGCTGGCCGCTCTACCACGACGGCGACTTCAACATCAGCGCCTCGGTCAAGGCCTATTACGCGCTGAAGCTGATCGGCGACGACGTCGACGCGCCGCACATGGTCCGTGCCCGCGAGGCGATCCTGGCCCATGGCGGCGCTGCCAGGGCCAACGTCTTCACCCGCTACGCGCTGGCGCTGTTCGAGCAGGTGCCCTGGCGCGCGGTGCCGGTGATGCCGGTCGAGGCCGTGCTGCTGCCCAAGTGGTTTCCGTTCCACATGGACAAGGTCAGCTACTGGTCGCGCACGGTGATGATCCCGCTGCTGGTGCTGGCCTCGCTGAAGCCGAAGGCGCGCAATCCGCGCGGCGTCGGCATCCCCGAGCTGTTCATCGTGCCGCCCGAGCAGGAGCGCGAGTACCACCACAATCCCACCGGCAGCCGCCTGGGCGAGATGCTGCTCAAGGTCGACCGCGTCTTGCGCGTCGTCGAGCCGCACCTGCCGCAGGGCGTGCGCAAGAAGGCCATCGACTGGTCGGTCGACTGGGTCATGGAGCGCCTGAACGGCGAGGACGGCCTGGGCGCCATCTTCCCGGCGATGGCCAACTCGCTGATGATGTTCGACGCCCTCGGCTACGACCTCGACGCCGAGCCGTGCCGGACAATCCGCCGCTCGATCGACCTGCTGATCGTCGACAAGGGCGACAGCGCCTATTGCCAGCCCTGCGTGTCGCCGGTCTGGGACACGGGCCTGGCGGCGCAGGCGCTGCTCGAGGCCGGCGTGCCGGCCGACCATCCGCAGATGAAGAAGGCCGCCGAGTGGCTGCGCTCGAAGCAGGTGCTCGACGTGGTCGGCGACTGGGCGGCGCAGCGGCCCAACCTGCGGCCGGGCGGCTGGGCGTTCCAGTACGCCAATCCCCATTATCCCGACGTCGACGACACCGCCGTGGTCGGCATCGCCCTCGACCGCGGCGGCGAGCCGGAGTCGCGCGAGGCGGTCGACCGCGCCGCCGAGTGGATCGTCGGCATGCAGTCGTCGAACGGCGGCTGGGCGGCGTTCGACGCCGAGAACGAGCACTATCACCTCAACCACATCCCGTTCGCCGACCATGGCGCGCTGCTCGACCCGCCGACGCTCGACGTCTCGGCGCGCTGCCTGAGCTTCCTGGCGCAGATCGGCTACGATCGCGACCACCCGGTGATCGACCGCGGCCTCGAATACATGCGCCGCGAGCAGGAGCCGGACGGCTCGTGGTTCGGGCGCTGGGGCACCAACTACATCTACGGCACCTGGTCGGCGCTGTGCGCCTTCAACGTCTGCGGCGAGGACGCCGACGCGCCGCACATCCGCAAGGCCGTCGCGTGGATCAAGGCGCGCCAGCGCGAGGACGGCGGCTGGGGCGAGGACTGCGCCAGCTACTGGGACGAGCGCAAGGACGAGTGCAAGACCTCGACGCCGTCGCAGACCGCCTGGGCGGTGCTGGCGCTGATGGCGGTCGGCGAGGTCGAATCCGAGGCGGTGCGCCGCGGCGTCGAATACCTGCTCGGCTGCCCGCGCAACGGCGCCAAGTGGGAAGAGGAGTTCTTCACCGCCGTCGGCTTCCCGCGGGTGTTCTATCTGCGCTACCACGGCTATTCCGCCTATTTCCCCCTGTGGGCGCTGGCCCGCTACCGCAGCCTGCGCAGCGGCAACGCCCGGTTCCCGATGCACGGGATGTGACGATCGGGGTCGTCACCGGCCTGGCCGACGAGGCCGGCTGTCTGAGCGGCTGCGGCCGGGCCGTGCGCGTCCTGTGCGGCGGCCCGGGGCCGGCGCGCGCCGCCGCGGCGGCGCGCGGCCTGATCGCCGACGGCGCCGCGACGCTGGTCAGCTTCGGCGTCGCCGGCGCCCTGGCCCCCGGGCTGCGGGCGGGCGAGCTGGTGCTGGCCGGCGTGGTGGTGTTTCCCAACGGGCGCCGCGTGGCGGCCGAGGTCGTCGAGCCGCCGGCGACCGGACGCGTCCATCGCGGATTGCTGGCCGGTAGCGACGTGCCGGTGCTGACGCCGGCGGCCAAGCGGCGGCTGTTCGACGACACCGGCGCGCTGGCGGTCGACATGGAGAGCCACGCCGTCGCCGCGGCCGCCCACGCCGCCGGATTGCCCTTCGTCGCCTTGCGCGCCATCGTCGACGCCAGCGACCAGGCGGTTCCAGACCTGGCGCTGGCCGGCATGGGCGCCGACGGCCGCACCCGGGCGCTGCCGGTGGTGCGCGGCCTGCTGCGGCGACCGGGCGCGCTGCCGGGGCTGCTGAGGCTCCGACGCGACATGCGGGCGGCGCTGGCGGCCCTGCGGGAGGTCGCGCCGGAGCTCGAGGCGATGATCAGGGGAGGGACGCGATGACGGTGTTGGTGACGGGCGGGACCGGCTTCGTCGGCGCGGCGGTGGTGCGCAAGCTGCTCGAGCGCGGCGAGGCGGTGCGCGCGCTGGCGCGGCCGCGCGGCGACCGCAGCAATCTCGCCGGCCTCGACGTCGAGATCGTCGAGGGCGACCTGACCGATCCCGCCTCGCTGACCCGCGCCGCCGCCGGCTGCAGCGGGCTGTTCCACGTCGCCGCCGACTACCGGCTGTGGGTGCCCGATCCGGACGCGATGCTGACGGCCAACGTCGACGGCAGCCGCGCCATCGTCCGCGCCGCCGCCGAGGCCGGGGCGAGCCGCATCGTCTACACCTCGTCGGTCGCCACGCTGGGGATTCCGAAGGACGGCGGGCCGGGGCGCGAGGACACGCCGGTGTCGCTGGCCGACATGATCGGCCCCTACAAGCGCTCCAAGTTCCTCGCCGAGGAGGCGGTCAGGCGCCTGGTCCGCGAAGAGGGCGCGCCGGTGGTGATCGTCAATCCGTCGACCCCGGTCGGCCCGCGCGACGTCAAGCCGACGCCGACCGGGCGCATGATCGTGGAGGCGGCGATGGGCAAGATGCCGGCCTATGTCGATACCGGCCTCAACATCGTCGACGTCGACGACGTCGCCGAGGGCCACCTGCTGGCCCGCGACAAGGGCCGGATCGGCGAGCGCTACGTGCTCGGCGGCGAGGACATGACGCTGGGCGCCATCCTGGCCGAGGTCGCGGCGATCGTCGGCCGGCCGGCGCCGAAGATCTGCATCCCGCACGCCGTGGTGCTGCCGATCGCCCATCTCGCCGAGGCCTGGGCGCGGGCCTTCGGCGGCGAGCCGTTCGCCACCGTCGACGGCGTGCGCATGGCGCGCAAGAAGATGTTCTTCTCGTCCGACAAGGCCCGCGCCGAACTCGGCTACACCAGCCGCCCGGCGTCCGAGGCGCTGGCCCGCGCCGTGGCGTGGTTCAGGGACAACGGGTATCTGAAGGGGTGAGGCGGGCGTGGCGCTCAGTCGCGGGACGTCGCGGCGAGCAGTCGTTTCCGGTATAGCGTGCCGATGGCGGAAACCACGGTCGCGAATAGGCGGGGCGGCAGGTATCCGTAGTCGAACCGGCCGGGTTGCCCGGGAACTTCGCGCAGGTCGTAGCTGGGCCAGACGAACCTGTTCACCTCGCCGACGACGATCCAGGAATTCTGGTCGTCGAGTCCGAGGTGCGCCTTGACGCGCGGCGGAATCAAGATTGCGGCTTCGGGATCGTCAGGCCGTCTGCGTCGTCGTACTGGGCGACGAGAATGATGGCGCAAGGTCTGTCCTTCGCGCCTTCGACCCGCCCCTCATCGCGCTCCCGCCGCCATAGATAGGAATACGACACCACCAAACCGGGACGGGGCTGCGGCAGTGCCATCGGCGGTCATTTCTCGTCATCGAGGAGGCGGTCGAGGTCGTCGTGCTCCGGGGCCATCCGGCTGGCCGTGATCGCCGCGATTTCCGTCTCGCCGAGTTCCTCGACGGCGTAGGCCTTGCGCGCAAACGCCTCCAGGCGCTTGAGTTCGTTGTACTCTGCAGCCGAGACGAAAAACCCGCTCACGCGGCCGTGGCTGGTGATGGCGATGGCCTCGCGCTGCGCTTCCTCGCGGAAACGGCCGAAATTGCGGGCGAAATCGCTAGCGGAAACCTTGACCATCGCTGCCTCCTGCCGAAGCTTACGCAATTTGCGTGATTTGCGCAAATTACGTAAGCGGAGGGGATCGCACCATCAAGCCCGCCCCTCGCCGCGCCGGGCCAGCCAGTTCGACATCGTCGGCAGGATCACCAGGGTCGCCAGCAGGGTGTAGCCGATGGCGATGGTCAGCAGGATGCCCATGCTGGCGGTGCCCTTGTGGTCGGACAGCGCCAGGCTGCCGAACGAGGCGACGGTGGTCAGGGCGCTGAAGATGATCGCCCGCGGCGTGCTGGTGCCGAGCACGTCCATCGCCGTCTCGCTGCGCGCCTCCAGCCGGGAGCGCATCACGAAATGGATGCCGTTGGCGACGCCGAGGCCGAACAGCAGCGGCAGCACGATGACGTTGGCGAAGTTGAACGGCAGGTCGAGGATCACCGTCGTCGCCACCAGCATCAGCGCGGCGATCGACAGCGGCGTCAGCACCAGCAGGGTGTCGCGGACGCTGCGCAGGATGGCCAGCAGCAGCAGCGTGATCACCAGCAGCGCGGTGGCCGAGGCCTGCCAGAAGGCGTCGACGACCGCGTCGCCGGCCTCCATGATCACCACCGGCGCGCCGGTGACGTCGGGGGCGACGCTGCGCACCGCCTGGATGAACTCGCGCATCTGCGCCGGGTCGCGCATGTTGCCGGCCGGCAGCACCTGCAGCCGCGAGCGGCCGTCGGCGGCGACCATGCGCTCCTTGATGTAGGCCGGCAGGTCTTCCAGCGCGACCGGCTCGGCGGCCAGCGAGGCGCGCAGCTCGTCCAGCCGCGCCGGCAGCCCGCCGATCAGCCGGTGTTCGAGCTCGCGCAAGGTGGCGTCGCCGGGAACGCCGCCGCCGCCCAGGCGCTCGAAGGCGGCGGCCAGGCGCCGCGCCGGGCCGGCCAGCGGCCCGCTGCCGGCCGCGGTCTGGTGCAGCGCGGCGGTGAAGTTCCGCCAGGCGCGCGCGCGGTCGCTGGCCCGCTGCGGCGGCGCCGGATCGGGCGACAGCACCGGGATCATCATGCCCGACAGGCCGGCGATGATGTCGAGCTTCTCGTCCTGCTCGGCGGGCACGAGGTCGTCGATGCTGATCACGCCCTCGACCTGCGGCAGCCGCTCCAGGCGCCGCTCGACGGTGCGGCCGCTCTCGATGTCGCGCGTCAGCACCGTCACCGCGTAGGGATTGGTCTGGCTGTCGCCCATCAGGTCGAGCAGGGTGCGCACCGACTCGGTCTTCGGGTCGCGCAGGTTCATCGGATCGAAGTCGAAGCGGGCGAAGGGCAGGGCGGCGGTGGCGCACAGTCCGAGCAGCAGCCCGGCGGCCGCCACCTTGCCCGAATGGCGGTTGAGCGCGCCGCGCATGTGCCCGGCGATCGGCGCGCTGCGCGACCGCCGCGGGCGGCCGACCGACGGCGGCATCAGCGTCAGCAGCGCCGGCAGCACGGTGAGGTTGGCGATCAGGGCGATCACCATGCCGCCGGCCGAAATGATCCCCAGCTCGGCGAGGCCGATATAGGCGGTGGGCACGAACGAGACGAAGCCGATCGCCGCGGTCAGCGCCGACAGCGCCAGCGCGCCGCCGACGCTCTCGCCGGCGCGGGTCAGCGCCGAGTTGGCGTCGCCGAGGTCGAAGCCTTCCTTGGCGCGCAGGCCGTAATGGATGCCGAAATCGACCGACAGGCCGATGAACAGCACCGCGAAGGCGACCGAGAGCAGGTTGAGATGGCCGATGGCGATCGCCGCGTAGCCGGCGGTCCATACCAGGCCGATCACCAGGGTGACCATGGTCGCCAGGCCGAGGCGCAGCGAGCGCAGCCCGATGAACAGCAGGCCGGCGACCAGCAGGAACGAGATCAGGCCGATCATGCCCATGTTCTGCTCGACGGTCTTGAGCTCCTCCTGCTCGAGCGCGGCGCTGCCGGTCAGGCGCAGGCTGACGCCGGCGTGCTGGAGGTCGAGGTCGCGCGCGAGATCGCGCAGCTCGGCGATCGCCGCGTTGGCCGGCTGCAGCGACTCGTGGTCGAGGCGCGGCTGCACCAGGATCAGCTGGCGGCGCTCGCCGGGCAGGGCCGGCTGGCCGCGCAGCACGTCGCGCCAGGACAGCGACTCGGGCCGGCCCTGCGCCTGGGCCGCCGCGACCTGGGCGACGCGGTCGAGCAGGGCGGCGAGGGTGGCGGTCTCGGTGCCCTCCTGCGCGCCCATCTGCTCCAGCGCCAGTTCGAGCACGCCGAGGAAGCCGCGCAGCGACTGATCCGAGGCCAGCCGCGCCAGCAGGCCCTGGGACTCGGCGATGCGGTCGGCCATCTCCGAAAGCTCGTCGACGTCGCCGTAGAGCAGGCCGCTTTGCTGGAAGAACGGCTCGGAGGCGGGGTAGAACACCGTCCGGAACAGCTCCGGCCGCGCCTTCAGCTCGGAGGTCAGCCGGCTGGCGGCATCGGCGGTGCTGTCGCTGCTGACCCCGTCCAGCACCACCACGATGACGTCGGAATACTGCGGAAACGCCTGCCGCTGAGCCTTGTCGAGCTTGCGGAAGCTCAGCTCGGGCGACAGCATGTCCTCGGTGTCGGTGTTGATCTGGATGGTGCTGGCGCTGACGGCGAACAGCGCCACGGTCAGCAGCAGCGAGGCCGCCATCACCAGCTTGGCGTGGCGCTGGACCCAGCCGACCCAGCGGCCGAGAATCCGCCGTCCGGCGGAACCAGGCTCGCCGGGATTGTGTTTGCCGTCCATCATTCTTCAGACTATGCCTATGCCCGGGGATGGGGCCCCTGCAACCCTGAACTCCACGGAGGATTTATACCGTGTCGATTGGTCGAGTTGCGCGAATTTTCTCGTTCGTGCTGGCGCTGCAGGTTATAGCGCCGGCCATCGCCGCACAGCAAGCATCGCCCGCCGGGGTCGTCGAAAGTTTGCACGAGACTCTGCTTTCGGTGATGCGGAACGCGGATCAGCTCGGATACGAGGGTCGTCTGCAGCGACTGGCGCCGGTGCTCCAGCGCGCCTACGACTACGACCAGATGTCCAAGGTGGCCTCCGGCAGCTTCTGGAAACGGTTCTCGCCCGACCAGCGCGCCCGCCTCGCCGACGCCTTCGCCCGCATGTCGGCCGCCACCTACGCCGCGCGCTTCGACGATTACGGCGGCGAGAAATTCGTGACCACCGGCACCAAGGAGGCGCCCGGCGGCGGCACCGTGGTCCAGACCCAGCTCGTGCGGCCCGGCGCCGAGACGGTGTCGCTCGACTACCTCGTAAAGCAGACCGACGAAGGTATGCAGATCGTCGACGTCTTCTACATGGGAGGTATCAGCGAGGTTGCCAACCAGCGCAGCCAGTTTCTTTCCGTGCTGAAGGCCGGCGGCTACGAGCAGCTTCTGGAGGCCCTCAACCAGAAAGCCCAGCAGCAGGCGGCGGCGCGGTGATGCTGGCCGCCGCGATCGGCCTTGCCGCCGTCTCGCTTCTGGTCTGGCTCGGCCTGGTGCTCGCCCATGGCGGCTTCTGGCGCGCCGACCAGCGGCTGGGCCCGGCGCCGACCGGCGCGCCGGGGCCGCTGCCCCGGGTGGTGGCGGTGGTGCCGGCGCGCGACGAGGCGGCGGTGATCGCACGCTCGATCGGCTCGCTGCTGCGCCAGCGCTACGACGGCGCCTTCAAGGTCGTTCTGGTCGACGACCATTCCAGCGACGGCACCGCCGAGATCGCCCGCGCCGCGGCGGCCGAGGCGGGTGCCGGCGACCGCCTGGTGGTGACCCGGGCGGCGCCGCTGCCCGACGGCTGGGCCGGCAAGATGTGGGCGGTCGCCCAGGGCGTCATCAAGGCCGAGGAACTGGAGCCCGAGGCCGACTACGTCCTGTTCACGGACGCCGACATCGAGCATGGCGACGACGCGCTGGCCCGCCTGGTCGCCAAGGCCGAGGCCGGGCGGCTGGACATGGTGTCGCTGATGGTGCTGCTGAACTGCCGCTCGGCGGCCGAGAAGCTGCTGATCCCGGCCTTCGTCTACTTCTTCCAGAAGCTCTACCCGTTCCGCCGCGTCAACGATCCCCGCCGCAGGCTGGCCGCGGCGGCGGGCGGCTGCATGCTGGTGCGCCGCGCCGCGCTGGAGCGCGCCGGCGGCATCCCGGCGATCAAGAGCGCGATCATCGACGACTGCGCCCTGGCCCGGGCGATCAAGGCCGGCGGGCCGATCTGGCTGGGGCTGACCCGGCGCAGCGCCTCGATCCGGCCCTATCCGGCCGTGGCCGACGTCTGGAACATGGTCGCCCGCACCGCCTACACCCAGCTTCGGTATTCGCCCCTGCTGCTGCTCGGCACGGTGCTCGGCATGGTGCTGGTCTACATCGTGCCGCCGGCGGCGGTGGTCGCCGGCGCGGCCGTGCGGTCGCCGTGGCTGGTCGGGCTGGGCGGCGCCGCCTGGCTGCTGATGATGGCGAGCTTCCTGCCGACGCTGCGGCTCTATCGCATGGGGCCGTGGCATGCGCCGGCCTTGCCCGTCGCCGCCCTGCTCTACACCCTGATGACCGTCGATTCCGCCTGGCGCCACTGGCGCGGGCGCGGCGGCGGCTGGAAGGGCCGCACCTACGCCGGAGCCTCGTCGTGAACCAGATCGCCGACACCGTCGAAACACCGTCGGGCAAGGGCGCCGGCGACGAGAACTTTCCGGTCGGCTCGTTCCTGCTGCCCAAGCGGCTGCGGCCGCATGTCGCCGTGTTCTACGCCTTCGCGCGCGCCGCCGACGACATCGCCGACAATCCCGACCTGGCGCCCGAGGACAAGATCCGCCGCCTCGACGCCCTCGACGGCGTGTTCGACGGCCGCGGCCTCGACGATCCGGCGCTGGCCAAGGCGGCGGCGATCCGCCGGTCGCTGGCCGAGACCGGCGTCAGCGACCGCCACTGCCGCGACCTGCTGGCCGCCTTCAAGCAGGACGCGGTCAAGAGCCGCTACGCCGACTGGGACGAGCTCATGGGGTACTGCCGGCTGTCGGCCTCGCCGGTCGGGCGCTACCTGCTCGACCTGCACGGCGAGTCCGCCGACGACTATCCGCCCTCGGACGCGCTGTGCGACGCCCTGCAGGTGCTCAACCACCTGCAGGACTGCCAGAAGGACCACGCCGCGCTCGACCGCGTCTATCTGCCGCGGGACTGGATGGCGGCGGCCTGCGTCGACGACGACGACCTGCGCCGGCCGCACGCCGTGCCCGGCATGCGCCGCGTGCTCGACCGTTGCCTCGACGGCGTCGACGACCTGCTCGACCGCGCCGCCGCGCTGCCCGGCCGGCTGAAGAGCCGGCACCTGGCGATGGAATCGGCGGTGATCCTGACCCTGGCCGAGCGGCTGGCGGTGCTGCTGCGCCGCGGCGATCCGCTCGCCGGGCGGGTGGCCCTGGGCAAGGCCGATTTCGCGGTCTGCGGGTTGCGCGGCGTGGCGCGCGGCCTGTTCCGTTGAGGATGGCGCGACGCAGCAAGATACGGTAACGTCGGCCTTTCCGCGCCGGCGCCACCGGCGCGGAAAGCGTTCCAGGGGGGCTCCGCGTGACGTCCAGTTCCAATCCTCCGCCGATCGACAGGCTGCTCGACAGAATTCGCCTGCCGCGGGACCTGCGCCAGCTCGCGCCGGACCAGCTGCCGCAACTGGCCGAGGAGGTGCGGCGCGAGATCGTCGAGGTGGTGTCGCGGACCGGGGGCCATCTCGGCGCCTCGCTGGGCGTCGTCGAACTGACGGTGGCGCTGCACTACGTGTTCGACACCCCGAACGACCGGCTGATCTGGGACGTCGGCCACCAGTGCTATCCGCACAAGATCCTGACCGGCCGCCGCGAGCGCATGTCGGGCCTGCGGCAGGGCGGCGGCCTGGCGGGCTTCACCAACCGCGCCGAGAGCGAGTACGACCCGTTCGGCGCCGGCCACAGCGCGACCTCGATCTCGGCCGGGCTCGGCATGGCGGTGGGTCGCGATCTCGCCGGCCGGGGCAACGACGTCATCGCGGTGATCGGCGACGGCGCGATGAGCGGCGGCATGGCCTACGAGGCGATGAACAACGCCGGCGGCCTGGGCTCGCGGCTGATCGTGGTGCTCAACGACAACGACATGTCGATCGCGCCGCCGGTCGGCGCGATGAGCGCCTATCTGTCGCGGCTGCTGTCGTCGAAGCCCTACCACACCCTGCGCCACCTGGCGAAGGACATCGCCAGCCATCTGCCCGAGCCGCTGGAGAAGGCGGCGGCGCGGTTCGAGGAATACGCCCGCGGCATGGTCGCCGGCGGCACCCTGTTCGAGGAACTGGGCTTCTACTACATCGGGCCGGTCGACGGCCACAATATCGGCCATCTGCTGCCGGTGCTGCAGAACGTCCGCGACTCCGAGGGCGGGCCGGTGCTGATCCACGTCGTCACCAAGAAGGGCAAGGGCTATCCGCCGGCCGAACGCGCCGCCGACAAGTACCACGGCGTCGGCCGCTTCGACCCCGGCACCGGGGCGCTGGCCGCCTCGAGCGCCAAGGCGCCCAGCTACACCGGCGTGTTCTCGCGCGGCTTGCTGGCCGAGGCCGACGACGACGACAGGATCGTCGCCATCACCGCGGCGATGCCCTCGGGCACCGGCCTCGACGCCTTCGCCGAGCGCTTCCCCGGGCGGTTCTTCGACGTCGGCATCGCCGAGCAGCACGCGGTGACCTTCGCCGCCGGCCTGGCCTGCGAGGGCTTCAAGCCGTTCGTGGCGATCTATTCGACCTTCCTGCAGCGCGCCTACGACCAGGTCGTCCACGACGTCGCCCTGCAGAAGCTCCCCGTCCGGTTCGCGATCGACCGCGCCGGTCTGGTCGGCGCCGACGGCGCCACCCATGCCGGCGCCTTCGACCTCGCCTTCCTGGGCTGCATTCCCGAGATGGTGCTGATGGCCGCCGCCGACGAGGCCGAGCTGATGCACATGGTCGCCACCGCCGCCGCCTACGACGACGGCCCCAGCGCCTTCCGCTACCCGCGCGGCGAGGGCACCGGCGTGCCGCTGCCGCAGCGCGGCGAGGTGCTGGAGATCGGCAAGGGCCGCGTCCTGCGCGAAGGCGGCGAGGTGGCGCTGCTGTCGCTGGGCACCCGGCTGGCCGAGTGCCTGGCCGCGGCCGAGCTGCTGGCGGCGCGCGGGATTTCGGCCACGGTCGCCGACGCCCGCTTCGCCAAGCCGCTGGACGAGCGTCTGATTCTGGACCTCGCCGCCGGGCACGCGGTGCTGGTCACCGTCGAGGAGGGCTCGATCGGCGGCTTCGGGGCGGCGGTCGGGCAGTTGCTGGCCTGGCGGGGCGCGCTCGACGGCCGGCTGAAGTTCCGGCCGATGACCCTGCCGGACCTGTTCATCGATCACGACGAGCCGGCGCGCCAGTACGCGACCGCCGGCCTGACCGCCGAACGCATCGCCGAGACCGCCGCCCTGGCGCTCGGCCGGGCCGCGGTGCGCGAGGCGGCGGAGGCGCGATGACCGCCATGGCCGTCGCCGCGCCGTCCGAGGTCCAGGAGCAGGTCCGCCGCATCGTCGAGCGCTCGAACACCTCGTTCTACTGGGGCATGCGGCTGCTGCCGCCCGAGCGGCGCCAGGCGATGTTTGCCGTCTACGCCTTCTGCCGCGAGATCGACGACATCGCCGACGGCGAGGCGCCCGAGGCCGAGAAGCGCGGCGCCCTGGCCGCCTGGCGCGACGAGATCGAGGCGCTGTACCAGGGCCGGCCTTCGCGGCCGATCGCCGTCGCCCTGGCCGAGCCGGTGCGCGCCTACGACCTGCCCAAGGCCGAGTTCCTGGCGCTGATCGACGGCATGGAGACCGACGCCCACGACCGCATCCCCGGCATGAGCTTCGACGAGCTGAAGCTGTATTGCCGCCGGGTGGCGGGCGCCGTCGGCATGCTGTCGGTGCCCATCTTCGGCGAAGCCTCGGCCACCGCGCAGCGTCTGGCGGTGGTGCAGGGCGAGGCGCTGCAGCTCACCAACATCCTGCGCGACATCGCCGAGGACGCGGCGCGCAACCGGCTCTATCTGCCGCACGAGCTGCTCGAGAAGCACGGCATCGACAGCCGCGTGCCGGCCGAGGTGCTGGTGCATCCGAACCTGCCGGCGGTGTGCCGCGACCTCGCCGTCCTCACCGATCACCAGTATCGCCAGGCCGACTCGCTGATGGACCAGTGCCAGCCCAAGGCGATGCGCCCGGCGCGGCTGATGATGGAGGTCTATCGCGCGATCTTCCGCCGGCTCGAGAAGCGCGGCTGGGACCGCCCGGCCGAACGCGTCGGCCTGTCGACGGCGGCCAAGCTGTGGATCGTGGTGCGGTATGGGGTGTTCTAGGAGCCCACGGCGCCCTGTGAGCGCGGGCGTCCCGCCCGCCCGGCGGCTCAGGCGGCGGGAACATGCGGGCGAGGACGCCCGCGCTCCCAGGGCCAGGCGGCGCTGTCGTGGCTTGATGGATCTTGCGCCATGACCGTCCACGTGATCGGCGCCGGCGTCGCCGGACTGGCCTGCGCGGTGGCGCTCGCCAAGCGCGGCATCCGCCCCGTGCTGCACGAATCGGCGCTGCACGCCGGCGGCCGCTGCCGCTCGTTCCACGACGCCGGGCTGGGCCGCGTCATCGACAACGGCAATCACCTGCTGCTCGCCGGCAACCGCGCCGTCGCCGGGTATCTCGGAGCCGTCGGCGCGCCGGATGGCCTGTACTGCCCGCCGGCGGCCGCGTTTCCGTTCGTCGACTTGGCCGACGGGCTCCGCTGGACCCTGCGCCCGAATGCCGGCCGGCTGCCGTGGTGGCTGCTGCTGCCGTCGCGCCGGGTGCCGGGGACCGGTTTGGGCGACTATCTGGCGGCGTTCCGGCTGCGCGGCGCGGCCGGCCGCACGCTCGACACCGTGGTGCGGCCGGGAACGGCGGCGTGGCGGCGGTTCTGGGAGCCGCTGGCGGTCGCGGTGCTCAACACCGGCGCCGAGGAGGCCGATGCCGGCCTGCTGTGGCCGGTGATGGCCGAGACCTTCCTGGCCGGCGAAGCCGCCTGCCGGCCGATGGTCGCCCGCGCCGGACTGTCGGAGGCGCTGGTCGAGCCCGGCCTGGCCTGGCTGCGGGCCAAGGGCGCCGAGGTGCGGTTCGGCCACCGGCTGAAGGCGATCGAGCGGGCGGACGGACGCGCCGCCGCCCTGGGTTTCGAGGACGGGACGGTGCCGCTGGCCGCCGGCGACGCGGTGGTTCTGGCGCTGCCGCCCGGCGTCGCCGCCCAGTTGCTGCCCGGCCTGACGGTGCCCGACGACTTCCGCGCCATCGTCAACGGCCATTTCCGCCTCGACCGCGCCGTCGCGCCGGAGGGCCAGCCGCGGCTGCTCGGCGTCGTCGGCGGCGTCGCGCAGTGGCTGTTCCTGCGCGGCGACGTCGTTTCCGTGACGGTCAGCGCCGCCGACGCGCTGGCGGCCGAGCCGAACGAGGCGGTGGCGGCGAGGCTGTGGCAAGACGTCCGCCGCGCCCTGGAACTCGGGGAGGCGCCGCTGCCGGCCTGGCGCATCGTCAAGGAGAAGCGCGCCACCTTCGCCCAGACGCCCGAGCAGGTGCGGCGCCGGCCGCCGGCGCGCACGGCGCTGGCCAACCTGTTCCTGGCCGGCGACTGGATCGACACCGGCCTGCCGGCGACCATCGAGGGCGCGATGCGCTCGGGCGAGTCGGCGGCGGCGCTGGCGGCGGCACGATGACTCCCGAACAGATCCAGGCCCGCATTCTCTACCGCGACGGGCTGATCCTGATCCTCGACAAGCCGGCCGGCCTGCCGGTGCATGCCGGGCCCGGCGGCGGCGACAACCTCGAGCGCCATTTCGACCACCTGCGCTTCGGCCTGCCGCGGCCGCCCTGCCTGGCCCACCGCCTCGACCGCGACACGGCCGGCTGCATCGTGCTCGGCCGCCATCCCAAGGCGCTGCGCCGGGTCGGCAAACTGTTCACGGCGGGGCGGGTCGAGAAGGTCTACTGGGCGGTGGTGCAGGGCGAGCCGCCCGATTCAGGCACGATCGACAGGCCGCTGAAGAAGGTCTCGACCCGCACCGGCGGCTTCCGCATGGTCGTGGCCGAGGACGGCCAGCCGTCGGCGACCCGCTACCGGGTGATGGGGCGTGGCGACGGCATCGCCTGGCTGGAACTGCGGCCGAAGACCGGACGCACCCATCAGATCCGGGTCCACTGCGCCGCCATCGGCTGCCCGCTGCTCGGCGATCCCCAGTACGGCGGGCCGGAGGGCATGCCGATGCAGCTCCTCGCCCGCGCCATCACCCTGCCGCTCTATCCCAGCAAGGACCCCGTGCAGGCGACCGCGCCGGTGCCGGCGCACATGCGCGACGCGCTGCGGCGCTGCGGCTGGTCGGAGTAGCGCAGGCTCACCCCTGCAGCCAGGGCAGGCCGGCGGCCTTCCAGCCGCCGACGCCGCGCCGCTTGGCCCCGTCGAGCTGGCCCTCGAAGCCGTCGCGGACGTTGAAACACTGCCGCCAGCCGGCGGCCGTGAGATGGCGCGCCGCCGCCAGCGAGCGAACGCCGCTGCGGCAGATCAGGAACAGCGCGTCGTCCGGCCTCGCGCCGGCGGCGCGGAGCTGCGATTCGAAGCCCGGATTGCGGCTCATCGACGGATAGAGCTGCCACGACACCGTCGCCAGCCGCCGGCCGACGCCGCCGAGATCGGGCACTCCGACATAGACCCATTCGGCGTGCGTGCGGACGTCGACCAGCAGCGCCGACGGTTCCTGGCGCAGCCGCTCCCAGGTCTCTTTCGGCGACACTTCGCCGGCGCAGCCAAGCTCCTGGCCCATTGGCTTCTCCCGAATATAACACTCACGCAAGTGTGTTGAAAAAAAATTCCACATCGACGCCATTGACAGGCGTGCATTTAACACTCCATCATGCCAGCGCATCACGTCAATAACGCAGTGAAGTTGTATATTAGGGGGCGAGCATGACGGACGGCGGTTTCGACGCCATCGGCATCCAGCGGGCCGAGCCGCTGGTGCGCCTGGACGACCTGGACGCCTATCGCGACGGCCTGGACCGCTATCGCCGCGGCGAATGGGACGACGAGCGCTTCACCGCGTTCCGCGTTCGCTTCGGCGTCTACGGCCAGCGCCAGCCCGGCGTGCAGATGATCCGCATCAAGATCCCCGGCGGCATCGTCCCGCTCGGCTGGCTGCGGGCGGTGGCGGCGGTGAACCGCGACTTCGCCGAGGGCGACGCCCACGTCACCACGCGCCAGGACATCCAAATCTACTCGGTGCCGCTGGCCCGCACGCCCGAGGCGCTGCAGGCGCTCTACGACGCCGGGGTGACGACGCGCGAGGCCTGCGGCAACACGCTGCGCAACATGACCGCCTGCGCGCTGTCGGGCGTCTGCCCGCGCGAGCACGTCGACGCCGGCGCCGTCGCCGACCGCCTGGCCCGCGCCTGGCTGCGCGCGCCGCTGGTCCAGCACATGCCGCGCAAGGTCAAGATCTCGGTCTCGGGCTGCGCCACCGATT
>CAZJFH010000040.1:0-44824 GCA_964545205.1 uncultured Rhodospirillaceae bacterium
CGCGCCTGAGCGCCAAACGGGCGCTGGAGCGCCGCCCTCACCCTCCCGGCCTACCAGCCGGGCCCCTCCCTCTCCCGCAGGCGGGAGAGGGGGAGTCGGCGATGAACCAGAAAAAAGGCCCCCGCCATGGCGGGGGCCTCGGTCTTTTCGCGATCGGCGGCCGACTCAGTGCAGCTTGCCGGGAATCTGCTTGATGGAATCGTCGACCAGCGCCGAGGCCTGCTTGGCGCTCAGGCCTTCGGCGATCAGCTTGCGGGTGGCTTCGATGGCGATGTCGACCGCCAGGTTGCGCACCTCCTTCAGCGCCTCGGCCTCGGCCTGGGCGATGCGGTCGAGAGCCTGCTGCTCGCGGCGCTTCAGGCTCTCCTCGAGCTCGGCGGCGGCCTGGGCGGCCATCCGTTCGGCCTCGGCCTTGGCGTGGGCCACGATCTCCTCGGCCTCCGACAGCGCGTCGCGCTGCTTGCGCTGGTAGGTGGCCAGCATCTCCTGGGCCTCCTCGCGCAGGCGGTGCGCGTCGTCGATGCGGCCCTTGATCTTGTCGCGGCGCATGTCGAGCGCGGTGATCAGGGCCCGATGCACGCCGTAGTAGATGGCGATGCCGATGACGACGAAGAACGCCATCGCCACCCAGAACGACGGGTTGGCGTAGAACGGTTCGGCGTGGCCGGCCGCGACCGGAACCTCTGCTGCGAGCGCGGTGGAAATCATCGGGACTGCTCCTGCATGGCCGCCGCGACGGCCTCGGTCAGCTTGGCCTCCTCGGGGGCGGTGCCGACCAGCTTGGCGACGGCGGCGCCGGCGACCTCGCCGGCGACCTGGCGCACATTGGCCAGGGCCTGCTCCTTGGCCGCGTTGATCCGGGTCTCGCCGGCCTTGATCTGCGCGGCGAGCTTGTCGCCGATTTCCTTGTTGCGGGCCTCGGCCTGCTTGGCCAGGCGGTCGGACGTCTCGCGCACGACCTCCTGCGCCTTGGCGCGGGATTCGGCCAGGGCCTTCTCGTAGGCGGCGATCGCCGCTTCCGCCTCGGCCTTGTACTGCGCCGCCTTGTCCAGGCTCTCGTCGATGCGGCGCTGGCGCTCTTCCAGCACCTCGCCGACGCGCGGCAGCGCCATCCGGGCCATCACGTAGTAGAGGGCCGCGAACAGCACCGCCAGCCAGAACAGCTGCGGCACGAAAAACGTCGGGTCGAACTGAGGCATTCGTTCGGCTCCTGAATGCGGAACGGCCGGCGGCCGCGAAGGTTCGCGCCGCCGGCCGGTGCGGTCGGATTAGGCGAACAGAAGCATCAGGGCGACGACGAGCGCGAACAGCGCGATGGCCTCGGTCACCGCGAAGCCGATCCAGCCGTACAGCTCGACGCTCGACTTGGCGGCCGGGTTGCGGCCGACGGTCGCGATCAGGTTCGACCAGATGTTGCCCACGCCGATACCCGAACCGATCATGCCGATCGCGGCCAGGCCAGCACCAATCATCTTTGCAGCTTCAGCTTCCATAACCTTACCCTTTCCAAAAAAGGCCAGAACAGCGGTCTCTACGCCCCGCCCGATCAATGCATGTTGATGGCATCGTTCAGGTAGATGCACGAGAGGATGGTGAACACGTAGGCTTGCAGCAGGGCGATGCCGAACTCGAGGATCGTGACGCCGGCCAGGAAGGCGAACGGCACGATCCCGAACACGCCCAGCGCCACGACGAAGCCGGCGATCACCTTCAGGATGATGTGGCCGACGGTCATGTTCGCGAACAGTCGCACCGCCAGGCTGAAGGGGCGCGAGAAATACGAGATCAGCTCGATCGGGATCAGGATCGGCGCGGTGGCGATCGGCGCCCCGTGCGGGAAGAACATGTGCAGGAACTGCAGGCCGTGCCGGGCGAAGCCGATGAAGGTCACGCCGACGAACACCACCAGCGCCAGCGCGAAGGTCACGATGATGTGGCTGGTGAAGGTGAAGGCCAGCGGCAGCATGCCGAGCAGATTGCCGAACAGCACGAACATGAACAGCGTGAAGATGAACGGGAAATAGCGCCGGCCCTCGGGGCCGACATTGTCCCGGATCATGTTGGCGATGAACTCGTAGAACACCTCGGCCAGCGACTGCCAGCGGCCCGGAATCAGGGCGCGGCCGCGCATCGACAGGATCATGAACGCCGAAACCAGGCCGACGACGATGGTCATCATCAGCGCCGAGTTGGTGTAGGACAGGTTCACGCCCTCGACCTGAATGTCGACCAGGGGCTGGATCTTGAACTGTTCGATCGGGTTCGCCACGCGTCTCTCCTAAGATCCCTCGGACCGGTCCTGCCCGCCCTTGCGCCGCTGGGCCGCACCGAGACCGACCGAATCATCCAAGCCCTTCACGGCGCGATAGGCGTTCAGGACGCCCGCCGCGCCACCCAACAACAAAAACAGCATCATCAGCCACGGCTTGGACCCGAGCCACTGGTCCAGCGCGTAGCCGATGCCGGCCCCGACCATCACACCGACGAGCATCTCGACGGTGATCCTGGCCGCGATGGCGATCCCCGACCCGCTCAGGCGTCCGCCTCGGCCGGCGCGATCCCCGCCCGCATGCTCCAGTTCCCTGGCGCGGGCGGCGCGCAGCCTGGCCTCGAGATCGTCCAAAGAGGAGGGGCGTTCGCGCTCGTCCATGACCTCGGCGTCCAACTGTCCCCCTCTTCTGGCGGCAACAATGCTGCAGTGCCAAAAGCGGGCGCACCATAAGGGCTGCGCCGGAAGGTGTCAAGGGTCCTGGCCGGAGGTGGCAAACATATGAAAACGCTAAAGAAAAAAGCCGTCGCCGCGGTTGATCGTCCGCTCAGGCCGGCTCGCGCAGCGCTTCCGCCGCCCGCAGATCGACCGAGACCAGTTGCGAGATGCCGCGCTCGGACATGGTGACGCCGAACAGCCGGTCGACGCGGGCCATCGTCATGCGGTGATGGGTCACCACCAGGAAGCGCGTCGCGGCGCCGCGGGCGATTTCCGAGACCAGGGTGCAGAAGCGGTCGACGTTGGCGTCGTCGAGCGGCGCGTCGACCTCGTCGAGGACGCAGATCGGCGCCGGATTGGTCATGAACACCGCGAAGATCAGCGCCAGCGCCGTCAGCGCCTGCTCGCCGCCCGACAGCAGCGACAGCACCTGCAGGCGCTTGCCCGGCGGGCTGGCCATGATCTCCAGCCCGGCCTCCAGCGGGTCGGCCGACTCGACCAGTTCGAGATGGGCGCGGCCGCCGCCGAACAGGCGCACGAACAGCTCGCGGAAATGGGCGTCGACATGGCGGAACGAGGCCAGCAGCCGGTCGCGGCCCTCGCGGTTGATCTCGGCGATGGCGTGGCGCAGCTTGGCGATCGCGGCGACCAGATCCTCGCGCTCGGCGCGCATGCCGTTCATCTGGCCGTCGAGCTCGGCCGCCTCGGTCTCGGCGCGCAGATTGACCGGCCCCATGGCGTCGCGCTCGCGCACCAGCCGCTCCAGCCGCCGGTCGAGATCGTCGGGGTCGGCCGGCTCGGCCGGCGCCTCGGCCATGCGACGGCCGAGCTGTTCCGGCGTGCAGTCCAGGCGCTCGGCGATGCGCTGCGCGACGGCGCGGCAGGCCTGCGTCGCGCTCTCCAGCGCCGCCTCGTGGCGCACCCGGTCCTCGCGCGCGGCGGCCAGGGCCTGGTCGGCAAGCTTCAGCGCGCGCCCGGACTCGTCGCCCAGCCGCTCGGCCTCGGCCAGCGCAACGGCGGCGGCGGCGCGTTGCTCGTCGGCGGCCTGGATGCGGTCGAGCAGTTCCTGCCGCCTGGCCTCGATCTCCAGCGGCAGCTCGGCCAGCCGCTCCAGTTCGCCCAGGGCGGTCTCGCGGCGGTCGGCGAGTTCCTCCTGGGTCACCGCGGCGGCGTCGAGGCGCTGCTGCCACGAGGCCGCCTCGGAGGCCAGCGCCTCCAGCCGGCGGCGGCGGTCGCCGGCCTCGCGCAGCAGGCGGTCGTGGACGCTGCGCGCGTCGACCACCGCCGCGCGGCGCTCGGCCAGCTCGGCCCGCAGCTCGGCCAGTTTCTGGCGCAGCGCGGTCCCGTCGCCGGCATCCTCGAGGGCGACGCGGGCCGCGTCCTCTTCGGCGGCGGCCTCGGCGAGGTCGCCGCGCAGACGGTCCTCGGCTTCGACCAGCGCCGCCAGCCGCGAGGCGGCGGCGGCGGCGCGCTGCGACAGCCGGGCCTGCTCGTCGCGGGCGGCGGCGGCGGCGGCCTCGGCGGCGCGCAGCGCGTCGCGGGCGCGCGCCTCGGCGGCGGCGGCGGCGTCCATGGCCGTGCTCGCATCCTCGAGCGCCGCCTCGGCGGTCTCGACGCGCAGGTCGGCCTCGGCGATCTGTTCGCGCAGGGCCAGCAGCCGGTTCTTCTGCCGCAGCCGCACCGTGGCGGCGTCGGGGGCGCCGGCGGCGACGGTGAAGCCGTCCCAGCGCCACAGGTCGCCGGCGGTCGAGACCAGCCGCTGACCGGGCCGCAGCTCGCGCCGCAGGTCGCCGCCCAGCGCCGGGTCGGCGACGACGCCGACCTGGGCCAGGCGTCGCGCCAGAGCCGGCGGCGAGGTCACGTGCTCCGACAGCGGCGCGACGCCGCCGGGCAGGGCGGGGGCGTCGTCCAGCGGCGGCAGCGTCTCCCAGCGGCGCGCGCGGTCGGGCGCGTCGGCCGGGGCCGAAAGGTCGTCGCCGAGCGCGGCGCCCAGCGCCGCCTCCCAGCCGGGGCGGACCCCGAGCGCGTCGAGCACCGGCGCCGCGCCGGCCTCGTCGTGGCTCGCCAGCACCGCCACCAGGCCGTCCTCCTCGGCGCGCAGGCGCGCCCGCGCCGCCGTCTCGGCCTGCAGCGATTCGCGGGCCGCGTCGCGCCCGCGCACCGCCTGGCGATGCGCCGATTCGGCGGCCGAGAGCGTCTCGGCGGCGCTCTCGACGGCCTCGGCCGCCGATTCGAGCCGCATCTCGGCTTCGATCATCGTCTCGTCGTCGACGAGATCGGCCTCGGCGGCGGCGCGCTGGGCGGCGGCCTGTTGCAGGCGCCCCTCGATCCGCCGCCGGCGGCCCTCGGCCTCGCCGATGCGGCGCAGCGCCGCCCCGCGTTCGGCCTCGGCGGCGGCCGCCGCCTGGGTCAGGCGCTGGACCTCGGCGTCGCGTTGGTCGGCGGCGGCGCTCGCGGCCTCGAAGGCGGCGCGCGCTTCGGCCTCGGCCTCGCTCTCGCCCTCGGCGGCGTCGACCAGCGCCGCGCGCTCCTCGGCCAGCCGGGCCAGCGCCGCCTCGGCGTCGCCGTAGCGCGCCTCCTCGCGCTCCAGGTCGGCGTCGGCCTGGGCCAGGCGGCGCTCGGCCTCGCGCCGCGATTCGGCCAGCCGCTTCTCCTCGCCGTCGAGCTGCTCGCGGGCGACGATCAGCCGCTGCAGCCGCGCCGCCGCCTCGGCCTCGGCCTGGCGCAGGGCCGGAAGGCCGGCGGTGGCGTCGGCCTGGCGGGCGGCGGCGGCGGCGGCGAGCTCGGTCAGTTCGGCGACCTTGGCCTCGCTCTCCTGGCGCTGGTCGCGGGCGGCGTCGAGCCCGCCGAGCGCCGCGATCCAGCGCAGATGCAGCAGCCGCGCCTCGACCTCGCGGATCTGCTCGCCGACGGCGCGGTAGCGCGCGGCCTGGCGCGCCTGCTTCCTCAAAGACTGGAGCTGGGCGTCGAGGGTGACCATCACGTCCTCGAGCCGCGCCAGGTTGGCGTCGGCGGCGCGCAGCCGCAACTCGGCCTCGTGGCGGCGCGAATGCAGGCCGCCGATGCCGGCGGCGTCCTCGAGCAGCGCCCGGCGGTCCGAGGGCTTGGCATTGATCAGGCTGCCGACCTTGCCCTGGCTGACCAGCGCCGGCGAGCGGGCGCCGGTCGAGACGTCGGCGAACAGCAGGTGGACGTCGCGGGCGCGGACCTCCTTGCCGTTGACGCGGTAGGTCGAGCCCTCGCCGCGATCGATGCGGCGGCTGATTTCGAGCTCGTCGTCGTCGTTGAACGGCGCCGGGGCGGTGCGGCTGCGATTGTCGAGCACCAGCACGACTTCGGCATGGCTCTTGGGCGGCCGCGTCTGCGAGCCGCCGAAGATGACGTCGTCCATCTCGCCGCCGCGCATCTGCTTGGCCGAGGTCTCGCCCATCACCCAGCGCAGCGCCTCGACGAGATTCGACTTGCCGCAGCCGTTCGGGCCGACGACGCCGGTCATGCCCGGCTCGATCCACAGCTCGGCCGGATCGACGAAGGATTTGAAGCCGGTCAGCCGCAGCTTCGTGAACTGCACGAACCCTCCCCGCACCCCATTGTGGGGCTGTCAGGGCGATCTATACCATATCTTGTGGAGAAGGGGCCAATGGATTCCCGTCCAGAGCCGCACGTCACCCATGGGCGCTCCGTCGAACGCCCTCTCCCGCGGGCGGGAGAGGGCGCAAGGAGATCCGCGCTTCCACCCGGCCGCCCGCCTCACTGCGCCTGGCGGATCGCTTCGGCGAAGGTCTCGTAGGGCTGGTTGCCGACGATCTTCTCGCCGCCGACGACAAAGCTCGGCGTCGAGTTGATGTCGTACTTCTGCTTGCCCTGCTCCTGCTTGGCCTTGATGCCTTCCAGCATCTGCTGGTCGGTCAGGCAGGCCTGGAACTTGTCGTCGGGGATGCCGGCCAGCTTGGCGATGTTGGCGAGCGCGCCGAGCGGGTTCTTCGAATACGCCCACTGCTGCTGGCTGGCGAACAGCGTCTCCAGGAACGAGAAGTAGCGGTCGGTCGGCACGCAGCGCGTCAGCATGGCGCCGCCCAGCGCCAGATTGTCGAACGGGAAGTCGCGGTAGACCAGCTTGGCCTTGCCGGTGGCGATGAACTCGTCCTTGATCTTGGGCAGCGTCTCGCGGTGGAAGGCGGCGCAGTGCGGGCAGGTCAGCGACGAGTACTCGATGATCGTCACCGGCGCGTCCGGATCGCCCAGCACCATGTCGGGGACCATGCCGTCGGCCGGCACCGCCGTCGTCCGCAGCGCCTGCTTCGGCTGCGGCGGCTCGGCGGCCTCGGCCGGCGCCGGCGCCGCCGGCGCCTGCTGCTGCTGCTGCTGCGCCACCGGCTGCTGATCGCCGCCGGCGCCGAGGAAGTTGCCGAACACCACGATCGCCAGCACCACGGCCGCCACGGCCACCAGACCGACCATCAGACGCGACAGACCTTTCACCGCAACCTCCTTCGAAAGAAAACAGGCTCACCGCCGGCCGGGGTGCCTGGGCCTTGCCCGCGAAAAATCGGGCGCATGATAGGGCGGGGGCGCCGCCCGGTAAAGCGACTCAGGGCCGGCGGCCCAGCACCCAGCGGCCGAGCTCGGCCAGCGCCTCCTTCAGCGCCGGGTCGCTGACCGTCGCGACGGCCGGCGCCACCGCGGCCGGGTCCGCCGGCTGCGGCTTCGGCTTGGCCGGCTTGCGCCGCGGCAGCGGTCCCTGGGTGATCGCCAGGCGGTCGATGGCGCGGTAGCCGAAATAGCCGTTGACCCGCTCGATCACCAGCGGCTCGAGATGCTGGAGCTGCATCGCCATCGCCCCCGAGGCGACGCGCAGGTGCAAGGTGCCGGACGGCGATTCGCCGCCGGCGCGGGTGATCTTCAATGGGCAGGTCTGGGCCGCCAGCGCCGGCCCGACGATCGCCGGCCATTCGGTGATCACCCCGGCCTCGGCGAAGCCGCGGCGGCCGATCGCCGGCCGCGTCAGGCGCTCGATCTCGGCGGCGACGGCCTTGGGACCGGCGCCGCCGCGCCGGCGCTGGTGGGAGGTGTGCTCGCTCATCGCGCCCCGTTGATTTGCGGCTCGGATTGTATGGTATCGTGCGCCGCCATGCCGCAAGATTCCGATCTGCCCGCCCGCCTGCTCGCCTGGTACGACCGTCACCGCCGGGCGCTGCCCTGGCGGGCGCCGGCCGGGTGCGCGCCCGATCCGTACCGTGTCTGGCTCAGCGAGGTGATGCTGCAGCAGACGACGGTCGCCGCGGTTGCGCCCTATTTCGAGGACTTCGTCGCCCGCTGGCCGACGGTGGCCGATCTCGCGGCGGCGCCGCTGGACGACGTGCTGCGCGCCTGGGCCGGCCTCGGCTACTACGCGCGGGCCCGCAACCTGCACAAATGCGCGCAGACGGTGGCGGCGTGGCGCGGCGGCGGTTTTCCCGACGACGAGCAGGCCCTGCGCAAGCTGCCCGGCGTCGGCGACTACACGGCGGCGGCGATCGCCGCCATCGCCTTCGGCCGCCGCGCCGTGGTGATGGACGGCAACGTCGAGCGGGTGATGGCGCGGCTGCACGATTGCCGCGAGCCGCTGCCCGGCGCCAAGCCGGCCCTGAAGCGACTCGCCGCCGCGCTGACTCCGGAGCAGCGGCCGGGCGACTACGCCCAGGCGGTGATGGACCTCGGCGCCACGGTGTGCACGCCGCGCAGGCCGGCCTGCGGCGTCTGTCCGTGGATGGCGGCCTGCGTCGGCCGCATCGCCGGCTCGGCCGAGTCGCTGCCGGCCAAGCTCGGCAAGCCGGAGCGGCCGCTACGCCGCGGCGTCGCCTTCTGGGCGGTGCGCCGCGACGGCGCGGTGCTGCTGCGGCGCCGGCCCGAGGTCGGGCTGCTCGGCGGCATGATGGAGGTGCCCTCGACCCCCTGGCGGCCCCAGGCCTGGGACGCCGCCGAGGCGGCGGGCGAGGCGCCGGTACAGGCCCAATGGCGGGCCTTGCCGGGCCTGGTGCGCCACGGCTTCACCCATTTCCAGCTCGAGCTGACGGTGTTCGCGGCCAAGGTCGGGGCCGGCGCGCTCGGCCGCGGCCTGTGGGTGCCGCTGGACGGCCTGGCCGATCAGGCGCTGCCGACGGTGATGCGCAAGGTGGTCAGCCACGCGCTGGCCAAGGCCTATCAGTAGGACTGGGTCCAGCCGCCGCGATCGGTGCTGCGGAAGCCGCCGTCGCCGCCGACGGCGTCGAGGCTGGCGAAGGCGACCAGGGCGGCAAGGCCGGCGAGAACCACCAGCAGGCCGCGCAGGGTCGCCGTCGCGGGATCGAAGGGTTCGGGATTGCGGATGATCTGCACGGCTGGCCTCCCCTGATGACAGCAACCTGCCATGGCCAACAGCCGGCGATCAGTGACGGCGCTCACACCCTTTTCGTTTCGACGTTTGCGCCGGGGCAGCGAGGATTCCGGAGGATCAGGTGGTCAGGCGCAGACCTTCGTAGTCGCGCAGCAGCACCTCGACCCGGCGGCGGTTCTCGTCGAAGAAGTCGCTGTACTGCATGTCGACGGTGAGCACGTGGGTGTAGAGCCAGTGAACGAGCTGTTCGGCGAGATCGCGCACCACGGCGTCGGAATCGTCGATCTCGGCGCGCTCGCGCTGCACCGCGATCCACTGGCGCATCTTCTCGTGTTCGGCCTGATGGGCGGCGAGGCGCGGATATTTCAGCGCCGCCATCACCCGCTCCTCGATCTCGAAATGCACTTCGGCATAGGCGGCGAGGCTGGCGATCGCTTCGCGCACCACGCCGGGTCCGGCGGCCGCGTCCTGCAGGGCGCGGTCGAGGCGGTTGATCAGTTCGAGCAGCACCCGATGGTCGGAATCCCACTTCTCGATGCCGACGCTCATCGATGGAAGCCAGACGATATTCGCCATCCGGGGTCGCCGCTCACCGTTTCTTGACTTCGGTCAAGCCTAGTCCGGCGCCCCGGCGCGGTCCACCCCCTTTCGCGGCGGTGCACCCTCGGCCTATAACGCTCGGCATGAGCGCGTTGCCGATCGAACCCGTGCTGCCGGACCTGGCCGCCGCCCTGCGGGCGGGGCCGAACGCCGTGCTGCAGGCGCCGCCCGGCGCCGGCAAGACGACGCGGGTGCCGCTGGCGCTGCTCGACGAACCCTGGGTCGCCGGCGGCCGCATCGTGATGCTCGAGCCGCGGCGGCTGGCGACGCGGGCGGCGGCGCGGCGCATGGCCGAGACGCTGGGCGAGCCGGTCGGCGAGACGGTCGGCTACCGCATGCGCCAGGAGTCGAGGACCGGGCCGGCGACCCGCATCGAGGTGGTGACCGAGGGCGTGCTGACGCGCCTGCTGCAGGACGACCCCGAGCTGACCGGCGTCGCCGCGGTGATCTTCGACGAGTTTCACGAGCGCAGCCTCAATGCCGATCTCGGCCTGGCGCTGTGCCTGGAGGCGCAGGCGGCGCTGCGGCCCGAGCTGCGGCTGCTGGCGATGTCGGCGACCCTGGACGGCGCCGCGGTGGCGCGGCTGCTCGGCGACGCGCCGCTGATCACCAGCGCGGGCCGCAGCCATCCCGTCGAGACCCGCTGGCTCGACGCCGAGCCGAAGGGCCGCGTCGCCGAAACCGTGGCCGCCGGGGTGGTGCGGGCGCTGGCCGCCGACGACGGCGACATCCTCGCCTTCCTGCCCGGCGAGGCCGAGATCCGGCGCGCCGAGGCGATCCTGACCGACGATCCGCGTTGCGACGGCGTGCGCATCGCGCCGCTCTACGGCAACCTGCCGCAGGAGCGGCAGGACCTCGCGCTGCGGCCCGGCAGCCGGCGCCGGGTCGTGCTGGTGACGTCGATCGCCGAGACCAGCCTGACCATCGACGGCGTGCGCATCGTCGTCGACGGCGGCTGGATGCGGGTGCCGCGCTTCGACCCCGGCAGCGGCATGACGCGGCTCGAGACGCTCAGGGTGTCGCGCGCCTCGGCCGACCAGCGCCGCGGCCGCGCCGGCCGCCAGGCGCCGGGCGTCTGCTGGCGGATGTGGACCGAAGCCGCCGACCGCGCCCTGGCGCCGCAGACGCCGCCCGAAATCCTGCAGGCCGATCTGGCGCCGCTGGCCCTCGACCTGGCGCAGTGGGGGGGTTCCGATCCCAAGGCCATGGCCTGGCTCGACCCGCCGCCGGCCGCCAGCTTCGCCCAGGCGCGCGGGCTGCTGCGGGGATTGGGCGCGCTCGACGCCGACGGCGTCATCACCGCCCACGGCCGCGCGATGGCGCGGCTGCCGATGCATCCGCGGCTGGCGCACATGGTGCTGAAGGGGCGCGAGCTCGGGCTCGGCGCGCTGGCCTGCGAACTGGCGGCGCTGCTGTCCGAGCGCGATCCGCTGCGGGCGCGGCCCGGCGAGCGCGACGCCGACCTGCGGCTGCGCGTCGAGGCCCTGCGCGGCATGACCCGCGGCCTGGCGCTCGACCGCGGCGCGCTGGCGCGGGCGCGCGAGCAGGCGCGGCAGTGGCGGCGCACGCTGCGGGTCGCCGCGGCCGAGGGCGACATCGAGAGCACCGGGCTGTTGCTGGCCTTCGCCTATCCCGACCGCATCGCCCGCCGGCGGCCGGGCGGCGAGCCGCGCTATCAGATGACCAACGGCCGCGGCGCCTTCTTCGCCGAGCACGAGCCGCTGTCGGCCGAGGACTGGCTGGCGATCGCCGATCTCGACGGCGACCGCCGCGAGGCCCGCGTCTTCCTGGCGGCGCCGCTCGACGCGGCGGCGATCGAGGCGCAGTTCGGCGAGGCCGTCGCCATGCACGAGGAGGTCGTCTGGGACGGCCGCGAGGAGGCGGTCAAGGCGCGCCGCCAGCGCCGGCTTGGCGCCCTGGCCCTCGAGGACAAGCCGCTGGCCGAACCGGATCCGGCGGCGGTCACCGCCGCCCTGCTCGAAGGGGTGGCGCAGATCGGGCTGCAGGCGCTGCCGTGGACCCGCGCCGCCGAACAGTGGCGGGCGCGCGTCGCTTTCCTGCGCCGCGTCGAGGGCGGCAACTGGCCGGACCTGTCGGACCGGGCGCTGCTGTCCAGCCTCGATCAGTGGCTGGGACCGTTCCTCGACGGCATGAGCCGGCGCGCCCATCTGGCGCGGCTCGATCTGATGGCGGTGCTGCAGGCCCAGATCGACTGGCCGCGGCAGAAGGCGCTCGACGAGCTGGCGCCGACCCATGTCGTGGTGCCCAGCGGCAGCCGCATACCCGTCGACTACGAAAGCGGCGCCGAGCCGGTGCTGGCGGTGCGCCTTCAGGAGATGTTCGGCCTCGCCGAGACGCCGCGCATCGCCGGCGGCAAGGTGCCGCTGCTGCTGCACCTGCTGAGCCCGGCGCGGCGCCCGGTGCAGGTCACCCGCGACCTCGCCAGTTTCTGGGCCAACGCCTACAAGCAGGTGAAGGCCGACCTCAAGGGCCAGTACCCCAAGCACTACTGGCCGGACGACCCCTTGCAGGCCGAACCGACGGCGCGCGCCAAGCCGCGTCGCTGAGCCAGTCCCGACACGGCGGCGACGCCGGCTGCGCCGCGCAGCCGGCCGGCATTGGCGGCGGTGACGCCTCCCAGCGCCAACACCGGCAGGCCGGCGCCGCGCGCCAGCGCCGCGAACCGGCGCGGGCCGAGGCTCGGCGCGCCGGGATGGCTGGCGGTGGCAAACACCGGCGACAGCAGCGCCCAGTCGGCGCCGAGCCGCCGGGCGCGCCGCAACGCCGGCGCCGAATGGGCGGCGACCGACAGCCATCCGCCGCGCGCCCGCAGCCAGGCCAGTTGCCGCGCCGACGTCCGCGCCAGCCCTTCCGGCAGGTGCAGGCCGTCGGCGCGCAAGGCGGCGGCGAGGCGAACGTCGCCGGCGACCAGGAACAGCAGCCGCCGCGCCCGGCACAGCGCCGACAGCCGGCGGCCGAGTTCGGCGCGGCCGGGATCGTCGTAATGGCGCAGCACCACCGCCGACCCGGCCGGCAGCGCCGCGGCGGCGGCCAGGGCGTCGGGCAGGCGGGGGTCGGTCAGCAGCACCACGGCGGGACTGCCGCCCGGGCGCCGCCCCGGGCGCGGATTGAGGCGGCGGGCCTGCTCTGCTAGGGTCGGGACCATCCTCCGCATGCTACTGCAGGCCATGACAGACGTCGCCGCCAATCTCGAAACCGTCCGCCGCCAGATCGCCGAGGCCTGCGCGGCCGCCGGGCGCCCCGCCGAGTCCGTCACCCTGGTCGCGGTGTCGAAAACCAATCCGGCCGAGCGGGTGCGCGCGGCCCTGGTCGCCGGCCAGCGCGTGTTCGGCGAGAACAAGGTTCAGGAGGCGGCCGGCAAGTGGCCGGCGCTCGCGGCCGAGTTTCCCGGCGTGCGCCTGCACCTGATCGGGCCGCTGCAGACCAACAAGGTGCGCGAGGCGGTGGCGCTGTTCGACGTCGTCGAGACCCTCGACCGGCCCAAGCTGGCGGCGGCGCTGGCGCGGGAATTCGAGCGGCAGGGCCGGCGGCCGGACTGTCTCGTGCAGGTCAACACCGGCCGCGAGCCGCAGAAGGCCGGCATCGATCCCGCCGACCTCGACGCCTTCGTCGCCGAATGCCGCCGCGAGCACGGCATCGAGCCGGCCGGGCTGATGTGCATCCCGCCCTTCGACGACGATCCCGAGCCGCATTTCGTCATGCTGCGCGACATGGCGGCGCGCAACGGGCTCGCGGTCCTCAGCATGGGAATGAGCGGCGACTATCCGGCGGCGATCCGCCACGGCGCGACGCATGTGCGCATCGGCACCGCGATCTTCGGCGCGCGCGACTATCCGCGCTGACTTGACCGCGAATCCGGGACGAGCCCAAAAAAATTGACGGCCGGCGAGTGGCCGGCCGTCCATGACCCGCGCCGGGCGCCGGGGGTCCTGCCCGGCGGCGGCGGTGAGGGGGTCTCGTGGGCAAAGGTTAACGGCAAAATTGTGGCGAATTTGTGGAGATCATCCGACCGGGCGGCGGTCGTCGATCACCTTGCCGTCGTTGGGCAGGCTGCCCGGCTCGGCGAAGGCGACCTTGCCCTTGAGCTTGAGCACCGCCTGCAGCGTCTCGGCCAGGGCGCTTTCGAGGCCGGCGGGCCGGTTCTCGATTTCGCAATGCAACGACATCAGGTCGGTCTCGCCGTCGCGCTCGACGACCAGCCGCGCGCGGCCGATCTCGGGATGGCGGCGGGCGACCTCGGCGACCTGCTGCGGGTGGACGAACATGCCCTTGACCTTGGTGGTCTGGTCGGCGCGGCCCATCCAGCCCTTGATGCGGGCGTTGGTGCGGCCGCACGGGCTGGCGCCGGCCAGGATCGCCGACATGTCGCCGGTGGCGAAGCGGATCAGCGGATATTCGGGCGTCAGCGTGGTCACCACGACCTCGCCGACCTCGCCGTCGGGGACCGGGTCGCCGGTGCCGGGGCGGACGATCTCGACGATGACGTGCTCGTCGAGGATCATGCCCTCGGCGGCCTGGGATTCGTAGGCGACCAGGCCGAGGTCGGCGGTGCCGTAGCACTGCACGGCGGTCACCCCGAGATCCTTCAACGCCGCGCGCAACGGCGGCAGGAAAGCCTCGCCGGTGACCAGCGCCTTGGTCAGGGACGAGCAGTCGGCGCCGATCTCGCGCCCCTTCTCCAGCAGCACCTTGAGGAAGGACGGCGTGCCGGTGTAGCCGGCGGCGCGCAGGTCGGCGACGGCGCGGGCCTGCAGTTCGGTGTTGCCGACGCCGGCGGGGAACACGGCGCAGCCCAGCGCGTGCGCCGCGGTCTCGAACATCGAGCCGGCCGGCGTCAGGTGGTAGGAGAAGCTGTTGTGCACCAGTTCGCCGGGACGGAAGCCGGCGGCGTGCATGGCGCGGCCGAAGCGCCACCAGTCGGCGCCGCGGCCCTCGACGTCGTAGATCGGCCCCGGCGACTGGAACACCCTGGCCAGACCGCCGGGCGGCAGGGTGACCATGCCGGCGAAGGGCGGCCGCGCCCGCTGCAGGTCGATGAGCTGCGACTTGCGGGTGACAGGCAGTCTCGCCAGCGCCGCGCGGTCGCGCACCGACTCGGGGTCGACCTCGGCCAGCAGCTCGGCGAAATAGGGGGCCTCGGCCTTCGCGTTGGCGAGCTGGCGGCGCAGTCCCGCGAACAGCCGCTCGTCGCGCTGCTGCGGATCCTGGGTCTCGAGATCGTCGTAGAACTCCGCCATCACAGCCACCGCTTCCGCCGCTTGTAGGATTTGAGGTTCTTGAAGGACTTGCGCTCCTCGCCGCCGCCGCCGAGGTAGAATTCCTTGACGTCCTCGTTGTTGATCAGCTCGGCCTGCGCGCCGTCGAGCACGATCTTGCCCGATTCCATGATGTAGCCGTAGCTGGCGGATTTCAGCGCCATGCGGGCGTTCTGCTCGACCAGCAGGATGGTGATGCCGAGATCCTTGTTGAGCTGCCGGATGATGCCGAACACCTCCTTGACCAGCAGCGGCGACAGGCCCATCGAGGGCTCGTCGAGCAGGATCATCTTCGGCCGCGCCATCAGCGCGCGCCCGATCGCCAGCATCTGCTGCTCGCCGCCCGACAGGTAGCCGGCCAGGCCGGTGCGCTCGCGCAGGCGCGGGAAGAAGTCGAGCACCATGTCGATGTCCTTCTTCACGCCGCCGTCCTTGCGGGTGTAGGCGCCCAGGCGCAGGTTCTCGATCACCGTCATGTCCTCGACGATGCGCCGGCCCTCCATGACCTGGAAGATGCCGCGGCGCACGATCTGCTCGGGCGCCATGTTGGCGATGTTCTCGCCCATGAACGTGACGTTGCCGCGGGTGACCTCGCCATCCTCGGTGCGCAGCAGGCCCGAGATCGCCTTCAGCGTCGTCGACTTGCCGGCGCCGTTGGGGCCGAGCAGGGTGACGATCTCGCCCTCGGGCACCTCCAGGCTGACGCCGCGCAGCACCAGGATGACCTCGTCGTAGACGACTTCGATGTTGTTGACCGTCAGGATCGGCTCCTTGGCCGCGCTCTGCGGTTCGGGCTGCTTCAGGGCAGCTTCGGTCATGGGTGTCTCCAGACTACGTTGCCGCCTCCCCCGCCTGCGGGGGAGGGCCGGGGTGGGGGCCGCGCTCGGACGCCGAGGCGCCGCCCTCACCCTCCCGCTTCGCGGGTCCCTCCCTCTCCCGCGAGCGGGAGAGGGTGTTCAGGAGCCGATTACCAGCCCAGCCACTCCGGCTTGCGCGGGATCTCGGACTCGCCGATCTTGGCGATGTCCTGCTTGCCGCCGCCGACCTCGGCTTTGTAGATGAACACCTTGGTCGTGCCGCGGTGATCCTCCGGGGTCCAGGTCGAGGGGATGCACACGCCCTCGAGGCCGGCCGGCACGTGGTCCTTCATCTGCTCCATGGCCGCCTTGATGTTCGGGCCGGTGACGCCGCCGTCCATCTTGGCCGCCGCCGCCATGGCGTCGCGCATGTAGTAGACCGAGCAGATGCCGCGCATGTAGTGCAGGGCGCGGTACTCGTTGCCCGACGGGTCCGACATCTTCGAGATCTCGCGCACCGTCTTCATGCCCGGCGCGTCCGACTTCCAGTCGGCGGCGCCGACCACGAAGACCATGCCGTCGGCGCTGTCGCCGGCGGCCTTCAGCGCGTTCTCGTCCATGCCCCAGACATTGCCCATGAACTGGGTGTCGACGCCGACCGTCTCGCAGGACTTCAGCAGCGAGATCGTCGAGCCGGCGGTGTTGGCGAGGTAGGCGTAGTTGGCGCCCGACTCCTTGAGGCTCAGGCACTGCGCCTTGAAATCGCCCGGCTTGAGCGAGTACTGGATCGGGTCGAGGACCTTGAAGCCCTGCTCGCTGGCATAGGCGGCGCAGGCGGCCTTCGGCGCGTTGGGATAGGGATGGTTGTCGCCCATGTGGACGAATTTCGGCTCCTTGATGCCCTTCTTCTCGGCATCGGCGGCCGCCCACTGCACGAGGGCGCGGCAGCCGTCGGTGTAGGACGGGCCATAGAAGAAGTTGTAGGGCGCCGCCTTCGAACCGTGCTTGCCCATGCCGGCCGGGTCGGTCAGGTGGCCCGAATACGAGGCCGAGAAGTAGGGGATCTGGTCCTTGGCGACGAAGGTGACCAGCGCCTCGGTGTCGCCGGTGCCCCAGCCCTGGATCGCCACGACCTTGTCGCCGCCGCCGGTCCACTTCTTGTAGGTGGCGATGGCGCGCGGGATTTCGTAGCTGTAGTCGACCGTCTCGAAGTCGATCTTCTGGCCGGCGATGCCGCCCTGCTTGTTGATGTAGGTCAGCGCGTCGGCGACGCCCTGTCCGTAGATCTTGCCCACCGACGAGGTGGCGCCGGTGTAGTCGGCGATGTGGCCGACCTTGATGTCGGCCAGCGCGGGGCCCGCGCCGATCAGCGCCACGGCGGCGGCGGTCGTGAACAGGGTGCTCTTCATCGAATACCTCCTGGATTGCTTGTTTTTTCGGTCTTGGACTGTCTTGAAGAACAACGCGACTAATAGGAGAACGGGTACAGTTTCCAATACGCCTTGATCATCTTCCAGCGGTGGGCGAGGCCGTCCGGCTCGAAGATCAGGAACAGGATGATCGCCAGCCCGATGGCCGCCTCCTTGAGGAAGGCCAGGCCCTCGGTGATCGCCGGGAAGAAGCCGCCGGCGATCGCCGAGGCGTCCTGCACGATCTCGGGCAGAAGCACCATGAAGGTGGTGCCCATCAGCGTGCCCATGACGCTGCCCATGCCGCCGATGATGATCATGCCCAGGAACTGGATCGACAGCAGGATGGTGAAGGATTCGGCCGAGACGTAGCCCAGGTAGTGCCCGAACAGCGCACCGCCGATGCCGGCGTAGAAGGCCGAGATGCCGAAGGACAGGATCCGGTACTTCATCAGGTTGATGCCCATCACCTCGGCCGAGAGGTAATGGTCGCGCACCGCGACGAAGGCGCGGCCGTCGCGCGAGCGCAGCAGGTTGGTGCCGATCAGGTACATCACCACGACATAGGCCAGCACGACGTAGAAGTAGCTGGCGTCGTCGTTGAGGAGCAGCTGATACTGGACCTCGTTCCAGGTGAAGTCGTAAAGCTTGAACGGCTCGGCCAGGGTGCCGGCGGAGCCGCCGGTGAACCAGTTGGCGCGGGCGAAGAAGTCCTCGAGGATGAACTGCGCCGCGAAGGTGGCGATCGCCAGGTAGAGGCCCTTGATGCGCGCCGCCGGGATGCCGAACAGCAGGCCGACCGCGGTGGTCATGACGCCGGCCAGCGGGATGGCGAAGAACACCGGGATGCCGAAGCTGTTCGACAGCCAGGCCGAGGCGAAGGCGCCGAAGCCGAAGAAGGCGGCGTGGCCCAGCGAGATCTGGCCGGTGAAGCCGACCAGGATGTTCAGGCCCAGCGCGGCGATGCCGTAATAGCCGATCTGGATCAGGATGTTGAGCTGGTACAGCGAGGCGAACAGCGGCGCCGCGCACAGCAGCGCCACGCCGAGGATGGCGAAGGCCCGGGTGACCGGCGTCGGAAAGATGGTCGTGTCCTTGCGGTAGGTGGTCTTGAACTGACCGCAGGGGATGAGGGCGGAGGACGTCGCGGCCATGATCTCACACCCTCTCGATGTGCTTGGTGCCGAACAGGCCGTACGGCTTGATCATCAGGATGATGATCAGGACGTAGAACGGCGCCACGGTGTAGAGGTTGCCCCAGTTCAGGTACTGGCCGTCGACGAACTCGGCCAGGTTCTCGAGGACGCCGATGATCAGGCCGCCGACGATGGCGCCGATGATCGAATCGAGCCCGCCCAGGATCACCGCCGGGAACACCTTGATGCCGAAGAACGACAGCGCCGAGCTCACGCCGTTGACCATGCCGACGACGACGCCGGCCAGGGCCGAGACCATCGCCGAGATCGCCCAGGCCATGGCGAACACCATCTTGACCGAGATGCCCAGGCTCTGCGCCACCTGCTGGTTGAAGGCGGTGGCCCGCATCGCCAGGCCGAGGCGGGAGAATTTGAAGAAGTAGGCGAAGCCGGCCATGATGATGATCGAGATGACCATCGACATGATGTACGGCGTCTGCACGTTCAGCCCGAATATCGCCACCGATTTCGCTTCGAAGACCTGCGGATAGGGCTGCGCCCAGACGCCGAAGATCCACTTCATCATCGCCTGGAAGAAGATCGACAGGCCGATGGTGACCATGATCACCGAGATGATCGGCTCGCCGATCATCGGCCGCAGCACCACGACCTGCAGCAGCACGCCGAAGGCGAGCATGAAGACCAGGGTTATCGGGAAGCCCAGCCAGAACGGGATCTCCATGCTGGTGAGCAGCCACCAGCACACCCAGGCGCCGATCAGCAGGAACTCGCCCTGGGCGAAGTTGACGATCTGGGTCGACTTGTAGATCAGCACGAAGCACATCGCGACGACGCCGTAGAGCGTGCCGATGATGACGCCGTTGATCAGCAACTGGATCAGCAGGGTGGTGTTCATCGGCGGCCTCCCGCCGGTGCGTTCCAATCCTTCACGCGTTCCTCCCTATTCCGCCGCTTCGGCCGGGGTGCGGGGCTTCTGCGGCTCCGCCACGTCCAGCAGGTCGACAACGAGGTCGGTGACGATGCGCGAGGTCGTGCCGTCCTGGAAGGTGATGACGGTGTCGACGTGCACGCTGGGCTTCTCGCCGTAGATGGCCTCGATGATGTCGGCGTATTTTTCGTTGATGACGCCGCGACGCACCTTGCGCGTGCGGGTGAGCTCGCCGTCGTCGGGATCGAGCTCCTTGTAGAGCAGCACGAACTTGCGGATGCGCTGCGCCTCGGGCAGCGTCGCGTTGACCTTGTCGAGCTCGTCGTGCAGCAGCCGGTAGACGTCGGGATGCGCCGACAGGTTCGTGTAGTTGGTGAAGGCGATGGCCCGCTGCTCGGCCCATTTGGCGACGATCGAGAAGCGGATGCAGACGATGGCGGTCAGGTACGGCCGCTCGTGGCCCAGGATCACCGCCTCGGCGACGAAGGGCGAGAACTTCAGCTTGTTCTCGATGAACTGCGGGCTGAAGCGGGTGCCGGTCGAGGTGACGGCCAGGTCCTTGATGCGGTCGATGACCACGAGATGGCCGTTGTCCTTCTTGATGTAGCCGGCGTCGCCGGTGTGCATCCAGCCGTCGCGCAGGTCCTTGACCGTGTCGGCCTCGTTCTTGTAGTAGCCGAGGAAGGTGCCCTCGGTGCGCGCCACGATCTCGCCGACGCCGTTGGCGTCGGGCTTGTCGATGCGGATTTCCGAGGTGTCGAACGGCACGCCGACGGAGTCGAAATCGACGTCGTCGGCGCGGTGGATGGTGTAGGCGCCGGCCAGTTCGGTCTGGCCGTAGATCTGGCGCAGCGGCACGCCCATCGCCTGGAAGAAGCGGAACGTGTCGGGACCCAGCGCGGCGCCGCCGGTCGCCGCCGACTTCAGATAGGTGAAGCCGAGGCGGTCGCGCAGCGCGTTGAACAGCACGATGTCCGCCAGCCGCGAGCGCCGGCCCTCGTCGAGGGCCTTCAGGCCCAGCTTCATGCCCCAGGCGTACATCTTCTGCTTGAACGGGGTGGCGTCCATCATGCGCGCGCGCACGTCGGCGGCGATCGTCTCCCACACCCGCGGCGCCAGCAGCACGAAGGTCGGGCCGATCTCGCGCAGATCGGCCATCATCGTCTCGGGCTCCTCGACGAAGTTGACGGTGATGCGGCTGATCAGCGCCTGGGCGACGGCGTAGACCTGCTCCATGATCCACGGCAGCGGCAGCACCGAGACGTAGTTGTCGGTCGGCAGCTTGGGATCGGCGCGCAGATACGACACGCAGTGGCGCAGGAACGGCCCGGCCTGCAGCATCGCCATCTTCGGGTTCGAGGTCGTGCCCGAGGTCGTGCACAGCACGGCGACGTCGTCGCCCTTGCCGGCCGCCACCTCGGCCTCGAAGACGCCGGGCTCGGCGGCCTCGAGCGCGCCGGCGCGGGCCTTCAGCTCCTCCCACGACAGCAGCCGCGGATCGTCGTACTTGCGCATGCCGCGCGGGTCGAAATAGACGATCTTCTCGATGCAGGCGGCGGTCTCGGCGATCTCGAGCAGCTTGTCGACCTGCTCCTCGTCCTCGGCCAGGATCACCCGGACCTGGGCGTATTCGAGCAGGTAGGCGACCTCCTGGTTCATCGAGTCGGGGAAGATCGACAGCGACATGCAGCCGACGGCATGGGCGGCGACCTCGGACCACACCATCTCGGGGCGGTTCTTGCCGATGATGCCGACCACCTCGCCGCGGCCGATGCCCAGCGCCTTGACGCCGAGTCCGATCTCCTTGACGCGGTCGCGGTAGTCGGCCCAGGTGAACTCGTTCCAGATGCCGAATTCCTTCTCGCGCATGGCGACTTCGGTCGGCCAGTTGGCGGCGTTGTAGACCACCAGCTTGGGGAAGGTGTCGTGGACCGTGACGTCGGCGTACTGCGGCTGCATCAGGCGACCTCTTCGACGTCGTCCTCGCCCAGATAGGCGCGCTTGACGTGATCGTTGTTCATGATTTCGTCGGGCAGGCCGTCGGCGATCTTGCGGCCGAAGTCGAGCACCATCACCCGATGCGAGATGTCCATGACCACGCCCATGTCGTGCTCGATCATGATCACCGTCATGCCCCATTCCTCGTTGAGGTCGACGATGTAGCGGGCCATGTCCTCCTTTTCCTCGAGGTTCATGCCGGCCATCGGCTCGTCGAGCAGGATCAGGTCGGGCTTGACGGCCACCGCGCGCGCCAGCTCGACGCGCTTGCGCAGGCCGTAGGACAGCGTTCCGGCGACCGACTTGCGGATGTGGCTGATCTCGAGGAAGTCGATGATGTCCTCGACGTCGCGCCGGTGCGCCAGCTCCTCCTTCTGGGCGCCGCCGAACCAGTACAGCCCGCCGGTCAGGAAGTTGTTGCCGAGCAGGTGGTGGCGGCCGACCATGATGTTGTCGAGCACGGTCATGTGCGCGAACAGCGCCAGGTTCTGGAACGTCCGCCCCAGGCCCCTGGTCGCCCGCTGGTTGGGCGTCAGCCGGGTGATGTCCTCGCCCTTGAAGTGCACCGTGCCGCTGGTCGGCTTGTAGCGCCCCGAGATGCAGTTGAGCATCGAGGTCTTGCCGGCGCCGTTGGGGCCGATGATCGAGAACAGTTCGCCGGGCTTCACATGGAAGCCGACTTCCGACAGCGCGCGCACGCCGCCGAATTGCAATGAGATGTCGCGCGCCTCCAGCAGGGGCGCCTGGTCGTTGGACAAGTGGTTCCTCCCTTTGACGGCCGGCCCGGAGGTCTGAAACGCCTCCTCGTGGCGGGCGGCGGCCGATGGACACTCAGTCAACGCGATCTTGGAAGGGGGCGCAAGAACATGGCGGGGGTTATACTCCCTTCGTCCGGTTCCCGGGCCTGCTGTACTGCCGCTCCTAACTCCTTCGTCCAATGGATCGGCCGGTTCCGCTTCCGCCGATGACGATGAAGACGATGGCCGAGGAATGTAAAGCCCTTCCGTCGCGAATGGTGAATCTTGGTGAATCTTCGTAAAAGAATGTAAAGAGCGCGGCGGCGCGGCGGCGGTCATGCTAGCATCCGATTCCCGCTTCCGCCTGTCGACGCCACCGCACGCACCGCCGCCGCACGAAGCGGCGGGCGCGGGACAAGGGAACACGGCAGGTATGCTGAAACCGATTCAAGACGTGTCCGCGCCGCAGGGCGAGGCAGAGGCCGAACTGGCGCGCTGGCGCCTGGTGCAGGCGGCGCTCGACCATCTCGGCGACGGCTTCACGGTCTACGACACCGAGCTGCGGCTGGTGGCCTGGAACGACCGCTTCTTCGAGCTGATGGGCTTTCCGCGCGACTTCGCCCGCGTCGGCATGCCCTTCGCCGCCTTCCTGCGCCACAACGCCGAGCGCGGCGAGTACGGCGCCGGCGACGTCGACGCCCTGGTCGCCGAGCGCGTCGCCCTGGCGAAATCGTTCCAGCCGCACTGCTTCGAGCGCGAGCGCCCCGGCGGCATGATCGTCGAGGTGCGCGGCAACCCGATCCCCGGCCTCGGCTTCGTGACCATCTACAAGGACGTCACCGAGGCGCGCCGCGCCGCCCAGGCGCTCAAGGAAAGCCACGACGAGCTCGAGCGCCGCGTCGCCGAGCGCACGCGCACGCTGGCCAGCCTCAACGAGGCGCTGCGCAAGAGCGAGGAATGGATCCGCCTGGTCGCCGACACCGTGCCGGCGGTGATCGGCTATGTCGATTCCGACCAGAAATACCGCTTCGCCAACCGCCGCTACGAGGAGTGGCTGGGCCTGCCGCCCGACAAGATCATCGGCCACGACGCCCGCGACGTGCTCGGCGCCGTCTACGACGGCCACGAGCCGTTCATGCGCCAGGCGCTGGCCGGCCGCGTCGTCAGCCGCGAATTCCCGCTGCGCACCGCCTCGGGCGAGGTGGTGCAGGCCGCGGTGTCGTTCATCCCGCATTTCGACGACGACGGCCGCGTGCTCGGCTATTTCGTGCTCGGCCAGGACGTCACCGACCGCCAGCAGGCCGAGGGCGCCCTGCGCCAGGCCCAGAAGATGAAGGCCGTCGGCCAGCTCACCGGCGGGCTGGCGCACGATTTCAACAACCTGCTGACCATCATCATCGGCAATCTGGCGGTGCTGCAGGAGGAGGCCGGCGGCGATTCGTCGGTGCAGTCGCTGATCTCGCCGGCGCTCGACGCGGCCAGGCGCGGCGCCCGGCTGGTCCAGCGCCTGCTCGCCTTCGCCCGCCAGCATCCCCTGCAGGTCAAGCCGGTCGACGTCGGCGCCCTGGTCTGGGGCATGGAGGATCTGCTGCGTCAGACGCTGGGCGCGGCCATCGACATCGAGTTCCGCGTCGCCGGCACGGTGTGGCCGGTGCGCGCCGATCCGCACCAGTTCGAGAACGCGGTGCTCAACCTGGCGATCAACGGCCGCGACGCGATGCCCGAGGGCGGCCGGCTGACGGTGACCGTCGACAACGCCACCTTCGACGACGGCTACGCCGCGCGGCGGCCCGACGCCGCGCCCGGCGACTACGTCGTCGTCGCCGTTTCGGACACCGGCGCCGGCATGGCGGCCGAGGTGCTGGAACGCGCCTTCGAGCCGTTCTTCACCACCAAGGAGGTCGGCAAGGGCTCGGGCATGGGCCTGGCGATGGTCTACGGCTTCGTCCGCCAGTCCGGCGGCCACGTCGTCATCGACAGCAGGCCCGGCGCCGGCACCACCGTGCGGCTGTGCCTGCCGCGCGCCAGCGCCCAGGCCGAGCCCGCCCCCGGCCCGGTCGGCCGCGAGGCGGTGCCCGGCGGCCGCGAGACGGTGCTGGTGGTCGAGGACGACGCCGGCGTCCGCGCCTTCGTCGCCGGCGCCCTGCGCGAACTCGGCTATTCGGTGCGCACCGCCCCCAACGGCCACACCGCGCTGGCGCTGCTGTCCGAGATCGGCGCCGACCTGCTGCTGAGCGACGTGATGATGCCCGGCGGCATGAGCGGCCTGCAGCTCGCCGAGGCGGCCCGCAAGCGCTTCCCCGAGCTGAAGATCCTGCTGATGAGCGGCTATCCCGACGACGCCACCGGCCGCGGCGGCCCGGCGGCCGCCCTGCCGCTGATCGGCAAGCCGTTCCAGAAGGAGGAACTGGCGCGCAAGGTGCGGGACGTGATCGAGGGCGGATAGTGCTAGTTTAGGTCCAGCCGGTAGAGAGAGGTAGATGTGGGTGCATCAGTCTCGTTCTTTCGCAGATCGAACGCGCCATTTTCGAAAGGTAACGGCAAATCGTTTTCGACGAGCTGCTGCCAGCGCTCGGCACCGCCCAATTCCGTGCAGCGCCGAACGAACCTTTCGCTCGCCAGAAGGCTGTCCGGCGGTGCAACGCGTTCAATTCGCCCTGCCATCCTGACGGGCTGCGATGAATCCACCGTGCAAGCGGCGCCAGGAGGGGCATCTTCGAAGGATACAAAGCCGTAGTCGGCCCCGACGCGGAAAACAAGGCTTGAACCCATCATTCGCAACGCCTGGCGCAGTCGCTTAATTGCGTCCCAAACTGCAAGTGGGTTTTCGTCGACGATAATGAATGAATCTCCCTCAGTTTTGTAAGAGCACCTAAGGTGGTCAGAAATGCTGGAAAGGGCATCCGAAAAATACCTTGGGAAGTTTCTGGATAGGTCGGGATTGCTCATTACAGTTGTGCTGTAGCCAACGATGTCACCTTTGGCAACCGCGAATGTTTGCATTGGCGGAATCCAGGGCAGGCCATTTCCCGGGACGCTCCATTTGTTATACCCTTTGCGGTAGGCAACCGAGCCATTTCTGATAAGTTCATCGAGAATTGGGTGGAATATGTAATAATCAGATGGCGGCAATATTCCGTCATCTTCAAAGGTGAGTTCGCCGGGAAGGGCGAATTTTTGAACGAAATTACCGTTCGGTGGGCGGTCTACAAATCCAAGAAGCCCTACTTTGTACATAGTGCAAAAAACATGGCCGTAGCCATCCGGGGACATGGACGCGTATTTCCCGGACAGATTCCTGATTGTTGCAGACTCAACGACATTGGATGGAATAATTGAGAACAACAAGTTCCAGTCTATGGGGTGGATGTGTGGCGCGACTTCCAGGCGGTATTCGTTCGCAATTTCCGTACCAGCATCATTAACGGCTTTCCGAATGGACTCTGCATTGCGCTTTCGCGGTGGTATTTCGGAAAGCAACTTTCCAATTCTCATTAGGTCGCGCGGCCGACCCAGTGTGTGACGAAGGATGTAGCTCCACACCTCCTCAATCGTCCCGGTGTACTGGTGTCTAATCCGTAACAGCTCTTCTCCAAGAAAAGACTTAAGTGGTGCCTCTGCATTCCATGCGCAGACCAAGTTTCCCGGCTTTTCCACTTCTATATTCTTGCAAAATATTGAAAACAAATCATCGCTATCGTATTTTATATGAAGTGCGCTACCAGCTATCTGCAAAGATAGATCAGTCTTAGAAACCAACTTGCTGTACGCCTCCTTCCTAATTGAAAAATAAATCTTCACGTGCGGATTCATCTCGTGAAGAGTTAGTGCAGCAATTACCAAACCTTCCTGCGATCCGTACCAAAGCTCCTTATCTAGAACTCCGGCCGAGCATATTTCTTTCTCGATAATGTCTTGGTTTGACTCCAAGGACTGTGTGACCGACTCGTGTCGGTGGAAATACTCATCAACATTGTCGATAAACGCCATAACTTGGCTGTGGTAGCTGCGGTATTCCGGGGACAGCGTTGCCCGCAAATCACTGACTGCTACATAATATTGTTTCATATCCATATCGAGAAGATTAGCAAAATAATCCTGGATATTATCGTATCCACGCAAAAAAATACTGCGCAACTTATCGCTTTTGAGTTCGGCGCCTATTCCGACCCTTTGGCGCAACACCGCGCAAGTCACCGAAAGCATCCAAATATTTGTCCAGTAGTCCCTGTCTCCGATTATTTTCGCCACATCTTCCCAGGAAAAATTTCGAACGGATCCTCCAGGCTTGTCAATGAGGTCATTTTCCGGGAGCCATCTCGTCCCGGACTTTCCACACAACATCCGCTTCGACTTCAGCAAGAAGGTCTTGCCAAAACCTTTTGTGGCAATAACAAAAAAGCAATCATCTTCCTGCGGGTGTAGAAAATTCTCTATTGATGGGGTGAAGTGTACGATGCTTTTATCAAAGTGCCCCTGGTGCTTGATGCTATTGGCGTCATGGATCCAAGGCCTCATCGCACCCTCTCCAGCCTAATCTAGTGTCGCCTGAATTATGGTGGACAAATGCGGGCATCAGCAAGGATTTTTATGTGCAGTGGTTGTGGTTGCCGTGGTTCGGTGACGTGGTGCGGGCCTGTTGCGTGCCGTTCGGCATCGCCCCAGCTTGCATTCCCCCGCGCCAGCCGCTATAACCCGTCCCTCACCGAGCGCGCGGGGCCGCGGGCGATAGCCCATGGGCATGCCTCTCCGCTCAAGAAACTGCGCATTTCGAGACCGAAGGATCGCAAAATGCCCAAGATGAAGACCAAGAGCGCTGCCAAGAAGCGCTTCAGCCTGACCGGCACCGGCAAGGTCAAGGGCAACGTGGCCAACAAGCGCCACCTGCTCTCGAACAAGCCGACGAAGATGAAGCGGCAAGCCCGCGGGACGTTCGTGCTGTTCAAGACGGACGGCGACAACGTCAAGAAGTTCTTCCTGCCGAACGGAGGCTGAGTAAATGGCGCGCGTCAAGCGGGGCGTCACCACGCACGCCCGTCACCGCAAGATCATCAAGATGGCCAAGGGCTACCGCGGCCGCTCCAAGTCCTGCTTCCGGGTCGCGATCCAGAAGGTCGAGAAGGCGCTGCAGTACGCCTATCGCGACCGTCGCGTCAAGAAGCGCAACTTCCGCGGCCTGTGGATCCAGCGCATCAACGCCGGCACCCGCCAGCACGGCCTGACCTATTCGCGCTTCATGAACGGCCTCAAGAAGGCCGGCGTGCAGCTCGACCGCAAGGTCCTGTCCGACATCGCGATCCGCGAGCCGGAGTCGTTCAAGGCGCTCGTCGACCAGGCCAAGTCGGCCCTGGGCAAGGCTGCCTAAGCACTTCGGTGCGGAACGCATCGGCGGTTATTGCGAAGGGGGCCGCGCCTGCGGCCCCCTTTTTGCGCTCGCCGCCCTGAATGGAGAGCCGAATGGAAAAGCTGGAAGCCCTCCGGGCCGAACTGATCGACGCGGTCAACGCGGCCGGCGACCTGGTCACCCTCGACGAGGTGCGGGTCTCGGCGCTGGGCAAGAAGGGCCGCGTCACCGACCTGATGAAGACCCTGGGCGGCATGAGCCCGGACGAGCGCAAGAGCGCCGGCGCCGCGCTCAACGCGCTCAAGGACGAGGTCGCCGCCGCCATCGAGGCGCGCAAGGCCGAGCTCGAGGAGGCGGCGCTGGACCAGCGCCTGGCGCGCGAGCGCGTCGACGTCACCCTGCCGGCGCGGCCCGAGGAGACGGGCCGCATCCACCCGATCAGCCAGACCATGGACGAGATCGCCGCGATCTTCGGCCAGATGGGCTTCGCGGTCGCCGAGGGGCCGGACATCGAGGACGACTTCCACAACTTCACGGCGCTCAACATCCCGCCCGAGCATCCGGCGCGGTCGATGCACGACACCTTCTTCCTGCCCGAGCGCGCCGACGGCTCGCGGCTCTTGCTGCGCACCCACACCTCGCCGGTGCAGATCCGCACCATGCAGGCGGTCGAGCCGCCGATCCGCATCATCGCCCCGGGCCGCACCTACCGCTGCGATTCGGACATGACGCACACGCCGATGTTCCATCAGGTCGAAGGCCTGATCATCGACAAGGCGACGCATTTCGGCCATCTCAAGGGCTGCCTGATCGAGTTCGTGCGGACCTATTTCGAGGTCGACGACGTGCCGGTGCGCTTCCGGCCCAGCTTCTTTCCGTTCACCGAGCCGTCGGCCGAGGTCGACATCGGCTGCTCGCGCGCCGGCGGCGAGTTGAAGATCGGCCCCGGCGGCGACTGGCTGGAGATCCTGGGCTGCGGCATGGTCCATCCCAACGTTCTCAAGGCCTGCGGCATCGATCCCGAGGTCTACCAGGGCTTCGCCTTCGGCATGGGCATCGAGCGCATCGCGATGCTGAAATACGGCATCCCCGACCTGCGCACCTTCTTCGAGTCGGACCTGCGCTGGCTCAAGCATTACGGCTTCGTTCCCCTCGACGTGCCGACCCTGACCGGAGGGCTGACGCGATGAAGTTCACCCTGTCCTGGCTGAAGGACCATCTCGACGTCGACGCTTCCGTCGAGGAGATCGGCGCCCGGCTGACCATGCTCGGCCACGAGGTCGAGTCGATCGCGAACCCGGCCGAGGCCCTGGCCGGCTTCACCGTCGCCCAGGTCGTCGAGGCCCGGCAGCACCCCAACGCCGACCGGCTGCGGGTGTGCACGGTCGACGCGGGCGGCGGCAAGACGCTGCAGGTGGTCTGCGGCGCCCCCAACGCCCGCGCCGGCATCAAGGTCGTGCTCGCCCAGCCCGGCACCCGCATCCCGGCCTCGGGCGACGTGCTCAAGAAGGGCGCGATCCGCGGCGTCGAGAGCCAGGGCATGATGTGCTCGTGGCGCGAACTCGGCCTCGGCGAGGACCACGAGGGCATCGCCGAACTCGACGAGGGCCTGGCCGTCGGCACGCCGCTGACCCGGGTGATGGCCTTCGACCCGGTCTTCGACGTCTCGATCACCCCCAACCGCGCCGACTGCCTGGGCGTGCGCGGCATCGCCCGCGACCTCGCCGCCTCGGGCATGGGCCGGCTGAAGCCGTTCCATGTCGAGCCGGTGCCGGCCAGGTTCCCGAGCCCGGTCACCGTCGCCCTGAACTTCCCCGACGACGCCAAGGACGCCTGCACGCTGTTCGCCGGCCGCTACATCCGCGGCGTCAGGAACGGCCCCAGCCCGCAATGGCTGCAGGACCGGCTGCGCGAGATCGGGCTGCGGCCGATCTCGGCGCTGGTCGACATCACCAACTACGTCACCTATGAGCACGCGCGGCCGCTGCACGTCTTCGACGCCGACAAGCTCGAGGGCAACGTCCAGGCGCGCCTGGCGCGGCCCGGCGAGACGCTGCTGGCGCTCAACGGCAAGGAATACGTCCTCGACGAGGCGATGACGGTGATCGCCGACGACGTCAAGGCCGAGGCCCTGGCCGGCGTCATCGGCGGCGAGGAGACCGGCTGCACCGAGGCCACCGTCAACGTCTTCGTCGAATCGGCGCTGTTCGACCCGGTGCGCACCGCCGCCACCGGGCGCAAGCTCGACATCGTCTCCGACGCCCGCTTCCGCTTCGAGCGCGGCGTCGACCCGGCCTTCGCCATCCCGGCGATGGAACTGGCGACGCGGATGATCATCGAGCTGTGCGGCGGCGAGCCGTCCGAGCCGGTGATCGCCGGCGCCGAGCCGCACTGGCACCGCTCCATCGACCTGCGGCCCGGCCGCGTCGCCGAGCTCGGCGGCGTCGAGCTGCCGCTGGCCGAGATCGAGCGCATCCTGACGGCGCTCGGCTGCCGGGTCACGCCGGCCCCCGACGGCCTGCTGGTGGTCGAGCCGCCGTCGTGGCGCTGGGACCTGACCATCGAGCAGGACCTGGTCGAGGAGGTCATCCGCATCCACGGCTACGACAACGTCCCGGTGGCGACCCTGCCGCGCGACGCGATGCCCAGGCCGATGCTGACCCTGGCCCAGCGCCGCGCCGGCTTCGTCCGCCGCGGCCTGGCCTCGCGCGGCATGTACGAGACGGTGACCTGGTCCTTCACCCGCTCGGAGCACGCGCGGCTGTTCGCCGGCGGCCAGGCCGAGCTGTTCCTGGCCAATCCGATCTCGTCCGACCTCGACGTGATGCGGCCCTCGGTGCTGCCCAACCTGATCGCCGCCGCCGGACGGAACGCCGACCGCGGATTCAAGGATCTGGCGCTGTTCGAGATCGGGCCGCAATTCGACGGCGGCACCGAACCCGGCCAGCAGCGCCAAGTCTGCGCCGGCATCCGCACCGGCCGCACCGGCCCGCGCCACTGGGCGCAGCCGCCGCGCGCCGTCGACGTCTACGACGCCAAGGCCGACGCCCTGGCGGCGATCGCCGCCGCCGGCGGCCCCGCCGACAGCCTGCAGGTCGCCACCGACGCGCCGTCCTGGTACCACCCGGGGCGCTCGGGCACGCTCAAGCTCGGCAACAAGCCGGTGGCGTGGTTCGGCGAGGTGCATCCGCGGGTGCTCAAGGCGATGGACGTCGCCGGGCCGCTCGTCGCCTTCGAGGTGCTGCTCGACGCGATCCCGCAGCCCAAGGCCAAGCCGACCAAGGCGCGGCCGCTGCTCAAGGCGTCGCCGTTCCAGCCGGTCGAGCGCGACTTCGCCTTCGTCCTCGACCGGACGGTGCCGGCGGCGAGCCTGGTCAAGGCGGCGCGCGACGCCGACAAGCAGCTGATCGCCGACGTCCAGGTGTTCGATCTGTTCGAGGGGCCCAGCCTGGGCGAGGGCAGGAAGAGCCTGGCGATCTCGGTCACCCTGCAGCCGACCGAGAAGACCCTGACCGACGCCGAGATCGAGGCCGTCGGCCAGAAGATCGTCGCCGCGGTGACCAAGGCGACCGGCGGGAGCTTGAGGGGATAGTCGGCTGGACGTCTCCCTCCCCCGCCGGCGGGGGAGGGGCAGTGTCATGGGCGGAATTCGGCGTCGCTCCCGCGGAAGAGCTTGTGAAGAACTACGATCCGTCGCTCCCGCGGAAGCGGGAGCCCATTCCTGAGGCGTCGCAACCTGTTGAGATGCCACAGGAATGGATGCCCGCTTTCGCGGGCATGACGTCTGAATTCGCTGCTCACGGCAATGTCTTCACACGCTCGGAAGCGGGACCGACGAGCAGTCTCACTCCGTCACCACCACCTTGCCGACCATGTCGTTCTGCTCCCAGTGCGGGCCGCACAGATAGGGGTACTCGCCCGGCGCCTGGAAGGTGAAGTCCCAGCCCTCCTCGAGGAAGACGCGGTCGCTTTCCGGCTCGCCGGCTTCCTTGAACCAGATGCTGTGGCTGGTGCGCTCGACGTTGATCCAGCGCACCGTGGTGCCCGGCTTCACGGTGATCTGTTCGGGGCAGAAGGTGTACTGGTACATCAGCACCACCTCGGTGCCGGGCGGCGCCTTGGCCTCGGCGGGGAATGCCTCGTAGCGCTTCCAGGCGTCGGCGCACACGTCCTGGTCGGCGGCGGCGGCGCCGGTCAGCGGCGCCGCGGCGATCGCGGTCAGCAGCAGCGCCGTCGGAATCGGCTTCATCGCTTGCACCCTCCTCCGGTTGGACCGGTTCCAACATAGCATCTCCGGACCTGCCTGCCCACGTCATGTGCCATCGGTCATGGCGACGGGAGGACGATCGGATGCACGCATGGTTGGCCGGGGTCGGGCAGGCGGCGCGGCGCGAATTCACCGCCCTGGCGGTGCTGGCGGCGTTCGCCGGCGGCGTCTGGGCGGTGACCGAGCTCAGCGACGAGGTCGTCGAGGGCGACACCCGTCGCCTGGACCGGGCGCTGCTGCTGGCGATGCGCACCAGCGATCCGGCCGATCCGGTCGGCCCCGGCTGGCTCGAGGAACTGGGCCGCGACTTCACGGCCTTGGGCGGCGTCGGCGTGCTGACGCTGATCACGATCTGCGCCTTCGTCTACCTGCTGCTCGACCGCAAGCGCCGCGCGGCGCTGCTGCTGCTGGCGGCCAGCGGCGGCGGCCTGGTGTTCAGCTCGCTGCTGAAATGGTTCTTCGAGCGGCCGCGGCCCGACCTGGTGCCGCACGAATCGATCGTCTACACCGCCAGCTTCCCGAGCGGCCACTCGATGATGGCGGCGGTGACCTATCTCACGATCGGCGCGCTGCTGGCCCGCACCCACGGCCAGAAGCGCTTCAAGGCCTTTTTCTTCGCGATCGCCGTGGTCCTGACCGTGCTGGTCGGGATCAGCCGCGTCTATCTCGGCGTCCACTGGCCCACCGACGTGCTGGCCGGCTGGGCGATGGGGGCGCTGTGGGCGCTCGCGGTGTGGCTGCTGGCCTATTGGCTGCAGCGCCGCGGCGAGGTGGAGCGCGCCTGACGCCGGGCGGGGTTGCGCCGATTGCCGTTGCCGACGCCGCCCGGCGGCTGCTATTCATTTGACACGGGGAGGAGTGGTCTTTGAAGGCGTGTCAGGTCCAGGCTGCGTGGCAGGGCAAGGCGGAGTGCCGCGATTGCGGCGTCCGCGATCTCGTGCTGTTCGCCGAACTCAACGAAGACGATTTCAAGCTCATCCATCTGCCGATCGACGAGATCCGGATGGAGGCCGGCGCCGTGCTCTACGAGTCCGGCAACGAGGGCAAGGCGCTGTTCACGATCCGCTCGGGCCTGGTCAAGCTGGTGCAGTACCTGCCCGACGGCACCCAGCGCATCGTCCGCCTGCTGCGCCAGGGCGCCACCGCCGGTCTCGAGGTGCTGGTCGGCCAGCCCTACGAGCACACCGCCATCGTGCTGCAGCCGGCCCTGGTCTGCCGCCTGCCCAAGGAGGTCGTCGAGCGGCTGTCGCGCGAGACGCCGCGCCTGCACAGCCAGCTCATGCGCCGCTGGTACGCCGCCCTGCACCAGGCCGACGAATGGCTGACCGAGCTGTCGACGGGCAGCGCGCGCCAGCGCGTCGCGCGGCTGATGCTGCATTTGCTCGAGGTCAGCGAGGACGGCCCCTGTCACCTGATGAGCCGCGAGGATATCGGCGCCATGCTCGGCATCACCACCGAGACCGCCTCGCGCACGGTGGCCGAGTTCAAGCGCCAGGCGATCATCCGCGAGGTTTCGGCCAACCGTTTCCGCTGCGATCGCGAGCGCCTGCAGGCCATCGCCCACGTCTGAGAGTGGATCGGACTTCCAGGGAACGCTGATCGCGGAATCCCGGGCGGCTCCGATTCGGCCCCCGCGATTCGATGACCCCGAAAATTCCGACCCGGCGGCATGCTTGCCGGCCGGGTCGGTAGTTCGGAGAACAGTCCGGACCTCGACGGCGCCATCGGCAGGGGGGAGGAGAGGGGCCTGAGGCGCCGCCGGGGCAGCGGTTTCACCAGCGACCAGCGGTGAATGACCCATAGGTACTCCCAGCCGGCGCAACCGGCATTGCGATTTCGCAACCGCGGCAAAATATTGTTCTTTTCCACCTTCTTTCGAAGCGCGGCCGCGCGCATCGGTCGCAGGGGCGGTTCCGGCGGGCGGAGGCCGGACCCATCTCGGGGGCGAAAGGAGGTGACCCATGGACGAGCAGCAGATCCGCGAACGCGCCCACCTGATCTGGGAGCGCGAAGGCCGGCCGCGCGGCCGCGAGCAGGAGCACTGGCAGATGGCGCGCCAGCAGCTCGCGATCGAGGAGAACGCCGGCGCCGCGTCGCGCCCCACGTCCAACGCCACCGACCAGCGCCCGGGGCCGCGCGCCGAACCCTTCGAGGTCGAGGTCGAGGATCCCGACAACGAAGGCTCGGTGCCCGATCTGCGCGGCGCCGGGCCTTACCCGAAGCATCGCCGCAAGGCGCACTGACCGGGCTACCCCGCCCGACTCCTTGGATCGGGCGGCCTCCGGCCCCCAAATGAGTCGCTGGCTTTCACAGCAGGGACTTGCGGCCATGGCTGCCCGCGCATCCTGGACGGGCCATCTCAAGATTTCGCTGATCACCATCCCGGTGCGGCTGTACAACGCCGTCTCGTCGACGGCGCGGGTCTCCTTCAACCAGCTCCACAAGGACTGCGGCGAGCGCATCCGTTATCAGCTCACCTGCCCGGTGCACGGCCCCGTCGAGCGCGAGGAGGTGGTCAAGGGCTTCCAGTACGAGAAGAACCGCTACGTCGAGCTGGACGAGGCCGATCTCGACAACGTGCGGCTGGAGACCAGCAAGGTGATCGAGCTCCTGAGCTTCGCGCCGCTGGACGACATCGCCGAGACCTATCTCGACACGCCCTACTACATGGCCCCCGACGGCCGCATCGCCGCCGAGGCCTTCGCCACCTTCCGCGAGGCGATGCGTCGCGCCGGCCGCGCCGGCATCGGCCGGGTGGTGCTGTCGGGCCGCGAGAAGATCGTCGCCGTCGGCGCGCTCGAGAACGGCCTGGTGATGCACACGCTGCACTATCCCTACGAGGTGCGCAAGCCGGCGCCCTATTTCGAGGACGTGCCGGCCAAGGTCGCCGAGGGCGACCAGCTCGGCCTCGGCGAGATGCTGATCGAGCGCATGTCGAAGCCGTTCGATCCCGAGGCCTTCACCGACCGCTACCAGGAGCAGGTGCTGGAGGTGGTGCGGGCCAAGGTCGCCGGCCGCGCGCCGGAACTGGCCGAGGAACGCCCGGTCGCCGACGTCGTCGATCTGATGGAGGCGCTCAAGCGCAGCCTCGAGCAGGAGGGCGGCGGCAAGCCGGCGGCGCCGAAGAAGAAGGCGCCGGCACCCAGCGTCGGCGAGCGCCCCGAAGGCAGGCAGCGCAAGCGCAAGACGGGCTGATTAACCCGTCGCCAACCGAACCGCGCGTACTCTCTGCCCGGATGATTCGGCAGGGAGGCGGCGGTGACGGCCGTTCGGTGCATCGGGGATTGGTTCGCGGCGGCGGTGCGGCACGAGGGCGCCGGCCGGCTGCCCGAGGCCATCGCCGCCTACACGCGCCTCGTCGAGGTGACGCCCGACGACGCCGCGGCGTGGTTCAACCTGGGCAACTGCCTGCGCGAGGCCGGCCGCCGCGACGAGGCCGGGCAGGCCTTCCGCCGCGCCGTCGCGGCCGAGCCCGGATTCGCCGCCGCCTGGTTCAACCTCGCCCATCTGCTCGAAGAGCGCGGCGCCGGCGAGGCGGCGCTCGACTGCCTGGCGCGCGCCCTGGCGGCGGCGCCCGGCTACGCCGACGCCCATTTCAACCGCGCGCTGATCTGCGAACGCCTGGGCCTGTGGGCCGAGGCCAAGCGGCACTGGCTGTCCTATCTGCGGCTCGATCCCGGCGGCGACGGCGCGCTGCTGGCGCGCAACCGGCTCTGACCATCCATCCGCAACTTCCGGCCGGGTCATGCGTTCACGCAATGGGAGCGCCGGCGACGGCGGCCCCGATGGCGAGGCCGGCCCTTCCCCCGGCCGGTCCGGTCCTTAGATTGTTATAGTGGACCGTTGCCATGGCCGTTCCCGGTGGCAGCCGAATCACTGAGAAGGATGTGCTCATGGACGTACCTCTCGAGATCCGCTTTCACAACCTGCAGAGCTCGGAAGCCGTCGAGGCGGCGATCCGCGAGCGCGTCTCGCGTCTCGAACGGTTCTACGACCGGCTGACGAGTTGCCGCGTCGCCGTCGAGGCGCCGCACAAGCAGCATCGCAAGGGCAACATCTACACCGTGTCGATCGACATGGGCGTTCCCGGCGGCGAGCTCATCGTCAACAAGGAACCGCACCGGCCGAGGGAGCGCTACGCCAATCCCGACATCTACAAGGCCATCCGCGAGGCGTTCGAGGCCGCCGAGCGGCAGTTGATCGACTACAAGACCAAGCAGCGCGGCGACACCAAGGTGCACGCCGAGTTCTTCCACGGACAGGTGCGCGACGTGGATGCCGATCACGGCTTCCTGATCACCAACACCGGCAGCAGCCTGTATTTCCATCGCAACAGCGTCCTCGACGATTTCGACGGCCTCAAGCCGGGCGACGTCGTCCATTACGTCGAAACGGTCGGCGACACCGGGCCGATCGCGCAGAAGGTCTGGCGGGCCAGCAGCCACCAGGAGATCTGAGGCGGTAAAGCCCCCGGTGGTGGTGGCCGCCGGGGGCATCTCTCATCCTTTCTCGTCCCCTCCTACCTTCGAGGGGTGCCGAACGGCCGCTTCCGGACCAAGCTATCGACCATGGTCTGACCGACCGTGTCGCGCGATCTGGCCGGAGGAGGATGGATGAAGGCGAGGATGGCCGAACTACTGTCCCGGCTGCGGCGTTGGGGGCCCGGGCTGCGCGGTGCCGGGCGGCTGGGCGGGCGCCTGGCCCGCTGGAGCCTGCGCGGCCTGGCGGTGGTGGCGGTGCTTGGCGCCGTCGGCATCGCCGTCGGCGGCGGCGTGCTGGCGCATTATGCCGTGACCTTGCCGCTGCCGGACCACGTGCCGGCCCTGGCGCCGCGGACCTCGGCGGTGCTCAAGGCCGCCGACGGCAGTCCGCTGGCCAGCACCGGCGCCGTGAAGGGCGACGCCCTGACGGTGGACGAACTGCCGCCGCATCTGGTCCGCGCGGTCCTGGCGATCGAGGACCGCCGCTTCTACGAGCACCAGGGCATCGACATCGTCGGCATCGCCCGCGCCGCCTGGGTCAATTTCCGCGCCGGCGCCATCGCCGAGGGCGCCAGCACCATCACCCAGCAGCTCGCCCGCAACCTGTTCCTGTCGCAGCGCCGCACCTACGAGCGCAAGCTGCAGGAGATGATGATCGCGCTGTGGCTGGAGCAGCGCCTGAGCAAGGACGAGATCCTCGCCCGCTACCTCAACACCATCTATTTCGGCGCCGGCGCCTGGGGCGTCGACGGCGCCGCGCGGCGCTATTTCGGCAAGTCCGCCCGCGACCTGACGGTCGCCGAATCGGCGATCCTGGCCGGCATCATCCAGGCGCCCTCGCACTACGCGCCGACGCGCAACTTCGAGGCGGCGCGCCAGCGCGCGGCGGTGGTGCTCGACGCCATGGTCGCGGCCGGTTCGCTGTCGCCGCAGCAGGCGGAGCGGGCCAAGCAGGCGCCGGTGACCCTGGCCCGCGAGATGGTCGCGACGCCGGGCGCGCGCTACTTCGCCGACTGGGCCGGCTCCGAGATCGCCGCGCTGCTTCATCCCGGGCAGCCGCCGGTGATCGCCCAGACCACGCTCGATCCCCAGCTGCAGGCGCTGGCCGAGCGCGTCGTCGGCGAGTGGCTGGAGCGCCGCGGCGCGGACGCCGATGCCGGGCAGGCGGCGCTGGTGGCGATGGCGCCGGACGGTGCCGTGCTGGCGATGGTCGGCGGCCGCGACTACGAGGCCAGCCAGTTCAACCGTGCCGTCCAGTCGCGGCGCCAGGCCGGATCGCTGTTCAAGCTGTTCGTCTACGTCGCCGCGCTGCAGGCGGGCTATCTGCCGTCGGACGTGATGATCGACCAGCCGGTGCGGGTCGGCGCCTGGGAGCCCGAGAACTACGACCAGTACTATCGCGGCCCGGTCGATCTGCGCACGGCCTTCGCCAATTCCATCAACTCGGTCTCGGTGCAGCTCGCCTCCGCGGTCGGCTGGGGCCGGGTGGCCGAGGTCGCGCGCAGCATGGGGGTCGGCTCGCCGCTGATGCCGGTGCCGGCGCTTTCGCTCGGCGCGGCGGACGTCAGTCTGCTCGAAATGACCGCCGCCTACGCCGCGGTCGCCGCCGACAAGCAGCGGGTGCTGCCCTACGGCGTGCGGCGGCTGCTGGTCGGCGAGCGCGTCGTCGACCTGCAGCCGCGACCGGCGCGGCAGGCGAGCTGGAGCCGCAGCGACGTCCTGGAGCTGCTGACGGCGGTGATGCGCGAGGGGACCGGCGCCGCCAGCGCGTTGCCGCGGCCGTCGGCCGGCAAGACCGGCACCAGCCAGGACCACCGCGACGCCTGGTTCGTCGGCTTCACCGCGGACGTGATCGTCGGCGTTTGGGTCGGCAACGACGACAACAGCCCGATGAACGCGATCACCGGCAGCAAGCTGCCGGCCAAGATCTGGCAGGATTTCATGATCGCCGCCGACAAGATCAAGCGCGACTCCGGCGGGCCGGACGCGTCCGGCGACGAGGACCCGCTGCCGCCGATGGCGTCGATCGGCATCGACGAATACACCCAGCTCGCGTCGCTGTCGGGGCTGCCCGAGGCCTATGCGGCGCGCGGCGCGCTGCCCCAGGTCACCCGGCCCGGCGGCAGTTCCGATCACATCCTGCAGGTCGAGCCGCGCACGCTCGACACGCCGGTCAGCGGCGTGCCCCAGGTCCTCGACACCGGCACGCTGGTCGTCGACGGGCGGGTGGTGCGCCTGGCCGGCGTCTCGGGCAGCAGCCGCTTCACCGAGCAGATGCGCCGGTTCATCGCCGGGCGCGCGGTCAGCTGCCGGCCGGTGACCGGCGGGCGCCATCGCTGCGAGGTCGGCGGCCGCGACCTGTCGCGCATCGTCGTCTACAACGGCGGCGCCCGCGCGAGTTCGGACGCGCCGCCGAGCCTGAGCGACGCCGAGGAGCGGGCGCGCGCCCAGCGTCGCGGCCTCTGGGGCGGCGGCTGAAGCCGTCGCCGCCACCGGCCGAACGGAATGGCGCCCTGGCGGGTCGGCCGATGGCGAAATGCACCGCTGACATCGCGGCCCGACGTGACGAAATCCAGCACGCCAAAGTCGTGCGGGAGTTCCGATGCGGATCGAGCGGATTGCGATGGAGGGCGCGGAGTTCCCGCCCGGGCGGCGCGGATATCGTCCGGCCGCCGAGGCCCGGGCCTTCGCGCCGGGGCCGGCGCCGGGCGGCGCGTCGCGCCTGCTGCTGACCGTGGACGTCGAGGAGCAGTTCGACTGGAGCCGGTTCTCGCCGACCGACCACCGGGTCGACGGTGCCGCCGCGCTCGCGGCCTTCCATCGGAGCTGTCGCGGGCTGGGCGTCAGGCCGGTGTACCTGGCGACCTACGCCATCCTTCGGAACCCGGCCTTTCGCGATTTCCTGACCGAGGCGTTCCGCGACGGCTCGGCCGAGATCGGCATTCACCTGCACCCGTGGATCACGCCGCCGCATTGGGAACGGCCCGACCGCCACGCCAGCCTGCAGTGCAACCTGCCGCAACACCTCGAGCGGCGGAAGCTGCAGGTCATGTGCGAGGCGTTCGCGAGCGTGTTCGCGACGGCGCCGCGCATCCATCGCGCCGGCCGCTGGGGCGGAAGCGAACGCGGCTCGTGGCTGCTCGAGCGCCTCGGCATCCCGGTGGACCTGAGTCCGTGCGCCGAGCGGGCCGATCTCGCGGCGGTCGACGGCCAGCCGTTCTGGGACGGTCGCGCCGGCCGGACGCTGGTGGTCCCGGCCTCGTCCGCGCCGTTCCTGCGCGGCCCCGACCGGCTGTCCAGCCTGCTGCGCCGGCGTTGGCCGCTGCTGCCCGGGATCGGCGAGCGGCTGCACCGCAGGTTCGGAAACCCGGTTCGGTTCTCGCCCGAAGGCAGCCCGACGCACCGGCTGCGCGCCATGCTGCCGACGCTGGCCGCGCGGCCGGTCACGGTGCTGTCGCTTCACAGCACGTCCTTGTACGCCGGCGGCAGTCCCTATTCCCGCGACGCCGCCGCCGCGGCGCGGATCCGCGACGGCGTCGCGACGATCCTGCGCGAGTGCCTGGACTCGGGACTGTTCCGCCCGACGACCTGCGCCGCCCTGCACGACGAGGCGTCGGCCCGCCGGGCGCAGCGCCGGCGCGACTGCCCAAGAGATTCCGTGCCGGTTTGACTTGTTTCCGGCGCTTCCTCCTCTCCCTCTGCATTCTGCGATGAACCAAAAAAAGGGGCGGCGAGTCGCCTCGCCGCCCGAGTGGTCGGATAGCCTGCGTGCCGCTCCCTAGGCCATCAGGATGTCCGACGAATTGAGCTGGCCCTGGCCGACGCCCAGCAGCGTGACCGCGTCGGTGCCGAGATGCAGGACGAGGTTGCCGTCGGCGTCGACCGTCGCCGTCGACAGCACCTGCGAGGCGGTCGACGGTCCGCCGTTGAGGCCGGCCTTGATCTGCAGCTTGTCGCTGCCGGACACGAAGTCCAGGACCACGTCCTTGCCGCCGTCGACCTCGGTGAAGACGAACACGTCGGCGCCCTTCCCGCCCTTGAGCATGTCGTTGCCCGTGCCGCCCGACAGCGTGTCGTTGCCGTCGCCGCCGAACAGGTAGTCGTCGCCGGCGCCGCCGAAGAGCTGGTCGGCCCCGGCATGCCCGAACAGCATGTCGATGCCGCCGTTGCCGCTGACGACGTCGTTGCCGACATTGCCGTGCAGCAGCTCGCCGCGGCTGCCGCCGGTCATCGTGGTCGCGGCGGTGGTGGTGGTGATCTTGACGTCGGCGTTGGTCAGCATGGTGCCGTCGGCCAGCCTCGGGGCGATCAGCCAGGTCGAGTTGTTGGCGTAGGCCGCCGTCATCGCCGTCGTGTGGAACATCATGAAGCCGTAGGCTTCGACCGCTTCCGGCGAGCCGGTGGCGCTGATGATGCTGGCCAGCGCCGGCTTGGCGATGGCGGCGAAGTCGTCGGCGGCGTAGGGCGTGCCGGTCAGCGTCGAGGTGGTCGTCGAGAACGAGGCGTCGAACACCTGCTTCCAGGTGGTGTAATTCGCCTTGGTCGTCGGGTCGAACACCACCAGGGTGTAGGACGGACCCTGCAGCGGATCGAAGCCCTTGTCGGCGGATAGGAAGCGGCCGGCGAGGAAGTTGGTCTGCCACTCCAGGATCTCGGCCGCCTTGGCGAAGCCGCGGTCCTGCAGGCTGCCCATCACGGTGGCGAAGTAGTCGTTCTGCCACGGCGCGGTGCCGCCGGCGTCGCGGTACTCGCCCTTGACCCAGCCGGTGACCTCGCCGGCCGGGTTGGCGAGGAAGCTGTCGTACATGGTCTGCAGGTTCTTGTTCAGCAGCGCGTCGAAATAGGCCTTCATCGGGTCGGCGTCGGGGATGGCGTAGGCGGCGTTGCCGACCGAGCGCATGGTCCAGGCCTGAGACCGCACCTCGCCGTTGTTGAGCAGGCCTTCCCCGTACTGGCGGGCGGCGGGCCAGGTCGCCGCGACGCCCCAGCTCGCCGTCGCCTCGAGCTGGTCGAGGTAGTACTGGCTGCCGGTGAGCAGGTAGGGCACGTAGGCGAGGTCGGGATGGTGCGGCTTGTCGGGCGTCCAGCCGCCGCCGGGCGCATAGGGCGCCGGCAGGGCGTCGACGCCGTACTGCGGGTCGCTGCCGCGGCCGTCGACCCACAGGTTGGGCCGCAGGTCGACGCGGACCATGTCGCCGCCCATGACGTTGTCGCGCAGCTGCCACGGCACGCTGCCGGCGGCGTCGGCGTTGGCCATCATCGTCGCCAGGGCCCGCGGATCCTGCGAGATCAGGTAGTCGGTGGTCCAGCCCGGGGCGAGGCCGATATCCTCGCGGGCGCCGGTGGTCGGCATGTACTTGGTGATGGTGGCGTTGCCCATCAGCGTGGTGTCGCTGGCGGCCAGCTGCGTCTGCGACGCGTCGAGCGCGGCGGCGTTGATGCCGATCGAGGTGTCGTAGTCGGGCATGGCGCCGGTGGCCGAGAAGTAGGCCATGTCATAGGCCGGCATCAGCTTCGACGGCGCGCCGTCCCACACCTCCTTGTGCCACGAGGCGTAGGAGTAGTGCGCGATGCCCGACTCGCTGTAGGCCACGCCGCCGTTCTCGCGGATCGCGACGTCGTAGGTGTAGGTCTGGGGCGTCTTGTAGGCCCAGCTGTTCTCGACGATCACGTCGGTGCGCACGCTGCCGTCGTCGAGCACGCGGATGTCGAAGGTCGCCTGCAGGTGCTCGTTGATCGCGGTGCTCACGCGCACCTCGGTGGCCTGCGGGCCGCTCATCCAGGTCTTGACCGTGCCGGCGGCGATGGCGTCGCTCAGCACCTTGGCGGCGTCGATGGTCGTGGCCTCGCCGGTGCTGAACTTCAGGTCGAGCTTGAGGTCGTAGCCGGTGGCCAGGATGTCGGCCGGCTTCAGCGCGGTGCCCGAGGCGGCGGCACCCTTGGCCAGCATGACGTTGAGCATCTGGCCGGCCGGCACGCTCGGCGCGTCGAAGGTCAGCAGGGCGTGGGCGACCGAGCCGTCGGGGTTGGTCGTCTTGACGTCCATCTGCACGGCGATTTCGCCGCTGCCGGTCTTGATCACCAGGGCGTCGCCCGGCTTGACCTGGCCGGCCTTGAACACCTGGCCGAAGGTCATCTTGCCCGCCGCGGCGTCGGCGCCGGTGTGGTTCTTGAGCGCGTAGCCGACGATGTCGCCGCTGGCCGAGGCCTGCGCGAGCTCGGGCGCCTTGACCGCGCCCGAGGTGCCGGCGGGCAGCGCCGCGTAGCCGAGGCCCTCGGTGGGGCTGGTCGGCGAGGTCGGTTCGGTCGGCGAAGTCGGCTCCGTCGGCGAGGTCGGCTCGGTCGGCGAGGTCGGCTCGGTCGGGGTCGGGTCGGTCGGAGTCGGCGCGGTCGTGCCGGTCTCGGCGGTGGTGGTGCCGTCGGCGTTGAGCTTCAGCACCTGGCCGGCGAAGGCGACCTTCTCGAGCCCGACCAGATGGTCCTTGTGCCCGGTGGCGGTGTCGAGGACCACCCAGTTGCCCTGCGAGTTCAGGCTCAGGGTGTAGCCGGACTGGACGCCGTCATAGGCCGCGATGTCGGTGCCGTAGCCGCCGTAGAAGGTGTTGCCGTTGGCGGTCTTGGCGACGAAGACGTTGTCCAGCGCGTTGCCGGTCACGGTGGTGCCGTAGCCGGACAGGACCAGGTTCTCGACGTTGGCGCCGAGCTGGTAGGCCCTGTTGGTCGCGGTCAGGTAGACGGTGTCGACGCCCTCGGCCGCGTTCTCGGCGGCGATGTCGCCGGCCTCGTCGGCGATGTAGATGTCGTTGCCCTTGCCGCCGTACATCTTGTCGATGCCGGCGAGCCCGTCGACGACGTCGTTGGCGTCGGTGCCGTAGAGGGTGTTGTCGTAGGCGGTGCCCTTGATGGTCGCCGCCGGCGGGGTCGAGGACGGCAACAGCATGGCCGGCGGCTCGATGGTGACGGTGACCGCCGCGTTGGCGGTCGCGGTCGCGCCGGTCGAGAGCTCGGTGGCGATCGCGGCGACGGCCAGCGTGAAGGCGGTGGTCCAGCCGGCGGGAGGCGTCACGGTCAGGCCCTGCAGCTGCTGGCCCGTCAGTGCCCAGCTGCCGTCGGCGTTCTTGGTGCCGGCCGACAGCGTGGCGCCGGCGGGAAGGTTGGATACGATCACCGACAGGGTCTCGGAACCGTCGAGATCGGTCAACGCTGCGGCAATGTCTAGGGCGATCGGCGTATCCTGGGTGCCGCTCGCATCCGCGGTCGTCAGCGTCGGCATTTCGGCGGTGGTGTCGGTGCTGGCGTCGGTCTTCCAGGGCGAGCTGGTGTCGTAGGTCGGCGCGGTGGTCAGCTTGGTGTTGCCGCTGGCCGAATAGGGGCCGGTGACCGGGGTGCCGACGTTGTAAAAGCCGTTGTTGGTCACCTGCGCCGTCAGGGCGGTGAAGTTGTAGACGCCGGTGCTGCTGGACTTGAAGTTGCTGAAGGTGTTGGCGTCGACGACCAGGCCGCTGCCGGCGTGCAGGTTGCCCTCGGCGCCGTAGCTGATCATGATCGGGTTCTGCCCGGTCGAGGCCTGCTCGAGGAAGTTGCCCTTGACCAGCGACTTGCCGCCGTTGGGCAGGTCGATGCTGTAGGACGAGGTGCCGCCCGAGCCGTCGACCAGGCGGTTGCCGGTGATGACGTTCTCGATGGCGCGGCTCTTGATGTGGTGGCCGACGCTGGTGTCGTGGAAGTAGCTGTCGGTGACGGTCAGCTTGCCGACCGCGTTGGCGTAGAGGCCGTGGCTGTAGCCGTCGCCGTAGCCGTTGCGGGCGAATTCCGAGGTGCTGACCGAGACGCTGCCGGCGCTGTTGGCGCTGGCCAGGATGCCGTTCTCGTTGTCGTGGAAGTAGCTGTTCCTGACGACGAGATGGCCGAGCTCGTAGCGGATGCCGGCGCCGTTCCTGTCGGCGACCGCGGCGCCCGAGAATTCGAGGCCGTCGATGGTGACGTCGTTGCGGGTGGTCAGGATCGCCTTGCCGTTCGGCGGCGCGACGGTGGCCTTGAGGTGGGCGAGGCCGCCGACCGAGACGATGCTGATCTTGGTGGTGATGGTGGCGAAGTCGTTCTCGTAGACGCCGGCGTCGATCTTGATGACGTCGCCGTCCTTGGAGGCGGCGATGGCCTGCGACAGCGTCGCGTACTGCTTGCCGGCGCCGACGGTCAGCACGTTGGCCCCGTCCTCGACCGGCGGCGTCGAGACCGGCGCCGGGTCGACGGTGACGGCCAGGCTGGCCTTGGTGGTGGCGGTGCTGCCGTTCGCGGCCTCGCGGCTGATCGCGCTCACCGCCAGGGTGAAATCGGCGTCCGAGCCCGCCGGCGGCGTCAGGGTCAGGCCCTGGAGCTGGGCCGGGGTCAGCGTCCAGACGCCGTCGCTGCCCTGGGTGCCGGCCGACAGGCTGGCGCCGGCGGGCACGCCGGCGATCTGGACCGCCAGCGCCTCGGAGCCGTCGGTGTCCTTGAGCGCGGCGCCGATGTCGAGCGCGATGGCGGTGTCGGCGGTGCCCTGGGCGGCGGCGACGGTCAGCGTCGGCGCGTCGGCGACGGCGGCGACGCTGACCGGCAGGCTGGCCGTGGTGGTGGCGGTGCTGCCGTTCGACGTCTCGCGGCTGGTCGCGGTCACCGTCAGGGTGAAGTCGGCGTCGGAATTGGCCGGCGGCGTCAGGGTCAGGCCGGTGAGCTGGTCGGGGCCGAGCGTCCAGCTGCCGTCGGCGTTCCTGGTGCCGGCCGACAGG
>CAZJFH010000041.1:0-44554 GCA_964545205.1 uncultured Rhodospirillaceae bacterium
GGCCGGGACAAGCCCGGCCATGACGCGATGAGTGTACATCGGCTAACGCAGCGCAACCTGACTCGTTGAACCGGACGGCCGTGCGCGAAAGCGGGCATCCGTTCCTGTTGCCGCGGTTCAGGGCTGTTCGGGCGCGGGGCGGGCGGGCGCGGGCATGCGCAGGCCCTCGGGCTTGTTCTTGCTCTCGGTGCTGAACCGGAAGCGGCCGAACAGGACGCAGCCCTTCATGCCCGGATCGCAGGCGCGGCCGCCGACCTTGCGGCACGTCCCGTCGACCTCGTTCGGACATCCCCAGCCGCTGCTCATCCCGACCTCCTGAAGCTTTCGCTAATATTGCCAATCCGCCGGGCGGCGTGCAACGACGTTGCGCGCCGGCTAGAACTTTCGACGTGGGCGGCTCGGTCGAAGGCACGGGTGGTCAAGGGCGCTTCCGCGCCGCAGAATCAATCCCTCCCGACACACGGGAGCCGAGTGGCAGTCCAGAAGAAGGATCGAGACGATGACCGTCGTTCGCAAGCTGACCAAGGCGGCCGCGGCCGCCGCGCTCGTACTCGCGGTGTCCGGTTGCGCGAGCCAGGATCAGATCGACGCCCTGCAGTCCGACGTCGCCGCGATGCGCGCCGACGTCGCCCGGGCCCAGTCCACCGCCGACCAGGCGCAGGCGACCGCCGGCAAGGCGGCCGCGGACGCGCGGGCGGCGCTCGAGGCGGCGCAGCGCGCCGAGGAGAAGGCGGACCGGATGTACCGCAAGAGCCTGCGCAAGTAGGGGCGGCGCCGGACGGCGCGCGCCGCGCTCAGTGCAGCCAGCCGGCCGTGGCGGCGCCTTCCGGTTCTGGCTCGTCCTCGTCGAGGTCGAGCACGGCCAGGACGGCGAGGGCCTCGCGCAGTTCGTCGAGGGTGAGACCAAGGTCGGCCGCGAGGGCGTCCTCGACCCGGTCGTGCTCCAACGCGTCGGCGTCGCGCTCCTCGAGCAGGAGCGTCTCGTCGGCGGGGCGAAAGCGGCGGCGGTCGTCGTACATCCTCTGGGGCTCCCGTCTCAGGGGCTCTACACTGGGGTGATATCCCAGAGGTATCGCTTTCGCGCCGCGAATGCCAGATGGCCGGACGTGGTAGTCCGAAGTCGCGTCTTGCTGCCACCGGGGATTGCCGGTCAGTACGGCTCCGGGGCCGTCATCTCCGGCGGCCGCAGCCGCAGATAGACCAGCGACAGCGCCGCCACCCACCACGCCATGATCAGGAAGCCGGCGGCCTGGCCGTAGACCACGCCGATCGCGCCCGGCAGCACCGCCAGCGGCAGCGAGGCGACGAACGAGGCGGCCACCAGGCCCGACTGCACCCAGGCCAGCGTCGGGAGGTTGCCGCGCGACAGGTCCCAGGCCTCGAACAGCCCGGCGGGATCGCCGACCGCCGAGGCGGGCAGGGCGAGCAGGAACGGCACCGGCGCCAGCGCCGCCACCGCGATCGAGCCGGCGACGACCACGGCGGCGATCTCGCGGCCGCCCGGCGCCTGGGTCATCAGCAGCAGCATGATGGTGATCGGCAGCATCAGCAGCAGGGCGACGCCGGCCAGCTTGGCCGTGACCAGCAGATAGCTGCCCTCGCGGCGGCCGAACCGCAGGTGCAGCCACCGGGTGTCGAGCCCGACGCTGAGCACCAGGAACCGGTGCCAGGCGGTGGCGACCGGCACCATCGCCAGCATCGCGACCAGCGCCGCCACCAGCACGACCACCGGCGCGTCCGAGCGGTACTCGCCCCACAGCAGCACGGCCGACGAGACGGCGAACGGCACCGCGGCCAGCCGCAGGTACTGGCCGAGATTGCCGATGGTCAGGCGCAGGGCGTCGGTGGCAATGGCGAGGGGCGGCAGCTGAAGCCGTTGCATGGGTCTCCTTCGGTCGTCGCTCCGCCGAGCCTAACGCGTGCGGCGCCGCGACGCCACGATGCGAAGGTTTGTCGTGCTATCGGCGTGCCCGGGCCGCTCACTTCGTGCCGAACAGCCGGTCGCCGGCGTCGCCGAGGCCGGGGACGATGTAGGCGTTCTCGTTCAGCCGCTCGTCGAGCGCGGCGACGAAGACCGGCACGTCGTCGTGGGCGGCGGCGAAGGTGCGCACGCCCTCGGGGGCGGCGATCAGCGCCATGAACATGATCTTGCCCGGCTCGGCGCCGTGGCGCTTGATGACGTCGATGGCGTGCACGGCGGAATGGCCGGTCGCCAGCATCGGGTCGACGACGATGAAGGTGCGGCCCTCCGCCTCGGGCAGCTTGACCAGATACTCGACCGGGCGGTGGGTGGTCTCGTCGCGGTACAGCCCGACATGGCCGACGCGGGCGGCCGGGAGCAGTTCCAGCAGGCCGTCGGCCATGCCGATGCCGGCGCGCAGGATCGGCACGACGCACAGCTTCTTGCCGGCGATCACCGGCGCCTGGATCGTGGTCAGCGGCGTCTCGACCTCGCGATAGGCGATCGGCAGGTTGCGGGTCAGCTCGTAGCCCATCAGCAGCGCGATCTCCTTGAGCAGCCGGCGGAACGCCTGCGTCGAGGTGTCCTTGTCGCGCATGATGCTGAGCTTGTGCAGGATCATCGGGTGATCGAGCACGTGCAGGGTCGGGAATTCGTCGGCCATCGGACTCTCCTTCTCGGGCTGCAGGATGGTGCAGCGCCGGCCGCGCGGCAAGTCCCGGATCAGGCGATCCTGACCGCCAGCGCCGCCACCACCGCCGCCAGGGCCGCGACGAAGGCCGGCGCCCGCAACAGCGCCGCGCCGACTGCGGCGAGTGCGGCGGCGATGCCGGTCCACGGGTTGTCCGGATCGGCGGCGACGACGCCGGGAAAGATCAGCGCGCCGAGCGCCGCATAGGGCACCTGGCCGAGCCAGCGCGCCACCGGCGCCGGGATCACCAGGCCCGGCGGCAGCAGCGCCGGCAACAGGCGCGGCACGACGGTGACCGCCGCCATGCCGAGGATCATCCAGAGTTCCGCCGTCATCGCGTCGCCACCGCGCCGATGGTGGCGCCGGCCAGGATGGCGGCGATCATCGCCCAGCCCGGCGGGATCGCCTGAACGGCGGCCCAGTTGACCGCCATCGCCGCCACCGCCGCGACCAGGCCCTTGGGCACCGCGCGCACCGCCGGCACCAAGAGGCCGATGAACAGGCCGTAGAGCATCACCCCCATCGCCTCGGTCAGCAGCCGCGGCATCGCGTCGGCGGCGAGGCCGCCGGCTATGGTGCCCGACCACCACGCCGCCCAGGCGCCGACCACCAGCCCGGCCATGCCCGGCAGCGAGCGCACCCGTTCGTCCTTGTGGAACGAGGCCACCGCGAAGGTCTCGTCGGTGACCCCCAAAGCCAGCGCCGCCCGCCCGCCGCGCCGCGCCGGCAGCCTGGGCAGCAGCGACAGGTTCATCACGAAATGGCGCAGATTGAGAAAGAACGTCGCCAGCACGATCTCCGGCACCGGCGCCCCCAGCCGCAGCATCGCGACGGCGGCGAACTGGCTGGCGCCGGCATAGACGATCACGCTCATCAACGCCGCCAGCCACAACGGCAACCCGCCGTCGCGCGCGACGATGCCGAACGACACCGCGATCGGGAAATAGCCCAGCATGACGGGCAGGGCGGCACGCAGGCCGCGGGCGAAGTCGGAGATCATGGCAACCTGCGGGTCTGGAGACCCGCGCTCCAAGTGATCCTGGAGCGCGCGTCTCCAGACGCGCAACCTACTCCGCCAGTTTGGTCTTCAGCAGTTCGTTGACCATCGCCGGGTTGGCCTTGCCTTGGGTCGCCTTCATCACCTGGCCGACGAAGAAGCCGAACAGCTTGTCCTTGCCGGACTTGTATTCGGCGACCTTGTCCTGGTTCCTGGCCAGCACGTCGGCGATGGCGGCGTCGATGGCGCCGGTGTCGGTGACCTGTTTCAGGCCCTTCTTCTCGACGATGTCGGCCGGGGCCTCGCCGGTCTCGACCATGATCTCGAACACCTCCTTGGCGATGCGCCCGGAGATGGTGTCGTCCTTGATCAGGTCGATCAGGCCGCCGAGGTTCTCCGCCGTCACCGGCGGGTTCTCGATGGTCTTGCCGGTGCGGTTGAGCGCGGCGAAGAAGTCGCCCATCACCCAGTTGGCGGCCAGCTTGGGGTCGCGGCCCTTGGCGACGGTCTCGAAGAAGTGCGCGGGCGCCTGTTCGGCGACCAGCACGCCGGCGTCGTAGGGCGAGAGCGCGTAGTCGCGGATGAAGCGCTCCTTCTTCTCGTCGGGCAGCTCCGGCAGGGTCGCCTTGATGCGATCGACGTAGGCCTGGTCGATGACCAGCGGCAGCAGGTCGGGGTCGGGGAAATAGCGGTAGTCGTGCGCCATTTCCTTGCTGCGCATCGAGCGCGTCTCGCCCTTGTTCGCGTCGAACAGCCGCGTCTCCTGGCGGATCTCGCCGCCGTCCTCGTAGACGTCGATGTGGCGGCGCGCCTCGTACTCGATCGCCTGCTGCAGGAAGCGGATCGAGTTGACGTTCTTGATCTCGCAGCGGGTGCGCAGTTCCGTCGAGCCCACGGGCCGCACCGAGACGTTGGCGTCGCAGCGCATCGAGCCTTCCTGCATGTTGCCGTCGCAGGTGCCGAGATAGCGCAGGATCGAGCGCAGCTTGGTCACATAGGCGCCGGCCTCCTCGGGGCTGCGCATGTCGGGCTTGGAGACGATCTCCATCAGCGCCACGCCCGAGCGGTTGAGGTCGATGTAGCTCTTGGTCGGGTGCTGGTCGTGCAGGGACTTGCCGGCGTCCTGCTCGAGGTGCAGGCGCTCGATGCCGACCGTGCGGGTCGAGCCGTCGGGCATGTCGAGGATGATCTCGCCCTCGCCGACGATCGGCAGCTCGTACTGGCTGATCTGGTAGCCCTGCGGCAGGTCGGCGTAGAAGTAGTTCTTGCGCGCGAAAACGCTGGTCAGGTTGATCTTCGCCTTCAGGCCCAGGCCGGTGCGCACCGCCTGCTCGACGCATTTGTCGTTGATCACCGGCAGCATGCCGGGGAAGCCGGCGTCGACGAAGCTGACCTGGCTGTTGGGTGCGGCGCCGAAATCGGTGGCGGCGCCCGAGAACAGCTTGGCCTTCGAGATCACCTGGGCATGCACTTCGAGGCCGATCACGACCTCCCAGTCATGCTTGTCGCCCTGAATCACGTAAGCCATCAGATCACCTCCGCGGACGGACATGCTTCGAGACGCCGGCTGCGCCGGCTCCTCAGCATGAGGTCGTTTCTTTCGGTAGCCTCACCCTGAGGAGGCCGCGCAGCGGCCGTCTCGAAGGGCGGGGCGGGCCAGAAGCGTTCGCGCATCTCAGCCCCCCATCCCCGTCGGCAGCGCCTGGAAGTCGGCGGCCGTCTCCATCACGCCGGCGACGCGCAGCACCGTCTCCTCGTCGAAGGGCTTGCCGATGAGCTGCAGGCCGAGCGGCAGGCCTTCGCCGTTGAGCCCGGCCGGGATCGAGATGCCGGGCAGGCCGGCCAGCGAGGTCGGCACCGTGAAGACGTCGTTGAGGTACATGGCGATGGGGTCGTCCATCTTCTCGCCGGCGGCGAAGGCGGCCGAGGGCGCGGTCGGCGTCAGCACGACGTCGACGGTCTCGAACGCCTTCTGGAAGTCGCGGGCGATCAGGGTGCGCAGCTTCTGCGCCTTGGCGTAGTAGGCGTCGTAATAGCCGGCCGACAGCACGTAGGTGCCGATCAGGATGCGCCGGCGCACCTCGGCGCCGAAGCCTTCGCCGCGGGTCTTGGCGTACATCTCGTCCAGGGTCTTGCCCTCGACCCGCAGGCCGAAGCGCACGCCGTCGTAGCGCGCCAGGTTCGACGACGCCTCGGCCGGCGCGACGATGTAGTAGGTCGGCAGCGCGTATTTGGTGTGCGGCAGGCTGATCTCGACCGGCGTGGCGCCGGCGTCCTTCAGCCACTGGATGCCCTGCTCCCAGACCTTCTCGATCTCGGGCGCCAGGCCCTCGGGGCGGTATTCCTTGGGAATGCCGATCTTCAGGCCGCGGATGTCGCCGGTCAGCGCCTTCTCGAAATCCGGCACCGGCAGCGGCGCGCTGGTCGAGTCCTTGGGGTCGTGGCCGCACATCGCGGTCAGCATGATCGCGGAATCGCGCACGGTGCGGGTCATCGGCCCGGCCTGGTCGAGCGACGAGGCGAAGGCGACGATGCCCCAACGCGAGCAGCGGCCGTAGGTCGGCTTGATGCCGACGATGCCGCAGAACGCCGCCGGCTGGCGGATCGAGCCGCCGGTGTCGGTGCCGGTGGCGCCCAGGCACAGCCGCGCCGCCACGGCCGCCGCCGAGCCGCCCGACGAGCCGCCGGGCACCAGCTTGGCGTCGGAGCCCGCGCGCCGCCACGGATTGACGACGCCGCCGTAATAGCTGGTCATGTTCGACGAGCCCATCGCGAACTCGTCGAGATTGGCCTTGCCCAGGCACACCGCGCCGGCCTTCTTGAGGTTGGCGCTGACCGTGCTCTCGTAGGGCGGCTTGAAGCCGTCGAGGATGTGGCTGGCGGCGGTGGTCGCCACGCCCTCGGTGCAGAACAGGTCCTTGATCGCCAGCGGAATGCCTTCCAGCGCGCCGGCGCGCCCGGTCCTGATGCGCTCCTGGCTCTCGGCGGCCTGGTGCATGGCGAGATCCGGCGTCTCGGTGATGAAGGCGTTGAGCCCGCGCGCCGCCTCGATCGCCGAGATGTGCGCCTGCGCCAGCTCCATGGCCGAGAAGTCGCCCTTGGCGAGGCCGTCGCGGGCCTCGGCGATGGTCAGGTGATTGAGCTTGGTCATGGCGTCTACTCCACCACCTTCGGCACCAGGAAGAAGCCCTCGTCGGTCTCGGGGCCGTTGGCCAGAACCTTGTCCTGGTAGTTGCCGTCGGTCACCGCGTCCTCGCGGCGCGGCAGCGTGATCTCGGCCACCGAGGTCATCGGCGGCACGCCGTCGGTGTCGACCTCGCCGAGCTGCTCGACGAACCCGATGATCTTCGACAGCTCGCCGGCGAGATGGTCCAGCTCGTCCTCGGGCACCTCGATGCGGGCCAGGACGGCGATGTTGCGGACGGTGTCCTTGTCCAACGCCATGGGAACTCCACGGAAATGCGGCAGGGCCCGGCGCAGCCCGCCGGGAGAGGGGCGAAACTATCACCGGGTGGGAGAGGTGGCAAGCGGGGCCCCCGCCCGTCTACGACGAATAGCGGATCGCGCCGGGCGCGGTTCTTTGGCACTCTGGCGCACGCAGCCCGGAGGCGCCCGATGACCGTGACCGTCGACTACTACTTCTCCCTGGTCTCGCCCTGGACCTATCTCGGTTCCGAGCGGTTCCAGGAGGTCTGCCGCCGCCACGGCGCGCGCATTCTCTACAAGCCGGTCAAGCTGGCCGAGGTGTTCCCGGCCACCGGCGGCCTGCCGCTGCCCAAGCGGGCGCCGGCGCGCCAGGCCTATCGCCTGCAGGAGCTGGAGCGCTGGCGCGAGTTCCTCGGGCTGCCGCTGAACCTGCAGCCGAAGTTCTTCCCGGCCGACGAGAGCCTGGCGGCGCGCATGGTGATCGCGGCGCAGTCCGAGGGCCGCGATCCCGGGCCGTTCTCCACCGCCGTGCTGCGCGCGGTGTGGGCCGAGGACCGCAACATCGCCGAGCGCGACACGCTGGCCGAGATCGCGGCCGGTTGCGGCTTCGACGCCGCGGCGCTGATCGCCGAGGCCGAGGGCGACGAGGCCGCCTCGGTCTACGCCGCCAACACCCAGGACGCCATCGACCGCGGCGTGTTCGGCTCGCCGACCTATGCCGTCGGCGACCGGCTGTTCTGGGGGCAGGACCGCATCGATTTCCTCGAACGCGAGATCGTCCGCCGCGCCTGACGAAATCAGAGCGTTCATCGGCCGTTTTCAAAATAAACTTGAATATTCGGCAAGTCTTCCCACGTCTGGCGTTGGTTCTGACGCCCGCGACTGGGAAGGAACACGCAATGATCCGAAGGATTTTCGGCCCGTTGGCGCTGGCGCTTCTGCTTTCGGCCGCTCCGGCCGGAGCGCAATTCAACGAGGATGTCGGCGCCGAGATCGACGAGGGTCCGATCGAGGACAGCGAAATCCTCGAGGTGCCGGAGCGTCGCGACCTCGGCGGGGTCGGCCTGCGGCAGGACGATCTCGGGATCGCCGACGACGAGGTCGGGATCGGCGAGCGGCGCGACCTCGGGGTGCTCGACGACGATATCGAGATCGACGACGACAACGTCGTCATCCGCGCCCCGCGCCGCGGCGACGTCGCCGCCGACGAGCAGGTCGGCGAGGCCGGCGAGGCCGGAATCGACGAGGGCGAACTGGCCGAGATCGAGCGGCGCACCCGGCCGGCGCGCGACAGCGAGTGCCTGCGCACCGAGGCGCTCGACTGCCCGCTGACCCGGCCCGAATGACCACGGAGTTGCGAGACATGAGCAAATCGGTACGCCCGATCCTTCTTGCCGCGCTGCTGGTGGCCGGCGCCCCGGCCGCCGCCGGCACCGTCGAGCAGAAGCAGACGTCGGAACAGGCCGTGGAGCGGCTGCTCGAGGAGCGCGGCACCAACGGCGTTCCGGCCGGCGACATGCCGGTCGCCAACCAGCCCGATCACGACGTCGGCGAGGCCGCCGGCACGGTGATCTCGGACGACCCGGTCGCCGTCGACCCGGGCATCGCCGCCAGCCCCGGGGACGATGCCGAGACGGGAGCCGAGGCTCCCAAGCCCGAACGCGGCACCGACGCCGGGACCATCCGCGACTGAGCACGGCGAACGGGCTGGTGCGCCGCGAAAAGGTGCTGGTCGGCCGATCCTGTGGCGGTACTCCCGATGTGTCCGACCGTCGCCCTCGTGGCGGCGGGCAGGGTGCCCCATATCGGAAGCGTTCCGAAACGCTCGACACGGGAATATAGCGGTTGCTGGCCGATCTTCTGGCGTCCCTCGTTCAGCCTGTCGGCGACGGCGGTTTCCTGCCCCACGCGCTCTGCCTGAGCCTGGAGCCGCAGCTCCTGTGGCTGCACATGCTCTCGGACGGGCTGATCGCGATCTCCTACTACTCGATCCCCATCGCGCTGGTGGTGTTCGCGTTGCGGCGCCGCGACGTCCGGCATCGCTGGGTGCTGTGGCTGTTCGGGGCCTTCATCATGGCCTGCGGCACCACGCATCTGATGCACATCTACACGCTGTTCGTGCCCGACTACTGGCTGGAGGGCCTGGTCAAGGCGATGACGGCGGCGGTGTCGCTGTTCACGGCGATCCTGCTGTGGCCGCTGCTGCCGCGGCTGATCGCGCTGCCCAGTCCGGCGCAGCTCGAACGGGAGATCGCCGAGCGACGTTCCGCCGAGGCCGAGGTGCGATCGGTGAACGCCACCCTCGAGGAGCGGGTGCGTGGGCGCACCGCCGAGCTGGAGGCCGCCAATCACGCCGCCACCGTCGCCCGGCACGAGGCCGAGCGCGCCAACGCCGCCAAATCGAAGTTCCTGGCCGCGGCCAGCCACGACCTGCGCCAGCCGGTGCAGGCGCTGGTCTACTTCTCGAACGTGCTGGCGTTGAAGGTGAAGGACGATTCGGCCCGCGCGGTGCTCGGCGACATGCAGCACTCGATCGACGCGATCGGCGGGCTGCTCGACTCGCTGCTCGACGTCTCGAAGCTCGACGCCGGCATCGTGGTGCCGACCGTCCAGGAGTTCTCGGTCGCCGCGCTGCTCGAACGCATGCAGGTCGAATTCGCGCCCATGGCGGCCGATCGCGGCCTGCGGCTGACGGTGATGCCGTGCGAGGCGCGGATCGTCTCGGACCCGCATCTGCTCGGGCGCATCGTGCAGAACCTGGTCGCCAACGCCGTCCGCTACACGGCCAGCGGCCGCATCCTGATCGGCTGCCGCCGCGCCGGCGCGGCCTTGCGGATCTGCGTGCTCGACACCGGCTCGGGAATCCCGCAGGACCGGCTCGACGACATCTTCGAGGAGTTCACGCAGCTCGAGAACCCCGAGCGCGACCGCAGCAAGGGGCTGGGGCTGGGATTGGCGATCGTCGACCGGCTGTCGCGGCTGCTCGGTCACCCGGTCGCGGTGCGCTCGACGGTGGGGCGCGGCTCGATGTTCGCCGTATCGGTGCCGATCGCGGCGTCGGAGGCCGGCGCGGGTTCCCTGGCCGCCGAATAGCCGCGCGGCGCCGTTGCCCGCGAGGCGCCGGGCGCGTACAGTCCCTTCACCAATGCGTCGGGGGACGTGGTGATCGAGGACGAGGGCGGCGACGAGGGCCTGGTAAGGCTCAGCACGCTGGTGGGCATCCGCTGGATCGCGATCTGCGGCCAGGCCGGCACGCTTGCCGTCGTGCAGGCGGCGTTCGGCCTCGACCACTGGCTGTGGCTGCCGCTGGCCGCCGTCGGCGCGCTGGTCGCCTTCAACCTGTGGCTGGTGTTCTCGGGCGCGGCGCGGCGCCGCGCCGGCGGCTCGGTCGCCATCTGGCATCTCGGCTTCGACTTGTTGCAGCTCGCCGTGCTGCTGTACCTGACCGGCGGCCTGCACAACCCCTTCGCCTTTTTCCTGCTGGCGCCGGTGACGGTGGCCGCGGCGACCCTGTCGCTGCGCCGCACGGCGCTGCTCGTCGTCATCGCCGTCCTGCTGGCCAGCATCCTGGCGGTCGCGCATCTGCCGCTGCCGTGGCCGCACGGCCCGATCCGGCTGCCCAGCCTCTATGTCGCCGGCGTGTGGACGGCGCTGGTGCTGTCGACGGTTTTCGCGGCGCTCTACACCTGGCGCATGGCCGAGGAGGCGCGGCGCCGGGCGGCGGCGCTGTCGGCGACCCAGATCGCGCTGGCCCACGAGCAGCGCTTCGCCGCCGTCGGCGCGATGGCCGCCGCGGTCGCGCACGAGATGAGCACGCCGCTGGCGACGATCAGCCTGGTGGCCAAGGAAATGGCGGCCGAGGTCGCCGAGGACAGCCCGCTGGCCCCCGACATCCAGCTTCTGGTCAGCCAGGCCGACCGCTGCCGCACCATCCTGACCCAGCTCGGCCAGCAACGCGACGCCGAGCAGGACGCGGCCGTCGACCGGCTGCCGCTGGCGTCGCTGGCCGAACTCGCCGCGGCCCCGCACCAGCGCGGCGGCGACGGCAAGCGCCTGGTGTTCCGGAGCGCCCCGGAGCCGGGCAGCGAATCCGAGCCGGCGCCCTGGGTGGCGCAGCGGCCCGAGATCCTTCACGGCCTCGGCAACCTGATCCAGAACGCGTTGCAGTTCGCGACCGACACGGTCGAGGTGTCCACCCGCTGGTCGGCCGAGACGGTCACCGTGACGGTGGCCGACGACGGCCCCGGCTTTCCCGCCGGCATCCTGGCCCGCGTCGGCGAGCCCTACATCTCGACGCGGGCCGGCGACGGCGGCCACATGGGCCTGGGCATCTTCATCGCCGGCACGCTGCTCGGCCGCACCGGCGGGCGTCTGGTGGTCGACAACGGCACCAACGGCGCCAAGGGCGCCGTTGCGACGGTCACCTGGCCGCGCGACGCCTTCGGCCGCGCGCCGGGCGGCTAGGGCGCTGGATGATCGGGGCGAGTGTTCTGTATAGTGGGACGGTTGATTTGGGAACGATCCGGAATGACGAACGTGAAAGTTGACGTGATGGGCGACGAGTCGTTGCCCGAGGAGCGCTCGCTGCTGATCGTCGACGACGACGAACCTTTCCGCACCCGCCTGGCGACGGCGATGGAGCGCCGCGGCTTCATGGTGACCACCGCCGATTCGATCGAGGCCGGCATCGGCGCCGCCACGGCGGCGCCGCCGGCCTATGCCGTGGTCGATCTCAAGCTGGGCGAGGGCAACGGGCTGGAGCTGGTCCATGCGCTGCAACGAATCTCGCCGGACACGCGCATGGTGATGCTGACCGGCTACGGCAACATCGCGACGGCGGTGGCGGCCGTGAAGGCCGGCGCCGTCGACTACCTCGCCAAGCCGGTCGACGTCGACCGGCTCGTCGGGGCGCTGCTGCAGTGGAACGGCAGCGAGGAGGGGCCGCTGCCGGAGCCGTCGGACATGCCGATGACCGCCGAGCGCGTCCGCTGGGAGCACATCCAGCGCATCTACGACGAGTGCAACCGCAACGTCTCGGAGACCGCGCGCCGGCTGCGCATGCACCGGCGCACCCTGCAGCGCATCCTCGCCAAGCACGCGCCGCCGGAGTGACGGCCGTCATACCGGACGTTAACCTTCCTGGGCTAGACTCCGCGCAGGACAACAGCGGGCCGGTGGGAGCGATGAGCCGAGAGACACTTTCCGAACGCGACGTCGCGCGCCTGCTCGCCGATCCCTCGGCCGAGAACCGCAGCCGCACGGCCGAGCGCGTCGCCCGCAAGTTCGAGGCCGGCGGCCTGAGCGACGGCGAGCGCCGCATCGCCGCCGAGATCTTCCGGCTGATGATGAAGGACGCCGAGGTGCTGGTGCGCGAGGCGCTGTCGCGTCACCTCAAGCAGTGCCCGACCCTGCCGCACGACGTCGCGCTGACCCTGGCCCGCGACGTCGATTCGGTGGCGCTGCCCATGCTCGAATGCTCGGAGGTGCTGACCGACGAGGATCTCGAGGTGATCGTGCGCAGTGCCGACGTGGCGCGGCAACTCGCCGTCGCCGGGCGCGCCAGCGTCTCGCAAGGGCTCGCCGACGCGCTCGCCGACAGCCATGACGAGCGCGTGGTCAGCCGGCTGGTCGGCAACAAGGGCGCCGAGATCGCCGAGGGCACGCTCGGCCGCCTGGTCGACGAGTTCGGCGACCGCGAATCCGTCCAGTTCCGCATGGCGATGCGCGCCAACCTGCCGATCACGGTGGCCGAGCGCCTGGTGGCGCGGGCCTCGGAGTCGATGCGCCAGCAGCTTGCCAGCCGCGGCGGCACCGCCGCCGGCATGGCCGCCGAGATCATGCTGCAGGCGCGCGAGCGCGCGGTGCTGGGGCTGCTCGGCGACGACGTCGACCTCGAGGACGTCGGCACGCTGGTGCGCCATCTCGACGACAACCACCGGCTGACGCCGTCGATCGTGCTGCGGGCGCTGTGCACCGGCGACCTGGCGTTCTTCGAGGTCGCGATGGCGCGCCTGGCCAAGGTGCCGCTCGAGAACGCCCGCACGCTGATCCACGACGCCGGGCCGCTGGGATTGCGGGCGATCTTCGACCGCACCGGCCTGCCGGCGGCGCTGTTCACCGCCCTGCGCGCCGGAGTCTCCGTCGCCGACGAGGCGGCGCTGGACGGCGAGCCGCACGATCGCGAGCGCCGCTCGCGCAAGATCATCGAGCGCATCCTGACCCAGTACGGCGACCTCGGCGTCCAGATGGAGGCCGACGACCTCGAGTACCTGCTGGCGCGGATGGGCCAGCTCGGATAGGCCTCAGCCGTTCAGTATGCCGCGCTTGATCTGGTCGCGTTCGATCGATTCGAACAGCGCGCGGAAGTTGCCCTCGCCGAAGCCTTCGTCGCCCTTGCGCTGGATGATCTCGAAGAAGATCGGGCCGATCACCGTCTGGGTGAAGATCTGCAGCAGCAGCCCGCCTTCGGGCGCGCCGTCGACCAGGATGCCGTTGCGCTTCAGGCGGTCGAGGTCCTCGCCGTGGCCCGGCAGGCGTTCGCCCAGCATCTCGTAGTAGGTCTCGGGCGGCGCGTCCATGAAGGCGTTGCCGGCCTGGCGCAGCGACTCGACCGTTTCGTAGATGCCGTCCGTCGACAGCGCGACGTGCTGGATGCCCTCGCCGTGGTATTCGCGCAGGTACTCCTCGATCTGGTCGACCCGGCCTTCCTGGCCGGCCGATTCGTTGATCGGGATGCGGATCTTGCCGTCCGGGCTGGTCATCGCCTTCGACTTCAGGCCGGTCAGCTTGCCCTCGATGTCGAAGTAGCGGACCTGGCGGAAGTTGAACAGCTTCTCGTAGAAGCCGGCCCACGCGTCCATGTTGCCGCGGTGGACGTTGTGGGTGAGGTGGTCGATGCCCGACAGGCCGGCGCCGTGCGGGCTGCGCTCGCCGGTCCAGCGGAAGTCGACGTCGTAGATCGAGCCGCCGTCGCCGTAGCGGTCGACGAGGTAGACCAGGCTGCCGCCGATGCCCTTGATCGACGGGATGTTCAGTTCCATCGGGCCGGCGGTGGCCGGACCCGGCTCGGCGCCGAGTTCCAGCGCGCGGCGATAGGCCTGGGCCGCGTCGGCGACGCGGAAGGCCATGGCGCAGGCGCAGGGGCCGTGCTGGCGGGCGAAGGCCTGGGCGAAGCTCTGGGGCTCGGCGTTGACGATGAAGTTGATGCCGCCCTGGCGGTACAGGGTGACGTCCTTCGAGCGGTGGCGCGCGACGGCGGCGAAGCCCAGACGCTCGAACAGGGCGCCGAGCTGGGCCGGATCGGGGGCGGCGTATTCGACGAACTCGAAGCCGTCGGTGCCCATCGGATTGTCCCAGAGATCGCGGCGCGTCATCGTCTCCTCCCGGCTTGGCGTGGCTTGAGTCCAAGGTGGTCGCTCGGCCGGCGAATCCAAGCTGGACGGGAGCCCAAGCGAAAAGGGCCGGCGCGGCGGCCGGCCCTCGCGGGACGCGTTCTTTCGGGCCGGGCGCTCAGACGCCCGGCGAGACCACCATGCACGACTTGTTGTCGGCCATGGCGTCGCACAGCGCGCGAGCCTGGTCTTCGGTGATGCCCATGACGCGGGCGCGCCAGATGGTCTTGCGGCCCTTCTTGACCGGCATGACCTTGGGCTCGCCGCGCCGAAGCAGTTCCGTGTGCTGCTTGTGCGCCTTCTCGGCGGCGTTCTTGGCCGAGACCTTGAGCACGAAGGCGCCGATCTGCACGCCCCAGTCGGCCTCCTCGGCGTCGCCGGCGCCGATGTGCTCGTCGACGGCGTCGGCGTCGAGGGCGACCTGCATCAGTTCGGGTTTCGGCTTGGGCAGGGCGCGGGCGACGAGGGCGGCGTCGAGGTCGGGCTTCGGCTTCGGAACCGAGACGACCTGGATCTTCTCGCCGCCGCTCGGCAGGCTGGCGAAGGTGGTGGTCAGCAGCTTTTCCATCCGCCGGTCGCGCGACGCGGCGGTGCGGCCGCCCAGCACGACGCCGATCAGCCGATGCCCGTCGCGCTTGACCGAGGAGACCAGGTTGAAGCCGGAGGCGTTGATGTAGCCGGTCTTGATGCCGTCGGCACCCTCGTAGCGCAGCATCAGCCGGTTGTGGCTGGTCATGGTGCGGCCCTTCCAGGTGAAGCGCGGCGTGCTGAAGTAACCGTAGTATTGCGGATGGTCGCGCAGCAGCGCGCGTCCCAGGGTCGCCATGTCGCGGGCGGTGGTGACCTGGCCGCGATTGGGCAGGCCCGAGGCGTTCTTGAAGGTGGTCCGCCACATGCCCAGGGCGCGGGCGCGCTCGGTCATCATCTTGCCGAAATTGGCCTCGGTGCCGCCGATCGCCTCGCCCAGCGCGGCGGCGACGTCGTTGGCCGACTTGGTCACCAGCGCCAGGATGGCGTCCTCGACCCGAATCGTCTGGCCCGGCCGCAGGCCCAGCTTCGACGGCGGCTGCCCGGCGGCGTGGGCCGAGATCTTGATGCGGTCGGTCAGCTTCATCTTGCCCGATTCGAGCCGATCGAACAGCATGTACAACGTCATCATCTTGGTCAGGGACGCCGGGTAGGTGGTCGTGTCGGCATTGTCGGAGCGCAGCACCTTGCCGGTGTCGGCGTCGATCACGATCGAGGCCTGCACCGGGCCGCGGCGGGACTTTGCGGAAGCTTCCTGCGGGATGGCGGTGACGGCGAAGGCCGCCAGGAGCAGAGTCGTGCGAATCAGGATTCGTAGGACCGAGTCAAACATCAACCGCAACCACCCTCTTTCGAAGCAGAGCCTATTTCTTTCGGTCTCGGCAGCAGGCAAGTACCTGCCACAGATTAGGGATGAAGCCTTGCGCTGTCCACCGTCCGAACGCCGAGACACGACGTTTTCTGTGGACGAATCCATGCGTCCAGACCGATCGAGGAAGGTGGCGCGAATGCGCCGCCCGCCTCTTCATTTCGTGGTATTTTGCCCGTTGCAGGTTTAGGGAACTTTAATCCGCCATGACATCATCCCTAGGAGGACCGATGAAATCCGTTCGATGGGCGATGACCGCGCTGCTGCTGTTGTCGGGCTGCGCCTACCAGGGCAGCGGGGTCGACAATCCCGTCGTGCGCAAGTTCACCTGGTTCTCGTTCGTCGAGGGCGGCGACCTGCGCGCCGCCTGCGGCCCCGGCGCGGCGGACCGCTACCGGGTGGTCTACAACGGCGTCTACGACGAGCAGGTGCGGATCTACGAGCTGGACGGGCACCGCCTGCGACACCGCGTCATCGGCGATCCCGACCTGCTGCGCGGCCTGGCGCTGGCCGATCCGCTGGATCCGTGGCGCGGCGAGGGGGCCGAGAGAGTGCTCGATCCGGCGACCCGCGACCGGCTCGTCGCGGCCTTGGCCGACAGCGGCGCCTTCGCGGCGCCGAATGTCGGCCTCGAACTGCCGTCGCGCAGCTTCTACTGGACCGCGGCGAGCTGCCATCGGGGCGAGTACCGGTTCAACGCCTGGCGGTGGCCCAATCCCGACTTCCGGCGCCTGAGCCTCGACGAGGCGCTGCTGTCGCTGGACCGCACGGGCGTGCCGCTCAACCCGCCCCGCGCTGTGGCCGACCGCTACAACGACACCGATTACTACGGCGATTTCAACCTGCGCGTCGGCGCCGACGGGTTGTGGGGCAACGCCGCCTTCTGATCCTCATGCTGCACTGCGAAATTCGATTTGACAGCGAACGGCCGATCGTGGGATGCTGCAGTGCAGCAAATAGAGAAGTTTCGGATCGGATCAGGGGAGCAGCCATGACGACCGCGAAGACCAAAGCCGCCGCCAACGCCAACGCCAAGCGCGCCGACGCGCCCGCCGCCAAGGCAGCCGCGCCCGCGCCGGAGGCCAAGCCCGCCGCGCCCGCCGCGCCCGCCGCCGCTCCGGTCGCCAGCCAGGGCGATGACGCGGCCACCGCCGGCCGGGCGGTCGAGAGCGCGGCCGCGGTTTCGGCCGAGATCACCGGCGACAAGCCGGCGCCGCGCAAGGACCAGGCCGATCTGGCCGCCGATGCGGGCAACGCCGCCATCGCGGGCTACGAGGACCTGATCGCCTTCAACCGCGACAACGCCGAGGCGGTGATCAAGGCCGGCATGGTGCTGGCGATGGGCCTGCACGACGTCCAGCGCTCGGCCCTGGCGCTGGCGCACGAGCAGTTCGCGGCCGGCATCGTCGCCGGCAAGGCCCTGCTCGGGGCCAAGACCCTGCAGGAGGTCGTCGAGATCCAGACCGGCCTCGCCAAGGACTGCATGGAGAAGGCGATGACCGAGGGCGGACGCTTCCGCGAAGTCTCGGCCCATCTCGCCGAACAGGCCGCGGCGCCGCTGAACGGCCGCTTCGCCGCGATCGCCGAACGGACGCTGGCGCCCAGGCCCTGAACCGAACCGAACGGTTAACATACGGACGGCCCGGTGGCTCTTGCCTCCGGGCCGTTCGCGTTTTTTCACATGGACCAATGGGGCAGCGACGGGTCTGGCAAACAGGGGACTTTTCCGGGGATGGCGGAACCCAATATTATAGGCGTGTTCCGATCAGCGACACCGAGTAGCCTGAACGCATGAGCGACGACATCGACAAAAGAGACGAAGAGGGGCCCGGCACGGGCGCCGTCATCAAGACGCGGCCGAAAACCAAGAAGCCGTCGATGTACAAGGTCTTGATGTTGAACGACGACTACACCCCCATGGAGTTCGTCGTTCACGTGCTCGAGCGGTTCTTCAACAAGAATCGCGACGAGGCGACCCAGATCATGCTGCACGTTCATCAGCGGGGCGTCGGGGTTTGCGGCGTGTACACATATGAAGTGGCGGAGACCAAGGTGACCCAGGTCATGGACCTGGCGCGCCAGAATCAGCATCCGCTGCAGTGCACCATCGAGAAGGAATGACGCCATCCATGCTGTCGCGGAATCTTGAGCACAGCCTCCACCGAGCCCTGGCGCTGGCGACCGAACGTCGTCACGAATACGCGACGCTCGAGCACCTGCTCCTCGCGCTCAGCGAGGACCAGGATGCCGTGGCGGTCCTGCGGGCTTGCAACGTCGACATCGAACGACTGCGCCGGGAACTGACCGAGTTCCTGGATACCGCACTGTCCGATCTCGTCACCAACCGAGTGACCGACCCGAAACCGACGGCCGGATTTCAGCGCGTCGTGCAACGCGCGGCCATCCACGTCCAGAGCTCGGGCCGCGAAGAGGTCACGGGCGCGAACGTCGTCGTCGCGCTCTTCAGCGAACGTGAATCCCACGCGGTGTACTTCCTGCAGCTGCAGGACATGACGCGCCTGGACGCCGTGAACTACATCTCGCACGGCATCGCCAAGGCGCCCGGCCGCAGCCAGAACCGCACCGTACACGGCGCCGACGAAGAGGCGCAGGCGGAGAAAGTGGTGAAAAAGGGACAAGAGGCGTTGAACGCCTATTGCGTCAACCTCAACAAGAAGGCGGCGCAAGGCAAGATCGATCCGCTGATCGGTCGCGAATCCGAGATCGAGCGCACGATTCAGATCCTGTGCCGCCGGTCGAAGAACAACCCGCTCTACGTCGGCGATCCCGGCGTGGGCAAGACCGCGATCGCCGAGGGCCTGGCGCGCCGCATCGTCCGCGCCGAGGTGCCCGAGGTGCTGAAGACCGCGACCATCTTCGCGCTCGACATGGGCTCGCTGCTGGCCGGCACGCGCTATCGCGGCGATTTCGAGGAACGACTCAAGGCCGTGGTCGGCGAACTGGAGGCCTATGACGGCGCCATCCTGTTCATCGACGAGATCCATACCGTCATCGGCGCCGGCGCGACCTCCGGCGGCTCGATGGACGCCTCGAACCTGCTGAAGCCGGCGTTGGCCTCGGGCACGCTGCGCTGCATCGGCTCGACGACGTACAAGGAATACCGCAACTACTTCGAAAAGGACCGCGCGCTGGTCCGCCGTTTCCAGAAGATCGACGTCTACGAGCCGTCGGTCGAGGACGCGGTCAAGATCCTGCACGGCCTCAAGCCCTATTACGAAGCCCACCACCGGGTGAAGTACCAGGCCGAGGCGATCCGTGCGGCGGTCGAGCTGTCGAGCAGGTACATCACCGACCGCAAGCTGCCGGACAAGGCGATCGACGTCATCGACGAGGTCGGCGCGGCGCGGATGCTGCTGCCCGAGAGCAAGCGGCGCAAGACGGTGACGGTCAAGGACGTCGAGGACGTGGTGGCGAAGATCGCCCGCATTCCTCCCAAGAGCGTCAGCTCGAGCGACACCGAGCAGCTCAAGAACCTCGAACGCGACCTCAAGACGATGGTGTTCGGCCAGGACAAGGCGATCGAGGCCCTGTCCAGCGCGATCAAGCTGTCGCGGGCCGGCCTGCGCGAACCGGAGAAGCCGATCGGCTGCTACCTGTTCTCGGGCCCGACCGGCGTCGGCAAGACCGAGGTCGCCCGCCAGCTCGCCGCGACGCTCGGCATCGAGCTGACCCGCTTCGACATGTCCGAGTACATGGAGCGGCACTCGGTCTCGCGTCTGATCGGCGCTCCGCCCGGCTATGTCGGCTTCGACCAGGGCGGCATGCTCACCGACGCCGTCGACCAGCATCCCCACTGCGTGCTGCTGCTCGACGAGATCGAGAAGGCCCATCCCGACCTGTTCAACATCCTGCTGCAGGTGATGGACCACGGCCGCCTGACCGACCACAACGGCAAGAACGTCGACTTCCGCAACGTCATCCTGATCATGACGACCAACGCGGGCGCCTCGGACATGGCCAAGCCGGCCATCGGCTTCGAGCGCGAGCAGCGCGAGGGCGACGACGCCGAGGCGATCCAGCGTCTGTTCACGCCGGAGTTCCGCAACCGGCTCGACGCGGTGATCCCGTTCGCGGGCCTGTCGATGGACATCGTCAAGCGTGTCGTCGACAAGTTCGTGATGCAGCTCGAGACCCAGCTCGGCGACCGCGACGTCCAGTTCGAGCTGAACGACGAGGCCCGGGACTGGCTGGCCCGCAAGGGCTACGACAGGGCGTTCGGCGCCCGCCCGCTCGGCCGCATCATCCAGGAGCACATCAAGAAGCCCCTGGCCGAGGAACTGCTGTTCGGCAAGCTGTCGAAGGGCGGCATCGTCCGGGTCACCGTCAAGGACGGCAAGCTCGACTTCGAGATGGATCCGGGCAAGGGCTTCAAGCAGCCGGAACACGAGATGGTCGAATAGCCTCCGCCGACGCGGTGGTTTTCTGGGGCGCCGGAGCGATCCGGCGCCCCTTTTGTTCGCCCACGGGCGCCCCTTTTCTCCCTCTCCCGCCTGCGGGAGAGGGCCGGGGTGAGGGTGTCTTACGGCCGAAGGCCGGATGTGAGTCAGGCGCCGCTCCCCTCACCCTCCCAGCCTTCGGCTGGGCCCCTCCCTCTCCCGCAGGCGGGAGAGGGTCAGTTGCGCCTCCCTGCAAATTGGCGATGAGCCAAGCGGGGGAATCGCGCAGCGCCATTCTTCCTTTGGCTTATTCCAAAGTGTATCCTTGCCGCTCGTGCAACGCGGCGAGGCGGAATGAACTCTGGCGATGCGGTCGGCGGGCCGCCGAGACGGCTTACGATCGCCTTCGTGCTGATGCTGGCCGTCGCCATGGCGGGTTGGCTGGCGGTGCGGGATCCCGGCCGCATGGCGCCGAGTGCCGCCGACGGCGTGCTCGACCTTTCGCGATGGGATTTCGCCGCCGGGCCGGCGCGCCTCGACGGGCTGTGGGCGGTGTGGTGGGGCGAGCTGCTCGACCCCCGCAACCTGCGGCGGCGGGCGCCGGACGGCCATCTGCCGGTGCCCGGCGTCTGGAACGGCCGCGAATTGGCCGACCGGCCGCTGCCCGGCGCCGGCGTCGCGACCCTGCGGCTGATGGTGAGGCTGCCGCAGGGCGCGCCGCCGCTGGCCTTGCGGCTGGGCGAGGTCAACAGCGCCGTCCGGCTGTGGGTCGACGGCGAGCCGCTGGCCCAGGTCGGCTGGCCGGGCGCGACGGAGACGGCCGAGAGTCCGCGCTTCCTGATCCGCGTCGTGCCGTTGCCGGGCGGCGCGGTCGAGCGCGAGATCGTCCTGCAGGTCTCCAACCACTACCACGCCGAGGGCGGGGTGCGGCAGCCGCTGCTGATCGGCGCCGCCGACTCGATCCAGCAGGCCCGCTGGCGCCAGATCGCGGTCAGCCTGCTGGCCGCCGGCGCCGCCCTGGCGTTCGGGGCCTATTACGGCTTGGTGTTCGTCGGCCGCCGCGAGCGCGCGTATCTGCTGCTGGCGCTGTTCGCCGGCATGATCGGGCTGCGGGCGGCGACCGCCAACAACCTGCTGGTGCTGGCCTTTCCCTGGCTGCCGCAGGCCTGGAACACCCGGTTCGACTACCTGACGCTGTTCGCGGCGATGCCGCTGTATCTGCTGCTGCTGGCGGCGATGTTCCCGCGCGAGGCCGAGCGCTGGCCGGTGCGGGCGGCGACGGCGGCCGGGACGGCGCTGATCGCCTGCCTGGCGCTGCCGCCGGCCATCTTCACGCAGTTGCGCGACGTGTATCTGGTGGTGCTGATCGCCGCCTTCGGCTACGGCCTGTTCGTGCTCGGCCTGGCCGCCCGCCGGCGGCGCGACGGCGCCGGCCTGATCCTGGCGGTCGGCGCGCTGTTTCTGACCGCCGTCATCCACGACGCCGCCGTCAGCCAGCGCGTCGCGCAGGGGATCGAGCTGACGCCGCTGACCTTCCTGATCTTCGTCCTGACCCATGGCATCGTCCTGGCGGCGCGGATGGACTCGGTGTTCCGCAGCCACGAGGCGCTGGCGGCGCGCCTGACCGAGCTCAACCAGTCGCTGGAGCGGCGCGTCGACGAACGCACCCGGGCGCTGACCGACGAGGTCGCCCATCGCCGCGAGGCCGAGATCGCCCTGCGGGCCGCCAAGGAGGAGGCGGAGGCGGCGGCGCGGTCGAAATCGGAATTCCTGGCGGTGATGAGCCACGAGATCCGCACGCCGCTCAACGGCATGCTGGGCATGATCGCGGCGCTGCTCGACGGCCCGCTGGACGCGCGCCAGCGCGATTTCGCAGAAACGCTGCGCTATTCCGGCGACGCGCTGCTGACCATCGTCAACGGCGTGCTCGACCTGTCGAAGCTCGAGGCCGGCAAGCTGGCCCTGGCCCGACGCGACTTCGATTTGCGCCGCCTGGTCGACAGCGTGGCGGCGCTGATGGCCTCGCGCGCCGAGGAGAAGGGCCTGTCCCTGACGGTCGAGGTCGCGCCCGAGTTGCCCGGGCATTTGCACGGCGACCCCGATCGGCTGCGGCAGGTGCTGCTGAATCTGGTCGGCAACGCCGTCAAGTTCACCGAGACCGGCGGCATCGTGATCGCCGCGGCGCCGGCGGGCGGGCTGGTGCGGTTCTCGGTCTGCGACACCGGCATCGGCCTGAGCGCGGCGGCCTGCGAGCGGCTGTTCCAGAGCTACGTCCAGGCGGACGTCTCGATCTCCGAGCGCTTCGGCGGCACCGGCCTGGGGCTTTCGATCTCGCGGCGGCTGGTGGAGCTGATGGGCGGCGCGATCGGGGTCGAGAGCGCGCCGGGGCGCGGCAGCACGTTCTGGTTCACCTGCCGGCTGGAGCCGGCGGTCGCCACGGAACAGCCCGGCGCGCCGCCGCCGCCGCCGGCCGCGCTGCCGCCGTTGCGCCTGCTGCTGGCCGAGGACAATCCGGTCAACCGCAAGGTCGCCGTGACGCTGCTGGGGCGCCACGGGCACGGCGTCGACACCGTCGACGACGGCCAGGCCGCGGTGGCGGCGGTCGCGGGCAGGCGCTACGACGCCGTGCTGATGGACGTGCAGATGCCGGTCTGCGACGGCATCGAGGCGACGCGGCGCATCCGCGCCCTGGGTGGCGCCGCCGCCCGGGTGCCGATCATCGCCATGACCGCCAACGCCTTGCGCGAGGACCGCGAGCGCTGCCTCGCCGCCGGCATGGACGGCTATGTCGCCAAGCCGATCCACATCGACGAGCTGCTGGCCCAACTCGCCGCGGTGGTGGAAAGACCGGTTGCGGGGGGCGCCTGATCGCCTATCCTGGCCGGATCAGCCAAGGAGATTCCATGCTCGCCGACTGCCTCGCCGGCACCCGCGTCCTCGACCTGTCGCAGTACATCCCGGGGCCGTTCGCCACGCTGATGCTGGCCGATCTCGGCGCCCGGGTGGTCAAGGTCGAGCCGCCGGCCGGCGATCCGATGCGCAGCTTCGGGCCGCTCGAGGCCGACGGCACGACGCCGTTCTACAAGGCGCTCAACGCCGGCAAGACGGTGGTGCGCCTCGACCTCAAGGGCGACGGCGCCGCCGTGCTGCGCGACATGGTGGCCGAGGCCGACGTGCTGCTCGAATCCTTCCGGCCCGGCGTCCTCGACCGGCTCGGCTTCGGCTGGGAGCGGCTGAGGGCGATCAATCCGCGCCTGGTCCACTGCGCGCTGTCCGGTTTCGGCCAGACCGGCCCGTGGCGGCTGCGCGCCGGTCACGACCTGACCTATGTCGCCCTGACCGGCGGCCTGGCGCTGACCGGCAACGAGGCGGCGCCGGCGATTCCGTTCCCGCCGCTGGCCGACCACGCCGGCGCCGTCCAGGCGGTGGTGGCGATCCTCGGCGCGCTGGTGCGCCGCGGGCGGAGCGGGCAGGGCGCGCATCTCGACGTCAGCCTCTACGAGAGCGCGCTGGCCTGGCAGTACATGGCGCTGGGCGGCCACGAGCCGGCGGGGCACGGGCTGCTCAACGGCGGCGCCGCGTATTACCGCATCTACCGCACCCGCGACGGCGGCCATCTGGCCGTGGCGCCGATCGAGCCCAAGTTCTGGCGCGCCTTCTGCGAGGCGGCCGGCCGCCCCGACCTGATCGGGCGCCAGGCCGAGCCGCTGCCGCAGATCGACCTCATCGCCGAGGTCGCCGCCATCGTCGCCGCGCGGCCGCTCGACGAATGGGTGCGGCTGCTGGAGCCGGCCGATTGCTGCGTCGAACCGGTGCTGGCGCCGGCCGCGGTGCCCGGCCTGCCGCATGTCGCGGCGCGCGGCTTCGCCGGCTGCGGCGGCCAGGTGATCACCCCGGTGCTGCTCGACGGCGCCGCGCCGCGACCGCGCGCGCCGCTGGTCGAGGTCCCGGCCGAGGCGGCGCCGGAGGCCTGGGCATGACCGCGCGTCCGTTGCCGCAGAAGACGATCGGCCTCCTGGGCGGCATGAGCGACCAGGCCACCGCCGAGTACTACCGGCTGCTCAATTCCGGCATCAACCGCCGCCTCGGCGGCTGGGACAACGGCGAGATCGTCATCGTCAGCGTCAATTTCGGCAACATCGAGCATTTCGTGCGCCACGACGCCTGGGACGAGGCCGCCACGTATCTGTCGGGCAAGCTCGACGCGCTGGAGCGGGCCGGGGCCGAGGTGGCGCTGTGCGTCTCCAACACCCTGCACCGCGTGGTGGCGCCGCTGATGAAGGCGCGGAAGACCCCGTTCATCCACATCGCCGACCCGACCGGCACGGCGATCCGCGCCGCCGGCCTGCGCCGGATCGCCCTGCTCGGCACGATGTCGGTGATGACCTCGGACTACCTGCGCCGCTACTACGAGGAACGCTTCGACCTGGAAATCCTGGTGCCGGGCGACGACGACCGCCGCGCGGTCGACCGCATCATCTTCGACGAGCTGGTGCGGCGCGACCTGCGGCCGGAGTCCAAGGCGCGCTACCTCGAAATCGTCGACCGCCTGCGCCGCGACGGCGCCGAGGGCGTCATCCTCGGCTGCACCGAGATTTTCCTGCTGATCGGCCAGGCCGACCGGCCGGATTTCCCGATGTTCGACACCACCGCCCTGCACGCGGCGGCGGCGGTCGAGTTCGCGCTCGGAACGTCGCCATGATCGCCAGCACCACAATCACCATCGCCACCCAGGGCCAGGGCCTTTACGAATTCACCGACGAGGTCGCCGGCTGGCTGCGCGGCCGCTCGGTTTCCGAGGGGCTGCTGAGCCTGTTCGTGCAGCACACGTCGGCCTCGCTGGTGATCCAGGAGAACGCCGATCCGGACGTGCAGCGCGACCTGCAAAGCTTTTTCAAGCGTCTGGTCCCCGAAGACGATCGGCTCTATCGTCACAGCAGCGAGGGGCCGGACGACATGCCGGCCCACATCAAGGCGGCGTTGACGGCCGTGCAGCTTTCGGTCCCGGTGCTCGGCGGGCGCATGGCGCTGGGGACCTGGCAAGGCCTGTATCTGTTCGAGCACCGGACCCACCCGCACCGCCGCCGCGTCGTGGTCCAGCTCATCGGGGAGTAGAAGCGAATGGACGTGGAGAAACTTCGAGCCCTGCTGCGCCAGCGCCTCGAAGAGGTCGACCGCCTCGAACATCTCGCCCACGAGGCGGCACGACCGGTCGAGCTCGACCAGACCTCGGTCGGCCGGCTGTCGCGCATGGATGCGATGCAGGCCCAGGCGATGGCCCAGGAGACCGAACGCCGTCGCCACGCCGAGCATGCCCGCATCGTGGCGGCGCTGGAGCGCATCGAGGCCGGCGAGTACGGCTATTGCGTGACCTGCGACGAGCCGATCGCGGAAAAGCGCCTGGAATTCGATCCCGCCGCCACCCAGTGCGTCAAATGCGCCGGGGGTGCCGAGCACCGGTGACGCGGCTCAGGCGGTGGCGACGGCGCTCGTCAGGTAGTCGCGCAGCCACTCGAGCTCGCGCCGCGAAAGCCCTTCCGCGGTCTTCAGCCGGGCGGCGTCGCCGGCGATCAGCAGGGCCTTGACCGCGTTGCCCCGTTCTTCGAGCACGGTGATCGTCTCGATGTCGCCGTGACGGATGCTGCCGCCGGCGACCCGTCCGATCACCGGCAGGGCGACGCTGGTCTCGACGCGGTCGCGGTGGACGACGATGCGGCGGCGCTGCAGCGCCATGTAGAGGCCGGCGCCGAGGAACGCCGTCGCGACGGCGGCGCCGATCAGCGGCGCGGGAAAGGGCTGCTCGGCCAGACCGGCGGCGGCGACGAGCGGCACCAGGACGAACCCCGCCACGATCGGCCACGGCATCGGCGGCTTCCGCAGCGTCAGGACGATGGCGTCGTCGCCGGCCTCGACGGCGATCGCAGCCGGCGGCGGCGCGTTGGGCACCGCCGCCGCGATCCGCCCCTCGCGCGCCAAGTCGCGCAACGGCTTGTCGAGATCGGCCAGTTCGCGCGTCACCGCCGTGGCGCCTTCGCCCTGCTGTGCCGGCAGGCCCAGCGCCTTGGCGTAGGCCTCCCACTCGGCGCGCGGCAGGTCGCCGCGCCGTCGCTGCCAGATCGTGACGCAACGGTCGGGATCGTCGTGCAGCAGCCGAATACGGTGGACGGTGACGTTGCGGTTGCCCGAGCGGACCAGGATCGCCGACACCGCCACGGCGCGGTACGCGGCGACCGGCTCGGTGAACCGCTTCTCGCCGAACGGGCCGTGCCGCGCCACCGCGATCGTCCGGCCGTCGAAGCGCACCTCGACGCGCCGCAGCGCCTGGGACAGGCCGATCAGGAAGATCGCGAATCCGATCGCCGGAAAGGCCAGCAACGCAGGGTCGCCGGCGAGCGCCAGATGGCCGGCGCCGACCGACATGAACATCACCCCGAGCACCGCCGCAATCCAGCCGATGAACCGCGAGGGGCGTATGGTGACGCTGCTCGGGATGCGGCCGACGTCGAGCACGAAATCGCCGCCGCTGGCCTCCATCACGTCGCCGATCCACCTGTTGACCGCCATCGCGTCCCCCTGTTTTCGCGCTACTCGGCCGCCGCCACCGCCGCCGGCGCCGGCTCGGGCTTGCGCTCGTTCGGCAGGAAGCTGCCGGCGATCGCGACCACCGCCGCGGCGGCGGCGAGCAGCAGCCACAGCGCCGACAGGCCGCCGGTGGTCGCGAGGATGAACGCGACCAGCGGCACGCCGAGGCCGGAGACGCCGAAGCTCAGGATGAACTTCATGCCGAAGGCGGTGCCGCGCCACTTCGCCGGGCTGTAGCGGGCCAGCAGCACGTTCTCGGCCGGGATGCCGCCCATGTTGAAGCTGACCATCATCACCGCCACCAGCAGCAGCGGCAGCCCCGACAGCTCGGCGGCGAGGAACAGCAGCGGCACCTGGGCCAGGTAGGTGCCGACATAGACCCGTTTCAGCGGGAAGCGGTCGGCGAGATGGCCGGAGACGATCTGCGACAGGCCGGCGACGAGATAGACCAGGGTCACCGCGCCGGCGACCCCCATCACGCCGATGTCGCCCAGGCGCTCGTCGAACATCTTGGGCAGCGCCGGCTGGGTCGCCTGATAGATCAGGCCGCTGCACAGCATGGTCACGGTCAGCACGATGCCGGCGCGCCAGGTGTCGCCGCGCGACGCCGGCGGCTCGGGCTTGCGGTCGACCTTGATCTCGACCAGGGTGCCGGCGCGCACCAGCAGCAGGAACACCAGCGCCGTCGCCAGCACGAGGACGCCGGGCACCACGAAGGCGGCGCGCCAGCCGGCGGCCTCGATCAGGACGCCGGCGAGCAGCCCCGCCGCCGCCGGGCCGAGACCGCCGAACACGCCGTTGACGCCCAGCGCCTTGCCGCGGTTTTCGGCGTTGCGGGTCAGCCAGGCGATGCCGACGGGATGGTAGATCGACCCGAACAGCCCGACGGCGGCCAGGGCCAGCGTGATCTGCACCGGCCCCTGCGCCAGCCCGGTCAGCACCGCCGCCAGCCCGAGGCCGCCGAAATAGACGCCCATCATGCCCAGCGTGCTCCAGCGGTCGCCGAGCCAGCCGGCGAGGGGCGCGGCGACGCCGTAGAGGATCTTGCCGGCGACCACCAGGACCAGCACCTCCTCGTAGGGCATGCCGAGCTCGGCCGGCAGCACCAGCGCGACGATGTAGAAGATCGGCTCGAACAGGTGCGCGAAGCTGTGGCCGATCGAGGAGAACGCCAGTGCGGCGCGCGCGGACGACTTGGACATGCGCCATCGTGCCATTCGCCCGGCTCCGCCTTCAAGCGGCGTGACGGCGGTGATGCGGATGGCGATAATGGGCCCGCGCAGGGAGAACGCGATGCCGGTGACCGAGATCTATTCGTGCAAGGACGGCCAGAAGCTCAAGGAGGGCAGGCTGGACCTGTCGCACGACATCGAGACCAAGGAACAGGCCGAGGCCGACGCCAGGCGGCGCTGCAAGCTCGATCCGTCGATCAGGCGGGTGGCCTATTACGCGGTCAGCGACGACGGCCGCTTCCGAAACTTCTTCACCCACACCAACGCCAACGCCGCCCCGGCGCCGAGGAAGGCGATGGCCGGCGAGCCGCCGCGCCGCCGCCCGGCCCGGCGCAAGCCGGCGCCGAAGAAGGGCTGGCTGCAGAAGCTCAAGGAGGCGATCGGGCTGGGCTAGTCACCACGCCGGATCGTGGAACAGCCGCGCCAGCAGGGCGACGGCCACCAGCCAGATCAGCACGATCACCGCCGCCGCCGTCCAGCTCTTCGGCCGTCGCGTCGTCATGTCGGCGGCCTGGGCGCGCAGCTCGGCCATGACGCCGGCCGGAATCAGCTTGATCACCAGCCACAGGCCGGCCGGCACCAGGATCAGGTCGTCGACATAGCCGAGGATCGGGATGAAGTCGGGGATCAGGTCGATCGGGCTCAGCGCATAGGCCGCGACGACGGCGGCCAGCACCTTGACCAGACCGGGCACGCGCGGATCGCGCGCCGCCAGCCACACCGCCAGCACGTCGAGCTTGACGGCGTTGGCCCAACTTCGCAGTCGTTCACGCATGCCGCCTCACGCGCTTGAACAGTCTCCGGCCCGGCACCAGCGCCGCGACGGCGCGGTCGGCCGTCGCAGGAGACAACCCGCGGCGCCGGCCTTCGTTCCAAACAAGAAGGCGCCCGGAAACCCGGGCGCCCCCCATCGGACCGTCTGGTGGATCAGGCGGCCTTGTTCTCGATCACCTTCGGCTGTTCGGCCTTCTCGATCTTGATGGTGCGCGGCCGCATCGCCTCGGGCACCTCGCGCACGAGTTCGATGTGCAGCAGACCATTGAGCAGACGGGCGCCGGTCACCTTGATGTGGTCGGCCATCTCGAACCGGCGCTCGAACGAGCGGCCGGCGATGCCGCGGTGCAGGTACTGCACCGAACCGTCTTCCTTGCGGGCCTTGCCGGAGACCACCAGCGTGTGGTCCTGGGCGGTGATGTCGAGGTCGTCCTCGCCGAAGCCGGCCACCGCCATGGTGATGCGGTACTGGTCTTCGCTCAGCTTCTCGATGTTGTACGGCGGATAGCTGACCGCCGACTCGTCGACCCGCGTGGCGGCGTCGAGCACGCGCGCGAGATGATCGAAGCCGACCGAGGAACGGAACAGGGGGGACAGATCGAACGTACGCATAGCCTCATCCTCCTTCGCGAAGCAATGGACTCCGGGGGCGCATCGCATGACCACGCCCCCTTGCCGGTACGCGGCCCCGAAACGGCGACCGCGCGTATGACCCGTATCTAATCCGGCCCGGTCCGGCGTCAAGCCCCCGAGGTAACTCTATGGGTTGCGTTGAAAGCCCGCGATCGCGCGCACACGTCCAAAACCAGGAGCCGCCGCGTTTCCGGAGGACAAAGCGTTGAGCCTGCACCAGCCGAACGATTTCGCCGCCCCGCAGACGCCGTCGCCGGCGCTGCTGAAGAAGACCTACGGCGAGACGCTCGACCTGATCGTCGAGGCCCGCAACTACATGGCCTACAAGGCCCTGACCGAGCGCCGGCGCATGGACCGCCTGCAGAGCCTGAAGCTGTCCTGCGAGGCGTTTCGCGTCACCTCCCGCCTGACCCAGGTGATGTCGTGGCTGATGGCCCAGCGAGCCGTGCAGGACGGCGAGATCAGCCTCGACGAGGCGATCGAGAAGTTCCGCCTCGAGGCCGAGGACGTCTGCCTCGACGACAGCGGCCACGACGACGACGGGCTGCCCGAGGGCTTCCGCAGCCTGCAGCACCGCAGCCATCGCCTGTACCAGCGCATCTCGCGGCTGGACCGCATGGTCCGCGATCGCCGCAGCCTGCATTGACCGCTTGACCTTCCCGTCGCGGGAAGCTTCATGATGCCCGAAGATGCAAATCGGAGGGCAAGCGAACATGGCCAAGACCTACCGCGTCACCGGCATGACCTGCGGCGGCTGCGCCGCGTCGGTCGAGAAGGCGATCAAGGCGGCGGTGCCGGGCAGCAGCGTCTCGGTGAATCTCGAGAACAAGGCGGTGACGGTCGACGGCGCCGAAGACGACGCCAAGATCCGCCAGGCCGTCGAGGGCGCCGGGTTCGGCTACGAGGGCGTCGCGGCCTGATCGTCGCGGGCCTTCGGGTCCGCGGCCGCCGATCTGGCGCATGGGTCGGCGCCGCCGGTGGCGGCGCTCGGGCGCATCGCCTGCCACTGCCGCAGCACCGCTTCGTCGCAAGGCCCCCGGCCGCCGTAGGTCGCGGGGAAGCCGAGGACGAAGGTGCTGCCCTCGCCGGGCGCGGAATCGACCCAGATGCGGCCCTTGTGGTGGGCCATGATCTTGCGGCACAGCGCCAGGCCGATGCCGGTGCCTTCGGAATGGCCGCGGCTGTGCAGGCGCTCGAACAGCGCGAAGACGCGCTCCTGGTGCTCCGGCGCGATGCCGATGCCGTTGTCGCGCACCGCGACCAGCACCCGGGTTCCGAAGCGCTGCGCGTCGATGCGGACCATCAGGCGGCGGTCGGGATCGCGGTATTTCAGCGCGTTGGCGATGAGGTTCTGGAACAGCCGCGACAGTTCGTCGGGGTGGCCGGCGACGTCGGGCAGGTCGGGGGCGACGACGACGGCGGCGCCGGATTCCTCGATGCGCGTCCGCAGGTTCGACAGCGCCGAGTCGACCGCCTCGGCCAGGGCGACGCGCTCGAACGGCGCCTCCTTGCGCCCGGCGCGGGAGTATTCCAGCAGATCGAGCACCAGCCGGTCCATCCGCCGGGCGCCGTCACGGGCGAAGCCGATGAATTCGCGCTCCTCCTCGTCCAGTTTCGGGCCGGCCCGCCGCTCCAGCAGCGACAGGAAGCTGCTGACCATGCGCAGCGGCTCGCGCAGGTCGTGGGACGCGGCATAGGCGAACGCCTGAAGCTCGGCGTTCGAGCCGGCCAGTTCGTCCGTGCGCTCGGCGAGGCGGGCATGAGTCCGGCGGTTGCGCTCGACCGCCCAGGCGAGCAGCCCGAACGCGCCAAGCAGCACCACGCTCAGCGCCCCCGTCCAGGCGACCAGGGTGGCGCGGCGATCTTCGAAATCGGCGAACACTTCGCTCCGCGACAGCAGAACGACGACCACCAGCGGGTACTCGGTCAGCCGCCGCCAGGCGCCGATGCGCAGGACGCCGTCGACGGCGCTCGGAACCTCGTAGGTCCCGGTCCGCGGCTGGTCGTCATGGAAATAGGGGCGGTCGGGCACCAGGAAGTTCATCGCCTCGCGCGGTGCCGGCATCTTGGAGGCGCGGGCGCGGATCACCCGGTCGGTGCCGACCAGCGTGACGGCGCCGTCCCGGCCGATGTCGATCGACTGGTAGAAATCGGTGAAGTAGGCGGGATCGACCGAGATCACCAGCACGCCGCCGAAGCCGCCGTCGGCGCTCCGCATGCGGCGGGTGAACTGCACCGACCACCGCCCGGAGACGCGGCCCAGCACCGGCCTGCTGATGAACAGCCGATCCTCGGTGGCGTCGCGGTGGACCCGATAATGTTCGCGGTCCGAGAGGTCGAGCGGCTGGTCGGGGGTGCCGAGACTGCTGTAGCCCAGCATGCCGTCGGCGTCGATCGTCGCGATCTGCAGCAGGTACTGGCTGTCGAGCGTCGCGAACACCCGCGCCACCTCCTGTTGCAGATCGGCGGGGTCGTGTTCGATTTCGTCGCGGATGTGCAGCAGGGCGTGGTCGATCAGACTCGCGGTGCTCAGCACGTGCGCCTCGAAGGCGCGCGCCAGGTTGGTGGCGTTCACCTCGGCGCTGCGCTGGACCTGCCGGCGATCGTGATCGAGTTCGTTGCTCAGCGTCGCCCACAGCGCCGCGACGACAACGAGTCCAAGTCCGATGATCAGCCACGGCAGGGGCCAGATTCTCGGTTCCGCGTCCCGCCCCATTCGTCCCTCGTTTCGGGTGAGATTAGCCGGGTTTGGAACGAGGATAGGTCAAATTATGACGAAGGTACATGGTCCTACGGATGCCGCGCCGCGAAGCGCACGGCTTCTTCCGCCGCGCGCATCAGGGCCTTGGCCTTGTTCAGGCTCTCCTGGTACTCGGCCTCGGGGTCGGAATCGGCGACGATGCCGGCGCCGGCCTGGGCGTACATGACGCCGTCCTTGACCAGGGCGGTGCGCAGGGCGATGCAGGTGTCCATCTCGCCGTTGGCGCCGAAATAGCCGATGCAGCCGGCGTAGAAGCCGCGCTTCTCGGGCTCGAGCTCGTCGATGATCTCCATCGCCCGCACCTTGGGCGCGCCCGAGACCGTGCCGGCGGGGAAGCCGCCGAACAGGGCGTCCATGGCGTCGTGACGCTCGAAGTCCATCTCGCCCTCGACGTTCGAGACGATGTGCATGACCTGGCTGTAGTACTCGATGTGCATCTGCTCGGTGACCTTGACCGTGCCGACCTTGGCGACGCGGCCGACGTCGTTGCGGCCGAGGTCGAGCAGCATCAGGTGCTCGGCGCGCTCCTTTGGATCGGCGAGCAGGTCGGCGGCCAGGGCCTGGTCCTCGGCCTCGTCCTTGCCGCGCCGGCGGGTGCCGGCCAGCGGCCGGATGGTGACCTTGCCGCCGCGCAGCCGCACCAGAATCTCGGGGCTGGAGCCGACGATGGCGAACCCGCCGAAGTCGAGGTGGAACAGGAACGGGCTGGGATTGGTCCGCCGCAGGGCGCGGTAGAGCGAGAACGACGGCAGCCGGAACGGCACCGCGAAGCGCTGCGACAGCACCACCTGGAAGATGTCGCCGGCCAGGATGTAGTCCTTGGCCTTGCGCACCATGGCGTGGAAGCGGTCGCGGGTCATGTTGGCGGCCGGCACCGGCAGCGTCTCGCCGTCGCCGACCGAGTCGCGGCGGTAGGGCAGCGAGCGCTCGAAATCGGCGATCACGTCGGCGAGGCGTTCCAGCGCCTGGTCGAAGGCGGCGCGGGCCGGCACGTCGGGCCGCGGACGCACCGGGGTGACCACGGTGACCATGTTCTCGATGTTGTCGAACACCGCCATCACGGTCGGGCGCATGAACATGCCGTCGGGAATGCCGATCGGGTCGGGCTTGGCCTCGCCCAGCTTTTCGGCCAGGCGCACCATGTCGTAGGCCATGTAGCCGACCAGGCCGGCGCTCATCGGCGGCAGGTTTGCCGGCAGCTCGATGTGGCTCTCGGCGACCAGGGCGCGCAGCGAGGCCAGGGCGCCGCGCTCGGCGGCGACCGGGCAGGGCTCGAAGCTGTCGCGGTCGAATCGGGCGTCGCGGTTGATTTCGGCGCGGTCGCCGAAGCAGCGCCAGATGACGTCCGGCTTCATGCCGATGATCGAGTAGCGGCCCAGATTGGCGCCCTTCTCGACCGACTCCAGCAGGAACGAGTTCGGACGCCCGTCGGCGAGCTTGAGCATTGCCGAGACAGGCGTCTCCAGGTCGGCGACCAGGGCGGTGGAGACGACCTGCGCTTCGCCCGCGTCGTAGCCGCGGGCGAAGCTCTCGAACTCCGGGGCGGCCCTCATTGCAGGCGCTCGTTGATCACTTGCCTGTTGACTGTCGGTTCGAAGCGCTGGTTCAGCGCGGCGACGTACTGGTCGATCAGGTCGGCGGCGATGGCCTCGGCCATCTGCGCCTTCAGCGCCTTGAAGCCCTCGGGATCGGCCTCGGGCGAGGCCGGAACCACGGTGTCGACGCGCGCGACGCTGGCGCCGGTCGGCGTGCTGACCACGGCGACGCCGCCCTGCGGCTGCGCGAACACCTGGGCGGCGAGTTGCGGCGAGACGTCGGCGCCGGCGCCCGGCTGGCGGGTGAACGGCTTGGTCTTGCTCGCCGTGACGCCGAAGGCTTCGGCGACGGCGTCGACCGGCTCGCCGGCTTTCAGCTTGGCCGCGGCCTCTTCGGCCTTGGCGCGGGCGGCGGCCAGCTTCTTCTCGGCCTGCCAGGCCTGCAGCACCTCGTCGCGCACGGTCTCGAACGGGCGCACCGCCGGCGGGGTCACGTCGTCGACCCGCACGACGAAGAAGCCGGCGTCGTTCTCCATCTCGGTCAGGAAGCTCTCGGTGCCTTCCGGCGTCTCGAAGGCGGTGGTCAGGAACTTGGTCGAGGACGGCAGCTCGGCGATCGGCTCGCCCGAGGGGCCGCGGCCCTGGGGGTCGACGGCCTCGGCCTTGACCAGGCGCAGGTTCAGCTTCTCGGCGGCTTCCTCCAGCGTGGCGCCGCCGGCCAGGGTGTCCTGCACCTTGTTGCCCATCTCGTACATCAGGTCGATCGCCTTCTCGCGCACGACGTCCTGACGAAGCTGGTCGCGCACGTCGGCGATGGCGCGCTGCCGGCCCTGCTCGACCTCGGTGACCTGGACAAGGTGCCAGCCCAACGGGCTCTGGACCGGCTGGGTGACGCCGCCGACGGGGGCCGCGAACACCGCCTCGGCGAGCTGGGCGTCGATCGCCTCCAGCCCCTGGCGGTCCATCCAGCCGAGTTCGATCAGCGGCTGGCCGATGCTGTCGGCCGCTTCGCTCAGCGACATGTTCTGCCTGGTCAGCTCGAGCGCCTTCTCGGCCGCCTGCTGGTCGCCGAACACGAGCTGGCGGATGTTGCGCCGCTCCGGCTGCTGGAATTCGTGCAGCCGCTGCTGGTAGGCGTCCTCGATCATCTCGTCGGTGACCTCGATCTCGTCCGCGACGTCGGCCGGGGTCAGCAGCAGCCCGGCGATCGAGCGGTATTCCGGCGCCATGAACCGCTGCTGGTGCTCCTGCCAGTACTGCTGCAGCTGCTCGGCCGGCGGCGCCTCGGGCGCCGGCATGGCGGCCGCGTCGAAGCGCAGGACGTCGGCGGTGCGCTTTTCCTGCAGATGCGTGTACAGCGGCTTGGCGGCGGCCTCGGGCGCGGTGACGCCGTCGGTCACCGCGGCGATGAGCTGGCCGCGCAGCAGGTCGAGGCGCGCCATCTGGATGAAGCCTTCCTCGGTGTAGCCGGCCTGGTTGATGACGGCGCGGAAGCGCTGCTGGTCGAAGCCGCCCAGCTCGTTGCGGAAGGCGGGATTCTCGGCCACCGCCCGGCGGACCACCTCGTCGGGCGCCACCAAGTCGAGCTCGCGCGCCGCCTGGTCCAGCAGGGCGCGGGCCACCATGTTGTCGATGGTGCGCTCCAGCAGGCCCATCTGCCGCGCCTGCTCCTCGGTGAAGGCGTCGCCGAAGGTGCGCTGCAGCCGGTTGAGCTCGCGCCGGTACTCGGCGACGACCGCCTCGGGCGGGACCTCGATGGCGCCGGCGGTGATCGCCGGCGCGTTGCGCAGGCCGCCGGTCACCATGTCGCCGACGCCCCAGACCGCGAAGCTGAGGACGAGGACCAGGAACAGGACTTTGGCGACCCAGGTCTTGGCGCCTTTGCGAAGTGCGTTGAGCATGCGGCGGGACTTGCTTTTCCAGGGGTAAAACGAGGTCGGGCGGATGATAGAAGCCCGGTTGCGGTGCCGCAACGGGAAATGCCGCCATCTTGTCCGGCGCGGCCGCGCGGCGGCGGCGGAGGCCCGGCTGGAAAACCGCCCCGCCCTGTGTTAAATCCGCCCATCAACGAAATCCATAATTCGGAGGGAATCGACCCATGGCAGCTCGGCGGCCGCTGATTGCCGGCAACTGGAAGATGAACGGCCTGCGGGCCGACGGCGTGGATCTGGCCGGCGGCATCGCCGCGAAGGTCAAGGAGGAGGGGGCGCCGCGCGGCGACCTGCTCGTCTGTCCGCCGTTCACCCTGATCTCCGACGTCGCCCGCGCGGTGGCCGGCGCGCCGGTCGCGGTCGGCGGCCAGGACTGCCACGCCAAGGCGTCCGGCGCCCATACCGGCGACATCAGCGCGCAGATGCTGGCCGATCTCGGCTGTCGCTACGTCATCGTCGGCCATTCCGAGCGCCGCACCGACCACGGCGAATCCGACGCGGTGGTCAAGGCCAAGGCCGAGGCGGCGATCGGCGCCGGGCTGGTGGCGATCGTGTGCATCGGCGAGACCCTGGCCCAACGCGACGCCGGCCAGACGCTCGAGGTCAACCGCTCGCAGCTGCGCGGCTCGCTGCCCCAGGGCGCGACGCCGGCCAACACGGTGATCGCCTACGAGCCGGTATGGGCCATCGGCACCGGCCGCGTCGCGACTCCCGAGCAGGCCCAGGAGGTCCACGCCGCCATCCGCGCCGAGATCGCCGCGGTGCTGGGGCGCGAGACCGCCGACGGCATGCGCATCCTCTACGGCGGCTCGATGAAGCCCGACAATGCCCGCGAACTGCTGGCGCTGCCGGATGTCGACGGCGGCCTGATCGGCGGCGCCAGCCTCAAGGTCGGCGATTTTTGGGCCATTGCTCAAAGTTGCCCCTAGCCATCGCGGCCTTCGGCGAATAAAAAGGCCGCCGACAGACGTTCGTTCCGCCCGCCGCCACCACCGGCGACGGGCGGGCACAGCCGTGGTGGAGTCATGATCACAGTCGTTCTCGTCATCCATTTGCTCATCGCCATCGCCATGGTGGCCGTCATCCTGCTGCAGCGCAGCGAAGGGGGCGCCCTCGGCATCGGCGGCGGCGGCGGCGGCGGCGGCGGCGTCATGAGCGGCCGCGCGGCCGGCAATCTGCTGACCCGCACCACCGGCATCCTGGCGGCGGCGTTCTTCGCCACCAGCATGGTGCTCGCCATCCTGGCCAACAACACCGAGCCCCAGCGCTCGATCCTCGACGATCCTTCCCTGGCGCTGCCGCCGGCGGGCAAGGCCGAGCCGGGCGAGACCCCGGCGCCATCGGCGATTCCCGCCGAGCCGCAGGCCCCGGCGGCCCCGGCGGTGCCGACGCGCTGATTGCGTGGATCGAGCGGTAGCGAGCCGCCCGATCCGAGGGTATCTTTGCACCGGCGGCGGCGCCGCGGCGCCGCCACCACATCGACTTGTCCGGCCCCCGGCTGCGGGGGCGCCTAGGTGATCGGCGGTTCATGACTCGCTTCATCTTCATCACCGGCGGCGTGGTCTCTTCCCTTGGCAAGGGACTGGCATCCGCCGCTCTCGCCGCTTGTCTGCAGGCCCGCGGCTTCAAGGTCCGCCTGCGCAAGCTCGACCCCTATCTCAACGTCGATCCGGGCACGATGAGCCCGTATCAGCACGGCGAGGTCTACGTCACCGACGACGGCGCCGAGACCGACCTCGACCTCGGCCACTACGAGCGCTTCACCGGGGTGCCGTCGCGCAAGAGCGACAACATCACCACCGGGCGCATCTATTCCAACGTCATCGCCCGCGAGCGCCGCGGCGACTATCTCGGCGCGACGGTGCAGGTGATCCCGCACGTCACCGACGCCATCAAGGAGTTCGTCAAGTCGGACCTCGCCGACGAGGACTTCTGCCTGTGCGAGATCGGCGGCACGGTCGGCGACATCGAGAGCCTGCCGTTCCTCGAGGCGATCCGCCAGCTCGGCAACGAGCTCGGCCGCGACCGCTCGATGTTCGTGCACCTGACGCTGCTGCCCTACATCCCGTCGGCCGGCGAGCTGAAGACCAAGCCGACCCAGCACTCGGTCAAGGAGCTGCTCAGCGTCGGCATCCAGCCCGACATGCTGATGTGCCGCTCGGACCGGCCGATCCCGGCCGGCGAGCGCCGCAAGATCGCGCTGTTCTGCAACGTGCGCGAGGAGGCGGTGATTCCGGCGCTCGACGTCGACACCATCTACCAGGTGCCGATCGCCTACCACGACCAGGGCCTCGACGAGCAGGTGTGCCGCCATTTCCGCCTCGACGCGGCCAAGCCCGACCTGACCCGCTGGAGCGGGATCGTCGAGCGCATCCGCCATCCCGAGGGCGAGGTGACGATCGCCGTCGTCGGCAAGTACACCAGCCTGCTCGATTCCTACAAGTCGCTGGCCGAGGCGCTGACCCACGGCGGCATCGCCAACAACGTCAAGGTGCGGCTGAACTGGATCGACGCCGAGATCTTCGAGAAGGAGGACGCCGTCCACTATCTCGAGCCGATGCACGGCATCCTGGTGCCCGGCGGCTTCGGCGAGCGCGGCACCTCGGGCAAGATCTCGGCGGTGCGCTTCGCCCGCGAGCGCGGCGTGCCCTATTTCGGCATCTGCCTCGGCATGCAGATGGCGGTCCTCGAGGTGGCGCGCGACCTCGCCGGATTGGCGAAGGCCAATTCGACCGAATTCGGACCCACCGACGAGCCCGTGGTCGGCCTGATGACCGAATGGCTGAAGGGCAACCAGCTCGAACGCCGCTCGTCGTCCGGCGATCTCGGCGGCACGATGCGCCTCGGCGCCTACGACTGCGCCCTGGCCGAGGGCAGCCGCGTGCGCGAGATCTACGGCGCCGAGATGATCCAGGAGCGGCACCGCCACCGCTACGAGGTCAACATCAACTACAAGCAGCGGCTGGAGGAGGCCGGGCTGTCGTTCTCGGGCATGTCGCCCGACGGCGTGCTGCCCGAGATCGTCGAGATCCCCGAGCATCCGTGGTTCGTCGGCGTCCAGTTCCACCCCGAACTGAAGTCGAAGCCGTTCGACCCGCACCCGCTGTTCACGTCCTTCATCGCGGCGGCGGTGCGGCAGTCGCGCCTGGTTTAGAACAAGGAAACCACAGAGACACAGAGGCGCAGAGGGATCGCCGAGAATGATTTGTCCTCTGTGCCGTCTCTGTGTCTCTGTGCCTCTGTGGTGAACTGACATGCTGAACCGCCACGTCAAAATCGGAAACCTCACCCTCGGCAACGACCTGCCGCTGGTCCTGATCGCCGGGCCGTGCCAGATGGAGAGCCGCGAGCACGCGCTGGAGACCGCCGGCGCGCTGGTCGCGATGTGCGCCAGCCTCGGCCTGCCGCTGATCTACAAGACCAGCTTCGACAAGGCCAACCGCACCTCGGTGTCGGGCCGGCGCGGCGTCGGCCTCGACGCGGCGCTGCCGGTCTTCGCCGAAATCCGCGAGCGGTTCGGCTGCCCGGTGCTGACCGACATCCACACCGAAGCCCAGTGCGCGCCGGTGGCCGAGGTGGTGGACGTGCTGCAGATCCCCGCCTTCCTGTGCCGCCAGACCGACCTCCTGCTGGCGGCCGGCCGCACGGGGCGGGTCGTCAACGTCAAGAAGGGCCAGTTCCTGGCGCCCTGGGACATGGCCCGCGTCGCCGAGAAGGTCGCCAGCACCGGCAACGACAACATCGTGCTGACCGAGCGCGGCTCCAGCTTCGGCTACAACACCCTGGTCGCCGACATGCGCGCCCTGCCGCAGATGGCGGCGACCGGCTATCCGGTGGTGATGGACGCCACGCATTCGGTGCAGCAGCCGGGCGGCCAGGGCGCGTCTTCGGGCGGCGACCGCGCGATGGCGCCGGTGATGGCCCGCGCCGCGGTGGCGGTCGGCGTCGCCGGCGTGTTCATCGAGACCCACCCCGACCCCGACAACGCCCCCTCCGACGGGCCGAACATGATCGCGCTGAAGGACATGCCGGCGCTGCTGGAAATGCTGCAGAAGCTCGACCGGGTCGTGAAGGGGTAAGCGCCCCCCGGCGTTCCCGCTTGACGAGGTTCTTTCGCCCCATGAGTCGGCTTGCGCATCCTCGCCCATGCCGCTATGTCAGTGCGCAACTGCAACATCGCCCGTTGCGACGAAGGGGAGACACATGAGCGCGATCACCGACATCCACGCCCGCGAGATCCTGGATTCCCGCGGCAACCCGACCATCGAGGTCGACGTTCTCCTCGAGACCGGCGCCACCGGTCGCGCCGCGGTGCCCTCGGGCGCCTCGACCGGCGCCCACGAGGCGGTGGAACTGCGCGACGGCGACAAGGACCGCTATCTCGGCAAGGGCGTGCTCAAGGCGGTCGAGTCCGTCAACGGCGAGATCTTCGACGCGCTGGCGGGCATGGAGGCCGACGACCAGATCGGCATCGACCGCACGATGATCGACCTCGACGGCACCGCGAACAAGGGCCGTCTCGGCGCCAACGCCATCCTCGGCGTCTCGCTGGCGGTCGCCAAGGCCTCGGCCGAGGAGGCCGGCCTGCCGCTCTACCGCTACGTCGGCGGCGCCTTCGCCAGCGTGCTGCCCGTTCCGATGATGAACATCATCAACGGCGGCGCCCATGCCGACAACCCGATCGACATCCAGGAATTCATGATCATGCCGGTCTCGGCGCCCGACATGGCCGACGCCGTGCGCATGGGCGCCGAGGTGTTCCACAGCCTGAAGAAGCTGCTGAAGGACGCCGGCCACAACACCGCGGTCGGCGACGAGGGCGGCTTCGCGCCCAACCTCAAGAGCACCGACGAGGCGATCGGCTACGTCATGAAGGCGATCGAGAAGGCCGGCTACAAGCCGGGCGACGACGTGATGCTGGCGCTCGACGCCGCCTCGACCGAGTTCTTCAGGAACGGCAAGTACGAGCTGGAAGGCGAGGGCAAGAGCCTGGGCGCCGACGAGATGGTGAAGTACTGGGCCGACTTCGTGTCGCGCTATCCGATCGTCTCGATCGAGGACGGCATGGGCGAGGACGACCTCGACGGCTGGAAGGCGCTGACCGCCGCCATCGGCTCGAAGTGCCAGCTCGTCGGCGACGACCTGTTCGTGACCAATCCCGAGCGCCTGGCGATGGGCATCGAGCGCGGCCTCGCCAACTCGATCCTGGTCAAGGTCAACCAGATCGGCACCCTGTCGGAGACCCTGGAAGCGGTCGAGATGGCGCACAAGGCCGGCTACACCGCCGTGCTGTCGCACCGCTCGGGCGAGACCGAGGATTCGACCATCGCCGATCTCGCCGTCGCCACCAATTGCGGCCAGATCAAGACCGGCTCGCTGTCGCGCTCGGACCGCTTGGCCAAGTACAACCAGCTCATCCGCATCGAGGAAGGCCTGGGCGGCGCCGCCCGCTACGCCGGCCGCGGCATCATCCGCAAGCGTTGATCCGGCGGCTCTCCCTCCGCCCAGCCGGGAGAGGGAGAGCCAAGCCGACCTGAGTCATTTCTGCAACAGTCGCGACTCGGCGGAATCCCTGGACGTCGGCGCGATTGACGGCGGGAATCGCGGTGTGATTCACTGGCGCCCATGTCGCTGCTGATCGAACTGCGCCGTCGCTCCCGCACCCTCGTCGGCCCCCTGCTCGGGGCCTGCGCGGTGGCGTATTTCGCCTATCACACCGTGCAGGGCGACCGCGGATTGCTGGCGTGGTTCCGGCTGCGCCACGAGATCGCCGAGGCGGAACAGACATTGGCCCGGCTCAAGGCGCAACGGGCGGCGATGGAGCATCGCGCCTCGCTGCTGCGCCCCGAAAGCCTCGATCCCGACCTGCTGGAAGAGCGCGCCCGCGCCATGCTGAACATGGGCCGCGAGGACGAGCTCATCATCCTGCTCGACCCCAAGAGCTGACTTTCCCGTCGCCCCCGCGGAGGCGGGCCACGGCGAAAGGTCGCGCCTCCGAAAAAGTTGAAGGGCGGTGCCGGGGAGCACCGCCCTTCGACTGCAGACCGCCCACAGGGGGGGGAGGGGGGTGTCAAGCGGCCTGCAGGTTCAGCCATATGTTGCGCCCGTCGAAGCGGGCGATGTTCTGTTCCTCGAGCCGGCGGATGCCGCGCGAGATGCCTTCCGGGCTGGTGCCGATCATCGCCGCCAGTTCGCGCTTCAGGACCGGCACCCGGAACTCGATGCTGGCGCGCTCCTGGTCGTCGCTGCCGGCCAGCCGGCGCAGCAGCCAGTAGAGCCGCTCGGGCACGTCCGAGGTGCACAGCCGGCAGATCGTGTCCTCGTAGGACTGCAGCTCCTTGGCCGCCTGTTCCAGCGTGAAGTCGAAGGCCTGCGGATCGCGATGCAGCGATTCCATGAACACGTCGCGCGGGATGAACACCGCCTTGGTCGGGCTCAGCGCCTGGGCGCTGTTGCGGTGGACGCCGCCGGCCAGCACGTCGCCCCACGACACCAGCGTGCCGGGGCGGATCAGGCCGAGGATCGTGAAGGCGCCGTCGTCGTTAACACGCTGCAGCGACACCAGGCCGGACTGCAGGTAATAGATGCCCTGGCAGGGGTCGCCCTGATGGAACACGAAGCGGCGCTTGCGATAGTCCACCGCGCGGGCGGCGCCGTTGCGCAGCAGTCCCGCGACGAAGCGTTCACCGGCGTCGCCGGTCCCGCCGTCGAGGGGCGGGCGGCGGGTTTGTGTGTTGGCGCAGACGTCTCGCATGAACCTCAGCTCCCTTTGACTGCCGGCGCAAGAGCCGGGATCCGGGCCGGCATGCCGGGGCGCGCGGCGCCAGGCAGTCCGATCCGATCAAAGCCAACCAGTTCCGCGGGCGAAATCCGCACGCACCCTTCCCGTTCTCTTCGACCGCGCGATTCCGTTCGGCCCGCGCGGCATTGTTCGTTGTCGGCACATTACGCAACCCTGGCTGAATGGAACCTGAACGCTTTGGGAGGAGGGGGGCATGGCGAATTGCACATCACCCCTATCTCTTCGGCATGGGTGGACGCGCCGGTCCGGCGGCGCGATCATGGCGGATTGCGGTTTGTTGCGCCGGCGGGGCAGTTAACCGAAATTTAGTTAACGTGCAAATGGGTATGACGAAACAATAACTTAGGATGAATTGCGCCCTTGCGCGGCACGCAATTCATGGGTACATCGACACGCAGACGGGGCCGTTTCGGCACTTCGGGAGGATCCATGGCCACACCACGACGCAAAGGCCGCGGCGCACCCGCGGCGACGCAGCTCACGCCCGAGCAGTTGAAGGCGTTCTACCGCGACATGCTGCTGATCCGCCGCTTCGAGGAGAAGGCGGGCCAGCTCTACGGCATGGGCCTGATCCAGGGCTTCTGCCATCTCTACATCGGCCAGGAAGCGGTCGTCGTCGGTCTGCAGGCCTTGTGCACCGAGGCCGACAGCGTGATCACCAGCTATCGCGACCACGGCCACATGCTGGCCTGCGGCATGGATCCGAAGGGCGTGATGGCCGAGCTGACCGGGCGCATCGGCGGCTACTCGAAGGGCAAGGGCGGCTCGATGCACATGTTCAGCCGCGAGAAGGGCTTCTACGGCGGCCACGGCATCGTCGGCGGCCAGGTGCCGCTGGGCACCGGACTGGCCTTCGCCCACCGCTACCGCGAGGACGGCGGCATCAACCTGTGCTACCTGGGCGACGGCGCCGTCAACCAGGGCCAGGTCTACGAGTCGTTCAACATGGCGGCGCTGTGGAAGCTTCCCGTCGTCTACGTCATCGAGAACAACAAATACGCCATGGGCACCTCGTCCGAGCGCCACTCGGCGACCAAGGAGCTGTTCCGCCGCGGCGAGGCCTACGGCATTCCCGGCAAGGCCGTCGACGGCATGAGCGTCGTCGAGGTCTACCAGGAATCCCGCGCCGCGCTCGAGCACGTGCGCAGCGGCAAGGGGCCGTTCGTGCTCGAGATGAAGACCTACCGCTACCGCGGCCACTCGATGTCGGATCCGGCCAAGTACCGGTCGAAGGAAGAGGTCGCCAAGATGCGCGAGCAGCACGACCCGATCGACCAGCTCAAGACCCGGCTGCTGGCCGACGGCATCGTCGACGAGGCGGCGCTGAAGGAGATCGACAAGGAGGTCAAGGCCATCGTCAGCGAGGCCGCCGACTTCTCGCAGTCCAGCCCCGAGCCCGACCCGTCGGAGCTCTGGACCGACATTCTGATCGAAGGGTGACGCGAATGCCGATCCAAGTCCTGATGCCCGCGCTGTCGCCGACGATGACCGAGGGCAAGCTCGCCAAGTGGCTCAAGAAGGAGGGCGAGCAGGTCTCGTCCGGCGACGTGATCGCCGAAATCGAGACCGACAAGGCCACGATGGAGTTCGAGGCGGTCGAAGAGGGCACCATCGGCAAGATCCTGGTCGCCGAGGGCACCGAGGGCGTCGCCGTCAACCAGCCGATCGCCCTGCTGCTCGAAGAGGGCGAGTCCGAGGCCGATCTCGGCAAGGTGATGGAAGGCCCGCGCGCCACGACGGCGCCGGTCCAGCCGGAGGCCAAGACCTCGATGCCGCCGGCCCCGGCCGCCCCCGCCGCCGCCCCGGCGGCGCCGGCCGCCGAGCGCGACTATTCCGGCCCCATGGTCAAGAAGACGGTGCGCGAGGCCCTGCGCGACGCCATGGCCCACGAGATGCGCGCCGACGCCGACGTCTTCCTGATGGGCGAGGAGGTCGGCCAGTACCAGGGCGCCTACAAGGTCAGCCAGGGCCTGCTCGACGAGTTCGGGCCGAAGCGGGTGATCGACACGCCGATCACCGAATACGGCTTCACCGGCCTCGGCGTCG
>CAZJFH010000042.1:0-42090 GCA_964545205.1 uncultured Rhodospirillaceae bacterium
CATCGACGCTGATAATTCCGAGTTATCGGCCCCTTCCAGAGGCATTTAGCTACGATAACTCCTCCAGAGCATCGTCTCAACCATTCGCTGGTGCTGGTCGCGGCCTTTACAATGCCGAGCCGAAACCGCGCCCACCCCCTACCCCTTCACCATCTTCCCCGGGTTCATCAGCCCCTGCGGATCGAGCGCCTGCTTGATGGTGCGCATCACGTCGACGGCCTCGCCGTGTTCGGCCTCGAGGTATTTCATCTTGCCCTGGCCGACGCCGTGTTCGCCGGTACAGGTGCCGTCGGCGGCCAGGGCGCGTTCGACCATGCGCGCCGACAGGGCGGCGGCTTCTTCCAGGTCGGCGGGCTCGGCGGGGTCGACGAGCAGGACAGTGTGGAAGTTGCCGTCGCCGACATGGCCGACGATGGCGCCCTTCAGGCGGCTGGCGGCGATGTCGGCCTTGGTCTGCAGGATGGTCTCGGCCAGGGCCGAGATCGGCACGCAGACGTCGGTGGTCCAGGCGCGCTTGCCGGGATCGATGCCGAGCGCCGCGTAATAGGCGTCGTGGCGGGCCTGCCACAGCCTGGTGCGCTCCTCGGCCACCGTCGCCCAGCGGAACTCGCCGCCGCCGTGCTCGGCCGACAGCGCCTCGACCGTCTCGGCCTGCTCGCGCACGCCGGCCTCCGAGCCGTGGAACTCGAAGAACAGCGTCGGCCGCTCGGGGTAGTCGAGCTTCGAATAGCGGTTGATCGCCGCCATCTGGACTTCGTCGAGCAGCTCGATGCGCGCCACCGGCACGCCGGCCTGGATGGTCTGGATCACCGTGTCGACGGCGCCTTCCAGCGATTCGAACGAGCACACCGCCGAGGAGATCGCCTCGGGGATGCCGTAGAGCTTGACCGTCAGCTCGGTGATCACCCCCAGCGTGCCCTCGGAGCCGACGAACAGCCGCGTCAGGTCGTAGCCGGCGGCCGACTTTCGCGCGCGCCGCGCGGTGCGGATCACCCGGCCGTCGGCCAGCACCACGGTCATCGCCAGCACGTTCTCGCGCATCGTGCCGTAGCGCACGGCGTTGGTGCCCGAGGCCCGCGTCGCCGCCATGCCGCCCAGCGAGGCGTCGGCGCCGGGATCGATCGGGAAGAACAGGCCGGTGTCGCGCAGATGCTCGTTGAGCTGCTTGCGGGTGACGCCGGCCTGGACGGTGGCGTCCATGTCCTCGGCGTGCACCGCCACGATGCGGTTCATCTGCGACAGGTCGATCGACACGCCGCCCCGCAGCGCCTGCACGTGGCCTTCCAGCGAGGTGCCGGTGCCGAATGGCACGACCGGCACGTCGCGCGCCGCGCAGAGCTTGACCACCGCCGCGACCTCCTCGGTCGACCGGGCGAAGACGACGACGTCCGGCGGCCGGATCGGATGATAGGATTCGTCGCGGCCGTGCTGCTCGCGCACGGCCCGCGCGGTCGACACCCGCTCGGCGCCGCAGATCGCGGTCAGGTCGGCGACCAGTCGGGGATCGGGGCTTCGGAAGGTCTCGGCGGTCATGGGCGGCTCCGGGGGTGCGTGGGCGATCCCCGGAATATGGCGCTTCGCGGCCCGGCTGGCAAACCCGGGCGGCGTGGAGGGGGCGGTCCGCCCGACCGCCCCCGCGCCTAGCCGAAGGCCCGTCAGGACCGGCGGCGGCGGCGCGCCAGCGCCAGACCGCCGAGACCGAAGCCCAGCAGGGCGATGCCCGCCGGCTCGGGGATGTCGTTGCTCGGCGGCGGCTCGACGACCTCGGCCTCGTCGACGTTCAGCAGGTGGAAGCGCCAGAAGCTGGTGCGCGGATCCTCGTCGTCCCAGACGCCGTTGAACATCGCCTGGGTGGCGCCGCCGAAATCCTCGTCGAAGGTGAAGTTGGCGTTGCCGCCGCGCTCGAAGCCTTCGGCCAGCGAGTCGCCGTCGGGGAAGTTGTCGTACTGGGTGATGGCGATCAGGTAGTCGCCCGCGGCCAGGGTCTGGGTGAAGAACGTGTCCCAGACGCCGAAGTCGTAGGTGATGCCGTTGACCTCCCTCGACCCTTCCTGCTCGCCGTCGTCCTGGGACTCGATGAGCTCGCCGTCGGCGGTCCACAGCGACAGGATCGGGTCGAAGCCGCCATTCTCGGGCGACTGCCAGCTCGAGGAGAAGACGGTGATCTCGCGCTCCTCCGCCAGGTTGAAGTCGAACACCAGGACGTCGTCGTCCTGGCTGAAGTTGCCGGCGAAGGTCAGGTCGACCGGCGCGGCGACAGCCGGCACCGTCATCAGCGCGGCAAGGCTGACACCTGCCAGAGTTGTTCGGAGCATCGTGCTTCCTCCATTGCCTTGATCTCTCCGTCCCCCACGGTCGCAAGCCACATGCCATTCGGCCTAAGGGGCGCGGGATCAAGGACTTGCGGAACCGACGCAGCCTCGCCGCAGGTCATATGTAAAATCGCCTGACACCCCCGGTCGGCGCGCGGGCCGCCCCGGAATCGCGAGACCCCCGGCCGCCACCGCCGAGGGCGCGTGGCGATCCGGGGGCCATGAGGGCGTCCCGCGCGCCGGGGCTCAGGCGGCGGCGGCGACCGCGGCCGGCAGGCGGATCAGGTGGTCGAAGGCCGACAGCGCCGCCTTCGAGCCCTCGCCCATGGCGATGACGATCTGCTTGTAGGGCACCGTCGTCGCGTCGCCGGCGGCGAACACGCCGGGCACCGAGGTCTGGCCGCGGGCGTCGACCTCGATCTCGCCGCGCGGGCTGAGCGCCACCGCGCCCTTCAGCCATTCGGTGTTCGGCACCAGGCCGATCTGGACGAAGACGCCGTCGAGGTCGATGCGGCGGATGTCGCCGCCGTCGCGGTCCTCGTAGGTCAGGCCGGTGACCTTGGCGCCGTCGCCCAGCACCTCCGTCGTCCGGCCGGAGGTGATCACCGTGACGTTGGGCAGGCTGCGCAGCTTGTCCTGCAGCACCGCGTCGGCGCGCAAGCGGGAGTCGAACTCGATCAGGGTGACGTGGGCGACGATGCCGGCCAGATCGATCGCCGCCTCGACGCCGGAATTGCCGCCGCCGATCACCGCCACGCGCTTGCCCTTGAACAGCGGGCCGTCGCAGTGCGGGCAGTAGGCGACGCCCTTGTTGCGGTACTCCTGCTCGCCGGGCACGTTCATCTGGCGCCAGCGCGCACCGGTCGACAGGACGACGCTGCGCGCCTTCAGCGCGGCGCCGCCGGCGAGGCGCACCTCGATCAACCCGCCGGGCGCGGCGGCCGGCACCAGCGCCTCGGCGCGCTGCAGGTTCATGATGTCGACGTCATAGTCCTTGACATGCTGCTCCAGCGCCGCGGCCAGCTTGGGGCCCTCGGTGTGCGGCACCGAGATGAAGTTCTCGATCGCCATCGTGTCGAGCACCTGGCCGCCGAAACGCTCGGCGACGACGCCGGTGCGGATGCCCTTGCGGGCGGCGTAGATCGCCGCCGAGGCGCCGGCCGGGCCGCCGCCGACCACCAGCACGTCGAAGGCGTCCTTGGCCTTGATCTGCTCGGCGGCGCGGGCGGCGGCGCCGGTGTCCAGCTTGGCGACGATCTGCTCCAGGCCCATGCGGCCCTGGGCGAAGGGTTCGCCGTTCAGGAACACCGCCGGCACCGCCATCACCTGGCGCGCCGCGACCTCGTCCTGGAACAGCGCGCCGTCGATGGCGACGTGCTCGATGTTGGGATTGATCACGCTCATCAGGTTGAGCGCCTGCACGACGTCGGGGCAGTTCTGGCAGGACAGCGAATAGTAGGTCTCGAAGCGATACGAGCCCTCCAGCGCGGCGATCTGGGCGATCACGTCCTGGCCGGCCTTCGACGGATGGCCGCCGACCTGCAGCAGCGCCAGGATCAGCGAGTTGAACTCGTGGCCCATCGGCAGCCCGGCGAAGCGCACCGCCACATCGGTGCCTGCGCGGCGGATTTCGAACGAGGGCCGGCGGGCGTCGTCGCCGTCGGTGCGCAGGGCGATGTCGTCGGAGAGCGCCGCGACCTCCTCGAGCAGCGCCTTCAGCTCGCCCGACTTGGCGTCGGCCCCGAGCGAGGCGATCAGTTCGACCGGCCGGGTGATGTTCGCGAAATAGGCCTTCAGCTGTTCCTTGATGCCGCTGTCCAGCATGGCGATGCGCCCCCTTCTTCTTCGATGGTTTCGCGGTCCGCACGGACCCCCGCCGGAGCGGGGGTCCCGATGCGTTGGCCTCAGATCTTGCCGACCAGGTCGAGCGACGGGGCGAGGGTCTTCTCGCCTTCCTTCCACTTGGCCGGGCAGACCTCGCCGGGATGGGCGGCGACGTACTGGGCGGCCTTGACCTTGCGCAGCAGCTCGCGGGCGTCGCGGCCGACCCCGCCGGCGTTGATCTCGACGATCTGGATCTTGCCGTCGGGATCGATGACGAAGGTGCCGCGGTCGGCCACGCCCTCCTCCTCGATCATCACCTCGAAGTTGCGGCTGATCGTGCCGGTCGGGTCGCCGACCATGGTGTATTCGATCTTGCGGATCGCGTCCGAGGTGTCGTGCCACGCCTTGTGGGCGAAGTGGGTGTCGGTCGACACGCTGTAGATCTCGACCCCGAGCCGCTGGAACTCGCCGTAGTTCTCGGCCAGGTCCTCGAGTTCGGTCGGACAGACGAAGGTGAAGTCCGCCGGGTAGAAGAAGACCACCGACCACTTGCCCTTGAGATCGGAGTCGGAGACGTCGAGGAACTTGCCGTTCTTGAAAGCCTTGGCCTTGAAGGGCTTGATTTCGGTATTGATGAGGGACACTGCGATTCTCCGCTTCGTTGGTTGGTGATCGTGTACGAAGCGGAATGTAGGGCGGCGCGAGAGATCGGTCCAATTGGTAATTTCCGGCACAGCGATCGCCTCACTCGATCAGAGCGGCGGCGCCCGGCCCGTCGGACACCGCCGCGGCGAAGCTCAGTCGCCGCGCCTGTCGCGGCGCGCCTCCTCATCGGATTTCGGCGGATGGCGGATGTCCCAGTCGCGATCCTCGACCCCGGCCTCGCGCTCGGGCACGCCGGACGAGCCCGCCGAGGACCCGATGCCGGGATTGCGCTGGTGGTCGTCGGGGCCGGCGCGGTCGTCGCGGAAGTGCTTGCCGGCGCCGTAGATGTTGCCGCCGGGATCGCCCAGGCGCTCGTCCGGCGGCACGTGCGACTGGTCCTCGCGCTCGTAGTTCTTGCTGCGCACCCCACGCGGATGGGCGCCGCCCTCGGTCTGCGGGACGACCCCCTCGCTGGTGCGCGGGTGCCGCGGATTGCCCGGCGGGGTGCGGGGCGGCTTTTTGGCCATGTCAGCCTCCTTTCGCGAATGGGTCCATCAGGCGAAGCTTGGCAGCCCCGCCGGGCCATGGAAGACGCGTGCCACCGGCTCGCTCGCCGCTAAGCCGATCGACGCGCCCCCGGGGCTTCCCGCCGGTGGTAGTGCTACGGGCGGACTGAAGCGGCGAAGCGCCGTGCCCAGTTGCAGATGGATCCGATCAAGGAGGAGCCCATGGTTCATCCGGCAGAGCGTCCCGACGACCTGCGCGGCGGCGTCGGCTCCGGCACCGACGAGGAACTGGCGCTGATCCGGGCCGCGGCGGAGCCGTTGCCTGCGCCCGACCAGCGCGATTTCGCCGCCGCCTTCGACCGGTTCGGCGACCGGCGGGTGGTGCTGATCGGCGAGGCCAGCCACGGCACGTCCGAGTTCTACCGGGCGCGCGAGCGCATCACCCGCCGGCTGATCGAGCGCCACGGCTTCACCATCGTCGCCATCGAGGCGGACTGGCCCGACGCCGCCCGCCTCGACGACCACGTGCGCGACCGCGCCGGGCCGCCCGCGCCCGAGGAGGCCTTCGCCCGCTTCCCGACATGGATGTGGCGCAACGAGGAGACGATGGCCTTCGTCGACTGGCTGCGCGCCTACAATCTGGCGATCGAGCCGGACCGCCGCGCCGAGATGCGCGGGCTCGACATCTACAGCCTCGACGCCTCGATCGCCGCGGTGCTCGCCTATCTCGACCGCGTCGATCCGGCCGCCGCCGCCGTGGCGCGCGAGCGCTACGGCTGCCTGACGCCGTGGCGCCTCGACCCGGTCGCCTACGGCCACCAGGCCATGGTCGCCGGCGCGCCGCCCTGCGAGGCCGAGGTCACGCGCATGCTGGGCGATCTGCTGGAAAAGCGGCTGGACTATGCCGGCCGCGACGGCGCCGCGTTCTTCGACGCCGCCCAGAACGCGCGGCTGATCCGCTCGGCCGAGAAATACTACCGCGCCATGTATTACGGCGCCGCCGAGTCGTGGAACCTGCGCGACCGCCACATGTTCGAGACCCTGCAGCGGGTGATGACGGCGCGCGGCCCCGAGGCCAAGGCGGTGGTCTGGGCCCACAACTCGCATATCGGCGACGCCGGCGCCACCGAGATGGGCGAGTCCGGCGAGTTCAACATCGGCCAGCTCTGCCGCCAGGCCTACGGCGACCAGGCGGCGCTGATCGGCTTCGGCACCGACCGCGGCACCGTCGCCGCCGCCCACGACTGGGGCGGCGACATGCAGGTGATGCAGGTGCGGCCGGCGCTGCCCGACAGCTACGAGCGGCTGTACCGTCGCGCCGGCGTCCCCCGCGCCCTGACCGAGCTGTCGCCGCGCAACCCCGAGCTGGTCGAGATGCTGCGCCAGCGCCGTCTCGAACGGGCGATCGGCGTCGTCTACCGCCCCGAGACGGAGCGCTGGAGCCACTATTTCGAGGCCGACCTGCCGCGCCAGTTCGACGCCTGGGTGTGGTTCGAGGAGACGAAGGCGGTGACTCCGCTGCCCGCGGCGCGTCCCCACGGCGCGCCCGACACCTATCCGTTCGGTGTCTGACCATGACCGCCACCGTCGAGCGCCGCGAGATCGAGCTGCCGCCGCTGCGGCGCAGCGGCTATCTGCGCAAGCCGGCCGGCGCCAGCGGCATCGCCGTGTTCGCGCACGGCAGCGGCAGCGGCAAGGACAGCCCCCGCAACAACCATGTCGCCGCCGGTCTCGCGGCGGCCGGCGTCGCCAGCCTGCTGTTCGACCTGCTGACCCCGGCCGAGGAGGCCTATCGCAGCAACGTCTTCGACATCGGCCTGCTCGCCTCGCGGCTGGTCACCGCGACCGAATGGCTGCGCAGCTACGAGGACACCGCCGCCCTGCCGATCGGCTATTTCGGCGCCAGCACCGGCGCCGCCGCGGCGCTGACGGCGGCGGCGGTGCCCGACAGCGACATCCGCGCCATCGTCTCGCGCGGCGGCCGGCCCGACATGGCGGCGCGGGTCTTCGACATGGTGCGGGCGCCGACGCTGCTGATCGTCGGCAGCCTCGACGGGCCGGTGATCGACATGAACCGCGAGGCCTATGACGGCCTCGGCTGCGAAAAGGAACTGACGATCGTCCCCGGCGCCGGACACCTGTTCGAGGAGCCCGGGACGCTGGACCAGGTCATCGATCTGGCCGGCAACTGGTTCGCCCGCCATTTCGCCGCGCCGGGGCGGCCCTAGGCGGCGAGCGGGAATCGAGGAGGAAGGATGCGATTTCACGACCGCCACGACGCCGGCCGCCGGCTCGCCGACCGGCTGGGTCATCTGCGCGACGAGCGCCCGGTGGTGCTGGGACTGCCGCGCGGCGGCGTCCCCGTCGCCTACCGCGTCGCCGAGGCGCTGGACGCGCCGCTCGACGTCGCGCTGGTGCGCAAGATCGGCGCGCCCGGCGCGCCGGAATACGCGGTCGGGGCCGTCGTCGACGGCGAAGAGCCGCGGATCCTGGTCAATGCCGAGGCCGAGCGCATGCTCGACCTGCCGCGCCAGTACGTCGAGGCGGAGGCCGCGCGGCAGATCGCCGAGATCGAACGCCAGCGCCGGCTCTACATCGGCGACCGCGCCCAGCCGAAGATCGAGGGCGAGACGGTGATCGTCGTCGACGACGGCATCGCCACCGGCTCGACGGTGCGCCTGGTGCTGCATGCGCTGCGCGAGCGCCGGCCGAAGCGGCTGGTCCTCGCGGTCCCGGTGGCCCCGGCCGAAGCCGCGCAGGCCCTGGCCGCCGATGCCGACGAGGTGGTGATCGTCGACGCGCCCGAGGATTTCCGCGCCGTCGGCCTGTACTACGACGATTTCGGCCAGACCACCGACGAGGAGGTCGTCGACCTGCTCGCCAAGGCCCGCCACTGACAGCGGCGCCGGTCGGTCTCTTCCCAACCCTCTCCACGGGAACAGCGGCCGGGTCGCGGCGCGATCCGGCCCTTGCGCTTTTCAATCCCACCGACAAAAATTCGTCGCCCGACGACGAAAATGCGTTTCATTCGCAACAGGGCTGAGGTAGTCTGCGCCTCGGCGGGACTGCTGGCGCACCCGTTTTCAGAAGTCGACATCGAGGAGAGGAAAGAACGATGAAATCTGCCTATCAGGCTTTCAAGCGCCCCTTGATCGCCGCCGCGTTCGGTGCCGCCCTGCTGCCGGCGACGGCGCTGGCGAACGGCGACATCGGCGAACACGTCAAGACCTACTGGCAGCACATGGACGAGTACGCCAAGGGCGTCGAGCGCATGGACAAGGCGCTGGACGGCCTCGTCCAGGAGGCGAAGAACGGAAAGTTCGACGATGCCGACGTCGAGGGCCTGATCGCGGTATGGGAGGACGTCGACGTCCACGGCGCCATCGAGGTCGTCGCCATGCCGCTCTACGGACCGATCTGGGAGGGCATCTTCGCGCTGCGCGAGGCCGCCGAGCAGAAGGCGCCGGCCGACGCGGTCGCGGCGGCCGCCAGGCAGACCTCGATCGCCGTTCACGAGGGCTGGGGCGGGCTGCAGCTCGCCGCCTATCTGCGCGAGAACCCGGAAGGCGCGGCGGTGGCCAGCGACGACCCGATCCACAGCATCGAGGACCGTCTGGCGCAGGTGCTGGTCGAGTACCAGGAAGGCCACGCCGACGACGCCAGGAAGCTGATCACCGACGCCTACTTCAATCATTTCGAGGGCATCGAGGGCGCGCTCATCGAGCAGGACCCCAAGCTGGTCACCAGCCTCGAGGAGGACTTCAACGGCAAGCTGCCCAGCCTGATCTCGAAGGGGGCTCCGGCCGCGGAGGTCAAGAAGCAGGTCGACGCCATGCTGGAGAAGCTGCACGTGGCCGAGGCGCTGCTGGAGAAGGCGAAGGCCGGCAAGTCGAAGGTGTTCTGAGATGAGGCGCCGGACGTTCTTCAAGGGCGTCGCGGCGCTGGGGATCCTCGGGGCGGCGGGTCCGCTCCGGGGCGTCGCCCCGGCGTTCGCCGCCCAGGCCGCCGCGGAATCCGTGCACGATCTGCCCAAGCTCCAGGGCGCCTTGACGATCTACATGGGCACCGGCGAAGGCGGCCTCTACGACGCCGTGATCGACGCCATCCGCAACCGCAACCCCGATCTGGAACTGGCGATCCGGCAGGCGCCGGCGGCGGCGCACGCCAACACCCTGTTGCAGGAAAAGATGCTCGGCGGCCCGCGCGCCGATCTGTTCTGGTCGATCGACGCCGGCTCGCTGGGCGTGGTGATCGACGGCGGCATGGCCAAGCCGGTGCCGCGGAACCTGCATGCCGTGATGGACCCGGGGTTCCGGTTTGCCGGACTGATCCCGCTGACCGGCCGCATCCGCACCGTGGTCTACAACCCCAACCGGATCGACCCCGCCACCCTGCCGACCTCGATCATGGCCTTCGCGGACGGCGACCTGAGCGTCGGCTGGGCGCCCGCCTACGCCGCGTTCCAGTCGTTCCTGACCGCCATGCGCATCCTCGAGGGCGACGACGCGACCCGCGCCTGGATCGAGGCCGTGAAGCCGCGGGCGACGGGCTACGCCGGCGAGCTCGGCGCGGTGATGGCGGTGGAGCGCGGTGAAGTTGACATTGCGTTCGCGAATCATTATTACACGTTGCGTCTCAAGCAGGGGAAGCCGGACGCCGCCGTGGACATCGCCTTCACACGCAACGACGCCGGTTCCCTGATGAACACGTCGGGCCTGCTGTTGCTGAAGGACGGGGATCTCCAGGTCGATTTCATCCGCCATCTGCTGTCGCGGGAAGTCCAGTCCTGGCTGTCGCGCGAGGCGTACGAAATTCCGATCGTGCAGGGCGTCGAGACGCCCCAGGGCCTTCCGCCGCAATCGGAGCTGCACCCGCCGAAGCTGGAACTGACCCGGCTGGCGGACTTGCGCCCCACGCTCGACCTGCTGCGGGAAACGGGGGTGCTTTGATCCCGGCGCAGGCCTCGCGTTCACCCGGTCCGTCGCTGTCCGTCCCGCTGGTGCTGAGCGCGCTGGTGGCGGCGGCCGTCGTGCTGCCGTTCGGCGTGCTGGCCTATCTCGCCTTCGGGGCGGATGCGGCGTTCTCGAGCCGGACCGGCGCCATCGTCCTCAACAGCCTGCTGCTGGCCGTGCTCACCGCCGCCGGCTCGATCCTGATCGGGGTGCCGCTGGCCTTCGTCACCGCCTATGGCGACCTGCCGGGCCGGAGCTTCTGGACCGGTCTGCTCGCCGCCCCCCTGGCGGTTCCGAGCTATGTCGGCGCCTTCGCCTTCTTCGCCGCCTTCGGCCCGGGCGGCGAGATCGACGACCTGACCGGCCTCGCTTTGCCCAACGTCTACGGCTTGGCGGGCGCGACGCTGGTGATGACCCTCTACACCTATCCGCTGGTCTTCCTGACCACCCGGGCGGCGCTCAGGAACCTCGACGGCAACGTCGTCGACGCCGCCCGCACCCTGGGGCTGCCGCTGCACGCGGCGCTGGCCCAGGTGGTGCTGCCGCGGGTCAAGAACGCGGTCGCCGCCGGCGCGCTGCTGGCCGCCCTTTACGCCGTGTCCGATTTCGGCACGCCGGCGATCATGCGGGTCGACACCTTCACCCGCATGATCTTCGTCGAATACAACGCCTTCGGCCTCGACCGGGCGGCGCTGCTGTCGCTGTATCTGCTGGCGCTGGTGGCGGTGATCCTGTGGCTGGAATCGCGGGTCAGCGCGGTGCGCGAGGCCCCCGGCCGGCCGTTCCGCATGGCCCTGGGCCGCGGCGCCAAGGCGTTGAGCATGGCCGCGGCCCTGGTGGTCAGCGGCACCGCCGTGCTGGTGCCGGTCGGCCTGTTCGCCCTGTGGCTGTGGCGCGAGGGGGCGGGCGATTTCAGCCTGGAATACGTGGTCAACTCCACCTACGCCTCTCTGCTGGCCGCCGCCGTCGCGGTCGCCGCCGCCCTGCCGGTCGCGGTGACGGCGTCGCGCGGGCGCCTCGGCCGGGTGCTGGAGCGCGTGACCTATGTCGGCTTCGGCGTTCCCGGCATCGTCCTCGGCACGGCGCTGGTCGTGCTGGGGCTGTTTTCGGGCTTTCTCTATCAGACGCTGGCGCTGCTGATCTTCGCCTACGTGATCCGTTTCCTGCCGCTCGCGGTGGGCAACGCCCGCTCGACGCTGGACCGCGCCGGCGGCAACGTCGTCGGGGCGGCGCGCAGCCTGGGCGCCGGCCCGCAGGAGGCGTTCCGGCGCGTCACCCTGCCGCTGGCCCTTCCCGGCATCCTGGCCGGCGGCGCCCTGGTGTTCCTGGAAGTGATGCGCGAGCTGCCGGCCACGCTGCTGCTGCGGCCCACCGGCTTCGAAACCCTCGCCACCTATCTGTGGCGGGTCTACGAGGCCGGCCATTTCGGGCTCGGGGCGTTGCCGGCGGCGCTGTTGGTGGCGGTGTCCGGCGTCGCGGTGGTGGCCATGCTGCGCGGCGAGAAGTGGCGAGGGGAATGAGATAGATGCTCGAGATCCGGAACCTGACGGTCGATTACGACGGCGTCGCCGCGGTGCGCGATCTCGGCATGCGGGTCGGCCGCGACGAGATCGTCACCCTGCTCGGCCCGACCGGTTGCGGCAAGAGCACCACCTTGCGCGTCGTCGCGGGCCTGGAGAAGGTCTCGGGCGGCGCGGTGCTGATCGACGGCCGCTGCGTCAGCGATCCGTTCGTGCCGCCGGAGAAACGCAACATCGGCCTGGTGTTCCAGGATTTCGCCCTGTTCCCGCACCTGACCGTGGCCCAGAACATCGGCTTCCGGCTGGGTCGCGCGGCGCCGGTCGATCACTGGCTGCGCTGGCTGGGCCTGGAGGCCCACCGCGACGCCATGCCCAACACCCTTTCGGGCGGACAGAAGCAGCGCGTCGCCCTGGCCCGCTGCCTGGCCCACGAGCCGAAGCTGGTGCTGCTCGACGAGCCGCTGTCAAACCTGGACGCCTCGCTCAAGGACAGCCTGCGCTTCGAGATCCGCGCCTCGCTGAAGGAGGCCGGGGTTCCCGCCATCTGGGTCACCCACGACCAGGACGAGGCGCTGTCGGTCGGCGACCGCGTCGGCGTGATGAACGCCGGCAATCTCGAACAGCTCGCCCCGCCCGAGGAATGCTTCTGCGATCCCGCGACCCGGTTCGTGGCCGAGTTCCTGGGCGAGGCCTCGTTCCTGCCCGGCGTGGTGGCGGATGACGGCAAGCGGGTCGAGACCGCCATCGGCTGCGCCTTCGGCGACGGCCGCGCCGCCGCCGGCGACGCGGTCGACGTGCTCCTGCGGCCGGACGATGTTCTCGTCGATCCCGATGCGCGCGGGCCGGCGGCGATCGCCTGGGCCCGCTACGAGGGCGGCACCCGGCTGTACGGCGTCGCCCTGGAGGTGGGCGGAGAGGATGCGCTGGTGAAGGTGCGCACCAATCACGAGGTGCACCTGTCCCCGGGCGATCGGGTCCGGCTCGGAATCCGCGCCAGCCATCCCCTGGCCCTGTTCCCGCGAACCGGCGCGGCGGTCGCCGCCCGGACCGCCGCCCGCAGCGGCCGGCCCGCCCGCGCCGTCTGACGCCGCTACCGCGCCGGCGGTTCCTGCCGCCTCACTCCTCGATCAGCGCCACCAGCGCCTCCAGCCGGTCGGCCTCCGCCGCCGGCTTGTCCCAGCGGATGCGGTGGACGCGGGGGAAGCGCATCGCCACGCCGGAGCGGTGGCGGGTCGAGCGGTGGACCGAATCGAACGCCAGCTCGACGACCAGGCCGGGGCGGACCTCGCGGACGGGTCCGAAGCGGCCGACGGTGTTGCCGCGGATCCAGCGGTCGAGCGCCAGCAGTTCCTCGTCGGTGAAGCCGAAATAGGCCTTGCCGACCGGCACCAGCGCGTCGCCGTCCCAGGCGCCGAACGTGTAGTCGGAATAGTAGCTCGACCGCTTGCCGCTGCCGCGCGCCGCGTACATCAGCACCGCGTCGACGGTCAGCGGGTCGCGCTTCCACTTGAACCACGGCCCCTTGGGCCGGCCGGGCAGATAGGGCGCGTCGCGCCGCTTGAGCATCACCCCCTCGACGCCGGCGGCGCGCGCGCCGGCGCGCAGTTCGGCCAGTTCGTCCCACCCGGCGAAGGCGATCAGCGGCGACAGGTCGAGGCGCGGCCGGTCCTTGGCGAACCACGCTTCCAGCCGGGCGCGGCGCTCGGCCCAGGGCAGCGGCCGCAGGTCGTCGCCGTCGCACAGCAGCATGTCGTAGACGCGCACATGCGCCGGATGCTCGCGCAGCAGCTTCGCCGAGACGGTCTTGCGGTTCAGGCGCTGCTGCAGGGCGTTGAAGGCGGCCGGCCGGCCGTCGGCGTCCAGGACCAGCAGCTCGCCGTCGAGCACGGCGTCGAAGGTGGCGACCTCGAGCAGGTCGGGGAAGGCGGCGCCGACGTCGTCGCCGGTGCGCGAGAACAGCCGCCGCGCGCCGCCGCGGCAGCCGAGCTGGACCCGGATGCCGTCCCATTTCCATTCGGCGGCGTAGTCGGCGGGGTCCATGCGCGCCAGTTCCGACTCGTCCAGCGCGGTGGCGAGCATGAACGGCCGGAACATCGCCGTCTCCTCGACGCCGGGCCGGCCGGCGCGGCCCTCGGCCCAGGCGAACAGGGCGGCGTAGGGCGGATGCAGGCCGTGCCACACCTCCTCGACCGCGGTCAGCTCGAGGCCGCCCCACTCGGCCAGCGCCGCCTTGGCGAGCCGCGCCGAGACCCCGACCCTGAGCTCGCCGGTGATCAGCTTGAGCAGCGCCCAGCGGCCGGTGGCGTCGAGCGCGTCGAGCCAGGCCTCCAGCAAGCCCGGCACGGCGTCGCGGCCGGCCAGGCGCAGGGTCTCGACCACGGCGCCGAGCGCCGGCACCGGCCCCGCCCCGGGCCGCGCCGGCCAGACCAGCGCCACCGTCTCGGCGAGGTCGCCGACATAGTCCCAGGACAGGCCGAACAGCACGTCGTCGACCCGGCTCAGCGCCAGGTCCCGCACCATCGCCGGCTTGGCGTGGGGAAAGTCCAGAGCCCCGGTCAGCGCCGCCAGGGCGTAGCCGCGGTCGGGGTCGGGGGCGTGGCGGAAATAGTCCTGGATCAGCCGCAGCTTGTCGTTGCGGCCCGCGGCGAAGGACACCGAATCGAGCAGCGCCGCGAAAGCCTTCACGCCCCCGCCTCCTCGTCCTCGTCGTAGCCGTGCAGGAACAGCGCCCGCGCCTCGATGCCGCGCGTGCGGGCGAAATGCACCAGCGCCTCCTCGCGGCCGTGGGTGACCCAGACCCGCGGCGCGCCGACGTCGTCCAGGGTCCGGCACAGCTCGTCCCAGTCGGCGTGGTCCGAGATCACCAGCGGCAGCGCCGCGCCGCGCTGGCGCGCCCGCGCCCGCACCCGCATCCAGCCCGAGGCCAGGCACGGCACCGGATCGGGCAGCCGCCGCGCCCAGCGGTCGCCGAGGCAGGACGGCGGCGCCAAGACGATGCCGCCGCGCATCTCGTCCTTGGTGGCGCCCATCACGTCGCGCAGTTCGCCGAGCGCCACGCCGAAGCGCTCGTACAGCGCGCACATCGCCGCCAGGCCGCCGTGGATGTGGATCGGCGCCCGCCAGCCGGCGCGGCGCAGCAGGGCGATCAGGCGCTGGCACTTGCCGAGACTGTAGACCCCGACCAGATGGCAGCGCTCGGGAAACACCGACACCGAATGCAGCAGCCGGGCGATCTCGTCGCCGTCGTCGGGGTGGCGGAACACCGGCAGGGCGAAGGTCGCCTCGGTGATGAAGACGTCGCACGGCACCGGCTCGAACGGCACGCAGGTCGGGTCGGGCCGCCGCTTGTAGTCGCCCGAGAACACGACCCGGCAGCCGTCGTGCTCGATCACCACCTGGGCGCTGCCGAGGACGTGGCCGGCCGGCGCCAGCGTGACCACCGCGTCGCCGACCCGCAGCGGCTCGCCGTAGGGCAGCGCCTGGGTGGCGGCGGCGGCGGCGCCGCGCTCGGCCATGATCGCCAGCGTCGGCGCGGTCGCCAGCACCTTGCCGTGTCCGCCGCGGGCGTGGTCGGAATGGCCGTGGCTGACCACCGCCCGCGCCACCGGCCGCACCGGGTCGACGTGGAAACCGCCGGGCACGCAATAGAGGCCCTCGGGGGTGTTGACCAGCCAGGATTCGGGTGCGGACGCCATGACTGCAAGATAGTGTCTGCCGACACGCCGATGGAGGAGAAGATGTTCGAGCTCGACCAACGCCTGGCCGCCGACACCGTCGAGGTGCTGCGCTGGCCGCTGTGCCGGGTGCTGCTGATGAACGACGCCAACTATCCGTGGCTGATCCTGGTCCCCAAGCGCGCCGGCGTCCGCGAGGTCCACGAGCTCGATTCCGGCGACCGGGCGCGGCTGGTCGAGGAGGCCGCGGCGGCGGCGCGCATCCTCCAGGACGCGACCGGCGCCGACAAGATGAACGTCGCCGCCCTCGGCAACGTCGTCGCCCAGCTCCACGTCCACGTGGTCGCCCGCCGGCGCGGCGATCCGGCCTGGCCGAAGCCGGTCTGGGGCGTGGTCCCGGCGCGGCCCTACCCCGAGCCGGACCGCGAGCGGCTGCTGATGTCGCTGCGGCCCGGCCTGGGCGCCGCGTTCAAGTAATTTTCTACCTCTTTGTAAGTATGCCATCCCTTCCCGAATGGGGTATGACGTAGCTTTTGCCATGCTCGGCGTTTTGTGACAAGACTCGCCGCTACCACCGAATTACGCCCTGGGTGGTAATTATCCGTGGTTTGTCCGGGAGTCGTGCTGATGTCTCGCAAGGCGAGGCTGGTGATAGCGGAAGACGAACAGATCATTGCCCTCGGGATGCAGATTTTCCTTGGCGAAGCCGGCCATGAGGTCTGCGCGATCGCCAAGACGGCGCCCGAGGCGGTGAAACTGGTCGACCGCCACCGGCCCGATATCGCGCTGCTCGACGTCCGTCTGGCCGAGGGGACCGACGGCACCGACGCGGCACGGGAGATCCGCGATTGCTGGGGCACCCCGTCGATTCTGGTCACCGGGCATCTCGACCGCGGCCAGGCGCAGGCGGTCGGCGCCCTGGGCCTGCTCAAGAAGCCCTACGACCCGGCGCGGCTGCTCGAGATGATCGAGGCGGCGATGCGCTGGATCGAGCGCGGCACGCCCGACGAGGCCGCGCCCCCCGGCATGTTCCCGAGTGCGCTGCCACCGTGCCGGACGTTCTGAGCTTGGTTCTTTCCCCCGGCGCGGCCTGGCGCCGGCGCACCGCCGAAGGCTGGCGCAGCTGGCTGCCGCTGTTCCTGATGGGCGCGGCGGCGGCGGTGCCGATTCTGGTCTTCGCCGCGGTGATGTTCGGGCTGTACGGCAACCAGATCGAGCGCGCGCTGAACGCGATGATGCGGCGCACCGCCCACTCGGCCATGGTCGCCGTCGACGCCCATCTCGGCGAGGAGATCGCGGCCCTGCAGGCGCTGGCCGCCACCAGCACGGGTGACGGCTTCGACGAGCAGGCGGCACGGCTGATCCGCATGCGGCCGCTGTGGCTGGCGGTGGTCCGCGCCGGGCTCGACGGCAGCGTCGCCAAGATCCGCGGGCCGCGGCCGCTGCCCCAGCTCGAGGTCGACCAGGCGCTGCTGGCCCGGGTCGCCGCGACCGGCGAACCGGCGATCGGCGGCGTGCGTCCGGCCGACTCGGCGCTCGAAGAGCCGCATGTGCCGATCTATGTGCCCGTCACCGCGGACGGGCGGGTCCGCGGCGTCGTCGGCGCCGCCGTCAGCGCCCGCGCCTTCACCCGGCTGCTGATGCAGCAGCAGCCGCCGGCCGGGTGGATCGTCGCCGCGCTCGACGCCGGCGGCACCATCGCCGGGCGCAGCCGCGGCCACGACCACGAGGTGATCGGCACGCCGGCGACGCCGTCGCTGACCGCCGGCCTGGCCAGCGGCGAGAACGATCTGTTCTTTTCGACCACCAAGGACGGCGAACGCGCCTACACCGCGGTCACCCGCTCGGCCCGCACCGGCTGGACGGTGGCGGTCGGCGCTCCGGCCGCCGTCGTCGAGCAGCCGTTGCGGCGCACCATGATGCTGGTCGCCGGCGGCGGCGTCATCGCCTTCCTGCTGGCGGCATGGGCCGGCATCGGCATCGCGCGCGGCGCGGCGCGGCGCCGCAATGCCGAAAAGCGGCTGGCGGCGATCGAGGCGCAGCAGACGGCCGAGCGCCGGCTGACCGACATCGCCGCCAACTTCCCCGGCGTCATCTACCGCCGCGTGCTGCATCGCGACGGCACGGTGTCCTATCCGTACCTCAGCCCCAGCACGAACGCCTTTCCCCAGATCAAGCGCAGCGACCATGTGCGCCGGAAGCCGCCCGAGCAGGGCGCCCTGGCCTTCGTTCCCGAGGACCGCGCCGGCTGGATGGAGGCGATGGCGCGCTCGGCCGCCGATCTGAGCTCGTTCCATTACGAGGGCCGCGCCAACACCGAGGACGGCAGCCTGTGCTGGGTGCGCTCGGTGGCCCTGCCGCGCCGCGAGGCCGACGGCTCCGTGGTCTGGGACGGCGTGGTGCTGGACATCACCGACCTCAAGGAGGCCGAGGCCGGACTGGAGGCGTCGCTGTCCGAGAAGGAGGGCCTGCTGCGCGAAATCCATCACCGGGTGCGCAACAACCTCCAGGTGGTCTCGAGCCTGATCCAGATCGAATCCTTCCAGATGCGCGACGCCGACGACCGCCACCGGCTGGCCGAGGTCAGCCGCCGCATCGGCGCGCTGGGCCACCTGCACGAGCTCCTGTACCAGTCCACCGACTTCCACCGGGTGGACTGCGGCGAGCACCTGCGCCGGCTGTGCCAGAGCATCGAAAGCGGCGACGGCCGCGCCGCGGCCATCGCCGTCGAGTCCGGGGCGCTCCGCTGCGATCTCGACACCGCCATCCCGTTGGGGCTGATCGCCCACGAGCTGGTGTCGTTCGAACTCGCCCACTCCGAGCGGCTCGTGGTGCGGCTGGCCCGCGCCGACGACGGCGCGGTGGAGCTCAGCATCGACTGCGGCTGCGGCGGCGAGAAACTGCAGGCCGCCAACGGCCTCGGCAGCCGCATCCTGCAGGCGCTGGCGGCGCAGATCGACGCCACCTTGTCGACGCCGGGCGGCCGCGTCTGCGCGCTGCTGCGCATCGCCGGCGCCCGCTTCGACGGCTAGACAGCGCCCCCCTCGGCCCCACATCATCGGCACGACGCCACAACGAACGGTGCCGCCGATGGACAACCCCGTGATCGACAACGCCGCCCGCAGCCGTTTCGAGCTGGAGGAGAGCGGCCAGGTCTGCTTCGCCGATTACCGGCTCCAGGGCGACACCCTGGTGATCCCCCACGTCGAGGCGCCGCCATCGCTGCGCGGCACCGGCGCCGCCGGGCGGCTGATGGCCGGCGTCATGGCGCTGGTGCGCGAGCGCGATCTGAAGGTCAGGCCGACCTGCAGCTACGCCTCGCTGTGGCTTCGCCGCCACCGCGAGCACCACGACCTGCTGGCCTGATCCGAATCCTGTTGCTTTTGCCGCCGGCACGCCTTACATCCGCGCCGCTCTCGACATCATTGGCGTGTTCGATGGATCACGACGTTTTCGACCTCGCGCCCGCGGCCGCGCCGCTTCCGGCCGAAGAGGACAGCGCGGCGCTCGCCTTCGCCGAGGCGATGGCGGCCGGCCACGCGATGCGCGATGCCGGCCTGCCGCTGGCGGCGCTCGACCGCTACCAGGCCGCCGCGCGGCTGCGCCCGAACGAGGCCGAGGCGCACGCCGCCCGCGGCGAGACGCTGCTCGAACTCGACCGCCCGGCCGAGGCCGCCACCGCCTTCGAGCACGCCCGCGCGCTCGACATCGGCTGCGCCGCCTGGACCCACGCCCATGCCGAGGCGCTGTCGCGTTGCGGCCGGCTCGACGACGCCGCGGCGGCGCTGAACGCGCTGCTGGCGCTGCGTCCGGGCCACGCCGGCACGCTGACGCGGCTCGGGGCGGTGCAGGAGGCGCGGGGCGACGGCGAGGCGGCGCTGGATTCCTACCGCGAGGCGGGCCATGCCGGCGATGCCGACGCCATGCTCGCCGCCGGCCGCCTGTTGCTGGCCCGCGACGAGGCCGCCGACGCCATCTGGTGGCTGCAGCGCCGCCGGCGCGCGGTCGGCGACGACGGCGAGGGGCTGGTGGCGCTGGCACGCGCCCACCTCGCCATCGAACGCCGCGACGAGGCGACCGCCCTGCTGCGCCGCTGCCTGGCGGCCGACCCCGAGGACGGCTGCGGCGCCGCCGCGCTGCTGGCCGACATCGCCGCCGGGCCGGGCCGCGCCCTGCCCGCCGCCTTCGTCCGCGGCCTGTTCGATCAATACGCCGAGCGCTTCGACAGCCATCTCGTCGAGGTGCTGGACTATCGCGGCCATCTGGTCGCCGCCGAGGCGCTGGCCGCCGCCGCGCCGGCGCCGCCGCTCGGCCGCGTGCTCGACCTCGGCTGCGGCACCGGGCTGGCCGGCGGCCTGCTGCGGCCGCTGGCGGCCTACCTGGAAGGCGTCGACCTGTCGCCGCGCATGGCCGACAAGGCCCGCGCCCGCGGCGTCTACGACGCGGTCCGGGTCGGCGACATGGTCGCGGCGCTGGCCGCCTCGCCGGCGAGCTGGCACGCCGCCGTCGCCGCCGACGCGGTCGCCTATCTCGGCGACCTGGCGCCGCTGTTCGCCGCCGCCGCCGTGGCCCTGAAGCCGGGCGGACTGTTCGTCGCCACCGCCGAGCAAGCCGACGGCGACGCCGAGGTGGCGCTGAAACCGACCCGCCGCTTCGGCCATTCCGAATCGCACATCCGCGCCGCCGCCGCGGCGGCCGGGCTGGCGGTGGTCGAGCTGCGGCCGGTCAGCGCCCGCCGCGAGCGCCGCGAGCCGGTGGCCGGCTGGCTGTTCGTGCTGCGCGCCGACGGCTGACAGCGCCCGGCATCGTGACTACGTTTAGCCGGTGACATCCGCCAGACGGGAACGAACGATGCCGAACACGCCCTACACGCCGTCGCGCAGCTATCTGCTGGCCTTCGAGGACGAGGAGTTCCTGCGCGGCGATTCGATGCGCGGCGTGCGGTTCCTGCTGGAATACCAGAAATCCGAGGAGCATCTGCGCGCCTGGGGCGTGCGCTCGACCATCGTCGTGTTCGGCAGCGCCCGCGTGCCCTCGCCCGAGCAGGCCGAGGCCGCGCTGGCCGCCGCCCGCAGCCCCGGGGAGAAGGCCGAGGCCGAGCGCTACGCCATGCGCCTGAGATGGTACGAGGAGGCCCGGACCTTCGGCCGCATCGTCTCGGAGCGCGGCGGCGCCATGGAACCGGACGAGAACGGGATGCGCGACAACGTGATCTGCTCGGGCGGCGGGCCGGGCATCATGGAGGCGGCCAACCGCGGCGCCCACGAGGCCGGCGCGCCGAGCATCGGCATCAACATCCTGCTGCCGCACGAGCAGGAGCCGAATCGCTACAGCACGCCCGACCTGACCTTCGACTTCCACTACTTCCACATGCGCAAGTTCCACCTGGCGAAGCGCGCCAACGGCCTGGCGATCTTCCCCGGCGGCTTCGGCACCCTCGACGAGTGCTTCGAGATCCTCAACCTGCGCATCACCAACAAGGCGTCGCCGCTGCCGATCGTGCTGATCGACCGCGACTACTGGAGCCAGATCGTCAATTTCGACGCCCTGGTCGCCCACGGCATGGTCAGCGCCGACGAGCTCACCCACTTCGAGATCGTCGACACCGCCGAGGAAGCCTGGGCGGCGATGCTGCGCCGCGGCCTGCGCCGACGCCAGCCGCCGCTGGCCAACGGCACGAAGTCGCCGACCTGAATAGCGGGTATCCCGCCGGCCGGTTGGCGATTTTCCGGATTGTAGGTTGCTTATGGCAGCCGCAGCCCCCATCTTGTTGGCGTCGAATTGTTGGGTTATCCGACGGCGCGGCCCCGTTCGGGTGCCCACAAGGACTTCCCCCTCAGCGATTTGATGCCTCTTGCGATGTTCGCACGGGGCGACGCCAGGCTTTGGAGGATATGCATGTCCACTGGCACTGTGAAATGGTTCAACCCGACCAAGGGTTACGGCTTCATCCAGCCCGACGACGGCACCCAGGACGTGTTCGTTCACATCTCGGCGGTCGAGCGCGCGGGCCTCGACAATCTGCGCGAAGGCCAGAAGCTCTCCTACGAGCTCGAGCGCGGCCGCACCGGCAAAATGGCGGCGGTGAATCTGCGCGCTGAGTAGGCACCGTCGGGGCGGCTCTGCCGCCCCTTCGTCTGCAACGGCAAAGGAGTTGGCGTTGGCCAAGGAAGATCTGATCGAATTCGAAGGCGTGGTGAGCGAAGTGCTCCCCGATTCCCGTTTCCGCGTCAAGCTCGACAGCGGGCACGAGATCATGACCTACACGTCGGGCAAGATGAAGAAGTTCCGCATCCGCATCCTGACCGGCGATCGCGTCACCGTCGAGATGACGCCCTACGATCTGACCAAGGGTCGGATCAATTTCCGTCACAAGGATTCCGGTTCCGGCCCCACCGGCGCCGGCCGCCGTCCGCCGCCGCGCCGCCGCTGACGTCGCAGGGACGCGCGTCTCCAGACGCGCGTGCGGCGGGCCGCTCAGTTGTGGATGCGGGTCTGGAGACCCGCGCTCCTCCGCCTCAGGGCATGACCGCGACAGTCCATTCGCACCGCCTGCGTTCCCTCGATCCCGCCCGCGCGCCGCGCGGCCGCGGGTTTCTGGCGTGGATGTGGTTCGCCCTCAGGCCCTATCGCGCGGTGTTCGCGGCGCTGACGGCGCTGATGCTGACCCGCCACACCATCGCCGCCGCCATCCCGCTGTTCTTCTCGTATTTCGTCGGCGTCGTCGCCGCCGGCGAGATGGACTTCGCGGCCGCGATGTGGACCGCGGCGCCGTATCTCGCGATCTTCGCAGCGTTCCTGCTCTCGATCTCGGCGCTGTTCGCGCAGCTCACCATGGTCGACCTGGCGACCCGCGGCCTGGGCATGTACGCGCTCGACCGCATCATCGCCATGGACACCACCTGGCACGAGGACATGGCCAGCGGCGCCAAGGGCCAGAAGATCAACAAGGGCCGCGACTCGTTCAAGACGCTGGTCGACGCGTTCTTCTGGGTGATGCTGAGCCAGGTCGGCCTGTTCGTGTCGCTGGGCGCGGCGATCGCCACGCTCGACGTCCCCGCGATCTTCTACGTGCTCTACCTGCTGTTCGGCGCCAGCTACGTCGCCATCGCGCTGGCGACGCTGCCGCGGCTGCGCAAGCGCTACGACCGTTTCTACGCCGCGGTCGAGGAGCTGTTCGCCAACGTCTACGACTTCCTGTCGTCGGTGATGACGATCAAGATCTTCACCCTGGAGAAGCCGATCCTGCAGCGCGCCCGCGGCGTCGAGCTGGCCGGCCACGACGCCGGCCGGCGGCTGTTCCGGTTCCAGGCCCTGCGCTGGATGGCGCTCAACCTGACCGCCGGCTTCTGGATGGTGGCGATCTTCGTGGTGGCGCTGCAGCGCGCCACCACCGGCGCGATGCCGCTGGAGGCGTTCACCCTGGTGCTGATGTTCACCGTCGGCGCCTGGATGCGTTTCGAATGGCTGGCCTACGAGCTGAACTCGGTGGTCGAGGCCTATTCCGGCTTCCGCCGCCTCACCGACACGCTGGCCGACGCCCGCGACGCCGCCGAGGCGCCGGAGTCGCAGGGGGGCGCCGAACGCTTCACGCCGGCCCGCGGCGACATCGTCCTGGAGGACGTCGACTTCGCCTACAAGGCCGGCGCCGATCCGGTCGTCACCGGGCTGAGCCTGCGCATCCCGGCCGGCCAGCGCGTCGGCCTGGTCGGGCCGTCGGGGGCCGGCAAGTCGACCTTGCTGAAGCTGCTGCTGGCGCTCTACGCGCCGGGCCGCGGGCGTCTGCTGGTCGACGGCCGCGACGTCACCGGGCTCGATCCGCGCGCCTACCGCCGCGGCTTCGCTGTGATCCCGCAGGAGCCGGCGATCTTCAACATGACCCTGCGCGACAACATCCGCTTCGCCCGCCCCGAAGCCAGCGACGCCGAGGTCGTCGAAGCGGCGCGCGCCGCCCATGCCCATGATTTCATCGAGGCCTATGCCGCCGGCTACGACACCATCGCCGGCGAGCGCGGCGTCGTGCTGTCCGGCGGCCAGCGCCAGCGCATCGCCATCGCGCGCGCCGTGCTGCGCGACGCGCCCATCGTCATCCTCGACGAGGCGACCAGCGCCCTCGATTCCGAGACCGAGCGGCTGGTCCAGGACAGCCTCGACGCCCTGTTCGCCGGCCGCACGGTGATCGCCATCGCCCACCGGCTGTCGACGCTGGCCCGGTTCGAGCGCATCGTGGTCATGGACCAGGGCCGCATCGTCGAGGACGGCCCCCATGCCGCCCTGATCGACAAGGCCGGCCTCTACGCCCGGCTGTGGGGCCTGCAGGCCGGCTCGCGGGCGGCGGAGTGACGGCTCAGAGCCCCTCTTCCTCGAACACCTGGCGGGCGATGCGGAAGCTGTCGATCGCCGCCGGCACGCCGCAATAGATCGCGGTCTGCAGGAAGACCTCCATGATCTCGTCCTTGCTCAGGCCGTTGTTCAGCGCGCCGCGGACATGGGTCTTGATCTCGTGCGGTCGGTTGAGCGCCGTCAGCATCGCCAGGTTGATCATCGAGCGCGCCTTGCGGTCGAGCCCCGGCCGCCCCCACACCTCGCCCCAGCAGTACTGGGTCACCAGTTCCTGGATCGGGCGGCTGAAGTCGTCCATCTCGGCCAGCGCCTTGTCGACATAGGCGGCGCCCAGCACCTCGCGGCGGTTCTTCAGGCCCTTTTCGAACAGCTTTTCGTCCACGTCGCGTTCTCCCTGGCTGCGCCGGCCCGACCGTGGGCCGGCGGCGCCAGTGTGCCGCAACTCGGGGGGAGTCAGTAGCTGTAGATGTAGTCGCCGCCGGACGCGTCCTTGTGGCACTGGATGCAGCTGTCGACCTTGCCGGCCGCCTCGACGGCGCCGTCCGGGCCGTACTTGACCCAGAACCAGTCCCGGTTGGCGGGATCGTAGCCCTGCTCGCGCTGGAACATCACCGTCACGGCGGCCAGGAATTCGCGGCCGTCGGCCCAGATCTTGTCGACCGAGGCGCCCTCGCCGCCGTAGTTCCTCTTGACGATGGTCCGGGCGGTGCGCTCGCCGACCGTCACGTCGCGCTCGAGGTATTCGAGGATGGCGCCGTGCGGCTCGGTGCCCTCGTAGGGATGGGTCCTGGTGGCGTTCTCGCCGACCAGGCGCTCGCGCTCGAGCGCCGCCCAGAGCCGCTTGGCGAAATCCTGGTCGGTCTGCGCCAGCGCCGAAGCCGAGGTGGCGGCGCTCAGCACCAGCGCGAGTGCGACGGATCTCATCATCGTTCCCTCCCTCGATCACCGCACCTCGACGGTGCCGACCATGCCGGCCGCCTCGTGCGGGATGCAGAAATAGCGATAGGTGCCCGGCACCTCGAATCTGTGCCGGTAGCTGCCGCCCGGCTGGACGAAACCGGAATCGAACGGCTGGGCGCCCTCGGGCAGCGCGACATGGGCCGGGTCGCCGGCCTTGGCCGGATCGGCGGTGACGGTGTGGGCCATCGGCGACGCGTTGCGCCATTCGACCGTCTCGCCGGCCTGGATCGTCACCGTTTGCGGGACGAAGCGGAGATCGGCGGTCATCTCGACCACCGTCTCGGCCGCGGCGGCGGGGCCGGCCAGCGCCAACGACGCGGCCAGGCTGATGGACGCCATGTTCCAACCCATCCTGTCCTCCGATGAAATGTGCCTCTGCGTCGCAACACGGACGCGGCGGCGCTGTTCGCTCAAATCCGCGTGATCGGGCCTAGCGCATCGCCCCCGTCGCCCTTCGAGGAATGGGACCACCAGGAGGAGTTCACGGGACGCGGACTGGTCCCAGTAGTCCCGAAGCGCCGCTCTCTACCCCCAATTCGCACGGCAGGCGCGGCACCGGCCCACCACATCGAGCAGGGTGGACCAGTGACCGCGCCCCGGCGGCGCGGGGGAGGCAACTCATGCAGGCCTGCGAAGAGATCGAGGTCTGGTGCGTCTGCGGACGCCGCGACGTCCGCGCCCGCTACCATTCCGACCCGCCCGAGGCGGTGCGGCTGCGACGCGAGAGCTGCGCCGAATGCCGGCGGCCGACCCGGACCAGCCCGGTGTTCCTGGACGGCACCGGCGCCGTGATTCACCGTGCGGTGTCGGCCAGATAGTCCATCGCCGCCGCGACGCCGCCGGGGTCGTGCGGCACGCCGGCCAGGCGCAGGCCCATCTCGACCCCCGACAGCGTGCCGGTGAGCATCAGGTCGTTGAAGTCGCCGAGATGGCCGATGCGGAACACCTTGCCGGCGACCTTGCCGAGGCCGTTGCCGAGCGACAGGTCGAAACGCTCCAGGATCGTCCGGCGCAGGGCGTCGGCGTCGTGGCCCTCGGGCAGCAGCACCGCCGTCAGCGCATTCGAGTATTCCGCCGGCTCGGCGCACAGCACCTCGAGCCCCCAGGCCCGCACCGCGCGCCGCGTCGCCTCGCCATGGCGGGCGTGGCGGGCGAACACGTTGTCCAGGCCCTCCTCCTCGAGCATGGCGATCGCCTCGCGCAGGCCGTAGAGCATGTTGGTGGCCGGCGTGTAGGGAAAGAAGCCCGAGGCGTTGGGCGAGAGCATCTCGCGCCAGTCCCAGTACGAGCGCGGCATCGCGTTGGCCTGCGCCGCCGCCAGCGCCTTGTCCGAGATCGCGTTGAAGCCGAGGCCGGGCGGCAGCATCAGCCCCTTCTGCGACCCGCACACCGTGACGTCGACGCCCCAGTCGTCGTGCCGGTAGTCCATCGAGCCCAGCGACGAGATGGTGTCGACCATCAACAGCGCCGGATGGTCGGCGCGGTCGATGGCGGCGCGGATTTCGGGAATGCGGCTGGCGACCCCGGTCGAGGTCTCGTTGTGCACCACCATCACCGCCTTGATCGCCCGTTCGCGGTCGGCGCGCAGGCGCTCCTGGATCGCCGCCGGGTCGGCGCCGTGGCGCCAGTCGCCGGGCAGGAACTCGACCTCGACGCCGAAGCGGCGCGCCAGGTTGCGCCACAGCGTCGCGAACTGTCCGGTCTCGTACATCAGCACCCGGTCGCCCGGCGACAGCGTGTTGACGATCGCCGCCTCCCAGGCGCCGGTGCCGGAGGACGGGAAGATCACCACCGGATTCTCGGTGCGGAAGACGCGCTTGATCCCGGCCAGCACCTCGGCGCCGAGGCGGGCGAAGTCGGGCCCGCGATGGTCGATCGTCGGCCGGTCCATCGCCCGCAGGATGCGGTCGGGGACGTTGGTGGGCCCGGGGATCTGCAGAAAATGGCGGCCGCTCGGCATCGTGTTCCTCCGTGACTGCCCTCGAATGGTGCCGCCAAGCCCCGGTCGCGGCAAGCCGGTTCGGCTTCGACCATCGTCCTAGCGCCAATGGGCGGGACGCGCGCCCGCCGCGGTCGCTATAATGCCGCCATGCACCAGCCCGACTCAGCAGCCCCGCGCCCGACCATCCGCCACGGCGACCCGCGCCTGGCGCGGCGGCTGGCGGCGGCGCTGAAGGGCGAGGTGCTGTTCGATCCGGTCTCGCGCGGCCAGTACGCCACCGACGCCTCGATCTACCAGATCGAGCCGATCGGCGTCGTGGTGCCGCGCGATGCCGACGACGTCGCCGCCGCGATCGCCATCGCCGCCGAGGAGGGCGTGCCGCTGCTGCCGCGCGGCGGCGGCACCTCGCAGTGCGGCCAGACGGTCGGCGAGGCGCTGGTGCTCGACTGCTCGAAGCACATGAACCGAATGGTCGCGCTGGACGCCGGGAACCGCCGCGCCGTCGTCCAGCCCGGCCTGGTGCTCGACCGCCTCAACGCGCAGCTCAGGCCGCACGGGCTGTTCTTTCCGGTCGACGTCTCGACCGGCAACCGCGCCACCATCGGCGGCATGGCCGGCAACAACTCCTGCGGCGCCCGCTCGCTGCGCTACGGCACCATGCGCGACAACGTCGCCGCCATCGACGCGCTGCTGCCCGACGGCACGGCGCTGGACTTCGGCTGGGTGCCGGCCAATCTCGACGGCCAGTCGGCGCGGCTGGCCGAGATGGTCCAGAACCTGCGCCGGCTGCATGCCGGCATCGCCGACGAGATCGAGGCGCGCTTTCCCAAGCTGATGCGCCGGGTCGGCGGCTACAACCTCGACAGCATCGACCCGGCCGGGCACAACCTGGCGCATCTGCTGGTCGGCTCGGAGGGCACGCTGGGCTTCTTCCGCTCGGTGACCCTCGACCTGCAGCCGCTGCCCGGCCACAAGGTGCTGGGCGTCTGCCATTTCCCCAGCTTCCACGCGGCGATGGCCAACACCCGCCACATCGTCGCGCTGGGGCCGACCGCGGTCGAGCTGGTCGACAGCACGATGATCGCGCTGTCGCGCGACATCGCGCAGTTCCGCCCGGTCGTCGAGCGCTTCGTGCGCGGCGAGCCCGACGCGCTGCTGCTGGTCGAGTTCGCCGGCGACGATGCCGCCGACAACCTGCGCCGCCTGCGCATGCTGGTCGAGCTGATGGGCGAGCTGGGCTTTCCCGGCGCCGTCGTCGAGGCCACCGATCCCGCCTTCCAGGCCCAGGTCTGGGAGGTGCGCAAGCAGGGCCTCAACATCATGATGTCGATGAAAGGCGACGGAAAGCCGGTCTCGTTCATCGAGGACTGCGCCGTGCGCCTGGAGGACCTGGCCGACTACACCGCGCGGCTGACCGAGGTGTTCGCAAGGCACGGCACCACCGGCACCTGGTACGCCCATGCCTCGGTCGGCTGCCTGCACGTCCGCCCGATCCTCAACATGAAGGACCCCGCCGACGTCGCCAAGATGCGCGCCATCGCCGAGGAAGCCTTCGCCATGGTGCGCGAATACAAGGGCTCGCATTCCGGCGAGCACGGCGACGGGCTGGTGCGCAGCGAGTTCCACCGGCCGATGTTCGGCGACCGCCTGGTCGAGTCCTTCGCCGAGGTCAAGCGGCTGTTCGACCCGGCCGGCCTGATGAACCCCGGCAAGATCGTCGATCCGCCGAAGATGGACGACCGGGCGCTGTTCCGCTTCAAGCCGGGCTACGCCGCCGAGGTGCCCGAGACCCTGTTCGACTGGTCGGACTGGGGCGGCTTCGACCGCGCCGTCGAGATGTGCAACAACAACGGCGCCTGCCGCAAGCCGGCCGGCGGCGTCATGTGCCCGAGCTTCCGCGCCACCGGCGACGAGCGCCACCTGACCCGCGGCCGCGCCAACGCGCTGCGGCTGGCGCTATCCGGCCAGCTCGGCGCCGGCGCGCTGACCTCGGACGCGCTGTGGGCGACGCTGGAGCTGTGCCTGTCGTGCAAGGCCTGCCGCCGCGAATGCCCGACCGGCGTCGACATGGCCCGGATGAAGGCCGAGGTCGCGCACCAGCGCCGCGAGGCCGGCAAGGGCCGCGACCTGCGCGCGCGCCTGCTCGCCGGGCTGCCGGCCTGGGCGCCGTGGGCGGCGCCGTTCGGGGCGCTGCTGAACCTGCGCGACCGCGCCCCCGCCCTCGCCCGGCTGTCGGAGCGGCTGCTCGGTTTCGCCGCGCGCCGGCCGCTGCCGCGCTGGCACCCCGATCCGTTCCGCGAGACCACCGACCGCGCTCCGGTCGGCGACGGCAAGGACGTCGTGCTGTTCGCCGACTGCACCAACAGATGGTTCGAGCCCGACACCCTGCGCGCCGCCAAGGCGGTGCTCGAAGCCGCCGGCATGCGGGTGCACCTGCCGCGCGCGCTCGACGGCAACCGGCCGCTGTGCTGCGGCCGCACCTGGCTGGCCGCCGGCGACGGCGAGCGCGCCCGCGCCGAGCTGCGCCGCACCGCCGAGGCGCTGCGTGTCTTCACCGCCGAGGGCGTGCCGGTGATCGGGCTGGAGCCGTCGTGCCTGCTGACCTTCCGCGACGAACTGCCGGCGCTGCTCGACGACCGGCCGGCCCGCAACCTGGCGCGGCGGGCGGTGCTGCTCGAGGAATGGCTCGACGCCGAGCACCAGGCCGGCCGGCTCGACCTGCCGCTGGCGGCCTTGCCGGGGACCCGCGCGGTCCTGCACGGCCACTGCCACCAGAAGGCGTTCGGCCTGCTGCCGGCCACCGAGCGGGTGCTGCGGCTGATCCCCGGCCTGGAGGTCGAGACCATCGAATCGACCTGCTGCGGCATGGCCGGCAGCTTCGGCTACGAGGCCGAGCACTACGAGACCGCGATGGCGATCGGCGAGCAGTCGGTGCTGCCGCAAATGCGTGCGGCGCCCGAGGACGCGGTGGTGATCGCCGCCGGCACGAGCTGCCGCTGCCAGATCAGGGACGGCGCCGACCGGCTCGCGGTCCATCCGGCGGAGCTGCTGCGGCGGGCGCTGGCCGCGCGGGGGCTCGCCACGCCCTGACGGCTCGGTTATCCTCGCGTCGCGTGTCAACGGAGCCGATCGCGTGAGCAAACCCGTAGTCGTCATCATCGGCGGCGGCCCGGCCGGGCTGACCGCCGCGCTGGAGCTGATCCGCCGCGGCGGCCACCATCCGGTCGTGCTCGAAGCCGGCGACGACGTCGGCGGCATCTCGCGGACCATCGTCCACAACGGCAACCGCATGGACATCGGCGGCCACCGCTTCTTCTCGAAGTCGGACTGGGTGATGAACTGGTGGCGCGAGATCCTGCCGGTCCAGCCGCTCGACGCGCCGCCGCCGGCGACCGACAAGGTGATGCTGCAGCGCGGGCGGCTGTCGCGGATCTACTACCTCAAGAAGTTCTTCGACTACCCGGTGCGGCTGTCGGCGGCGACGCTGGCCAACCTGGGACCGGCGCGGGTGGCCAGGATCGGCGCGTCCTATGCCTGGGCGCGGCTGTTTCCGCGCCGGCCCGAGCGCTCGCTGGAGGATTTCCTGATCAACCGCTTCGGCCAGGCCCTGTACCTGACCTTCTTCAAGGACTACACCGAGAAGGTCTGGGGCGTGCCCTGCGACCGGATCAGCGCCGAATGGGGCGCGCAGCGCATCAAGGGCCTCAGCGTCTCGGCCGCGCTCGCCCACGCCGCGCGCAAGCTGATCCGCGTGACGCCGGACGCGCCGGTCAAGACCAGCCTGATCGACCGTTTCCTCTATCCGAAGCTGGGTCCCGGCCAGCTCTGGCAGGAGGTCGCGCGCATGGTGGTCGAAGGCGGCGGCGAGCTGCACATGGGCCATCGGGCGGTGGGGCTGGAGCTCGAGGGCGACCGCGTCGCCCGCGTCCGGGTGCGCGACGCCTCGGGCGCCGAACGCCTGATCGACGCCGACCACGTCGTCTCGACGATGCCGGTCAGCGAGCTGGTCCACGGCCTGACGCCGCCGCCGCCGGCGGAGGTCGCCGAGGTCGCCGCCAACCTGCCCTATCGCGACTTCCTGACCGTCGGGCTGCTGCTGGCGAAGATGCGGCCCAACCCGCAGTCGCGCGCGCAGGCCGCCAACAACATGCCGCCCGACAACTGGATCTACATCCAGGAGAGCGAGGTCAAGCTCGGGCGGCTGCAGATCTTCAACAACTGGAGCCCGGCGCTGGTCGCCGATCCGGCGCGGATCTGGGTCGGGCTGGAGTACTTCTGCGCCGAGGGCGACGCGCTGTGGTCGCTTCCCGACGCCGAGATGGCGGCGCTGGCGATGCGCGAGCTGGAGATCATCGGCCTCGCCGACGCCGCCGACGTGCTCGATTCGAAGGTGGTGCGGGTGCCCAAGGCCTATCCGGCCTATTTCGGCGCCTACGGCCGTTTCGACCTGATCCGCCGCCATCTCGACGGCATCGTCAACCTGTGGCCGGTCGGCCGCAACGGCATGCACCGCTACAACAACCAGGACCACTCGATGCTGACCGCCAGGCTGGCGGTCGACGCCATCGTCGCCGGCACGACCGACAAGGCGCCGATCTGGGCCGTCAACATCGACGACGAGTACCACGAGGAGAAGAGCGCCGAAGGGTGATGCCCGAGCCGGCGTCTCACTCGCCGACCCCGGCCGCCGCCATCCCGGCGAGGTCGCCGACATGCGCCACCAGCAGCACGAAGGCGACCAGCATCACCAGGCCGTAGACCCCGGAGGCCAGCCCCTTGACCAGGCGCAGGCCGCCATTCTCCTCGCCGGCCGCGATGCCCTGGCGGGTCCATTCCTGGCGGTAGGGATGGAAGCTCATGAACACCTTCACCGCCGAGCCGACGAACTGGGTGTAGTACAGCAGCAGCGGAAACAGCGGATGCAGCCGGCCGGTGTTGGCGGCGAGCAGCAGGCAGTAGCCGCTGCGGGTGGCGAGCACCCACAGGCCGTAGACCACCAGAACGGCGGGGCTGTGCAGCAGCGCGGCCAGGGTGGCGAAGGTCGGACCGATCAGGGTGGTCCACATCGACAGGCGCTGGTCGACCAGGCACAGCCACAGGAACAGCCCGGTCCGCCGCGGCCCGAGCATCACGGCGCGGCCGTTGGCGCGGACCATGTTGCCGTACCAGCGGCTCATCAGCGCGACGGTGCCGGGCAGGAACCCGCCGCGCGGCATGCGCTCGAGCGGATGCGCCACCGCGTCGGGCACGTAGAGCATGTTCCAGCCGGCGCGCAGCAGGGCGAACCAGGTGCTCTTGTCGTCGCCGGTGAGCAGCGCGATGCGGCCCAGGCGCCAGTGCCGCACGACGTCGCTGCGCACCGCCAGGATGAACTCGGGCCGCACCGCCAGCTCGGCGCGAAAGATCGACAGGCGCCCGGTGAGCACCAGCAGCTTGCGCGACAGCGAGACCGAGCACATCAGGTTGTCGCGCTGGGCCATGCGCAGCCGGTACCACTCGCGCTCCAGCGCCGGGCCCTCGACCAGCGGAACGTTCTCGGTGGTCACGGCACCCAGGTCGGCATGGGCGGCGAGCACCGAGCCCGCCCGGCGCAGGCAGTCCGGCCCGAGCAGCGTGTCGCCGTCCATCAGCACCACCTGGGAGCCCGGCAGCGGCGCCTCGGCGGCCACGATGTCGAGCGCCGCCGCCACCGCGTGCCGCTTGCCCTTGCCGCTCTGGTAGACCGGCAGCAGCCGCAGCCGCCGGCCGCCGCCGCGGCGGTCGAGCACCCGGCGCAGCACCAGCAGGTCGGCCGGATCGGTGACGCAGGCGACGATGGTGGCGCCGACGCCGCAGGCGGCGATCTCGTCGGCGAGCCGGCCGTAGACGGCGGCGTTGACCGCGGCCGGCATCCGGAAGCTGGTGACGACGACGTACAGGTGGGACGGCATGCGGCCGAGGGCGTCGGCGGCGGCGCGGATGCGCGGGAACACCACGCGCCGGTACCAGAACGCCCGCGCCAGATGCACCGACGCCCACGAATAGCGCCACAGCCCGATCGCCCCCATGATCAGGAAGAAGGCGACGGCGCCCGAGTCCAGCACCGCGCCGGGCAGCGATCCGGCCAGCGCGGCGGCCATCGCGGCCAGGACGAGCCAGCCGAGCCACACCGACCTCGCCCCCGAGCGCCGGCGATAGGCGGCCAGGATCGCCCGCTCCTCCCTACTCGGCGCCGGCATCCGGCGTGTCCTCCGCGGTCGGCAGCAGCCAGTCGAGGCCGGTCAGGCGGTAGAGCATGTTGCCGAGCGGCACCCGGATGGTGACGATCGCCGGGGTTCCGGTCGGCGGCGCCGCCGCGGCGGGGTCGAGCGCCACCGTCGCCAGCGCGAAGCGTCCGAACGCCCTGAGTTCGTCGGGCAATCCGCCGCGGCCGGTGTTCTGCGGGTTCAGGGTCAAGGCGCCGATCCGGCCCTGCAGTTCCTGGGGCCGGTCGGGAAACAGCACGCCCGCGGCCATGCCGGCGCGCAGCAGCCCGACCTGCTCGGCCGGAACCAGCACGTCGACCTCGGCGGCCCGGCCGCGGACCTCGCCGAGCTCGTAGACGGTGGCGCCGCGACTGACGTACTCGCCGGCCTTGCCCAGCGCCACCTCGACGACGCAGTCGCACGGACTGCGGACCAGATAGCGCTCCTGCAGCGCGCCCAGCGCCGCCGTCTTGCCGGCCAGCGCCGCCCGGGTGACGCGGATGGCGCGGCGCAGGTCGCCCGGCGTGTCGCGGCCGGAATTGTTGTCGCCCATGTACAGCCCGGCGCCGGCCAGGCGCAGGTCTTCCTCGATGCGCGTGATCAGCGCCGAGACCTCGGCCTGCTGGCGCTCGGCGGTGCGCAGGCGCACCTCGGCCTCGTCGACGCGGCTGCGGGTGGCCTGGCCGTCGGCGGCCAGCCCGGCCAGGCGCGCGTGCAGCCGCCGGTGCGCGTCGACCTCGGCCCGGGCCAGCGCCGCCCGCCGGCGCGCCGCCGCCAGGTCCATCTTCAGCCGGTCCTCCCAGGCATAGAAGGCGGTCTCGACGTCGATCAGCGCGTCCTCCTCCTGGGCGAGGCGGCTTTCGAGCACGGCGATCTCGTGCTCGAGCTCGGCCAGAGCCTGCGGCTTGACCGGCGGCACGATCTCGAACAGCGGCGCGCCGCGGGGCACCGCGACGCCGATCGGCAGCGCCGGTCCCTGCACGAAGCCGGATTCCGGCGCCCGCGCGACGGTGCGGCCGCTGGCGACGGCGGCGTATTCCGAGCGCACGGTGAAGAACGACGCGGCGAGCGACAGCCCGCCCAGGGCGATCACGACCATCGCCACGGCGAGCACCGCGGCGAAGCGCAGGCCGGCCGCCACCAGGCGCAACCGGCGCATGGCGGCGTCGCTGAAGACGATCTCGCCGGGGCCGCTCCGCGCGACGAGATCGGGAACCGCCACCAGCTCGCCGGCGAGATGGTTGTCGACGATGTATCCGAGCACCTCGGCCCGCTCGGTGGTCATGTCGATGAACTGGAAGCCGCGCCCGGTGCCGTCGACGACGCGCACCACCTTGGCGGTGATCTCCATCGAGGTGTCGAAGCAGGCGAAGCGCAGCAGCAGGCGGCATTTGAGGATGTCGCCGCGCGCGGCCGGCGGCGCCCGCTCGCCGAGACCGAAGCCGCCCAGGCTCCAGTCGGCGGCCTCGTAGCGCACCCCGCCGATCTCGACCCCCAGCGGCATCTCGATGCGCGGATAGGAGCGCTGGCCGCTCTGGCTGATCCCGCCGTTGTCGCCCGTCGCGGCAATGTTCATGCCGCCGCATCCCCCCGCACCTGGCAAAGAGGGACAGATTAGACATTTTTTCCGTGTGGCGCGATAGCCGGTTGCGGTGCCCCGACTGCTATTCGCGCTTCCGGCGCCACCGGCCGGCGGCGTGACCGCCGGCCGGGTGGTCGGCGCCGCGGCACCGGAGCCGCCGCGGCGCCGGACCGGCGGTCATTCCGCCGGCGCGTGTGCGGCTCGGTCCTCGACCTCTTCCCAGCCGGTGATCATCGCCTTGATGTGGGCGAAGACGGTGTGGCCGGTGGTGGTCAGGTAGACGTGGACGACGACGAATGCCGCCATCGCGAACGCCGCCGCGGTGTGGGTCACGGCGATGGTCTCCAGGCTGGCGCCCGCCAGGTCGTTGTAGAACAGGTAGGCCAGCCCGGTGACGATGATCGCGGGATTGATCAGCAGCTTGAGGCCGAGATAGGCGACGCGCTGCAGCGGGTTGAGCTTCGACTCGCCCGGCCGCTTCTCGTAGGGGTGATGCTCGCCGCGGAAGATGCCGACGGCGTAGAACCGCGCCACCGCCGCGAGCTGGCGCGTGGTCGGCACGTAGTTCCTCCACTCGCCGGTGGTGAAGTGCCAGAAGATGGCGAAGGCCCACAGTCCGAGCAGCGCCCAGGCGCCGATCGTGTGCACCTGCACCGCCTTGCCGAAGCCGAGCGGCGACCAGGTGCCGTGGATTTCGAATCCGGTGGCGGCCAAGGTCAGCACCAGCGCCGCCTGGGCCCAGTGCCAGAAGCGCTCGAAGCGCTTGTAGATCCTGATCTTCATCGTCATTTCCTCCGCCGCAACCAGAACACCGCGCGCATCAGCCCGTGCCCGCCGACGCCGGCGGCCGCCAGGCCGAGCAGGCCGAAGCCGGCCATGTCGAGCAGCTTGGCCGAATCGCGGCCCGGCATGTAGAAGCCGGGCAGGTCGGCCAAGCGGCCGTCCTCGGCCCGGGTGTGGCACTCGCCGCAGGCCACCGCCTGCTCCTTGGGCGCGACCATGTGGGTGATCGGCCAGTACATGCGGGTCTCGATGAAATCGAACTTGCCGGAATACGGCAGCCCCGCGTAGTCCATGCCGGCCTTCAGCGACTTCTCGTAGTCGAGATGGGTCCAGAACGCGGTGTCGTCCTTGCCGAACACGTGGTTGACGGCCAGGGTCTTGTTCTCCGGGTCATAGGGCTGCTTGCCCCGCATTTCCTTGAAGGGCCAGATGCGGGCCTTGGGATCGTCGGCCGAGCCTTCGAGCGCGTTCAGGTGCAGCACGCCGGAATCGTCGATCGGGTCGCCGGCGTTGACCTGCCGCAGGGTGCCGTCGAACCACCTGTAGGCCGGCCGCACGTTCTCGCCGTAGACGAAGTCGCCCTTGATCGCCGCGTAGACGACGTGGCCGTGCTCGTCCTTGACCGTCAGCGGCTTGCCGTTCTGGTCGCGCTTGCCGGCAGTCGACCAGTCCCACCACATCTTGGTGGCGACGCCGCCGCGCGCGAACTCGGGGATGTGGCAGGTCTGGCAGGCGACGCGGTCGACGTGGTCGTTGAGCTTCGGCTTGGCGTGCGGCGCGTCCGAGTGGCACGATTCGCAGCTCGCCCGGTTGCCGTCGTCGTGCGGCAGGTCGAGGCCGTGCTCGTCCTTCGCCACGGTGGCGTAGCGGCTGCCCGACTGGATGTGATCGTTGAAGGTGTGACAGGTGGCGCAGCTCATGTCGGCGCCGTCCTTCGACATGTGGACGTCGAGCTGCTTCGACGCGGTCAGCAGCGAGCTGTCGAGGTCGCCGTGCTTGACGCCGTCGCCGCCGCCGCCGTTGAAGTGGCAGGCGCCGCAGTTCTCGAGCCGGGTCGGGCCGACGCTCTGGGCGATCTTCTTCAACGAGGGCGCCGGCACGACGGTGCCGTCCTTCTTGGTGATCGGCCCGTACTGCGGATGGCCGGCGCCGGCCGGCAGCTTCGCATAGGTGCCGGTGGTCTCGTGGCAGACCAGGCAGTCGACGTTCTCCTGCTTGGTGAAGTCGAAGCCCTTGTCGGTCCAGCCGTAGCCGACGTGGCACGAGGTGCAGCGCGGCTCGTTCGACTGCAGCGAGCCGCAGAAGCTGTTCATGGTCATCTTCTTGCCGACCGGCTTGCCGGTCTTCGGGTTGACGCCCTCCCACTTCCAGTGGATCGAGTGCATCACCTGCTTGCCGGCCTCGGTATGGCAGTCGAGGCAGGCCTTGGTGACCTCGGGCCCCGAGGCGAAATCCCTGTTCAGAGCCTCGAACTTGCCGTGATCCGCGGTCGAGGCCAAGACCGCGGCCGGCGTCAGAAAGGCCGCCGCCAGAGCCCCAAGGCCCATGCGGCGCGCGGCGCGCAACACCCCTGTCATCACCCTTCCGTCCCTTTTGTGATCGTTTGGACGGGGCACCGTTAGATTAGTGGCGCCTAATTCAACAATGCGAATTGTCAATGTTCCGAGATTTCCCCTACCCGCTCGGGGGGCATGCCGGAGGGGTTGCGGATTGTCATGGCGGCGGGCGGCGCGGCGCCCGAACATGGAGCGTCACAGGTGGGAGAGACCACATGCAGCTCGACATGGACGCTTACATCGCCCTCGCATTCTTCGTCATGCTCATCGGCATCACCCTGGGCCTGTTCGCCTGGGTGCTGACCCGCAAGAGCAAGTAGGCCGCACCGCCGCGGCGGGGCAGGCTTCCGGCCTGCCCGTCCGGGCGATTTGGCATTGTTGGCCACGCCCGAGCCTGCTACAGATCGACCCCTTACATTCGTCGAGTTCCAGGGCCATGCGGCGCAGCCAGATCGAAGCGGCGTGGAAAGGGACCGCGCAATGCCAGGACTGCGGCATCCGCGACCTGGTGCTGTTCGCCGACCTGACCGAACCGGATTTCAACCTCATCCATCTGCCGATCGACGAGCTGCGCTACGACGCCGGAGCCGTGCTGTATCGCACCGGCGACGACGGCCGCGCGCTGTTCACCATCCGCTCGGGCCTGGTCAAGCTGGTGCAGTACCTGCCCGACGGCTCGCAGCGCATCGTGCGGCTGCTGCGCGCCGGCGCCACCGCCGGCCTCGAGGTCACGCTGGGGCAGGCCTACGAGCACACCGCGATCGCCCTGCAGCCGGTCCTGGTCTGCCGCATTCCGCGCGAGATCGTCGACAAGCTCAGCCGCGAGACGCCGCGGCTGCACAGCCAGCTCGTGCGGCGCTGGCACGACGCGCTGCGCCAGGCCGACGACTGGCTGACCGAGCTGTCGACCGGCAGCGCCAAACAGCGCATGGCGCGGCTGCTGCTGAATCTCGCCCAGCCGGACGGCACCGTGCAGCTGTTCTCGCGCGAGGACCTGGGCTCGATGATGGGCATCACCACCGAGCACGCCAGCCGCACGGTCGCCGAGTTCAAGCGCTCGGGGCTGATCGCCGAACTGGGGCCGAACCGCTACCGCTGCGACCGCGAGGCCATCGAGGACGTCGCGGCCGACGGCTGAGGCGGCCCGGCTCAGACCAGCGTCGCCAGCCCGGCCACCAGCGCGCCGACCAGAACGATCGCCGGCATCGCCACGAAGCCGACGCAGGCGCAGGTGGCGCCGAAGCACAGCTTGCAGTTCTCGCAAGCGCGGCCGCTCACGAATTTCGGGCATCCCGTGCACAGGGATTCGAGCGAACGGGTCGTCATCTCACACGCTCCTCGGATGCGACGGTCGCCGTCGACCGACCAGGGAATCGTAGTGCCGCCCCGATCGGAAACTCATTGACATTTCCAGCCGCGACGAAGAAAGGCCATGACGACGTCGCGACGCGAATGCGATTCGCGTTCATTCCAGGTTTGACAATTGTCATTGGCGGCGACGGCGGCGACGACGATGCTTGGCGCCAGTGCTTCCCGAGAGAAACCGCGATGACCATAGCCTTCCGCCCCGCCTTCCCCGCCGCCGCCGCCGCCGCCGACCCTGTCGAGGCGCTGCCGCGCCTGCATTGGCTGCAGCGCGGCTTCGCGCGCGGCGAACGGCTGCCGCACGACGCCGGCATCCACGTCGTCCAGGAAGGGCTGGTGGCCTTGCGCAAGCGCGGCAACGCCGGTCCCGTCCTGCTGTCGCTGGCCGGCCCCGGATGCGTGGTGGCCGGCCAGGACCCCGGCGTCGAGGCCGAGGCGCTGACCGAGGTCGCGGCGCTGTTCCTGCCGGAGGCGACGGCGGCGCGGCTGATCGGCCGCGACGAGCCCTTCACCCAGTGGTACATCGCCCATCTCTCCCGCCAGCTGAGCCGGGCGCGCTCGCGCATCTACCAGCTCACGGCGTTGCCGGCGCGGGCGCGGCTGGCGTGGTTCCTGCTGGAACAGCACCACGCCTGGGACGGCGACGGCTACGCCATCCGCCTGCCGCTGAACCGGCGCGAACTCGCCGCCGCGCTGGGCATCCGGCCGGAGACCCTGGCGCGGCTGATCAAGGCCTTCGAGGAGGACGGCGTCGCCAGCTTCCGCGGCCCGGACGTGCGGGTCGCCTCGCTGGCCGCGCTCGAGGCCGAGGTCGGGCGGCGCTGGCGCAGCGGGCCTTGAGCCCGCCGGGTCCGAGCGGCCTTCAGCGCACCTGTTCGGCGAGGCTTGCCGCGATGCGCTCGGGCGGCGTGGCGTGGTTGAAGCTGGCGACGTAGGCGCCGTCGGGGCCCATCAGGTAGACCACCGAGGAATGATCGTAGAGGTCGGTGCCGTCCGCCCTGGCGTAGAACACCCGGTAGGCCCGCGCCGCCTGCCGGATCTGTTCGGGCGTGCCGGTCAGGCCGATCATGTCGGGATGGAACAGCGCGACGTATTCGGCCAGGCGTTCCGGCGTGTCGCGTTCGGGATCGACGGTGATCAGGATCGGCTTGATGCGGGCGGCCGTCGCCGGCGGCAGCGCGTCGAGCGCCCGCGTCATGGCGTCGAGCCCCATCGGGCAGATGTCGGGACAGTAGGTGTAGCCGAAATAGAGCAAATAGAGCAGCATGTAGCGGCCGCGGAAATCGGCGTCGGTCACCGTGCGGCCGTCGTGGGCGGTCAGGGTGAACGGCCCGCCGATCGCCGGCCGGACGTCTTCGGAATGGCCGCCGCCCAGCATCATGCCGCGGCCGGCGAAGCCGAGCCCGAGCGCGACCAGCGCCGCGACCGCCAGGGCGGCCAGGCGGCTCATTGGAATTCGCCGCGATCCAAGGCCAGCAGCAACGGCACCGTGACCTCGTCGAAGCGCAACGGCCCGCGGCCGCCGTGGTCGGCGACGAAGTCCGCCGCCGCCGCCGGCGTCTCCAGCGGAATCAGCTCGTGGCCCATCGGGCCCAGCACGTCGGAGCCGACGACGAAGCTGGCCTGGCGGGCGTCGATCATCGCCAGTTCGTAGTAGTCCTTGACCGCCACCGTGACGACCTCGCCCGGCTTGCTGCCGGGCGCGAACCGCTCGGCGCCCAGCAGGTACTTGAACAGGCACTTGCAGCCGTCGAAATGGTCGACCCGGCCGTCCGCGAGGACCACCGTGGCCGTCCACTCCGGATAGGGCGCCACGAACATGCCGCAGACGGGGCACTTGTCCTTGGGCCCCGGCGGCGGCACGTCGACGCGCCCGGCCAGCGCGGCCCGTGTCAGGACCAGCGCGCTGGCCGAGGCCGCCAGGAGGAACGCCCGGCGCGACAGCATGTCAGTGGCCGTGCTTCTGCTGCATCTTGGCCCGGCGCTCGGCCCGGCGCTTGCGGATCATCTTGGTGTCGGCGGCCATGCTGAGATAGGCGGCCTCGAGCGCGCCGTCGAACCCGGCGACCTCGCCGCCCTGCTCCTTCTGCGCCGCCTCGGCCTTGGCGCGGTCGGCGAAGGCCATCTTGCTCTTGCCGGTCATCGTGCCCGGCAGCTTGCTGCCGACCAGGTAGACGGCCTGATCGACGTTGACCAGCGGCTTGACCTCGGCGTCGGCGCCGAAATCGGCGGCGTAGATCGCCTTGGGGCCGCGGTCGAGGTTCACCGCCAGATTGACGGCGGCGCAATGCAGCGAGCAGGTCCCGACGGCGAGGTCGTCGGCATAGTGGATCAGGTGGCGGCTGTGGTGCCACTTGCGGCGGTCCATGCCGCAATGCGGGCAGTTCGGGTACTTCTCGAACTCGTTGTCGAGCGGATTGGGATCGGCCGGGGTCTTCGGCATGAACTGCATGGGCGTGTTGTCGCCCTCGGCGGCGCGGGCGGCGCCCGCCACGGCCAGCGCCGGGACGATGGTGCTGCCGGCCAACAGGAACTGACGTCGATTCATGGGACGCTCCTCGCTCTCTCGGGACTATCCGAGGCTAGTTTGACGACAAGTTTCCAAGAATGACAAATCTCAATTTGCCGTGGCTCGCCACCATTAAATATTGTTAATGCCATAGTCAGCGACCAGCAAGGTATGAGTTGAGGATTGTCAAGGCAGCCGAACACGATCGGGAATATTGTCCTGGTATCGGCCGACTCTGGAGGGATCCGCATTGCGCCGTAGCGACAAGAGCCTGGCCGTCATCGCCCTCGGCGTCGTCCTGGCGGCGCTGACCGCGGTCGACGCGCGGCTGTCGGACGGCGGCGGCGGCGTCGGCGAGCGTGCGCGGCTGACGGCGGCGCTGCAACTGACCGACTTCGCCCTGTTCACCGAGGCGCGCTACACCCGCCACCCCTCGCAGGCCGACCTGCATTCCGCCTTCCAGGACCATCCGATGGCCCTGGACCACTTCCCCAGCGGTTCGTTCCGGCCGCCGCCGGACTTCCGCAACCTCGCCCGGACCGCCGATGAAGACGTGGATTGAACGCCAGCGCAGCCTGATCGACTTCACCGCCTCGTCGCTGCTGCGCCGCCGGGGCAAGAATTTCGGCCTGGTCTTCGTCTACGGGCTGATCGTCTTCGCGCTGGCCTCGGTGATGCTGCTCGGCCACGCCCTGCGCCACGAGGCGACGGTGGTCCTGGCGCAGAGCCCCGAGATCATCGTCCAGCGCCTGCGCGCCGGCCGCCACGACACCGTCGACGCGGCGCGGCTGGAGACCTTGCGCGGCGTGCGCGGCATCGCCCGCGCCGAGGGCCGGCTGTGGGGCTACTACTTCGACCCCGGCCTGTCGGCCAACTACACGCTGATGGTGCCGCGCGACCGCGAGATCGCGCCGGGCACCGCGGTGGTCGGCAGCGCCGTGGCGCGGCTGCGCAAGCTCGATCCCGGCCTGGCGCTGTTCTTCCTGTCCGAACAGGGCAAGCTGCACAAGTTCACGGTCGCCGAGGTGCTGCCGGACAAGACGGAACTGATGGCCGGCGACCTGATCCTGGTCTCGGAGCAGGACTTCCGCAGCTTCTTCGCCTTCCAGCCGCACGAATACACCGACCTTGTCGTCGCGGTGCGCAATCCCAACGAGATCGGCACCATCTCGGCCAAGATCACCCGCGCCATGCCCGACGCGCGGGTGGTCGCCCGCGACGACATCCTGCGCACCTACCAGGCGGTGTTCGATTGGCGCGAGGGCATGATCCTGGTGCTGCTGTCCGGCGCGATCCTGGCCTTCGTGATCTTCGCCTGGGACAAGGCCTCGGGCCTGACCGCCGAGGAGCGGCGCGAGATCGGCATCCTCAAGGCGATCGGCTGGGAGACCGG